>NZ_JBIAWZ010000031.1:0-79682 GCF_042896175.1 Streptomyces sp. NPDC001315 | reverse complement strand
TCCGCGTCCCCGACCACCGCCTTCGCCCTCTCCCGGCTGGCCGACCCCGACACCCTCCACCACACCCCGATCGGCGTGCTGCGCTCGGTGGAGCGGCCGGTCTACGACACCCAGATGGCCGACCAGCTGGACACGGCGATCGAACAGAAGGGCAAGGGAGACCTGGCGGCACTGCTTGCGGGCGGCGACACCTGGACCATCGTCGGCTGACCGGACCGGAGGTTCATCCGGACCAGAAGTTCGTCGGACCAGAAATTCTTGATGCGGCCCGGGCTCTCAGGCCCGGGCCTCGTCGTAGGCGCGGCGTGCCTTGTCCACGTCGTCCATCCGCTCGTGGGTCCACATCGCCAGCGCGCGGACCTGCTCGGCGGCCTCGCGTCCCAGCTCGGTCAGGGAGTAGTCGACGCGCGGCGGTATGACCGGCTTGGCGTCCCGGTGCACCAGACCGTCACGCTCCAGGGTCTGCAATGTCTGGGTGAGCATCTTCTCGCTGACCCGGCCGATCGCCCGGCGCAGTTCGCTGAAGCGGTACGGGCGGTCCAGGAGCTCGATCAGGACGAGCACGCCCCAGCGGCTGGTGACGTGCTCCAGGACCAGTCGGTAGGGACACATTCCCTCGGCGAGCTCGTACTTGCCGGCTTCCACGCTACTTACTGCCATGTCGGTACCTTACTTCAAAGTGGGTACTTTCCCCTAGTTAGCGCTTCCCGTAGGTTTGGTGACAACGCACCCCACAAGGAGATCCAGATCATGAGCATCGTTGTCACCGGAGCCACCGGCCACCTCGGCCGCCACGTCGTCGAGCAGCTGCTGGAGAAGGTCCCGGCCGAGCAGATCACCGCCGTCGTGCGCGACGAGGCCAAGGGCGCCGCCTTCGCGGCCCGGGGCGTGAAGCTCGCGGTCGCCGACTACAACACCCCCGAGACCTTCGACGGACTCTTCGCGGCCGGCGACAAGGTGCTGCTGATCTCCGGCAACGAGTTCGACAAGGGCCGCGTCCAGCAGCACCAGGTCGTCATCGACGCCGCCAAGGCGGCCGGTGTCGCCCTGCTCGCCTACACCAGCGCCCCCGGCAGCCTGAAGGCCGCGCTCGCCGACGACCACCGCGGCACCGAGCAGGCTCTGCTCGCCTCCGGCCTGCCCTACGCGCTGCTGCGCAACGGCTGGTACCACGAGAACTACACCGAGAACCTGGCCTCCGAGCTGGAGCACGGCGTCGTCGTCCACGCCGCCGGTGACGGCCGGCTCTCCTCCGCCTCGCGCGCCGACTACGCGGCCGCCGCCGTCGCCGTGCTGACCGGCGAGGGGCACGAGAACAAGACGTACGAGCTGGGCGGCGACGAGGCGTGGAGCTTCGCCGAGTACGCGGCCGAACTGAGCAAGCAGACCGGCAAGGAGATCGTCTACAACTCCGTCTCCGCCGAGGCCCTCACCGGCATCCTCACCGGCGCCGGGCTGCCCGAAATGTTCGCCACGATCCTGGCCGGCGTGGACGCGTCCATCGAGAAGGGCGAGCTGGTCGTCACCTCCGGCGATCTGTCCCGCCTGGCCGGCCGCCCGACCACCCCGCTCTCCGAGGCCATCGCCGCCGCACTCAAGGGCTGACACTCCCCCTTCGGCCCCGGTTCGGGCCCTTGGATGCGCCACCCCCGCCTGTCATGACCGTATAGCGATACGGACATGACACGCGGGGGCGCTCGGCGTTACCTTCTGCACACACGCGCATGCGTGTGCGAGCGAGCGAGAAGGAGGGACCCGTGGCCGGAGAGTCGAAGGGCGAGCGGCGGACAGGTCTGCTGAACGGCTTCGCGGCCTACGGGATGTGGGGGCTCGTCCCTCTCTTCTGGCCCCTGCTGAAGCCCGCCGGCGCGGCGGAGATACTCGCCCACCGGATGGTGTGGTCCCTCGCCTTCGTCGCCGTCGCGCTCGTCGTCGTACGGCGCTGGGCCTGGGCAGGCGAGTTGCTGCGGCAACCGCGCAGGCTGGCGCTGGTCACCGTGGCCGCCGCCGTGATCACCGTGAACTGGGGCGTCTACATCTGGGCCGTGAACAGCGGACATGTGGTCGAGGCCTCCCTCGGGTACTTCATCAACCCGCTGGTCACCATCGCGATGGGCGTGCTGATCCTGAAGGAGCGGCTGCGGCCCGTGCAGTGGGCGGCCGTCGGCGTCGGCTTCGCCGCCGTGGTGGTCCTCACCGTCGGCTACGGCCAGCCGCCGTGGATCTCCCTCTGCCTCGCCTTCTCGTTCGCCACCTACGGCCTGGTGAAGAAGAAGGTCAACCTCGGCGGCGTCGAGTCGCTGGCCGCCGAGACCGCGATCCAGTTCCTGCCCGCGCTCGGCTATCTGCTGTGGCTGTCGGCGCACGGGGAGGCCACCTTCGCGACCGAGGGCGCCGGGCACTCCGCCCTGCTGGCCTCGACCGGCATCGTCACGGCGCTCCCCCTCGTCTGTTTCGGCGCGGCCGCGATACGGGTGCCCCTGTCCACGCTGGGCCTGCTCCAGTACCTGGCCCCGGTCTTCCAGTTCCTGCTCGGCGTCGTCTATTTCGGCGAGGCCATGCCGCCCGAGCGCTGGGCCGGCTTCGCGCTGGTCTGGCTGGCCCTGTCGCTGCTCACCTGGAACGCGCTGCGCACGGCGCGACGCGCCGCGCTGCTCAGGGTGGCCGGGACGGGCGTGCCCGGAGTTCCCGCGCCCGCACCGGCCGGCTCTGCCGCGGTGGACGCCTGACCAGCTCTGCCACGGCGTACGTCTGACCAGCTCCGCCGCAGTGGACGCCTCACCAGGGGGCTATTCGGCGTCGCCCGGCCGGACCGGCCGGCTCGCGCGTGCCCGGTCCCGGTGCGCCCGTGCCTTCTCACGGTTCCCGCAGTGCTCCATCGCGCACCAGCGGCGGCGGCCCGGGCGGGAGGTGTCGACGAAGAGCAGATAGCAGTCGTGGGCGCCGCATTCACGGATGCGGTGGGCGTACGGGCCGGTGAACAGGTCGATCGCGTCCCGGGCCAGCGTCGACAGCAGGTGGGTGGCGGTGGCGCCGGGGGCCCAGGCGCGGGTGTCGTCCGGATTGAGGCGTGCGCCGAGCGGGGGCCCGGCCGCCGCCGCGTTGACGGTCTCGACGTGGTCCGGCCGGAGCGGGCGGCCGTGGGCGCGGTCGGCGGTGAGCAGGAACAGGGCGTCACGGAAGGCCCGGACACGCCCCAGCTCCCCCTCGGACACGGCGAGCTCCAGACCGTCCGGGAGCCGGCTGCGGCCGACCCAGGCCGCGAGGTCGGCGGGCTCGTGCAGTACCTCGTGGCGGGCGAAGGCGCCCGGTCCGCCCGTCGTCAGCAGCTCCAGACAGAGCGCTCCGGGGTCGAAGCGGTAGGGCTTCCCCTCGTACGACACCAGCGTCATACCGGGGGACTCGCCCGGCGGATCCATTGCACGCCCGCTCACGTAACCACTATAAGTGGTTAGCATGACGCAGACGCCTGCTCCCGCCCCGCTGCACTGGAAACTCGTCATCGACGCAGCCGACCCGCACGCCCAGGCCGACTTCTGGTCCGCCGCGCTCCACTACACGGTCGAGGACAACAGCGCGCTCGTCGAGCGGCTGCTGGAGCTCGGCGCCCTGCCGGGCGCGGCCACCGTGGAGTTCCACGGCCGCCCCGCCTTCCGGGACCTGATCGCCGTACGGCATCCGGACGACCCGTACGACAAGGACAGCGGAACCGGGCTCGGGCGACGGCTGTTGTTCCAGCGCGTGCCGGAGCCGAAGACGGCCAAGAACCGGCTGCACCTGGATCTGCACTCCGGCGAGGACCGACGGGCGGAGGAGGTCCAGCGACTCCTGAAGCTCGGGGCGAACGTGCTGCGGGAGGTGAAGGAGCCCGGCGGCGAGTGGGTGGTGATGGCGGACCCGGAGGGCAACGAGTTCTGCGTGCAGTAGGGGTCGAGGGACTGGTCCACCTGCCTACTGGGAGCCCGAGGTGCGGGCCGCCCGTGCGGCGAGGCGATTCATCCGCGCGCGGGCGGACTCCAGTTGACCGATGTCGTCGGCAGCGGGCCCGTCCTCGAACGTGAGGTCGGTCCACAGGCCGAGGAGATCCTGCCCCAGGTGGAGGCCCTGCACGGGGTCACGCACCGCACGCCAGGCCGAGGCCGCGCTCTGGATGTTGCCGTACGCGGACTCCGCGTCCCGGGCGCCGCGGTGGACGCGGGCCAGGTCGAGGGAGAGATGGAAGGCCCGGAGCGGATCCCCCGCCAGGTAGGCGATGTACGCCGTGAGTTCGAGCAGCCGGAGCACCTCGGGGTGCTCGGGCCCGAGCCTCCCCGACGCCTCGGCCACGGTCCGCTCCGCGAGTCCCGCCGCCGACTCGATCTCCCCCGCCTTCACGGCATCGGCGATCCGCGCCATCGGCTCGGCGAGGAGGGCCGCAGCGCCGGTGTCTCCGGAGGCGGTCAGCGGATCGTCCCCGAGTACGGCTTCGGCGACCGCGTCGAAGCCGCGGGCGGGGGTCGGTTTGGGGTCGGGGTCGGGGACGGCGTAGGGGTCGAGGTGGGGTTCCGGGTGGGGTTCGCAGTGGGGTTCAGGGGCGGTGGCGGGGGGCGCTGCGGGAGCGTGCCCCACCGAGGGGTCGGGGGCCGGGGGGCCGTCCGTCGTCGAGGGCGGAGGGCCGTCCGTCGTCGAGGGCGGAGGGCCGTCCATCGTCGGTGGCGGGCCGAACTCGCCCGTCGGGGCGACGGCCGTGCCGTAGGGCGCGTGCGTCGGCGACTCCGGTACCGCGCGGAGGCGGAACGTAGGGGAGGGGTCGCCCGGCAGCTGCGGCTCCGCATCCACCTCGGGGTGGGCTTGTGGTTGCGCTTGTGCGTGGGCGTCTGATCGGGCTTCCGGTTGTCGTTCCGGCATCGCGCGCAGGACGTGCGTGGGCTGCTCATGACGGACCGGTGGGGTGTCCTGCGGCTCCCAGGCTGGTGCGACGCCCTCCGGCGGCGCGGAGCGGACCGGCTCTCCTGTGAAGTGGCTGGAGCCGTCCAAGTCCACCCGAAGGGGGACGACGTAGCCGATGCGGTCGTCCTGGACCGTGGCGAGCACCGGGTGCCCGCTGGCGAGGGCGATGCGGTGCAGGTGACTCAGCACGGCGTGCTGGACCTCCTCACCGGGGGCCGGGACGACCGGTACGCCACCTATCGACGCGCCACCCGCCCCCGGTCCGGCCGCGGGGACACGGACGTCCAGCGGTGCCACCATGGGCGTCGCGGGGACCGCGGAACGCGCGGCGCGCTTCTCTTCGCGCTTCTTCTCGCGGCTGAGTCGAGACATCGCTTCCCTCACTCGGGTGCGTCGGGGAGTCGGCGGTCGGCGCGGGCGGGTTCCGCGGGTTCCGCAGCCTCCATGGTGCCCCTTCCCGACGCCGGGCCACCGCTCCCCAGCGGCAGGATCCGGTCGTACACGTACACGGTCGAGTCTCTCCGCCCACTTCCGGTGCACGCGTCACCACAAGGTCACAGACTTGTTCCAGGACCCCGCCCGCGTGCCGGAACCGTCGCTGGTGGAGTGAGGATCGAGGCCGACGAGGGAGGAGCACGGACATGCGGGACGGCGGTGTGCGGCAGGGGCCGGAGATCTGGATCCAGGGGCCGGTGAGCCCGCCGGAGCAGGGGGCGCGGGAACCCGATCACCTCCATGGCACCCCGCGGCGCTTCTCCTGGGTGGCCACGCACGGCGGCGCGGGCACCTCCACGCTCGCGGCCGTCTACGGCGGTCACGACTGCGGCCGCGACTGGCCCGGCCCCGGTGATCCGCCGTCGATGCTGCTCGTCGCCCGGACGCACGCGTCGGGGCTGGACGCCGTCCTGCGCACCCTGGAGATCTTCCGGCGCGGGGAGGCCCCGGCGGGGCTGGACCTCGACTCCGTGGTGCTCGTCGCGGACGCGCCGGGCCGGCTGCCGCGCCCCCTCGCCCAGCGTGTCGCGTGGATCGAGTCGGTCATCGACGTGCACCACGTGCCGTGGGTGCCCGCCTGGCGCCTCGGCGACCTGAGTGGGGAGCCGCCCCGGGAAACACGGACGCTGAACCGGCTCACCGGGGTATAGTTGCACACGCATGTAATGTAGGAGCATGCAATAGACGCATGTGATGCGGGCGCGTGCGATCGTCGTGTGCCGATCATCAGGGGGAGCCATGGGCCGCCGTTTCCTGTTCGTACTGGGCAGCAGCCGCAGCGAGGGCAACACCGAGCTGCTGGCGCGCAGGGCCGCCGAACAGCTGCCCGCGGACGTCGAGCAGGAGTGGATCAGCCTCGCCGAGCACCTCCTGCCCGACTTCGTGGACCTGCGGCACGACAGCGACCACGTGCGCCCGCCCGCCGGGGAAAACGTGGCGCTGTTGCTCGACGCCACGCTCGCGGCGACGGACATCGTGATCGCCTCGCCGCTCTACTGGTACTCGGTGTCCAGCCTCACCAAGCGCTACCTGGACTACTGGTCGGGCTGGCTGCGCATCCCCGGCGTCGACTTCAAGGCGACCCTGGCCGGGCGCACCCTCTGGGGCGTCACCGCGCTCGCCGACGACGAGCCGGCGGTCGCGGACCCGCTGATCGGCACGCTCGGCAACTCCGCCGCGTACATGAAGATGCGGTTCGGCGGGGTCCTGCTCGGCAGCGGCAGTGCGCGCGGCGACGTACTGAAGGACACGGCGGCGCTGGCGCGCGCGAAGACGTTCTTCGCGCAGGAGGCGCCGCTCGCGCGCTTCTCGCACGAGGGCGCGTGACCCCTCCCGTACCGCTGTGTCGCGACCCTTCACGTCGTCCCGCCAGGACAGGTCTCAGGTGCTGATGTCCTTCGTCGTGAAGCGGGCCCAGGCGGCGGAGCCGAACACCGCCGCGTACAGGGCCTGGAGGCCGAGGTTCTTCACCAGGTCGTCCCAGTAGACCGGTTCGCGCATCAGGTCGGCGAAGGACAGCCAGTAGTGGGAGAAGAAGTACGGCTGGATCGCGTGGAGCTGCGGGATCTGGTCGAGGATCTGGACGGTGATCAGCAGGCCCACGGTCGTCGCCATGGCCGCGATGCCGCTGCTGGTCAGCGTCGAGACGAACAGACCGAGCGCCGCGACGCCGACCAGTGACGCGGCGACGACCAGGGCGATCAGCGCCGCCCGGCCCAGGCCCTCGGCGAAGGTGATCCGGGTGCCGGAGATCGTCGTCAGGTCGCCGAGCGGGAAGAGCAGGGCCCCGACCGCCATCGCCGAGGCCGCGACGACGAGGGTGGCCACCAGACAGAAGGCCATCGTGGTCGCGTACTTGGCGAGCAGGAGCCGGGTGCGGCCGGCGGGGGCCACCAGGAGGTAGCGGAGGGTTCCGGCGTTGGCCTCGCCCGCGATCGCGTCGCCCGCGACGACGCCGATCGCCATCGGCAGGAAGAACGGGAGCGTCGCGGCCAGCGCCGTGAACACCAGGAACAGGCCGTTGTTGGTGACCTGCGAGATGAACGCCGGCCCCTCGCCGCCCCCGCGGCCGACCGAGCCGCCGTCGCCGGTCTCGATCTTCACGGCGATCCCGACCAGGACCGGTACGGCTGCCAGCACGCCCAGCAGGGCGAGCGTGCGCCAGCGCCGGAGGGTGATCACGAGCTCGCTGCGGAGGAGGCCGAAGGTCCACAACGGGCTTGGCCTGCGGGGGACTTCGACCTCCCCGACAGTGGAGGCGGAATCGGCAGCGGCAGCGGCCGGCTCAACCTGCGACATCGAATCCCTCCCCCGTCAGGGCCACGAACGCGTCCTCCAGGGAGGCCCGTTCGACCCCGAAGCCGCGGACCCGGACGCCGGCCGTCACCAGCGCGGCGTTCACCTCGGCGAGGTCGCGGTCCGGTGGTTCGCCCGTCACGCGGTCGTCGGTGACGACGATGTCGCCGACGCCCTGCTCCTTCAGCACACGGGCCGCGTCGCCCGGGTCGGGCGTGGTCACCACCAGTCTGCCGCGCGCCCCGGCGGCCAGGTCGGCGACCGCGCCCTGGGTGACGAGTCGTCCCTGCGCCATCACGGCGGCATGCGTGCACACCTGCTCGATCTCGTCGAGCAGGTGCGAGGAGAGGAAGACGGTCGTGCCGTCGGAGGCCAGCTCCCGTACCAGGGCACGGATTTCCCGCATGCCCTGCGGGTCGAGGCCGTTGGTCGGCTCGTCCAGGACGAGCAGGCGGCGCGGCTGCAGGAGGGCGGCCGCCAGGCCGAGCCGCTGCTTCATGCCGAGGGAGTACGCCTTCGCCTTCTTGCCCGCGGCGGCCGTCAGGCCCACCCGGTCCAGCGCCTGCGCGACGCGTGTACGCCGGGTGCGCGGATCGGCTGTCGGGTCGGCGGCGTCGTATCTCGTCAGGTTGTCGCGGCCCGAGAGGAAGCCGTAGAGGGCCGGGCCCTCGATGAGGGTGCCGACCTGCGGCAGCACGGCGCGCGAGGCGCGGGGCATGGGCCGCCCCAGCACCCGCGCCGTGCCCGAGGTGGGCTCGATCAGGCCCATCAGCATGCGGATGGTGGTGGTCTTGCCGGAGCCGTTCGGACCGAGGAAGCCGAAGACGCTGCCCGCCGGGACGGTCAGGTCGAGACCGTCGACGGCGAGTTGTCCACCGCGGTAACGCTTGGTCAGGCCGCGGGTGTCTATGACGCCGGCATCCGCGTCCTTCGGGTGCGGTTCCGTGGCGGACTGTTCGTCCATCGGCTCCCTCGATTCGTCGTGCTCGTGCTCACTGCCCGGTGTTGGCGGCCTTCACCAGCGCGTCCTTGGTGACGGCGCCGACGTACACCTTGCCGTCGTCCGTGATCAGGGCGTTGACCAGACGGGTGGAGAAGACCGTGCCCGAGCCGAACTTGCCGGTGGCCTTGTCGCCGAGCGAGCCGAGGAAGCCGCCAAGGTCGCCGAGGTCACCGGTGGACCCGGAGGTACCGGAAGGCAGGCCGCTCTTGCTGCCGGTGTCGAAGGAAGCGACGGAGTTCCAGCCCTCACCGATGACCTTGAGGCCTTCGAGACCGTCGAGACCACCGGCTCCCTTTACGAGGTCCTCGTCCGGCTTCCCGCTCTTCCGGCCCTGCTCGAGGGCGCTGTCCTCGGTGACCTTGGCGCCCTTGGGCGGGGTGAAGTCGAAGGTCGACGCGGCCGGCTTGGCGAAGCTGACCTGGGTGAAGCCCGCGTCCACGACGGCGGCGCCGCCGCTCGCCGGGGTCAGCGTGAACTTCAGCGGCAGCCCCGTCTTCGAGTCCACGGCCACGCTGATCGCGCCGACCGTGGTGCCGGACTGTTTCGGCTTGATGAGCAGCTTGTAGGCGTCCCGCCCGGCGACCTGCATGGTGCCGTCGACGGTCACGGACGTGGTGTCGTCGACCGACTTCAGGGCCTCCTCGGTGAGGTCCTTGGGCGTGGCCGGGGCGTGGCCCTCGCTCTCCTGCCCCTTGGCGGCGCTGTCGTCCGCGGTGGCGTGGTAGACCTCGTTGGACTTGCTGTCGTAGCCCCAGACGTCCTTGCCGTCGTGGATGAGGCTGTACTCGGCGGCGTTCTCCAGCAGCGAGAGCTTCTGCCGGTCCGGGCCGTCGGCCGCGACACGCAGGGTGTGCGTGCCGGAAGCGAGTTCCGTCAGTTTGGCGGACGGGTCCGCTGACGACCCGTCGCCGCCGGACTGCGTGGCGCCGGAGAGCAGGCCGCTCTCCAGCCCGCCGAGGTCGGGCAGCCCCAGGTCCGTACTGATCTTCACCGTGCCGGACAGCTGCTCCACGTCCGACTGGGCGATCTTTTCGATAAGTTGCTGCGCGGTGATCTTCGGCAGGTCGGGGTCGCCGGAGGAGGCGAGCGCCGGGACGAGCCCGATGGTCGCCGCGGCCACCCCCACGACCGCGACCGGGACGACGTACCGCGCTGCCGTGCGCCGCCCGGTACGCAGGTCCTCGGCTTCTCCGGCGGTCGCGGTCGTGGTCGTGGTCGTACTGTCGTCGGATTCGTACGGTGCCATGTGTGCCTTACCTCCGTCGTCGGCGGCGGCTGTCGTCTCGGCGTGTCCTCGCACTGGTGGTCCACCCTGAGCCGCCATTCTCACCCGAATCGGTGAGGAGTGGTGTTTTCCGTGGTGTCCATCTGACCAAATCGGCCCTAAGGAAGCGTCAGACCGCGGGCTCAACTCCGCGTACTGCTGGGGTATGACACGAGGGCGCGGCACCTCACCCGACCCGTAGGGGTCGGGAGCACCGCACCCGGCCACATCCGGTCGCCCGGCCCGACGCGCCCGAGACCCGCCCACCCGCCCAACCCGTCAACGCTGCAGAGGGCGCAGGGTAGCCCCATCGGGGTGCAGGGGCGCAGCCCCGCTGGGCGCGCGGAGGTGCAGGGACGAAGCCCTGTCCGGGTGCGGGGCTCGCAGCCCCGCCGGGGTACGGAGTCCCGCCAGGGGTGCAGGGGACGGGGTCCCCGCCGGGGTCTGGGGCGGGGCCCCGGAGTGAGGGTCACCTTCCACCCGACCGAGTCGGGCGGGTGGGTGGGTGGGCAAAACCCCCTACCCCGCCCGATGCACCACCGCGTCGCACACCTCGACCAACGCCCTCTTCGCGTCGCACTCCCGCAACGGCGCCAACGCAGCCCGCGCCTCCTCCGCATACCGCACGGTGTCCCGCCGAGCCTGCTCCAGCGCAGGATGCGCCCGCAGCGCCCCCAGCGCCTCCGCCAACCGGGCGTCGTCACTCAGGTCGGAGTCCAGCAGCTCGCACAGTGCGACATCCTCCGCCAGCCCCAGCCGCTCCGCCCGCTCCCGCAGCCGTAGCACGGGAAGCGTGGGGATGCCCTCCCGCAGATCCGTCCCGGGCGTCTTCCCGGACTCACGGGAGTCCGACGCGATGTCCAGCACGTCATCGGCCAGCTGGAAGGCGACTCCCAGCCGCTCCCCGTACTGCGTCAGCACGTCCACGACCGTCTCGTCCGCCCCGGACATCATCGCCCCGAACCGGCACGACACGGCCACCAGCGACCCGGTCTTGCCGCCCAGCACATCCAGGTAGTGCTCGACCGGGTCCCGCCCGTCCTGCGGCCCCGCCGTCTCCAGGATCTGCCCGGTCACGAGCCGCTCGAACGCCTCCGCCTGCACCCGCACCGCCTCCGGCCCGAGGTCGGCCAGGATGTGCGAGGCCCGCGCGAACAGGAAGTCACCGGTGAGGACCGCGACCGAGTTGCCCCAGCGGGTGTTCGCGCTGTCCACCCCGCGCCGCACCTCGGCCTCGTCCATGACGTCGTCGTGGTACAGCGTGGCGAGGTGGGTCAGCTCCACGACCACCGCCGAGGGCACGATTCCCGGCGCGTACGGGTCCCCGAACTGCGCCGCGAGCATCACGAGCAGCGGCCGGAAACGCTTCCCGCCCGCCCGCACCAGATGCTGCGCGGCCTCCGTGATGAAGGGGACCTCACTCTTGGTGGCCTCGAGCAAGCCTTCCTCGACAGCCGCCATCCCGGCCTGGACATCGGCTTCCAGAGCCTGGTCCCGCACGCTCAGCCCGAACGGCCCGACGACGGTCACGAGGGGTCTCCTGTCTGCTGGTGTCCACTGGCGCTTACACGGTTTGTCGATAGGTCGCTGCCACCACTCAAGTCAGCGTATCCGGTCACGTTTCGATCACCGATAGCCCCCACGGTTACAGGCCAGGCGGTACCGGATCACGCCCGGTATGTTTCTGATCAGTTGATAAGGACAGATTTTCATAGAATTCTGCCGACATCACAAAGATTGTCGGCATACGAGGAAGCAGGGATCCGTGCTCCGAGCCGTACGTCGCCGGGCGCCGTCACCCGGTCGGCCGAAAGCACCCGACCGAGTCCGCCCTCGCGCCGTACGCGATGTGCCGCACGACGCCCCGCACGATGCGCAGCGCGCCGCGCCGCAGGACGAGCCGCACGGTGCACCTCGTCCGCCGAGGTCACCGCGATGAGCCCGCCGAACCCGCGCATCCGTACGTCCTTCCCCTACGAGACGACCCACGAGGACCTCCGTATCCCGTTGCCCGACGGAACCCGGTTGTACGCACGCGTGTGGCGTCCCCTGACGAGCGAGCCCGTACCGGCGCTCCTCGAGTACCTCCCGTACCGCCTGACCGACTGGACGGCGCCCCGCGACCACCAGCGCCACCCCTGGTACGCCGGCCACGGCTACGCCTCCGTCCGCGTCGACGTCCGCGGCCACGGCAACAGCGAGGGCATCCCCACGGACCCGTACTCGGCGGTGTACCCGGCCGACGGGGCCGAGGTGGTGAACTGGCTGGCGGCGCAGCCCTGGTGCGACGGCAAGGTGGGCGTGTTCGGCATCTCCTGGGGTGGCTTCGACTCCCTCCACATCGCGGCCCTCGCGCCCGAGCCGCTCAAGGCGGTCGTCACGGTCTGCTCCACGGACGACCACTACGACAACGACGTGCACTACCGGGGAGGTTCCGTCCTCGCCGTCGACATGCACGCCTGGGCGGCCACGATGCTCGCCTTCGTCGCCCGCCCGCCCGACCCGCAGTACGTCGGTGAGGCCTGGCGGGACATGTGGCTCGGACGGCTGGAGGAGGTACAGCCCTTCATCCACACCTGGCTCGCCCACCGGACGCGGGACGACTACTGGAGGCAGCGCAGCGTCTGCGAGGACTACGGCGCGATCGGCGCCGCCGTCCTGGCCGTCGGCGGCTGGCACGACCCGTACCGCGACACCGTCCTGCGCCTGGTCGAACACCTCCCCGCCGACCGGGTACGCGGCCTGATCGGCCCCTGGTCGCACCAGTACCCCGACCGCGGTCTGCCGCCCGGCCCGGCGATCGGCTTCCTCCAGGAGACGCTGCGCTGGTGGGACCACTGGCTGAAGGGACGGGAGACGGGCGCCCTCGACGTACCGCTCCTGCGCGCCTACGTCAGTGACTCCCACCCTCCGGCCACGGCGTACGAGACGCTGCCGGGCCGCTGGGTCGGCGAGCCGGCCTGGCCCTCCCCCTACGTGACGACGGTCACGTACCAGCTCGGGGGCGCTCCCGTGCTCGTACGGTCCCCGATGCACACCGGAGTCGACGCGGGCCGTTTCCTCCCCTTCGGCGACGACGCCGACCTCCCGCCCGACCAGCGCGAGGAGGACGGGCGCTCGGTGTGCTTCGAGTTCGCGGTGGCCGAGGAGACCTGGGTGCTGGGACGGCCCCGGGTGCGGCTGCGGCTGACCTCCGACGCGCCGCGCGGCCAGGTCATCGCCCGGGTGTGCGACGTGGCGCCCGACGGCTCGTCGACCCTGGTCACGCGCGGCGTACTGAATCTGTCGGCGCGGCTGGGCCGGGACCGGTCCGTGCCGTGGTCCCCGGGCGCCGCAGAGGACGTGACCTTCGAGCTGACCGGGATCGGCCATGCCTTCCCGCCCGGCCACCGCATCCGCCTCGCCGTCTCCTCGGCGTACTGGCCGTGGATCTGGCCCGAGCCCGGTTCCGCGGCAGGCCTCACCCTGGATCCGGCGGGCAGCGTCCTCGAACTGCCCGTGCGCACACGGCAGTCGGCGGACATCTCCTTCGAGGAGCCCGAGCAGGCCGACCCCCTGGGAGTGAACTTCCCCGCCACCCTCGAAGAACCACGCCCCGCACGCCTGGCCGTACGCGACGTGGCGAAGGGCGAGTGGCGGCTGGAGGTCGACCCGCGCTACGGCGGCACGCGCGTGTATCCCGACGGGCTGGAGTTCACCGAGGAGGCGCTGGAGACGTACACGATCCAGGAGAGGGACCCCCTCTCCGCCCGCACCCGCTCCGACTGGTTCATCCGCCTGCACCGCCCCGACCTGGCGTGGGACACGACGGTCCGGACCCGCTCGGAGATCGGCTGCGAGGCGGCGGACTTCGTCACCACCGACGAGGTGATCTGCACGGAGGGTGGCGAGGTGGTGTTCCACCGGACGTGGGAGAAGCGGATTCCCCGGAATCCGTGAAACCACCCAAAACCACCCGAGTCGACCCAAACCTCCCTGGAACTCCCAGAATCCCCGCCACCCTGAGAGCACGGGACCCTCGAACACCCATGCCCGATTTGCCGTGATTGCTAGATGAATTCCCCTTAGCGGTAAATGCTCTACGGGCTGGCAAACAGTGAGTTGGGTCACGCGAGCCGACAGATGGTCACACCCCCCACCAACCCCCCGCTCCCCTTTCGCCGCAAGCGATTTGACCCTTGGCGACTGCAAAGGATCAAGCACCCCAAATGCCTCAGACCAAGGTCAACTGGGGTGAGGTGTGATTCCGGCACTTGTTCCGGACATGTGCTCTCGCATACGTTCCCGGCCTGTCGGGTGGACGCCTAATCCTGCCGCCGCCCGTCACCACCATCAACGAACTCACTCGTAGGGCAGGAGCGGGGGACCCAGGTAAGCCGCCGGACCGGGCATCGCACCGGAACGGCTAGGGGTTAAGTCGTGTCGCCGCAGGGCGGCGCGGCCGGGCAGCTCCCAGCCCGAACCCGACAGCTCACCTCGTAGGCGCCGGAGAGGAATTCAGACATGTCCGCTGCCGGTCAGAACCGTCGCGCCCGTCTCGTCCGCACCCTCGCCGTCGCCGGTACCGGCGCGGCCGTGCTCGCCCTTCCGCTCCTCGGAGCGACCAGCGCCTCCGCGGCCACCAGCACGTCCGTGACCGCCGCCCCGGCGGCCGCGACGACGTACACCAACAACCTCGACGGCTGGATCCGGGAGTCCCTCGCCGTCATGGCGCAGCACGGCATCCCCGGGACCTACAACGGCATCTACCGCAACGTGATCCGCGAGTCGTCCGGCAACCCGGCCGCCATCAACCTCTGGGACTCCAACGCGAAGAAGGGAATCCCGTCCAAGGGCCTGCTGCAGGTCATCGACCCGACCTTCAACGCGTACCACGTGTCCGGCACGTCGTGGAACATCTACGACCCGGTCGCGAACATCACGGCCGCCTGCAACTACGCCGCCGCGCGGTACGGCTCGATCGACAACGTGTTCGGCGCGTACTGACCGGTCCCGTCAGGGGAAGAGTCTCTCGAGGGCGACGGCGATGCCGTCGTCCTCGTTCGACAGGGTGATCTCGTCGGCCACGGCCTTGAGCTCCGGGTGGGCGTTGGCCATCGCCACGCCATGGGCGGCCCAGTCGAACATGGGGATGTCGTTGGGCATGTCGCCGAAGGCGAGGGCCCGTTCGGCGCCCAGACCGAGGTGCTCGGCGGCCAGCGCCAGGCCGGTCGCCTTGGTGATGCCACACGGCTGGAGCTCGACGGTCCCCGGCCCCGACATGGTGACCGTCGCCAGCGAGCCCACCACGGAGCGGGCCGTCACGGCCAACTCGTCGTCGGTCAGGGCGGGATGGCGCAGCAGGACCTTGCTGATGGGCTCGCCCCACAGGTCTTCGCGCCGCCCGACCCGTACCGCGGGCAGGGTCGGGTGGGGCATCAGATAGCCGGGTTCGATGAGCGTGAGGCCGTCGACCCCGTCCTGGTCCACGGCCGCGTACACCTGCCCCACCTCGGCCTCGATCTTGCCGAGCGCGGTCTCGGCCAGTTCCTGGTCCAGGGTGACCGACCACAGCAGACGGTCCGCGCCGGCGTCGTACAACTGCGCGCCCTGCCCGCACACCGCGAGCCCCGTGCAGCCGAGGTCGTCGAGCAGCGGCCGCACTCTCGGAGCCGGGCGTCCCGTCACCACGAGGTGCTGGGCACCGGCCTCCGCCACCCGCGCGAGCGCGGCGAGAGACCTCTCGGAGAGGGTGTCGTCGCCGCGGAGCAGCGTTCCGTCCAAGTCGGTGGCGATGAGTGAGAATGCGAGGGGAGCGGCCATGATCAGAGAATACGGACACCGCGCCCCCTCGACTCACCTCCGTTTTCAGCCCCAAGTGGTGCCCGCGGGCTCCTTGATGGTGGTGTTGATGCGGTTGAACATGTTGGTGACCGAGATGGTGAGGATCAGCGCGGACAGCTCCTTCTCGTCGAAGTGGTCTGCCACCTCGTCCCACAGTGCGTCCGGCACCGACTCCTCGGACCGGTCGGCGAGCCGCGTGACCTTCTCCGTCAGCCGCAGCGCGGCGCGCTCGGCGTCGGTGAAGTAGGGCGCCTCCCGCCAAGCGGAGACGGCGGCGATGCGCTCCTCACTCGCGCCGGCCTTGCGCAGGTTGACCGTGTGCCCGTGCACACAGGCACTGCAGCCGTTGATCTGGCTGGCGCGCAGCCCGACGATCTCCGCCAGGTCCTGCGCCAGGCCGGCCTCGCCGATCGCCTGGAAGAGGGTGCCGATGCCCTTCATCGCGGTCGGAAGGACGTACGCGGGGTTGGTCATCCGTGCCTGCATGGTGCTGCCTCCTGTGTGTCTTGCGGGTCCGTCGTGTCCGTGTGCAGTGACGAGTTGCCGTCACTGCACTGACGGAGCGGAGGCATGTGATGTGACAGGCCGGCGGAACTCTTTCTGGTCCTCCCTCTCAGCCGTGCGCCGCAGCCAGATGCTTCGCCAGCCGCGGGGACGCGAACTCCGTCCCGCACACGAAGCGCATCACCGGGCCGTACGAGGCCGCCGCCGGGAGACCGGTGAAGTACAGCCCGGGCACGGACGACACGTATCCCGCGCCGAGTTTGGGGGTGCCCCGGCTCACCGCGAGCTCGGTGCGCAGCTCGTGGCCGAGGAAGTCCATCGCCGCTATGTCCACCCGATAGCCGGTCGCCGCGATGACATGATCGGCGGACAACTGCCGGGTGCCGCCTGCGTGAGGGGCGACCGTCAGCGTCGTACGGTCGTCCGCCGCCCCTGCCCCGACGATCTGCGCCACCTCGCTGACCTGCACCTTTCCCTCGAAGCGGTCGCGCAGCCACCACGCGCCGAGCGGGCCGAGGATCCGGCGGACCAGGTAGTGGCGGGTCTGGGCCGGGAGGTACCGATAGGGGTGCGGGTAGTAGCTGAGCGCCCACAGCGACCAGGCGCGGCCGAAGGGGGACTCGGGGCGCAGCTTCGGCTGCTTCCAGGGGGGTGCGCCGAAGGCCACCCGGCCGCGGCCGCGCGAGACCACATGCACCTGCGCGCCCGCCTCCGCCGCGAGCGCCGCCGTCTCCAGTGCGGACTGGCCCGCGCCGACGACGATGAGCTCCTTGCCGGAGAAGCGGTTGAGGTCGTGGTGCTGGGAGCTGTGGGAGAGCGGGCCGGTGGGCGCGGGACCGTCCGCCGCGGCAGCGGCCAGTTCCGGGGGCAGGTGGGACAGGCCGGACAGGCCCGTGGCCACGACGACCGCCCGGGCGGTGAACAACTCGCCCGAGTCCAGCTTCAGTTCGAACCCTGATCCGGCGGATCCGCCGGATCCGCGGGATCCGCTGGTCTTACGGTCCACGGAGACCACCCGCACCCGCTCCAGCTCGGGCACCAGCTTCTGCTGGAACCACTGGCCGTAGGCGATGAAGGTGTCGGCGGGAATGATGTCCTCGTCCGTCACCAGTCGGCGTATGCCGGCCGCGTCGCAGTAGTCGACGAGGGTGTGGCCGTGCTGCGGGGCGTCGATGTTGGAGGCCACGGGCGTCGACTTCAGGAGCATGCCCGCGGGCATGTGGTCCCGCCAGCTCACCATGGGCTCGCCGAAGACGCGGACGGGAATGCCGCGCGCCCGCAGATGGGCGGCGGTCGACAGGCCGAAGGGCCCGGCGCCGATGACTGCTACCGGTTGGATCACGAAGTCCCTCCCCAGGACGTCACTTCGTCACTTCGTGCTGGTGCTGTCGGTGCTGGTGCTGTCGGTGCTGTTGGTGCTGGTGCTGCTGCCGCGGCGGTTGGTGCGCCACAGCTGATAGAGGTGCTTCGCGCCCGGCCGCACGAAGCGCGCGAGCATCGTGAAGAACGGCCGCAGGTCGTCACCTGCGAGCCAGGCCAGCTCCGTCCCGCTCGCCCGTGCCGGTGCGTGCGGCGTCGTATAGCCACTGCGGCGGTAGGCGAGCAGGGCGGGCAGGTCGATGTTCTCCACGATGTACCGGTGGCCGGCCCGCTGTTCCCCCTCCGGAACGGTGCGGCCGGTCAGGTCCAGATGCATGGCGCGGACGACGTCCACACCCGACTCGTTCTCGAAGAGCCGGAACTGGGCGCCCACGCGCGGGTTGAAGTCGAGGAGTTTGTACTGTCCGTCGCGCCGGTCGAAGCGCAGGTCGAGGTCGACGATTCCGGTGAAGCCGATCTGTTTGATGAAACGTGCGGCGAGGTCCGCGAGTTCCGGGTTGTCGACGACGTACGCGTTCGCCGTCATGCCCGCGTGCGGCGGCCAGGAGCGGACCTTCACACCGGTGAACATCGCAAGCGGGGTCGAGTCCTGGTCGAAGTAGGCGTGCACGATCCAGTCCTCGGCCTGCTCCCTCGGCAGGTACTCCTGGAGGATCACACCGGGGTCGCCGGGACCTTCGGGAGCGCCGGGACCTCCGGGGTGCTCGCCCCAGTCGCGGGCGAGGGCGAGCAGGCCCTCGCGGGTGGCGATCCTCGTCGTCCCGTTCACGGCCGGTCGTTTGCGCCGTACGAACGCCTCACGGTTCTTGGCCACCACCGGGAAGCGCGCCTTCTCGGCGAAGGCGACGATGTCGTCGTAGGACTGCGGGAAGGCCGCCGACGGGCTGGGAATGCCGTGTTCCACGCACAGTTCGTGCAGGCCCTGCTTGCTGGCCAGGTGGCGCGGCAGGCCCGGCTCGACCCGCGGGAAGAGGAAGCGGTCGCCGAGCGTGTCCTGGTGCTCGGCGATCAGAACCGCGGCCTCCTCGTCGGTGGGGATGAGGACGGCGGGACGGCCGATGCGGCGGCCGATCCGGAGCAGACCCTCCACCAGGTATTCCGGCTCCTCCGTGCCTGTCGTCGGCCAGACGAACGCGCGCTCGAGATAGCGGGAGGCGGCGGCCGGCGTGTATCGGTCCTCGGTTATCGCATACATCGGGACGCCCAGGCGGCCCAGGCTGCGGATCGCTCCGACACCGCCGTGGTGCAGCGGATAGTCACCGAACTTCACTATCAGGCCCGGCACGTCACGGTCGGCCTCGAAAGGCACGCTGCTGGTGCTCCTGGCCACGGGTCCCCCCACGTGTCCCCCCTACGGACCGGACCCACCCCGTCCGTGTCCCCCAAAGGACGCTAAGCCGGAATTGGGGCCTCCCACAACCCTAAATCGGACATTGCAAACTCTTTAGACACTGCCCAAGACAGGCAACTCAGCCGTAACGTGTGGCGCGACCACACAGAACGCACCGTGTGGCACGACCAGACGGAACGCACCGCACGCATCCGAGAGTGAGGCAGCACCCATGCCCCCCTTCGACGTCCCCGAGGGCGATCCCTTCGGCCCGCACAACCTTCCGTACGGCGTCTTCTCCCCCGCGGGCTCGGACTCCGCCGAGCGCAGGGTCGGTGTCCGGCTCGGCGACCACGTCCTCGACGCGGGGGCCGCGGCCCTGGCGCTCGGCTCGCCGTACGCCTCCCTGCTCGCACGGCCGACCCTCAACCCGCTGCTGGCGGCGGGCCGCACGGTGTGGTCGGACGTGCGACGCGCGCTGACGGCGTGGGTGACGGTGCCGGCCCACCAGCAGGCCCTCGAACCGTTCCTCCACCCCCTGTCGTCGGTGACCCTGCACCTGCCCTTCGAGGTCGCCGACTACGTCGACTTCTACGCCTCCGAGAACCACGCCCGCAATGTCGGGCAGATCTTCCGCCCGGACGCGACGGACTCGCTGACCCCGAACTGGAAGCACCTGCCCATCGGTTATCACGGGCGGTCCGGGACGGTCGTGGTGTCGGGCACGGACGTCGTACGGCCGTCGGGCCAGCGCAAGGCACCCACCGACGAGGTGCCCGTCTTCGGCCCGTCGGTACGCCTGGACATCGAGGCCGAGGTCGGCTTCGTGGTGGGGGCGCCGTCGGAGCCTGGCCGGCCGGTGGCGCTCGGGGAGTTCCAGGACCACGTATTCGGCCTGTGCCTGTTGAACGACTGGTCGGCGCGCGACATCCAGGCGTGGGAGTACGTCCCTCTCGGCCCGTTCCTCGGCAAGTCCTTCGCCACGTCGGTGTCGGCGTGGATCACACCGCTGGACGCGCTGGAGGACGCGAGGGTGGCGCCGCCGACGCGGACGCACGCGCTGCTGCCGTATCTGGACGACGCGGGCGAGGAGCCCGGCGGCTACGATCTGCGCATCTCCGTCGCGATCAACGGTCACGTCGTGTCCGAGCCGCCCTTCTCCACCATGTACTGGACCGCCGCCCAGCAGCTCGCCCACATGACGGTGAACGGCGCCTCGCTGCGGGCGGGTGACCTGTACGGGTCGGGCACGGTCAGCGGCCCGACCGAACGCGAGCGCGGCTCCCTGCTGGAGCTGACCTGGAACGGCCGTGATCCCCTCGAACTCCCCGACGGCAAGCGGGCGTTCCTGGAGGACGGCGACGTGGTGACCATGACGGCATGGGCACCGGGACCGGACGGGCTCCGGGTGGGACTCGGGGAGGTGACGGGGCGGGTGGTACCGCGGAACTGACCTCGGGTGGTACCGGGGAACTGACCGGTAGGGGTGCGTAGGCGCCGACCGTCCGCCGCCGAGGCCCTGACTCCCGCGTCCGCCGCCCTCATACTGGCGGTGGGCGGACGACACGCTTGTCGCACCCACCGCCGCGCCGCCCAACGGCTCCATCCGCACACCCTCCACTCGCACACCCGCTCCACTCGCACACCCGCTCTTCCTGCTTCACTCGCTTCACCCGCACACCGCGCTTCGCCCCCGCACCCCGCTTCACCCGCGCGTCCGTATATCCGCCCCCTCCGATCAGGATCCGGAGCCCATGGCATGACCGTCTGCCTGCTCCTGTTGAGCGTCGTCGCCCTGGCGGCCGCCGTGCCGGTTCCGCGTGCGCTGACCCGGGCCGTGTGGCCGGAGCGGGAACCCGTGGTCGCGCTGTGGGTGTGGCAGTGCCTGGTCGCCACTGTGCTGCTGTGCTGTCTGACGGCCCTCGCGCTGAGCGCCGCCGCCGTCTTCCACACCGTCCGCGTCCAGGTCTTCGCCCCCGCGCCGCAGGCTGTGACCGAGGCGTACGACCTCTCCGCCACGCCGCCCTGGGCGACCGCCCTCACCCTGCTGCTGGCCTGCGGTGCCGCCTGGACCACGGCGATGCTCGCCCGTGAACTGGCCGAGGCCCGGCGCCGCCGCGGCCAGGCCCGCGCCCAACTGCGCGAACGCGCCCCCGACCTGCCGGCCGGCCTGCCCGCCGCCCGGGGGCCGTTGCTGGTGCTGGAGGACGAGTACCCCGACGCGTGGTGGCTGCCCGGCCACCCGCCCCAGCTGATCGTCACCACCGGCGCCCTGCATCGCCTCACCGCGCACCAGCTGGACGCCGTCCTCACGCACGAGCGGGACCACGCCCGCGCCCACCACGACTGGCTGCTGCACCTGTCCACGGCCCTGGCCACCGGCTTCCCCCGCATCCCCCTCTTCGCGCACTTCTGCGACCAGACGCACCGCCTGGTGGAACTCGCCGCCGACGACACGGCGTCCCGCCGCTGCGGCCACCTGACCACCGCCCTGGCCCTCATCGAACTGAACCAACACCGCGGAGTCCTCTCCTGCGCCTCCAGTCACCGGCTCCTGGGCGAACGAGTCGACCGCCTCCTCGAACCACGCCCACGCCTGGGCCGCAGAGACAGGGCCCTCACCACGACGGTGGCAGCCCTGATCCCTCTCCTCCCCCTCCTGATCACGCTCGCCCCGGGGCTGACGGCACTGGGGTGACTTACCTGCTGGCCGACGGCACTGGGCTGACTCGCCTGCTCCGGCCGCATGAGGTCGTCGTTGGGCGGGCAGCCCGGGTGGGCGCGGGCGGCAGCACGGATGAATGCCCGACGCCCCCCAACACCACGCCGGCCTCGCTCCTCCTGCCGCGGGCATGCATGCCGCCTGAGGCAGCGCCCCTCCCACAGAACGGCGGCACCCCTTGAGCGCCGGGCCGCGCAACCCACCCTGTACCCGGTCGTAGGAGTCGGGCTCGGCGGCTCAGCGGCTCCAGCGACTCAGTGAGCCCACCGCTCGGCGGGCTATATCCAGTCGTCGGTGTCCGGCTCGGCGTCCATCTCGGGCCAGTCGTCCGCACCCCGATCGGCGTCGCCCGCCGGGGCCGACTCCGCCTTGGGCTCCCCATCCAGGCCGGCCAGCACCGCGATCACGCCCTCCCCGTATGTCGCCAGCTTCTTCTCGCCGACCCCGCTGATTCCGCCGAGCTGTGCCACGGTCGTGGGCCAGGCCATGGCGATCTCCCGGAGCGTGGCGTCGTGGAAGATGACGTACGCCGGGACACCCTGCTCGCGGGCCTGCTCCGCACGCCAGGCACGCAGGGCCTCGAAGACGGGCAGCAGCTGCTCGGGCAGCTCGACCGCGGCGGCCTTGGGCTTGCGCTCGCCCCGGCCGGAGGACGAGGAGGCGGTCCGCGTGGTCGCCGGCTTCTTCGGCTCCTTGCGCAGCGGAACCTCCCGCTCGCGCCGCAGCACCGACCCGCTGGCCTCGGTCAGTACCAGCGTGCCGTAGTCCCCTTCGACCGCGAGCAGCCCCTGCGCCAGCAGCTGCCGTACGACGCCGCGCCACTCACCCTCGGTCAGCTCCTCGCCGATGCCGAACACGGACAGCTGGTCGTGGTCGAACTGGATCACCTTGGCCGTGCGCCGCCCCATCAGGATGTCGACGATCTGCACCGCGCCGAACTTCTGCCCGCGCTCCCGCTGCAGCCGCACCACCGTCGACAGCACCTTCTGGGCCGCGACGGTACCGTCCCAGGTCTCGGGCGGGGTGAGACAGGTGTCGCAGTTGCCGCAGCCCGCCGGGTCCGGGTCCTGGCCGAAGTAGGCGAGGAGCTGCCCGCGGCGGCACTCGACGGTCTCGCACAGCGCCAGCATCGAGTCCAGGTGCGCGGCGGCCCTGCGACGGAACGCCTCATCGCCCTCGCCGGACTGGATCAGCTTGCGCTGCTGTATGACGTCGTTGAGTCCGTACGCCATCCAGGCGGTCGAAGGGAGTCCGTCGCGGCCGGCGCGGCCCGTCTCCTGGTAGTAGCCCTCGACCGACTTGGGCAGGTCGAGGTGGGCGACGAACCGCACGTCCGGCTTGTCGATACCCATCCCGAAGGCGATGGTCGCGACCACGACCAGCCCGTCCTCCCGCAGGAACCGCGACTGGTGTGCCGCGCGCGTGCCCGAGTCCAGGCCTGCGTGGTAGGGCACTGCCTCGACGCCGTTGCGGGACAGGAACTCCGCCGTCTTCTCGACCGAGTTGCGCGAGAGGCAGTACACGATGCCCGCGTCGCCCGCGTGCTCCTCGCGCAGGAAGCTCAGCAGCTGCTTCTTGGGGTCGGTCTTGGACACGACCCGGTACTGGATGTTGGGCCGGTCGAAGCTCGCCTCGAAGTGCCGGGCCGTCGGCATGTTCAGCCGCTGGGTGATCTCCCGGTGCGTCGCGCGCGTGGCCGTAGCCGTGAGCGCGATCCGCGGCACGTCCGGCCAGCGCTCGCCGAGCAGGGAGAGCGCCAGATAGTCGGGGCGGAAGTCGTGGCCCCACTGGGACACGCAGTGCGCCTCGTCGATCGCGAAGACGGCGATCTTGCCGCGGGAGAGCAGGTCCAGCGTGGAGTCGAGGCGGAGCCGCTCCGGCGCCAGATACAGCAGGTCGAGCTCGCCGGCGAGGAACTCGGCCTCGACCGTCCGCCGCTCGTCGAAGTCCTGTGTGGAGTTCATGAACCCCGCGCGCACCCCGAGCGCCCGCAGCGCGTCCACCTGGTCCTGCATCAGCGCGATGAGCGGGGAGACGACGATTCCCGTACCGGGTCTGACCAGGGCCGGGATCTGGTAGCACAGCGACTTGCCGCCGCCGGTCGGCATGAGGACGACGGCGTCCCCGCCGGCGACCACGTGCTCGATGACCGCTTCCTGCTCGCCGCGGAAGGCTCCGTATCCGAATACCCGGTGCAGCGTGGCCAGCGCCTCGCTGTCCGTCATTTCTGGCATCTCCCTGATCCCGCCCGTCCCGCCCATCGTCCTGTCCCCCGTACGTCTTCCTCGACCACTGCGTCCACGATAGGGGTCCGCACCGACAGCGCCGGAGTTATCCACAGGCTTGGGCGGAGCATCTGGGGTCCAGCCGCACGCTGTAGGCCTGGATCCACCGGACGAACCCGAGCGGCGGGCTCCTCCCCTGGAAGCCCCCGGTGGCATGCCCGGCGAATCCCGCCCCTGAGCACGCACGAGGGCCCCGATCCCCACGAAGAGACCAGGGCCCACGCGCAAACGCCGCAGGTCAGCGCACGAACATCCCCGCCTGGCTCGCCAGGTCCAGGAAGTACTGCGGCGCCACACCGAGGACCAGCGTCACCGCCACACCGACTCCGATCGCGGTCATCGTCAGGGGCGAGGGCACCGCGACGGTCGGGCCTTCGGGCCGGGGCTCGCTGAAGAACATCAGCACGATCACGCGGATGTAGAAGAACGCCGCGATCGCCGACGAGATCACACCGACCACGACCAGCGGGGCCGCTCCGCCCTCCGCCGCCGCCTTGAACACGGCGAACTTCCCCGCGAAACCGGAGGTCAGCGGAATGCCCGCGAAGGCCAGCAGGAACACCGCGAACACGGCCGCGACCAGCGGCGACCTGCGGCCGAGACCGGCCCACTTGGACAGGTGCGTCGCCTCACCGCCCGCATCACGCACCAACGTCACCACCGCGAACGCGCCGATCGTCACGAACGAGTACGCGCCCAGGTAGAACAGCACCGAGGACACGCCGTCGGGCGTGGTCGCGATGACACCCGCGAGGATGAACCCGGCGTGCGCGATCGACGAGTACGCGAGCAGCCGCTTGATGTCGGTCTGCGTGATCGCGACGATCGCACCGCCCAGCATCGTGATGACCGCGATGCCCCACATGACCGGCCGCCAGTCCCAGCGCAGACCCGGCAGCACGACGTACAGGACCCGCAGCAGCGCGCCGAAGGCCGCCACCTTGGTCGCCGCCGCCATGAATCCGGTCACGGGTGTCGGTGCGCCCTGGTACACGTCCGGCGTCCACATGTGGAACGGCACGGCGCCCACCTTGAACAGCAGGCCCATGACGAGGAGCGCGGTGCCGAGGAGCAGCAGCGCGTCGTTGCCCATGGTGCCGGCGAGCGCCGGGTCGACGTTCGTGATCGTGCCGTCGACGACCTGCGCGATGGTCGCGTACGACACCGAGCCCGCGTACCCGTACAGCAGCGCGATACCGAACAGCGTGAACGCGGAGGCGAACGCCCCGAGCAGGAAGTACTTGACCGCGGCCTCCTGCGACATGAGCCGCTTGCGGCGGGCCAGGGCGCACAGCAGGTACAGCGGCAGCGAGAAGACCTCCAGGGCCACGAACAGCGTCAGCAGGTCGTTGGCCGAGGGGAAGACCAGCATGCCGGCGACCGCGAAGAGCAGCAGCGGGAAGACCTCGGTGGTGGTGAACCCGGCCTTCACGGCGGCCATCTCGCTGTCACTGCCCGGCACGGACGCGGCCTGCGCCGCGAACGAGTCGACCCGGTTGCCGTGCGCCTCCGGGTCCAGGCGCCGCTCGGCGAAGGTGAACAGGCCGACCAGCCCGGTCAGCAGGATCGTGCCCTGCAGGAACAGGGACGGCCCGTCGACCGCGATCGCGCCCATCGCCGCGATGTGCGCCTTGGTGGTGCCGTAGCCGTTGGCCGCCAGAGCGACGACCGCGGCGAAGGCGGCGACGAGCGCGACAGCGGACACGAACACCTGTGCGTAGTAACGGGACTTTCGTGGCACGAACGCCTCGACCAGCACCCCGATGATCGCGGCGCCCACGACGATCAGAGTGGGCGACAATTGCCCGTATTCGATCTTCGGCGCGCCGATCTTCGAGATCGGATCGGCCGCGGTTGTCCACAGGCTGTGGACGGCTGTTGCGCTCACTTGGCCGCCTCCACCTCGGGCTGGGGGTCCTTCTTCTGTACGTCGGACATGGTCTGCTTGACCGCCGGGTTGATGATGTCCGTGACGGGCTTCGGGTAGACGCCCAGGAAGATCAGCAGAACGATCAGCGGGGCGACGACCACGAGTTCACGGATCCTGAGGTCCGGCATCGCCTCGACCTCCGCCTTCACCGGGCCCGTCATCGTCCTCTGGTAGAGGACGAGGGTGTAGAGCGCGGCGAGAACGATGCCGAAGGTGGCGATGATGCCGATCGCCGGGTAGCGCTCGAACGTGCCGACCAGCACCAGGAACTCACTGACGAACGGCGCCAGGCCGGGCAGGGAGAGGGTCGCCAGACCGCCGATCAGGAAGGTTCCGGCCAGTACCGGAGCGACCTTCTGCACACCGCCGTAGTCGGCGATGAGCCGCGAGCCGCGCCGGGAGATCAGGAAGCCGGCGACCAGCATCAGCGCGGCGGTCGAGATTCCGTGGTTGATCATGTAGAGCGTCGCGCCGGACTGGCCCTGGCTCGTCATCGCGAAGATGCCCATGATGATGAAGCCGAAGTGCGAGATCGACGCGTACGCCACCAGCCGCTTGATGTCGCGCTGTCCGACGGCGAGCAGCGCCCCGTAGACGATGCTGATCAGCGCCAGTACGAGGATGGCGGGTGTCGCCCACTTCGAGGCCTCCGGGAACAGTTGGAGACAGAAGCGGAGCATCGCGAAGGTGCCCACCTTGTCGACGACCGCCGTGATGAGGACGGCGACCGGGGCGGTGGCCTCGCCCATGGCGTTGGGCAGCCAGGTGTGCAGCGGCCACAGCGGGGCCTTCACCGCGAAGGCGAAGAAGAAGCCCAGGAACAGCCAGCGTTCGGTGCTGGTCGCCATGTCCAGCGAACCGTTGGCCCGGGCCTGCGCGATCTCCTGGAGACTGAAGTTCCCGGCGACCACGTAGAGGCCGATCACCGCGGCCAGCATGATCAGACCGCCGACCAGGTTGTAGAGGAGGAACTTCACCGCCGCGTACGACCGTTGCGTCGACGCCGTCTCCTCGCCGTGCTCGTGGGCACGGTCGCCGAAGCCGCCGATGAGGAAGTACATCGGGATGAGCATGGCTTCGAAGAAGATGTAGAAGAGGAAGACGTCGGTGGCCTCGAAGGAGATGATCACCATCGCCTCGACGCCCAGGATCAGGGCGAAGAAGCCCTGCGTCGGCCGCCAGCGGCGGCTTCCGGTCTCCAGTGGGTCGGCGTCGTGCCAGCCCGCGAGGATGATGAACGGGATCAGCAGGGCGGTCAGCGCGACGAGCGCCACGCCGATGCCGTCCACACCCAGCTCGTACCTCACCCCGAACTCCTTGATCCAGGCGTGGGACTCGGTGAGCTGGTAGCGGTCGCCGCCCGGATCGAAGCGAACCAGGACGACGATCGCCAGGACGAGCGTGGCGAGCGAGACGAGCAGCGCCAGCGCCTTGGCGGCGTTGCGCCGGGCGGCCGGTACGGCGGCCGTGGCGACCGCCCCGATGGCCGGGAGCGCGGCCGTCGCTGTCAGCAGAGGAAAGGACATCGGTATCAGACCGCCCTCATCAGCAGGGTCGCGGCGACGATAAGAGCCGCACCGCCGAACATCGAGACCGCGTACGACCGTGCGAAGCCGTTCTGCAGTCGCCGCAGCCGACCGGAGAGCCCGCCGACCGAGGCGGCCGTGCCATTGACGACGCCGTCGACCAGGGTGTGATCGACGTACACCAGGGAGCGCGTCAGGTGCTCCCCGCCACGTACGAGGACGACGTGGTTGAAGTCGTCCTGGAGCAGGTCGCGCCGGGCGGCCCGGGTGAGCAGCGACCCGCGCGGGGCGACGACCGGAACCGGGCGGCGCCCGTACTGGGCGTACGCGATCGCGACACCGACGACGAGCACGGCCATGGTGGCCAGGGTGACCGTCGTCGCGCTGACCGGCGAGTCGCCCTCGGCGTGCCCGGTGATGGGCTCCAGCCAGTGCAGGAAGCGGTCGCCGACGCTGAACAGGGCGCCCGCGAAGACCGATCCGAAGGCCAGCACGATCATGGGGATCGTCATGGACCTGGGCGACTCGTGAGGGTGCGGCTCGGCGTGGTCACCGTGGTGCTCGGCCGCGGGCTCCACGCTCGGTTCGGCCGGAGAGGCGGTGGGTTGGTTCCTCCAACGCTCCTCTCCGAAGAACGTCATCAGCATCACGCGCGTCATGTAGTACGCGGTGATGGCCGCGCCGAGCAGAGCCGCGCCACCGAGGATCCAGCCCTCGGTACCGCCCTTGGCGAAGGCCGCCTCGATGATCTTGTCCTTGGAGAAGAAGCCGGACAGGCCGGGGAAACCGATGATGGCGAGGTAGCCGAGCCCGAAGGTCACGAAGGTGACCGGCATGTACTTCCTGAGGCCGCCGTACTTCCTCATGTCGACCTCGTCGTTCATGCCGTGCATGACCGAACCGGCACCGAGGAACAGGCCGGCCTTGAAGAAGCCGTGGGTCACCAGGTGCATGATCGCGAAGACGTAGCCGATGGGGCCGAGGCCCGCGGCGAGAACCATGTAGCCGATCTGCGACATGGTGGAGCCGGCCAGCGCCTTCTTGATGTCGTCCTTCGCGCAACCGACGATCGCACCGAACAGGAGCGTGACGGCACCGACGACGGTGACGACGAGTTGTGCGTCGGGCGCGGCGTTGAAGATCGCTCCGGAGCGGACGATCAGGTAGACGCCCGCGGTCACCATCGTCGCGGCGTGGATGAGGGCCGAGACCGGGGTCGGGCCCTCCATCGCGTCCCCCAGCCAGGACTGCAGCGGCACCTGGGCGGACTTGCCGCAGGCGGCGAGCAGGAGCATCAGGGCGATGGCGGTGAGCTTGCCCTCGGTGGCGTCACCGACGAGGCCGGGCTCGTCGTGGGTGCCGAGCACCGGGCCGAAGGCGAAGGTCCCGAAGGTGGTGAACATCAGCATGATGGCGATCGACAGGCCCATGTCGCCGACGCGGTTGACCAGGAAGGCCTTCTTCGCCGCGGTGGCCGCGCTGGGCTTGTGCTGCCAGAACCCGATGAGGAGGTACGAGGCGAGACCGACGCCCTCCCAGCCGACGTACAGCAGCAGGTAGTTGTCGGCGAGGACGAGCAGCAGCATCGCCGCGAGGAACAGGTTCAGGTAACCGAAGAAGCGGCGGCGCCGCTCGTCGTGCTCCATGTACCCGACCGAGTACAGGTGGATCAGCGAGCCGACGCCCGTGATCAGCAGCACGAACGTCATCGACAGTTGGTCGAGTTGGAAGGCGACGTCTGCCTGGAAGCCCTCGACCGGGACCCAGCTGAACAGGTGCTGGGTCAGCGTCCGGTCCTC
The DNA here is from genome assembly GCF_042896175.1 of Streptomyces sp. NPDC001315. Lineage (NCBI taxonomy): Bacteria > Bacillati > Actinomycetota > Actinomycetes > Kitasatosporales > Streptomycetaceae > Streptomyces > Streptomyces sp. NPDC001315. The sequence continues at coordinate 50,397 of NZ_JBIAWZ010000031.1, read as the reverse complement.
GGCACCCTTGCCGAGCAGGTCGGCGAAGAGGACGACACCGAGCACGAAGGAGACGGCCGCGAGGGCGGTGCCGATCCAGTGGCCGACGGCGTCGAGACGCCGGCCGCCGACCAGCAGGACGGCCGCTCCGAGCAGGGGCGCCGCGATCAGCAGCGCAATCAGGTTCTCCACGATTCTTCCGACCCCTTACAGCTTCATCAGGCTGGCGTCGTCGACCGAGGCCGAGTGGCGGGAACGGAACAGCGACACGATGATCGCGAGGCCCACCACGACCTCCGCGGCGGCGACGACCATCGTGAAGAAGGCGATGATCTGGCCGTCGAGATTGCCGTGCATCCGGGAGAAGGCGACGAACGCGAGGTTGCAGGCGTTCAGCATGAGCTCGATGCACATGAAGACCACGATGGCGTTGCGCCGGATCAGCACGCCGGTGGCGCCGATCGTGAACAACAGTGCCGCGAGATAGAGGTAGTTGACGGGATTCACTTCGACGCCTCCTCGGCCCGCTTGAAGGTCGTCGGCTCGATCCCGGTCCGCTCCAGGCGCTCCTCCGCGCGCTGTTCCAGCGCCCGCAGGTCGTTGAGCGCCTCAGCCGACACGTCACGGATCTGGCCGCGCTCGCGCAGCGTCTTGCTGACGGTGAGCTCGGACGGGGTGCCGTCGGGCAGCAGGCCGGCGATGTCCACCGCGTTGTGCCGGGCGTAGACGCCGGGCGCCGGCAGCGGCGGCACGTGCTTGCCTTCGCGCACGCGCTGCTCGGCCAGTTCGCGCTGTGTCTTCGCCCGCTCGGTGCGCTCGCGGTGGGTGAGCACCATGGCGCCGACGGCGGCCGTGATCAGCAGGGCGCCGGTGATTTCGAAGGCGAAGACGTACTTGGTGAAGATGAGCGCGGCCAGCCCCTCCACGTTGCCGTTCGCGTTGGCCTGACTCAGCCCGTTGAACTCGGTGAGGGAGGCGTTGCCGATGCCCGCGAACAGCAGGATGCCGAAGCCGAGACCGCTGACGAGGGCCAGCCAGCGCTGGCCCTTGATGGTCTCCTTCAGGGAGTCCGCCGCGGTGACGCCGACGAGCATCACCACGAACAGGAACAGCATCATGATCGCGCCGGTGTAGACGACGATCTGCACGATGCCCAGGAAGTAGGCGCCATTGGCGAGATAGAACACCGCCAAGACGATCATGGTCCCGGCGAGACAGAGCGCGCTGTGCACGGCCTTCTTCATGAAGACGGTGCACAGGGCGCCGATCACGGCGACCGTGCCGAGGACCCAGAACTGGAAGGCCTCTCCGGTGGAGGTGGAGTAGGCGGCGAGCTGCGCGCTCATGCCCGCACCTCCTGTTCCCCGGGCTGCTCGCCCTTGGAGACGGCGACCTGGCGCTCCGTGCCGGGCGCGGCCTCGGTGACCAGTCCCCGGTAGTAGTCCTGCTCGTCCATCCCCGGGTAGATGGCGTGCGGGCTGTCGACCATGCCCTCTTCCAGGCCGGCCAGCAGCTGTTCCTTGGTGTAGATGAGGTTGGCGCGGCTGGAGTCGGCCAGCTCGAACTCGTTGGTCATCGTCAGCGCGCGGGTGGGGCACGCCTCGATGCACAGACCGCACAGGATGCAGCGGGCGTAGTTGATCTGGTAGACGCGGCCGTACCGCTCGCCCGGCGAGTAGCGCTCCTCGTCCGTGTTGTCGGCGCCTTCGACGTAGATGGCGTCGGCGGGGCAGGCCCAGGCGCACAGCTCGCAGCCGACGCACTTCTCCAGGCCGTCCGGATGGCGGTTGAGCTGATGCCGTCCGTGGAAGCGGGGAGCGGTGGTCTTCTGCTGCTCCGGGTACTGCTCGGTCAGCCGCTTCTTGAACATGGCCTTGAAGGTCACGCCGAAGCCGGCCACGGGGTTCTGGAAACCGGGCTTGGTCTCCTTGGGCTCCTCAGCCATCGGACGCCTCCTTTCCATCACGAGATCCGCCGATCGATCCGTCACTCGCAGTATCGGATCCACCACTGACAATCAACTCCCGCTCGCGGCGCGGGCTGCGCCGAGGCACCGGCGGCAGCTCCTGCCCAGGCAGCGGCGGTACGGGGAATCCGCCGGCCATCGGGTCGAAGCCGACCGGTTGTTCGGCGGGCTGCTCGGCCTTGCCCGCCTTGTCGCGGAAGATGTCGGCGACGAAGGACAGCAGCAGGAGGACGAGGACACCGCCACCGACGTAGAGGGCGATGTCGGCGAAGTCGTAGTTCTCGTTCCGCAGGGTCCGCACGGTCGCGACGAGCATCAGCCAGACCACGGAGACCGGGATGAGGACCTTCCAGCCGAGCTTCATCAGCTGGTCGTAGCGGACGCGGGGAAGCGTGCCGCGCAGCCAGATGAAGAAGAACAGCAGCAACTGCACCTTCACCACGAACCAGAGCATCGGCCACCAGCCGTGGTTCGCGCCCTCCCAGAACGTGCTGACCGGCCACGGGGCCCGCCAGCCGCCCAGGAAGAGCGTGGTCGACACGGCCGAGACCGTCACCATGTTCACGTACTCGGCGAGCATGAACATCGCGAACTTGATCGACGAGTACTCGGTGTTGAAGCCGCCGACCAGGTCACCCTCGGACTCCGGCATGTCGAAGGGGGCACGGTTGGTCTCGCCGACCATCGTCACGATGTAGACCACGAAGGAGACCGGCAGCAGGATGATGTACCAGCGGTCGTGCTGCTGCTCGACGATCGTCGACGTCGACATCGACCCCGAGTAGAGGAACACCGACGCGAACGCGGCGCCCATCGCGATCTCGTACGAGATCATCTGCGCACAGGACCGCAGGCCACCGAGCAGCGGATAGGTGGATCCGGAACTCCAGCCCGCCAGCACGATCCCGTAGATGCCCACCGAGGCGACCGCGAGGATGTAGAGCATCGCGATCGGCAGGTCGGTGAGCTGCATCGTGGTGCGGTGGCCGAAGATCGAGATCTCGTTGCCGGCCGGGCCGAACGGGATCACCGCGATCGCCATGAAGGCCGGAATGGCCGCGACGATCGGCGCGAGGACGTAGACCACCTTGTCCGCGCGTTTGACGACGAGGTCTTCCTTGAGCATCAGCTTGATGCCGTCGGCGAGCGACTGAAGCATGCCCCAGGGGCCGTGCCGGTTGGGGCCGATGCGCAGCTGCATCCAGGCGACGACCTTGCGCTCCCAGACGATGGAGAACAGCACGGTCACCATCAGGAAGGCGAAGCAGAACACCGCCTTGACGACGACCAGCCACCAGGGGTCGCGGCCGAACATCGAGAGGTCTTCAGCGGCGAGGTACGGGCTCATGCCTCCACCTCCTTGGGGCCTTCGGCGACGACCGTCGCCGGGCCGATGCGGACGAGGGAGCCGGGCAGCGCCCCGGTGTCGGAGGCGACGCCGCCGCCGGTGGAGTTCAGTGGAAGCCAGACCACCCGGTCGGGCATCTCGGTGACCTCCAGTGGGAGTTCAACCGTTCCGGCGGTGCCGGTCACGGCCAGTACGTCGCCGTTCTTGACGCCGGCTTCGGCAGCAGTGGCGGCCGACACGCGCGCGTGTGCCGCGTGCCGCGTCCCGGCGAGCGCCTCGTCACCCTCCTGGAGGACGCCCTGGTCGAGCAGCAGGCGGTGCCCGGCGAGGACCGCCTCACCGGCGGCCGGACGCGGCAGCACACCCGCGGTCCCCAGGGGATCCGTGGCCCGCAGTCCGTCCCACGCGCCGAGCCGGTCCAGCTCCACGCGCGCGGTACGCAGGTCCGGCAGCCCCAGGTGTACGTCCATGGCGTCGGCGAGCATCTGGAGCACGCGCGCGTCGGTGGGTGCCAGACGGCGGGTGAGCTGATCGGGCTTGAGCGCGGCCTCGAAGAAGCGGACTCGGCCCTCCCAGTTGAGGAAGCTGCCCGCCTTCTCGGCGACCGCCGCGACCGGGAGTACGACGTCCGCGTGCTCGGTGACCTCGCTGGGCCGCAGCTCCAGCGACACCAGGAAGCCGACCGCCGAGAGTGCCTCACGCGCGCGTGCCGGGTCGGGCAGATCGGCGACCTCGACTCCCGCCACCACCAGTGCCTGGAGTTCACCGCGGGCGGCGGCCTCGACGATCTGTCCGGTGTCACGGCCGAAGCGGTGCGGGAGTTCGGCGACGCCCCAGGCGGCCGCGACCTCGTCACGCGCGCGCGGGTCGGTTGCCGGACGCCCGCCCGGCAGCAGTGTCGGCAGCGCACCCGCCTCGACCGCGCCGCGCTCTCCCGCCCTGCGCGGAATCCACACCAGCCGCGCGCCGGTCGCGGAGGCGGCCCGTACGGCCGCGGTCAGTCCGCCCGCCACACCGGCCAGCCGCTCTCCGACGGCGATCACAGCGCCCTCGGCGCGCAGTGCCTCGGCGGCGTTGACGCCACCCTCCTCCAGGCCGACGCCGCTCGCGAGCGCGTCCAGCCACTCGGTCTCGGTACCGGGAGCCGCCGGCAGCAGCGTGCCGCCCGCCTTCTCCAGACCGCGCGTGGCGTACGTCGCCAGCGAGAACACCTTCTGCCCGTGCTTGCGCCAGGCCTTGCGCAGCCTCAGGAAGACGCCGGGCGCCTCCTCCTCGGACTCGAACCCGACCAGCAGGACGGCGGGCGCGTTCTCCAAGGACGTGTACGTGACGCCCGTACCGTCGAGGTCACGGCCGCGTCCGGCGACCCGCGCGGCCAGGAAGTCGGCCTCCTCGCCACTGTGCACACGCGCGCGGAAGTCGATGTCGTTGGTGTCGAGCGCCACGCGCGCGAACTTGCTGTAGGCGTAGGCGTCCTCGATGGTGAGGCGGCCGCCGGCGAGGACGCCCGCCCTGGAGCGGGCGGCGGCGAGTCCCTGGGCCGCCGCTTCCAGCGCCTCCGGCCAGGACGCGGGTTCCAGAACACCGGCGGCGTTGCGCACCAGCGGCGTCTCGAGCCGGTCGCGTTGCTGGGCGTAGCGGAACGCGAACCGCCCCTTGTCGCAGATCCACTCCTCGTTGACCTCCGGGTCCGGGGCCGCGAGGCGCCGCATGACCTTGCCGCGCCGGTGATCGGTGCGCGTGGCGCAGCCACCGGAGCAGTGCTCGCACACGGAGTGCGAGGAGACGAGGTCGAAGGGGCGGGAGCGGAAGCGATACGCCGCCGAGGTCAGCGCGCCGACCGGGCAGATCTGGATGGTGTTCCCGGAGAAGTACGACTCGAAGGGGTCGCCCTCACCGGTGCCGACCTGCTGGAGCGCGCCCCGCTCGATCAGCTCGATCATCGGGTCGCCCGCGACCTGGTTGGAGAAGCGGGTGCAGCGGGCGCACAGCACGCACCGCTCACGGTCGAGCAGCACCTGCGTGGAGATCGGGACGGGCTTCTCGTACGTCCGCTTCCTGCCCTCGAAGCGGGACTCGGCGTTGCCGTGCGACATGGCCTGGTTCTGCAGCGGGCACTCGCCGCCCTTGTCGCAGACGGGGCAGTCCAGCGGGTGGTTGATGAGGAGCAGCTCCATCACACCGTGCTGGGCCTTCTCGGCGGCCGGCGAGGTGAGGTGGGTCTTCACCACCATCCCGTCCGTGCACGTGATCGTGCAGGACGCCATCGGCTTGCGCTGGCCCTCGACCTCGACGATGCACTGGCGGCAGGCGCCGGCCGGATCGAGGAGGGGGTGGTCGCAGAAGCGGGGGATCTCGATGCCGAGCTGTTCGGCGGCCCGGATGACCAGGGTGCCCTTGGGCACGCTGATCTCGACGCCGTCGATGGTCAGCGAGACGAGGTCTTCCGGCGGGACCGTCGCCTCTCCCCCTCCGGAGGGAGCGCTGGTGGTCACAGTCATGCGTTCACCTCCGTGCGGTCGGCCCAGGCCGTCGACTTGGCCGGGTCGAAGGGGCAGCCGCGGCCCGTGATGTGCTGCTCGTACTCCTCGCGGAAGTACTTGAGTGAGGAGAAGATCGGCGAGGCGGCGCCGTCGCCGAGGGCGCAGAAGGACTTGCCGTTGATGTTGTCGGCGATGTCGTTGAGCTTGTCGAGGTCGGACATGACGCCCTTGCCGGCCTCGATGTCGCGCAGCAACTGCACGAGCCAGTACGTGCCTTCGCGGCAGGGCGTGCACTTGCCGCAGGACTCGTGGGCGTAGAACTCGGTCCAGCGCGTGACGGCGCGGACGACACAGGTCGTCTCGTCGAAGCACTGCAGAGCTTTCGTGCCGAGCATGGAACCCGCGGCGCCCACTCCTTCGTAATCAAGAGGGACGTCGAGGTGTTCGTCGGTGAACATCGGCGTCGAGGAGCCACCCGGCGTCCAGAACTTGAGGCGATGGCCCGGGCGCATCCCGCCGCTCATCTCGAGGAGCTGACGCAGCGTGATGCCGAGCGGCGCCTCGTACTGGCCGGGGCTGGCGACGTGGCCGCTGAGCGAGTAGAGCGTGAAGCCCGGGGACTTCTCGCTGCCCATCGACCTGAACCATTCCTTGCCCTTTTGCAGAATCGCGGGAACTGACGCGATCGACTCGACGTTGTTCACAACAGTTGGACACGCATAGAGACCCGCGATCGCAGGGAAGGGGGGACGGAGCCGCGGTTGACCACGGCGGCCTTCGAGCGAGTCGAGCAGTGCGGTCTCCTCACCGCAGATGTACGCGCCCGCGCCCGCGTGCACGGTGAGTTCGAGGTCGAGTCCGCTGCCCAGGATGTTCTCGCCGAGGTAGCCCGACGCGTAGGCCTCGCGCACGGCCTCGTGCAACCGCCGCAGCACTGGGACGACTTCACCACGCAGATAGATGAAGGCATGCGACGACCTGATGGCGTAACACGCGATCACAATGCCCTCGATGAGGCTGTGCGGGTTCGCGAAGAGGAGCGGGATGTCCTTGCAGGTTCCGGGCTCCGACTCGTCGGCGTTGACAACTAGATAGTGCGGTTTTCCATCACCCTGGGGAATGAACTGCCACTTCATTCCCGTCGGGAATCCCGCGCCGCCGCGCCCACGCAGACCGGAGTCCTTGACGTACGCGATCAGGTCGTCCGGCGACATGGCGAGCGCCTTGCGGAGTCCCTCGTATCCTTCGTGCCTTCGGTAGACGTCCAGCGTCCAGGACCTGTCCTCGTCCCAGAAGGCCGACAGCACGGGTGCGAGCAGCTTCTCGGGGCTGGTGTCTTTCAGCTCGGGTGCCAAGGTCATCACTCCCCCTCCTCAGCGGTAGGCCCTGCCGGATGGGCCGGGTCGGAGGCCGACGTGTCCTGCGGCGCGTCGTGCGAGCTCAGGTGTTCGGCGGGCGAGGGCTCGTGCACGACCCTGTCCTGCGGCTCCTCGTGCGGACCGCCGTCACGCGGATGAACCACGCGTGCGGGTGCGGCCTCTCCCCTGGCCAGGCGGAGGCCCACCAGCGACGCGGGTCCCGCGCTGCCACCGGCCTCGACGGCCCCGTCCCGCTCGTCGGGGAAGCCGGCCAGGATCCGGGCGGTCTCCTTGAAGGTGCACAGCGGCGCCCCGCGCGTGGGCTCGACCGGTCGTCCCGCGCGCAGGTCGTCGACGAGACGCTTGGCGCTGCCCGGGGTCTGGTTGTCGAAGAACTCCCAGTTGACCATCACGACCGGCGCGAAGTCGCAGGCCGCGTTGCACTCGATGTGCTCCAGGGTGACCTTGCCGTCGTCGGTGGTCTCGCCGTTGCCGACGCCCAGGTGCTCCTGGAGGGTCTCGAAGATCGCGTCGCCGCCCATCACCGCGCACAGGGTGTTGGTGCAGACACCCACCTGGTAGTCACCGCTCGGCCTGCGCCGGTACATCGTGTAGAAGGTCGCGACCGCGGTGACCTCGGCGGTGGTCAGGTCCAGCATGTCCGCGCAGAACTGCATCCCGGTGCGCGTGACGTGTCCCTCCTGCGACTGCACGAGATGCAGCAACGGCAGGAGGGCCGACCGGGAGTCCGGGTAGCGCGCGATGATCTCGTGCGCGTCGGCCTCGAGCCGGGCTCGGACGTCGTCCGGGTAGCCGGGCGCGGGCAGTTCGGGCATGCCCAGGCTGACGCCCCGCTCCGAAGAACTGGTGGTCACCGGTCGACGCCTCCCATCACGGGGTCGATGGACGCGACGGCGACGATGACGTCGGCGACCTGGCCGCCCTCGCACATCGCCGCCATGGCCTGCAGGTTGGTGAAGGACGGGTCACGGAAGTGGACCCGGTAGGGGCGGGTGCCGCCGTCGGACACGGCGTGCACCCCGAGTTCGCCCTTGGGCGACTCGACGGCCGCGTACGCCTGTCCCGGCGGTACGCGGAAACCCTCGGTGACCAGCTTGAAGTGGTGGATCAGGGCCTCCATGGAGGTGCCCATGATCTTCTTGATGTGGTCCAGGGAGTTGCCGAGGCCGTCCGGCCCCAGGGCGAGCTGGGCGGGCCAGGCGATCTTCTTGTCGGCGACCATGACCGGGCCGGGCTGCAGCCGGTCCAGGCACTGCTCGACGATCGCGAGCGACTGGCGCATCTCCTCCAGACGAACGAGGAAGCGGCCGTAGGCGTCGCAGGAGTCGGCGGTCGGGATCTCGAAGTCGTACGTCTCGTAGTCGCAGTACGGCTGCGTCTTGCGCAGGTCGTGCGGCAGGCCGGTGGAGCGCAGGATCGGGCCGGTGGCGCCGAGGGCCATGCAGCCGGCCAGGTCGAGATAGCCGATGTCCTGCATGCGGGCCTTGAAGATGGGGTTCCCGGTGGCGAGCTTGTCGTACTCCGGGAGGTTCTTCTTCATCTTCTTCACGAACTCGCGGATCTGGTCCACCGCGCCGGGCGGCAGGTCCTGGGCGAGTCCGCCGGGGCGGATGTACGCGTGGTTCATCCGCAGGCCCGTGATGAGCTCGTAGATGTCGAGAATCATTTCACGATCACGGAATCCGTAGATCATGATCGTCGTGGCGCCGAGCTCCATGCCGCCGGTGGCGATGCACACCAGGTGGGAGGACATCCGGTTCAGCTCCATCAGGAGCACCCGGATGATCTTGGCCCGCTCGGTGATCTGGTCCTCGATACCGAGGAGCTTCTCGACGGCGAGGCAGTAGGCGGTCTCGTTGAAGAAGGACGTCAGGTAGTCCATGCGCGTGACGAAGGTGGTGCCCTGCGTCCACGTGCGGAACTCGAGGTTCTTCTCGATGCCGGTGTGCAGATAGCCGATGCCGCAGCGGGCCTCGGTGACCGTCTCGCCCTCGATCTCCAGGATCAGGCGAAGCACTCCATGGGTGGACGGGTGCTGGGGACCCATGTTGACGACGATGCGTTCGTCGTCGGCCCGGGCCGCGGACTGGACGACCTCGTCCCAGTCGCCACCGGTGACCGTATATACGGTGCCTTCCGTGGTCTCCCGCGCCGAGGCGGCGGACGCGGCGGCTGCTGGCTGCGTGCTCACGAGTACGACCTCCGCTGGTCCGGAGCCGGGATCTGGGCGCCCTTGTACTCGACGGGGATGCCGCCGAGGGGGTAGTCCTTGCGCTGCGGGTGGCCCTGCCAGTCGTCCGGCATCATGATCCGGGTCAGGGCCGGGTGACCGTCGAAGACGATCCCGAAGAAGTCGTAGGTCTCCCGCTCGTGCCAGTCGTTGGTCGGGTAGACGGAGACCAGGGACGGGATGTGCGGGTCGCTGTCCGGGGCGCTGACTTCGAGGCGGATCAACCGGTTGTGGGTGATCGAGCGCAGGTGGTAGACGGCGTGCAGCTCGCGGCCCTTGTCGCTCAGGTAGTGGACTCCACTGACGCCGGTACAGAGTTCGAAGCGCAGGGCCGGGTCGTCGCGCAGGGTGCGGGCGACGCGGACCAGGTGCTCGCGCTCGATGTGAAAGGTGACTTCGTCGCGGTCGACGACCGTCTTCTCGATCGCGTTCCCGGCGAGGAGACCCTGCTCCTCCAGCGCGCCCTCGAGTTCGTCGGCGACCTCGTCGAACCAGCCGCCGTAGGGACGGCTCGCCGGTCCCGGGAGCCGGACCGAGCGGACCAGACCGCCGTAGCCGGAGGTGTCGCCGCCGTTGTCGGCGCCGAACATGCCGCGCTGGACGCGGATCTCCTCACCGCCCTCACCGCGCTGGCCGGGGAGGTTGTCGGCGGCGAGGTCCTTCTCGGGGTTGACCCCGCCCGCGCCGCCGTTGCCGTTCACGTCGCTCATCGCAGCAGCCCCTTCATCTCGATCGTGGGCAGGGCCTTGAGCGCCGCTTCCTCCGCCTCGCGAGCCGCCTCCTCCGCGTTCACGCCGAGCTTGGAGGTCTGGATCTTCTGGTGGAGCTTGAGGATCGCGTCCATCAGCATCTCGGGCCGCGGTGGGCAGCCCGGCAGATAGATGTCGACGGGGACGATGTGGTCGACGCCCTGGACGATCGCGTAGTTGTTGAACATGCCGCCGGAGGAGGCGCAGACGCCCATGGAGATCACCCACTTGGGGTTCGGCATCTGGTCGTAGACCTGCCGCAGCACCGGCGCCATCTTCTGGCTCACCCGGCCGGCGACGATCATCAGGTCCGCCTGGCGCGGAGAGCCCCGGAAGACCTCCATGCCGAAGCGCGCCAGGTCGTAGCGGCCGGCACCGGTGGTCATCATCTCGATGGCACAGCAGGCCAGGCCGAACGTGGCGGGGAAGACGGACGCCTTGCGTACCCAGCCCGCGGCCTGCTCGACGGTGGTCAGCAGGAAACCGCTCGGCAGCTTTTCTTCGAGTCCCATGTCCTTTGGCCCCTCAGTCCCATTCCAGGCCGCCGCGCCGCCACACATACGCGTAGGCGACGAAGACGGTGAGCACGAAGAGCAGCATCTCCACGAGCCCGAACACACCCAGGGCGTCGAAGGTGACGGCCCACGGGTAGAGGAAGACGATCTCGATGTCGAAGACGATGAAGAGCATCGCCGTCAGGTAGTACTTGATGGGGAAGCGCCCGCCGCCGGCCGGCGTGGGGGTCGGCTCGATGCCGCACTCGTAGGCCTCGAGCTTGGCGCGGTTGTACCGCTTCGGACCGATCAGCGTGGCCATGACCACGGAGAAGATCGCAAAGCCTGCCCCGAGGGCTCCCAGTACGAGGATGGGCGCATACGCGTTCACCGCTCCTCGCTCCTCTCAGTCGGCACTGACTGGTGGCGGTTGCGTCAGGCCCGCAACACCCGCCCCACGAGTCCCACGAACCCCGCTCGTTCCGGCGAAGATCGCGAACATGTGAAGCAGGTCACAAGCCCAACCGCCTCGCATCTTATGCCCGCCGGTCTGTGATCTGCGACACGGGGTATTACACAAGCTTTGTGATCTCCACCACCTGACGAAGGATCATGAAGTCGGATTAGCGGTGATCTTCATACAAGAAGCGTCCGAGCAGTCACCATAGGTGACATTTTTCCTGTCGATGCAGGTCGAGAAGGGCGTCTCAATATCAAGAGACTTCCCTTGCATGCAAATTGGCGTTGAACTTGATCTCTTGATAGAGGCCCGCATTCACACACGGGAGGGAGGAGTGCGCTCAGGTGTGGACGCGTGCACGCGTTCACGAACTCACCCGGAGGTGATCCCCGCGCGGGACGCAGCCTTCCTGGTAACCGTTCCGTGACCTCCGCCACATCCATGAGAGGCGTCTAAGAACCGGGGTTGGCCAACGGTCTAAACCGATGGTAGGTCGAGGGCAATTCGGACGTAACAGCGAAAGCCCATGATCACAGGCTTGATCACCTGCGTCCGCAATGTCCGTTACGGCGTCAATAAGGAGTGACACGCCCGGCATTGAGGGGCTCGATTGAACAATTGTGGCGCAGCACACGTTTCTTGAAGGTATGGAGGAGCCCCTGATACCGCTTGTACCCATGTCCCACACCGCTCTCATACGCAGCCACCGGAAGCCCCGCCGCAGCGCGTCGACAATCGCGATGCGGGCCGGAGTCGCCGGTGGCGTCCTCAGCACCCTGGCAGTCGCCGGGGCGTCCGGCTCGGCGAACGCCGCCGAGCCGGTGACGCAGACCCTCGAACTGCCCACCCTGACCGCCGACCTGGCCGCCCAGGTCGCGCAGTCCGCCGATGCCACGCAGCAGACCGCCGCGAACTACGAGCTGCAGGCCGAGCGTGACGCGGCCGCCGCAAAGGCCGCGAAGCAGGCCAAGGCGGACCTCGCTGAGGCGAAGCAGAAGGCGGAGGCCAAGAAGAAGGCCGCCGAGGCTGCCCGCAAGGCCGCTGCGGAGCGCGCTTCGCGCAACGCCGAGCGGACCACGCTCACCGCATCCGCGAGCGTCTCCACGAGCACGAGTACGAGCACGTCCACGGCGACCGGTTCCGCCGCGGCTGTCATCGCCTTCGTGAAGGCCCAGATCGGTGACGCCTACGTCTCCGGCGGCACCGGCCCCAACTCCTGGGACTGCTCCGGCATGGTGCAGGCCGCCTTCAAGCAGGTCGGCATCAGCCTGCCGCGCGTCTCCCAGGACCAGTCGGTCGCCGGCACCCAGGTCTCGCTGAGCAACCTGCAGCCGGGCGACATCCTCTACTGGGGCAACGCGGGCAACGCGTACCACGTGGCGGTGTACGTCGGAGACGGTATGTTCGTCGGCGCACAGAACCCCTCCACGGGCGTCGTGGAGAAGCCCCTGTCGTACGACCCGCCGACCGGCGCGGTGCGAGTGCTCTGAGCCGCGCGCTCCGAGCCGTACGCAGTGAAGGGCCGCCGCCGCTCGGGGGCAGCGGCCCTTCCGCCGTACCCACACTCCGTGCGGGCTCGGCTCAGCCGAGGTCGAAGGTGTTGGACAGGCCCAGCCGGTAGCGCACCTCGTCGACGCGTTTGAGCGGCTCCGTCTCGGGCGGGCGGTACAGCTCCAGCACCTCACACCGCACGGCGCCCGAATTGTCCGCCTCCAGCAGCGCGTTGACGGCCCGCCGCGCGGACTCGTGGGCGCCCTCCATGGTCGCCAGGTCCACGTCCGTACGGACGTGGTCGCCGACGAGGAAGAAGTTCGGCACCTTCGTGCGGGCGGACGGGCGGTTGTGGAGCGTGCCCGTCGGGTGGACGAGGAGCTGCGGCGGGTGGCGGACCGGCGTGACGAGGTGTTCGCCCGCCGGGCCGCCAAGACCGAGGCTCTGAAGAGCCGGGGCAGGGCCTCGATGCCACCGCCGCCCTGAAAGCCAGGTCAGGCCTTCGGTGCCACCTTGCTCAGGCCGTTGATGATGCGGTCCATCGCGTCGCCGCCCGTCGGATCGGTGAGGTTGGCGAGAAGCTTGAGGGTGAACTTCATCAGGACCGGGTGGGTCAGGCCTCGCTGGGCCGCGATCTTCATGACCTTCGGGTTGCCGATGAGCTTCACGAAGGCGCGGCCCAGCGTGTAGTAGCCGCCGTAGGTGTCCTTGAGGACGCGCGGGTAGCGCTGGAGGGCCAGTTCACGGCCGGCCGGCGTCGAGCGGGCGTGGGCCTGCACGATGACGTCGGCGGCGATCTGGCCGGACTCCATGGCGTAGGCGATGCCCTCGCCGTTGAAGGGGTTCACCAGGCCGCCCGCGTCGCCGACGAGGAGCAGGCCCTTCGTGTAGTGGGGCTGGCGGTTGAAGGCCATGGGGAGGGCCGCGCCGCGGATCGGGCCGGTCATGTTGTCCGGGGTGTAGCCCCAGTCCTCGGGCATGGACGCGCACCAGGCCTTCAGGACCTCGCGCCAGTCGAGTTCCTTGAAGGAGTCCGAGGTGTTGAGCACGCCCAGGCCGACGTTGGACGTGCCGTCGCCCATGCCGAAGATCCAGCCGTAGCCGGGCAGCAGACGGTCCTCGCCCGGGCCGCGCCGGTCCCACAGCTCCAGCCAGGACTCCAGGTAGTCGTCCTCGTGGCGCGGCGAGGTGAAGTACGTGCGCACCGCGACACCCATCGGGCGGTCCTCGCGGCGGTGCAGGCCCATCGCCAGCGACAGCCGGGTGGAGTTGCCGTCGGCGGCCACCACCAGCGGGGCGCGGAAGGTGACTTCCCGCTTCTCCTCGCCGAGCTTGGCCGTCACACCGGTGATGCGGCCGGTGCGGTCGTCGACGACCGGGCCGGAGACGTTGCAGCGCTCGTACAGGCGCGCGCCCGCCTTCTGGGCCTGGCGGGCGAGCTGCTCGTCGAAGTCGTCGCGCTTGCGGACGAGACCGTAGTCGGGGAAGGAGGCGAGATCCGGCCAGTCCAGCTGGAGGCGGACGCCTCCGCCGATGATCCTCAGCCCCTTGTTGCGGAGCCAGCCGGCCTCCTCGGAGATGTCGATGCCCATCGCGACGAGCTGCTTGACGGCGCGCGGGGTGAGCCCGTCGCCGCAGACCTTCTCGCGCGGGAACTCGGTCTTCTCCAGCAGGAGTACGTCAAGGCCGGCGCGGGCCAGGTGGTAAGCGGTGGTGGAGCCGGCTGGCCCCGCGCCCACGACGATCACATCGGCGCTGTTGTCGGAGAGGGGCTCGGTCACGGCGGGTTCTCCCCAAGGTTCGAAATATGCGTGCCGACCGGCACTGGACATGGGCAGTCTATTCAGCAGAATTGATCACCCGGCTGAAGGGCTGCCCCGTGAACCGAGCTCTGCCTGTAGTACGGCTGCGTGTCCCCACCGATGAGGACGCCGTCGCCTGGCACCGGGTCTTCGACGACCCGGACGTCATGGAGTTCCATGGCGGCAGGTCCGCGGAGTTGTACGTCTACGAGGAGCTCACGGCCCGTCAGCGTCGGCACGACGCCGAGCGCGGCTTCTGTCTGTGGACGATGCTGGACGAGTCCGACCGGGTCATCGGTTTCACGGGTGCGCAGCCGTGGCCGCGGGACTGGGGGCCGAAGGGCGAGATCGAGATCGGCTGGCGGCTCGGGCGGGAGTACTGGGGCAAGGGGTACGCGACCGCGGCCGCGCTGATCACGCTGGAGCGGGTGCGTGCGGCGGGGGTGCCGAGCGTGGTGGCGATGGTCCTCGCTCAGAACGCCCGGTCGATCGCGGTCACGCAGCGGCTGGGCATGAGCCTCGCCGAGGTGTTCACGGTCCCGTCGTCGAATCTGGAAGGGCACTGCTACCGGATCGAGCTGTGACGCCGACGACCCCGGTGAGCAAAGGTGATCGGTAACCGAAAGTAACCATCAGCTACAGAAAGACACCTGACGCTTCCGGACCGCACCCCGGGCGGTTACCCTTCCAGTACCGCTGGGGGTGACATCTGTGCCTATAACACCCAAGACGCCCGAAGTGCGTGTGCCCAAGCTCGTCGGCCTGATGGCCCTGGACGCGCGTGAGGCCGCCGAGGCCCACGGCGTGCTGTTGGCCGCACCCGACCGGCCCGAATTCCACCGCGCCGTCGTCGACTACGTCGTACGCCAGTACCCCCCACCCGGCGTCGAGGTGCCGCGCGGAGCGGTCGTCACCGTGTGGTTCGACCTGGGTGAGGGAGAGGGCGGTGGAGGCGTGCGCGAGCCGCGTATCCCGAACCCCACCGGGGGCGGGTTGCAGCGCGAGCTGGGCGAACCCGGGGACGCCTTCGAGGCGACCAGGTAGCAGGCAGGGCAAAGGCGGCTGTCAGGCCTGCTTGAAGCCCCGGTGCAGGGCGACGATCCCGCCGCTCAGGTTCCGCCATGCCACCTTCGACCAGCCGGCCTTGCGCAGACGCTCGGCGAGTGCGGGCTGGTCGGGCCAGTCACGGATGGACTCGGCGAGGTAGACGTACGCGTCGGGGTTGGAGGAGACCGCGCGGGCGACCGGCGGCAGGGCGCGCATCAGGTACTCGGTGTAGACGGTCCGGAAGGGCGCCCAGGTCGGGTGGGAGAACTCGCAGATCACGACCCGGCCGCCGGGCTTGGTCACCCGGTACATCTCGTGCAGCGCGGCGTCGGTGTCCTGCACGTTGCGCAGCCCGAAGGAGATCGTGACGGCGTCGAAGGTGTCGTCCTTGAAGGGCAGCTTCGTCGCGTCGCCCGCCGTGAGGGGCAGCCAGGCGTTGCGCTGCTTGCCGACCTGGAGCATGCCGAGGGAGAAGTCGCAGGGGACGACGTACGCGCCGGCGCGGGCGAAGGGCAGGGACGAGGTCGCCGTACCGGCGGCCAGGTCCAGGACCTTTTGCGCGGGCCGGGCGTCCACCGCCTTCGCGACCTCCTTGCGCCATCGCCGGTCCTGGCCGAGGGACAGCACGTCGTTGGTGAGGTCGTACCGTTCCGCCACGTTGTCGAACATCGAGGCGACTTCGTGCGGCTGCTTGTCCAGGGATGCGCGGGTCACTCGTCCATTGTGGCAGTACGGGCCGGACGCAACCGCGCCCGGCCCACCAACCGCCGTGTCACGGCGGCAGCCTCGACCGCGCCACGGCGGCAGCCGCGGCCGTTTCACCGCGGCGACCTCGGCCGTGTCACGGCAGCAGCCGCGGCCTCTTCTTCGCCGCCACATCCTCGACCCACCCGCACAGCAGCACGAACGCCGCGATCAGGACCCAGCCGATACCGAACATGAACCACTGGCTCTCCAGCGGCAGCCACTTCTCGAACGCGGGTACGTTCCAGAACTGGTCGATCAGCGGGACGGCGAGGATCAGCGCGATCTCGTGCCACAGGTAGATCGTCACCGCGCGGGCGTTGAAGACCGTCACGATCCGGTCCAGCCGCCGGAAGCGGGCGAGGCCGGCGAAGTCGACCTCGAAGCGCGCCTTGAAGTACATCAGCAGCGCCACGAACCCCGCCGACCAGAAGGCCTGCGCGAGCGGGATCTCGTCCAGGTCGTAGGTGCCGAACTCGGCCTGGTGCGAGAAGGCGTACCAGCCGCCGAAGCCGATCGCGGCGAGCGAGAGCACGACGACCGCGGCAGGCCGCAACCGCTGGAGCACGCCGTCGCGGTGCGCGAAGCCGAGGATCCAGCAGAACAGGTACGTCGCCAGGTCCCACAGGGCGCTGCCGAAGCGACCGTCCGGCGGCGTCCAGACGAGCTGGAAGACCGCGATCGGGGCGAGCGAGGCCAGCAGGACCGGCACCGGGGCGAGCCGGAACACCTTCAGCATCAGCGGGGAGAGCAGGACGAACCAGAGATACGTCCGCAGGTACCAGAGGATCTCCCAGGCCTGTATGCCCCACGTATTGCCCGGCGGGTCGCCCAGCGGCACGATCCAGTAGACGATCTGCCAGCCCGGCATCCAGTCGTGGATCAGCATCGCGAGGACCACGAAGAGGCCCCAGTACCAGAACGGCGGCAGCAGCCGGCGCAGCCGGCTCTTCACCACCTTGAGCGCGGGGCGCTCCAGGGACTTCGCCATCAGGGTGCCGGCCAGGCCGAACATGATCCCCATCGAGGGGAAGACCATGCCGGCCCAGGCCCAGCCGAAGGTGTGGTACGTGACGACACGGACGAGAGCCACGGCCCGGAGGGTGTCGAAGTAGCGGTCGCGTCCGGCCGGCTTGGGCGGCGGGGGCACCTCTTCCGCGACGACAGGAGCCTCGGCTTCCGCAAACGACCCCTGTTCCGGCTCCGGCTCCACCGCAGGCAGCGTCGCCGTCGCTTCGGCCGCGGGCTGCTGCCCCTGCCCGTGCTCCGCGTACTGCTGGGGATACGGCTGCACGTACGGCTGCTGATCCTGAGCGCCGTACCCGTACCCGTACCCGTACCCGTACCCGTACCCGTACCCGTACTCCTGCCCCTGCCCATACACGGGCTGCGGCTGCGGCCGTGGCTGTTGTCCGTAGCCGTACCCCTGCTGCGGATACGCCTGCTGCGGCTGCTGTTCCGCCTCCCAGCTCATCAGCTCACCCCCGCCGGGGTGCCGACCTCGCCGGTGCGCTTGAGCTTCTGCCAGCGCAGGCGGCCACCGGTGAGGGCGGTGATGCAGGAGTGGATGAGGACGAGGTACATCATCTGGCGGTAGGCCAGCTGCTGCAGCGGCATCATCAGCAGGTAGCGGTACTTCTCGCGGTCGAGGCGGAACGCGTACGCCGCGCACGCCAGCTGGATCGCCAGCACCGCCAGCCACGCCAGCAGGGCCGCCTGGAAGTCGACGAAGATCATCGAGTAGACGGTGAACACGTCGATGAGCGGAGCGAAGACCGGCGTGATGATCTGGAAGATGACCACCAGGGGCATGCCGACCCGGCCGAAGCGGCCCGACGGACCCTTGTCCGTCAGGGACTTGCGGTGCTTCCACAGCGCCTGCATGGTGCCGTACGACCAGCGGTAGCGCTGGGACCACAGCTGCTTGAGCGAACCGGGCGCTTCCGTCCAGGCCTTGGCGTGCTCCTGGTACACGACCCGCCAGCCCCCGCGGTGCATGGCGATGGTGATGTCGGTGTCCTCGGCGAGGGTGTCCTCGCTCATGCCGCCGACCTCGAGCACGGCGTCCCGGCGGAACGCGCCGATCGCACCGGGGATGGTGGGCATGCAGCGCAGCAGGTCGTACATGCGGCGGTCGAGGTTGAAGCCCATCACGTACTCGATGTGCTGCCAGGCCCCGATGATCGTGTCGCGGTTGCCGACCTTGGCGTTGCCGGCGACCGCGCCGACCTCGGGGTCGGCGAACGGCTGCACCAGCTGGTGCACGGCGTCCGGCTCGAAGACGGTGTCGCCGTCCATCATCACGACGATGTCGTACCTGGCGCTGCGCACACCGTTGTTGAGGGCGGCAGGCTTGCCCGCGTTCTCCTGACGGATGACGCGAACGTTCGTCATGCCGAGCGACTCGGCCGCACTGCGCGCGATCTCGGACGTGCCGTCCGTGGAGCCGTCGTCGACGACGATGATCTCGATCGGATGGGTGCTCCGCGCCAGCGACTCGAGGGTGTTGGCGATGCACTCCTTCTCGTTGTACGCCGGCACGACCACGCTCACCGGCCGGGTGACGGTGGGGCCCCAGCTGAAGCGGCGTTTGTTGCGCTGTCTGTAGTGGCGGCGGGCGAGGATCAGCATCATTCCGAAGCGGCTCATGACGGCGATGCCCACGACCATGAGTCCGACCGCGAGCGCCGGCACCGTCCACTCGGCGACGGCGACCGCCGCGATCAGGGCCTTGCCCTCGTAGAGGGTGGCGCCGGTGGCCTCCCGGTGGGCGGCCTGGAGACGCGAGACGGTGCTGGTGGTGCGGCCGTTGCCGTTCGGCAGGGTCCCGCCGGGCTGCTCACCGGTCACGCCGGCCTCGGTGACGCCCGCCGCCTGCTGCTGATCCGCACCCGCACCCGAGCCCGAGCCGGCCGCCGTGCCTTGGCCGGCCGCGTTGTCCTGCTGCATGACGCCGCTGATGGTGGTGAAGGTGTAGCCCTTCGCCTTCATCTTCTTGATGTACTGCGGCAGCGCCTTGATCGTCTGCAAGCGCTCGCCGCCCGCGTCGTGGAACAGGACCGACGCACCGTCCGTGCCGCTCGGCGTGGCCCACTTGACGATGTTCGAGACGCCCGGCCTCTTCCAGTCGTCGCTGTCGGTGTCGACGAAGACGCTGGTGTAGCCGTCCGCGCCGAGCCTCTTGTAGACGGGCCAGCTGTAGTTGTCGATGGCGTCCGTCTCGGAGGAGTACGGCGCGCGGAACAGCGTGGTCGTGATGCCGGCCGCCCCCGCCAGTGCGAGCTGCGTCTGCTCCATTTCCCGGTCGACGCGGGCGTCGCTCTGGTACGAAAGGTCGACATGCGTGAAGGTGTGGATGCCGACCTCGTTGCCCTGCTCGACCATCGTCTTCACGATGCTCGGATAGCGCGAGACCATCGAGCCGACCAGGAAGAACGTGCCGGGCACGTCGTTCTCCTGGAGGATCTTCAGGACCTGAGGCGTCCAGGTGGGGTTCGGGCCGTCGTCGAAGGTGAGGGCGATCGTCTTGTCCGGCACGGAGACGCTCGTGGCCTGCCCGCCCCGGAAGGTGAGGATCGGGCCGCCGTTGAGGATCTTGTCGGGGACCTTGCTCGCACTGGCCCCGTCGCGTACCCGCTGGTCACCGCCCACCTCGGCGCGCAGATAGCCGTCGAGCAGCATCACGCAGGTCAGGGCCAGCAGGAGCAACAGAGCGAGGATGACACGCGGTTTCTGCAACGCCGCGGCTCTGCCCGCCGCCCGCTCGATGCGGGTGGGGGCGCGCCGTCGGCCGCGGGAGGAAGTCGTCGTCATGAGGGTGGCTGCGTTCCGGTCAGTTGGCGGCCGCGACGGCGGACGCGGAGGGGGTCGGGGTGACGGCGCCCGAGGGCAGCGCCGACGGGGTGCCGCTGGGTCGGCCGACCTGGTTGCCGACGCCGCCGTTCGGCCGGAAGCCACCGGGGCCCTGGCCGCTCTGCGCGTTGCCGCCGAACGGCAGCAGCGAGGACGGGTTCAGTGAGGTGCCCCAGCCCATGAAGGCGGCGCCGAGCACACCCGCATACGCGAGACAGACGACGCCGAGGAGGAGGCCGATCCGACGCAGCAGCTTTGACCTGCGTCCTGAGTTGTCAACGAACACGGGCCCCTCGGCGGAGGCGTTGCCGCGTTTGCGACGGCGACCACGGTCGGCGCCACGACTTTCGATGGCAGTCTCTGAATGCATTCCACGGATATTAGGGAGCCTTTATGTGCCGACCTCTCTGCCTTACTTGTGAGGCGGCTATGAGGAACACGCCAACCTGTCATTTCTCTAAGAGAACCCCGAAATGCCTGCGCGAGCCGACACCGAGGAGGGCGGCCGAAATACCACCTTTAGCCGGGCGATTTGCCCTGTTGCGCCTGACTTCCCCATGGAGCAGCTGTGCGCCTCCTATCCATGAACGGCCACAGCCTGGTGTGAGAGATTTCCGCTCGCTAATCACGCTTTGTTTCCATCCTGAGACAGAAATCACGAGAGCGGGTGTATACGCAATGAGGAGTTTCCTGAGGCCGGCAGCCGGGCTGACCTGCCTGTTTGCCCTGGCCACGGCAGGGTGCTCCGCGGGGTCCGACGGCACGCCGGACGCGGCACCCGCAGCCCCCGAACAGACCAGCGCCTCCCCTTCGGAGAGCGCCTCGGAGAGTGCCTCGCCGGGTACGTCGTACGAGCCGTACGTCAGCGCCACGGAGGCGAACGACAACGACTCCGCCGGCTCACCGACGACGTACAACCTGGCCTTCGTGATCTCGGACGGCAGCAGCTGTACGCCGAAGTGGAACGGCACCGAGGCCATCGGCGACTCCGCCGTGAAGTCCCGGATCTCGCAGCTGACCAAGTCCGGCGCCCGTGTGCGCGTCTCCTTCGGCGGGGCCTCCGGCAAGGAGTTGGCGTCGGTCTGTGACAGCGCCTCGGAGCTGGCGGACGCCTACGGCGAGGCGCTGGACGCGGCGGGGGCCACCCAGGCCGATTTCGACATCGAGGGCACCCGGCTGACCGACTCCGACTCGGTCGCCCTGCGCTCCGAGGCGATCGCCCAGCTGCAGCAGGACCGTCCCGACCTCGAGGTCTCCTTCACCCTCCCGGTCATGCCCAGCGGCCTCGACTCCGACAGCGTGGCCCTGTTGGAGTCCGCCAACAAGTACGACGTGCAGGTCTCGGTCGTGAACATCATGACGATGAACTACGGGGAGTCGTACACCGCCGACATGGGCGACTACGCGCTCACCTCGGCCAAGGCCACCCACACGCAGCTGAAGGACGTCTTCGGGCTGTCGGACGAGACCGCCTGGCGGGGCATGGCCCTCACCTCGATGATCGGCGTGAACGACATCGACAACGAGACCTTCTCGCTCTCGGACGCGGCCCAGGTGCGGACGTTCGCCGAGGAGAACGAGATCGCCTGGGTGTCCATGTGGTCCACCTTCCGCGACCAGCAGTGTGAGGACGACGAGGCGTCACAGGACGACGCGGCGACCAACTGCAGTGGGGTGGAGCAGAGTTCGGGAGCGTTCGCGAAGGCGTTCACCGGCTGAGCCACTCCCGCAGGGCGGTGCCCTACCGGCGCCGGTGCACCAGACGTCCGGCGACGACCGTAGCCACGCAGGTCGCGGCTCCGCGATCGAGGAGCGTCACCTCGTCCGGGACGTCGAAGACGGCGAACGTCGCGACACCGGTGGACGGAAGCGGCCCTACGACCGCCTCCATCAGACTCCTGGCGGAAGCCAACGGGTCCAGGGACGGCGGGCCGACGGGAGGTGCGAGGCGCGGCTCGGTGGTCATCCCCGCCCGGCGCACCGCGTCCAGCACCGCGGGCCGCCCCAACTGCCCCGCCACGGCGACCGTCCCGTGCGCCAGCATCCGCTGCACCCCCCGCCGCGCGCTCGCACCCCAGCGGGCGTCGGTCATGCCGAGCGCGGCGAGGGCCTCGCCGGTGAGCGGCTCGATGCCCAGCTCGTCGGCCTCGCGCGGGTCGGGATGGTAGGCGTGCGCCAGCAGTTCGGGCCCGTACGGGTTCAGCAGCCCCGGCGTGAGCAGCCCCGGCCAGCGCCGGACCCGGGCCGTCGGACTCGCGGCCGCCAGCTCCTCGTACGGGCCGACGGCCGCGATCGCCCGGCCGTCGACGAGCACCGCGCCGCCCGGCAGCGAAGGCCGCCGGTCCCCCGTGACCAGGAGATCGGCGGCATGAATCGTCAACACGTCTGACGTCTACGTCAGTTGGAGGCGAGAAGCTTCAGCTCCGGATGCGCCGTCCCGCCCTCGATCGCCGTGGACGAGATGTGCGACATGACGCGCTCGTCGACGGGGTCGTTCGCCGGGTCGTCGTGCACGACGATGTGCTCGTACGTCGTGGTCCGCTGGGCCGGGACCCGCCCCGCCTTCCGGATCAGGTCGATGATCTCGAGGCGGTTGGAGCGGTGCTTGGCGCCGGCGGAGGAGACGACGTTCTCCTCCAGCATGATCGAACCGAGGTCGTCGGCGCCGTAGTGCAGGGACAGTTGGCCGACCTCCTTGCCGGTGGTCAGCCACGAGCCCTGGATGTGGGCGACGTTGTCCATGAACAGCCGCGCGATGGCGATCATCCGCAGGTACTCGAAGAGCGTGGCCTGGGTGCGGCCCTTCAGGTGGTTGTTCTCGGGCTGGTAGGTGTACGGGATGAAGGCGCGGAAGCCGCCCGTACGGTCCTGGACGTCGCGGATCATCCGCAGGTGCTCGATGCGCTCGGCGTTGGTCTCGCCGGTGCCCATCAGCATGGTGGACGTGGACTCGACGCCCAGCCGGTGCGCGGTCTCCATGATCTCCAGCCAGCGCTCGCCGCTCTCCTTCAGCGGGGCGATGGCCTTGCGCGGCCGCTCGGGGAGCAGTTCGGCGCCGGCGCCGGCGAAGGAGTCGAGGCCCGCCTCGTGGATCCGGGTGATGGCCTCCTCGACCGACACCTTCGAGATCCGGGCCATGTGCTCGACCTCGCTCGCCCCCAGGCTGTGGATGACGAGCTGCGGGAACTCCTTCTTGATGGCGGCGAAGTGCTTCTCGTAGTACTCGACGCCGTAGTCCGGGTGGTGGCCGCCCTGGAACATGATCTGGGTGCCGCCCAGTTCGACGGTCTCGGCGCAGCGGCGCAGGATGTCGTCGAGGTCGCGGGTCCAGCCCTTGGCGGTGTCCTTGGGGGCCGCGTAGAAGGCGCAGAACTTGCACGCCGTGACGCACACGTTCGTGTAGTTGATGTTGCGCTCGATGATGTACGTCGCGATGTGCTCGGTGCCGGCGTACCGGCGGCGGCGTACGGCGTCGGCGGCGGCGCCCAGCGCGTGCAGCGGAGCGTCGCGGTAGAGGACGAGCGCCTCCTCCGGTGTGATGCGTCCGCCCGCTGCGGCACGGTCGAGCACGGCTGTGACATCAAACGTGAGGTCGGCCTTCTCGGTCACCGGTGGCGTCCCTTTCGTCAAGGGTTGTGGACGGACCGAACCAGCCTACGCCAGGCGTTTCGCCATGCCGACTTCAGGCTGTGTACGCGCCGATCAGCAGCCCCGCGAAGGCCCCCGCGATCAGGAACGGCCCGAACGCGATGGACGTCTTGCGCCCGGCGCCCCGCGCGACGACGAGGACGCCGCCGTACACGGCCCCGAACAGGAATCCGGCGAAGGTGCCGAGCAGCACCGTCGGCCAGCCGTACCAGCCGAGGACGGCGCCCGTGCCGAGGGCCAGCTTCACGTCGCCGAAGCCCATGCCGCTCGGGTTGATGAGGAACAGCACGAAGTAGCCGCCACCGAGGGCCAGGGCGCCGTACAGCGCGGTGAGCCAGTCGCCGGCGTGTTCGGGCGCGAGGGCGGCCAGGCCCAGCAGGGCGAGGGCGGCGGCGGCGAGCGGGAGGGTCAGGGCGTCGGGCAGCCGCTGCACCCGGAAGTCGACGACCGCCAGCAGTACGCCGACGGGCGCGAGCAGCAGCCAGACGACGAGCTCGGGCCGGGTACCGGTGGCGGCGGCGAGGGCGGCGCAGACGAGGGCGGTGGAGAGGGAGAGGAGGAGGGTGCTGGGGCCGTACGAGGACGCCTCGCGCGCACACTCACCGCACCGCGCCCGTCCCACCCAGCCGTGAATGGGATGGCCGCCCGGGCATTCCTTCCGCCACGCCTCCCCCGACGGTACGGAGAAGCGGTGGGCGGCCCGGGGCAGGAGCGTCCCCGCCGCCGCGCCCCACAGGGCGGCGACGAGGACCAGCAGGGCGGTGCTCATCCCCGCTCATCCCACCGCGGCGACGCCGTCGCGCCAGGTCGGCAACAGCTCGTCGAGCAGCGCCTCCGTACGCGGCGGCAGGCCACGCGCCCCGCTGCGGCCGATGAGGTCGGCGGCCAGGGTCGTCAGCCGGTCCGTGTCGCCGGTGGCGTGGGTGGCGCGCAGCAGTTCGTGCCACAGCCGCTCGTCGGCAGCGGCGGTCCGCACGGCCGCGTTCAGCGCCTCGATGGCCTTCTCCGCGCGGCCCTTCTCCAGGTGGAACTCGGACAGCGCGAGCCCGATGTCGGCGACGAGCAGCGGCAGCTGGGCGTCGATGATCTCGTGGGTGAGCCAGCGGTAGCGGCCCTCGGCACGGTCGGCGAGCAGCGGACCGCGCACCAGCACCAGCGCGTCGGTGAGCAGCCGGCCGCGTACGGCCCGGCTGTCGACACCCTTGCCCTGCGTGGCCTCGTGGTAGAGGGAGCGCAGCACGTCCAGGTCGGAGACGACGGACTTGGCGAGGGTGAGCCGCCCGGTCGCGTCGGCGGTGAGCCGGGGCGAGCCGTCCGGGTCGGTGCCGAGCCAGGCGCGCAGCCGGTCGATCAGCGCGTCACGCACGTCGTCGGTGACACCGCGCGGCCACAGCGCGGACGACAGCACGCGCGGGTGTACACCCTCGCGGTGCAGGAGCAGCAGGGCCAGCGCCTCGTGGAGCAGTGCGCTGCGCTCGCCGTCGGGGGCCTCCAGGCCGATGATCTCGTACGAGCCCACGAGGCGCGCGTACACCGCGGGCCGCCCCTGCTCGCTGATGTCGACGAGGAACGGCGGGGTGGTCGTCGGCCCGTCCGGGCCGTGTTCGGGGTCGGCCTGCACGAACAGCTCGACGACGGCACGCTGCTGGGCGACCGGCAGCAACTGGGCCGCCAGCTCCAGTCCGAGCAGCGGGGCGCGCAGTGTGCCCTCGCTGGTGATCTCCATCTCCCAGGCGGCGCCGGGCAGTTGGCCGGTCTCGGTGCCGACGAGGTAGCCGATGCCGAGACGGCTGGCGTCGGCGGCGAGTTCGGCGAGCTTGACGGCGTCCTCGGCGGACGGCTGGGCGGCGAGCAGCACGAGGTGCGGGGCCCAACGGGTGTGCTGGGCCGGGCCCGTACGCCCGGTGAGGACGGAGTCGTGGCCGGCGGCGCCCAGCGCTCCGCGCCGCTGCCGCGTCTCGGCCTCCATGGTCTCGACGAGCGCCTCGATGCCGTCGAGGTGCCGCAGCCGGTTGGGCGCGAGCGGCGTGAGGTCCTCCCCGAACCCGACGAGCGTGATCGTCATGCGGTCCGACCAGCCGTTGGTGGCCAGTTCGGCGGCGACGGACGCGAACACGGCCGCCCGGTCGGCCTCACGGCCGCTGAGCGAGACGATGCCGGGCACGGCCTCCAGGTTGAGCAGCAGGCGCGAGTCGTCCATGGTGCCGAGGCTGACGAGGCCGGGGTAGGGGGCGGCCGTGTCGAGGTCGCCGTACCGCTCGGCGTCGCTGCGGGCCAGCACCCAGAACGTCTGGTCCTGCCCGAGCTGCCACGGCGCGGGCGGCTTGCCTGCGGGCTGGGCGAGCTGGAGGTGCAGGTCGCCGTTGCTGAGCCAGGCCGCGTACACGGTGGGCAGGGCCCGCGACTCACCGGCGAGGGAGGCGGCGAGGCCGCGCAGGGACCGGTCGAGGAGCCGTACGCCCTCGGGGTCGGCGCCGACGAGCAGCGCGTCCTGGACGTCCAGGGCGTCGCCGGTCGGGGTCGGCGGCTCCATGCCGCGGCGCCCGCCGAGGGTCCCGATCGCCGACTGCCACAGCGCCTGCCGGCGTCGGCGGCCGAGGGCGCCGAGGAGACCGGCGGCGAGCAGGGGCGCGCCGAGCAGGGCCTCGGGAAGCCCGAAGGAGTGGCTGCCGGACTCGGAAGAGGAGGAGGCGGCCTGCTGGTGCTGCTGGTGTTGCTGGTGGCCGCCGTCGGTGGCGGGCCGCTGCTGGGGCAGCGACACCTGGGCGGCACCGGCCCCCTGCTGGTGCCCACCGCCCTGGGCGTGGTCCCCGGACTTCGAGTAGTCGTGGATCTGCTGCTGGACCTCGGGAGAGACCGTGGCGGAGGCCTCCGGCATCTCGACGAGGTCGCCGCCCCGCGCGTCCCCGGGCATCTCCATGATCCAGCCGGGCCGAATCAGGCTCGCCTCGGACAGCCGCGAACCGTCCGGCTGCACACGGTCCTTGTTGAGCTGGTAGATCTCCTTGTACCGGCGCCCGTCACCGAGGTGCCGCTGGGCGATCTCCCACAGGGAGTCGTGGTGGCGCCCCTCGGGAGGCTGGATCCGGTAGTACTTCGTGTCACCGTGCTTGGCCGTGCCGCTGTCGGCGTCGGCCTGGGCGTGGGACGCCTGCTCGGCGAGGGCGGCCGCGGTGGACGCGGCCTGCTCCTGCTGCTGCGCGAACAGTCCGGGCGTCGCCTGCGCGGCGGCCACGGTCCCCTTCTGGTTGCCCTCGATGCTGTGCCCGAGCTGCGAGAGCCCCGGCGTGAGGCTGGCGGCCGTGGCGCCGACGAGCAGCAGCGCGGCGACGAGCTGCCGCGCGAGCAGCTGGCTGGGCCCGGACCCGGGCACCCGCCCCGGCACGCCCACACCCGACACCGCCGCCTTCACCTCGACGAGGACGCACGCGGTGAACTGCGCCCAGGCGAGCCAGACGACGACGGTCAGGATGTTCAGGAACGTCGTGACCGTGATCTCCTGCTGCAACCAGTCGAGGCTCGGCGCCCCGCTGGGCAGCGGCCACCCGACCGTCACCGCCAACGCCCCCGGCACGCCGACGACCAGCGCGAGCAGGGCGACGAAGGCGAAGAACGCCTTCACGAAGTCCCCGAACGTACGCCGCCGCAGCCGCACCGGCTGCGGAGTACGGTTCCGCGGGCCCGTCGGGCTTCCCGTCGAGCTTGAAGTGCTGCGTCGCGCCATGGCGGGTGTCCTGGTGTCCTGGGTCGTGTGGGGAGGGAGTGGGTCGGGGGGCGGGTTTTACGTACGGAGAGCTGAGGAGATCTTATGGACTCCGACTGACACCCGGTAAGGGATGCGGTGGCCATCGCGGTCACCCGACTCCGAGGGCCGAGCCGAGCGCGGTCAGGAACGCCGACCGGTCCCGGGTCGGGACCGTCAGGGCCTCGCCGCGCCGGGTGGTGATCACCACGCTGTCCATGCCCATGGGAACGGACCAGCCGCCACCCACCAGGCGGGGGTTGCCGTGGCCGGGGAACGGAGCGTGCGGGGCGAGCGGGGCGAGCACGGTCGTGGGGTCGAGCTCGGCGAGGGGAATCCGTTCACGGCCGACCCGCAGCGTCCGACCGTCGATCTGGATGCGGTTGTAGAGGTACTTCGACAGCGGAACCGCGTTGAACGGCACCCAGATCAGCACGAGGAACATCGCCGACAGACCGAGCCACAGACCGAGGTCGTCGGGCAGGCTGCCCACCCCCATCCAGGCGATGCCGGCGACGTAGAGGACCGTGGTGACGGTCATCCAGGTCTTGGGGATCTTCTCTTCGTACCGCATGGGGGGATTCCGTCTCTCTGCTTGTCTTCGGGCCGGTCAGCCGACCTCGTTCTCCGCCACTGCCTGCCCGTGGACCACCACGTTCCCGCCGTAGAACATGCCGGTGAACACCGGCGAGTACGTCAACTGGATCTCGACCTGCACCTGTTGGGCGTCGGCCGCCACGCAGTGGCTCGCGGCGATGTCCACGCCCGTCATGTCCATTTCGCGAGCGAAGGTCTTCACCCGGTTGT
Organism: Streptomyces sp. NPDC001315; assembly: GCF_042896175.1. Taxonomy (NCBI): domain Bacteria; kingdom Bacillati; phylum Actinomycetota; class Actinomycetes; order Kitasatosporales; family Streptomycetaceae; genus Streptomyces; species Streptomyces sp. NPDC001315. The sequence goes on along the minus strand of NZ_JBIAWZ010000031.1, from coordinate 22,176 downwards.
TGCAGTTCTGGTAGTTGATCGGCGCGGGCCCGTTCTCGTTGTCGTAGAGGGCCTCGCGGTCGATGTCCTGGGCGGCGAACCGGGCCGCCTGTTCCGCGATGTCGGCGGCGCGTTCCCGCTTGGAGATGGACATGCCGCCGTCGATCACGAAGGCCGAGAGGGAGAGGAAGACCAGCGCGAAGATGATGACCGCGCCGGCGCCGGAACCCCGGTCGTCCAGACGCGAGCGGCGGGTGACCCACCAGGACCGCTCGCTCCATCCGAACCGTCCCGACCGCCCCGCGCGAAGTACGAGTTCTCTCACGCCGTCCTCCGGAACGGGTCCAGCGGTGAGCTGAAGCTCGCCGACAGCGTCGTCGGGACGTCCAGGCCCAGCATCGCCAGGCCGCGCACCTCGCAGCTCACCTCGACCGTGAAGATGGTGTCGGGCTCGAAGCCCGCACTCGTCTGGGTCACCGACACCGGGCCGGAGCAGACGTCCGCCAGGTCGGCCTCGGCCGCCTTGCGGGCCTCGGCGATCGCCGTCCCGTGGTCCTTCTGGATCGAACCCGCGCGCGCCGCGTCCCGGGCCGCGCCGTCGAGCGCGCCACGCCCGTCGACGAGCTGGCCGAAGGCCACCAGCACCAGGATGAACAGGATCATCACGGGGGCGAGGATCACGACCTCGACGGTGGACAGACCGCGGTCGCCGCCCTGCCGCGTGTCCTGCGTGAGGCGTTCGATCAGGGAGGAGTCCATCTAGTTCTCCCCTTCCCGCACGAACCGCTCCACCGGCCCCGACGACTGCGCGTGCACCGTCAGGTCCAGCCCGGGGAACACCGTCGGCACCCGGGCCGTGATCTCCACGCCCACCGTGTTCCGCTCCGGCTGAAGCATCGTCACGTTCGGCGAGAGCACGAGCTTGGGGCCGAGCTGCCTGATGTACGTGTCGACCACGTCACCTGCCTCGCCCCGCCAGGCGCCCGGCTGCTGGTCGGCGGTGGCGCGGGCCTTGCGGGCGCCGGCCTGGGCGGCCGCCTGGGCCACATGGTCGGCGAAGAAGTACAGCGCGAACTGTACCGTTGCGAAGATCATGAAGAAGAGGACGGGCGTGAGCAGCACGAACTCGATCGCCGTCATGCCGGAGTCGCCGCGGGTGGATGCCGCGTCACGCGCCATGTCCACCCTGCGGCGTATCCATCTGCCTACGCCCACCAGCACCCCGTATCCCCGTATCCCCGTACTCCGAACCTCGTACGTTCGATCAGCAGGTGCCGCTCGCGCTCGCGCCCTTGATGCAGTCGCCGACCTTGTTGGCGCCGTCGCTGAGCGCGGCGTTGATGATCGCGGCCACCACGCCGACGATCGCCACCACGACGGCGGAGATGATGACCCACTCGACCGCGGAGGCACCGCGGTCCAGTTCGCCGGAGCGAGCGCGCTCGACGCGGGCCTGCAGGAAGGTGACCAGGAAGTCCACCGCGGGAATGCCGGTGTGGAAAGTGCCTCGGTTCATGGGAGTGTTCATGGGAGTTGTCCTCTCAACTCAGCTGGGACGTCTGGCAGTCATACGGAACGTAGGACGAATCGAACGAGTCGAGCGGTTCACACCTGGAACACCCGCATCGCCGCAGGGAAGATCAGGAACACCAGGAAGCCGGCGCACAGCAGCAGCTGGGCCACCAGCATCGACTGCGACTTCTCGCCCGCGCTGCCCTCGATCTCGGCGAGTTCACGGTGCCGCATGGTCTCGGCGCGGGAGGCGAGCGACTCGCGCACCTTCGCTCCGTCGTCGGCGACCAGGGCGAGGGAGGCGGAGAGGTCCTTGAGCTCCTCCACGCCGAGGTCCTCGCCCAGTTGACCGAGCGCCTGCCACTGGCTGATGCCGGTGATGCGGGCGTCGGCGAGGGCGTTGCGGATGCGGTGCGTCGCCCAGCCGTCGGAGACCTCCGCCGCGGCCATCAGCGCCTCGGGCAGACCCCGGCCACCGGCCAGGCTCATCGACACCAGGTCGAGGTAGGCGCCGATCACGCGCCGCAGGTCGCGCCGCTTCTCGGCGGCGTCCCGCCGCACCTCCAGGTCGGGCAGGAAGAAGAACAGGGCCCCGAACATCAGCGCCAGCCAGACCGGGATGACCGGGCTGCGGCCGAAGCCCAGCGTCCAGACGATCGCGAACAGGAAGGGCCCGAAGAACAGACCCGCCACCCCCAGCAGGACCTTCGTCGCCAGGAACTTCTCCCAGCTGCGGTCCAGCACGGCGAGGTCCGCGCGCAGCGAGCGCTGCTCCCACCCCTGCTGGAGGTAGAACTCGGAGACACGGACACCGATTTCGGCCCGCAGCGAGCCGAGGCGTCCGGTGTCATTGGTCTGGCGGGCCGACTCGTACGCCGACCCGCGCGCCCGCATCGCGTCGATCCGCGCGACCTGCGCGACGGCACTCCGCTTGGACGGCATCAGAGCGCGTACGAGGGCGTAGATGCCCAGGCCGAGGACCGCGCCGACCATGATCGGCATCGTCAGGCTCACCGGCGTACCCCCTCTTCCGACTGGAACGGCTGGGCCTGACCCGGATGAGCCTGGCCCGGATGCGCCTGACCCGGCTGGCCCTGACCCGGTTGGGCCGGCATCCGGGGCCGTACGAACTGCACCGCCGACTCGTCGCGCACCAGGAAGCGTTCGGGCGTCTCGATGGTGGACAGCTTGCGCAGCCACCAGAAGCCGAGCGCGAACAGGCCGCAGACCACGGCGAGGACCAGCTGGCCGACCGCGGTGCCGTACGGCTCCACGAAGTCACGGTTGAAGATGGACAGTCCGAGGACGAAGGCGATCGAGACCGCGACCACGATCTGCACGGAGCGCCGCGTCGACGCTCGCTGGGCCATCACGCGCTGACGCATGTCGACCTCCTCGCGCGCCGACTTGGCCAGGGCGCCGAGGACCTGGCGCAGACCCGGGCCGCGCAGCCGCGCGTTGAGGATCAGTGCCGCGACGATGATGTCGGCGGACGCGTCGTCGATCTCGTCGGCGAGGATCTGGAGCGCGTCGGGCAGCGGCGTACGGGAGCGCAGCCGGTCGACCAGGGCGTCCAGGTGGGGCCGCAGTACCGGAGCTGCCGCGCGCGCCGAGGCCGGGATGGCCTGCTCCAGGCCGACCGCGCCCGCGATGGTGTCGCGCAGCGACTCCGTCCAGGAGGCGAGGGCCTCCACACGGCGCATGGCGGTCTTCTCCTCCCCGGCGCCGCCGAAGAGGCGGTCCCAGAAGAAGACGAGCACGCCGGCCGCGATACCGGCCACCGCCCAGCGGGTCAGCAGCAGCACGACGAGGCCGACGATGGCGGCGAGCGAGCCGCGCTGTCCGGCGAACCGGATCAGTTCGTTCGCGCGCTCGCTGGCCTTCTGCTTCTCGTGTTCGGGCTTGGCGGGCAGTCCGCGGATCGCGACCATGAGCAGCGCGAGTCCGCCGCCGACGGCGACACCGGCGCCGATCGAGTACAGGACGGTGGTGGAGAACAGTCCGCCCATGGAGCCGAGCGAGCCGAGAGCCGAGTAGGTCGTCGTCTCGGCCATAGGGGTCACAGTGGTCATCGCGCTCACCCCCAGCTTCCGTGGGGCTGGTAGCCGTAGGCGATCAGTTCCTCCAGGCAGGCTATGGGGGCGTGCGGCACGACCCGGCCGTCGGGCGCCTCGGCGAACACCTCGCTGGACAGCACCCGTCCGTCGACGCCGTTGACCTCGCGCACGGAGGTGACCACGCGCTGGAGTCGGCCGCCGCTGTGGTAGTTGTTGCGCCGCTGGATGAAGACGACGAAGTTCACCGCGCCGGCGATCAGCATCTGGCTGGCCTCGATGGGCAGCCGCTCGGACGCCTGGAGGGCGTACGTCGAGATGCGGTTGAAGACCTCGTGGGAGCTGTTGGCGTGGATCGTGGACAGCGAGCCGTCGTTGCCCTGCGACATCGCGTTGAGCATCGTCACGATCTCGTCGCCGAGCACCTCACCGACGATGACGCGGGAGGGGTTCATACGCAGCGACCGGCGCACGAGCTCCGCCATGGAGATGGAGCCCTGCCCCTCGGAGTTGGGCAGCCGCTCCTCGAACGCCACCACGTTGGGGTGGAGTTCGGGAAAGGTGTCGAGCCCGAGCTCCAGGGCGCGCTCCACGGTGATGAGGCGCTCGTTCGGCGGGATCTCGTTGGCGAGGGCGCGAAGGAGTGTCGTCTTACCGGCGTTCGTCGCTCCCGCGATCATGATGTTCTTGCGGGCGCGCACCGCGCAGGCGAGGAAGTGCCCGAGCTCCGGCGCGATGGTGCCGTTGCCGACGAGGTCGGAGATGAACACCTTGCCCATGCGGGCGCGACGGATGGAGAGCGCCGGGCGCCGGGTCACGTCCATGACGGCCGACAGACGCGAACCGTCCGGCAGCCGCAGGTCGAGCTGGGGGTTCGCGGAGTCGAAGGGACGGGACGACAGACCCGAGTACGCGCCGAGCACCTGGATGAGCTCGATGAGCTCCTCGTCGGTCTCGGCCACGGGATCGCCCTTGACCTCGCGTCCGTCCGCATACCCGACGAAGACCTGGTCGCTGCCGTTGATGTCGATGTTCTCGACCTCGGGGTTGTCCAGGAGCGGCTGGAGCCGTCCGACACCGAACAGCGCGGCGTGCACGGCGGCCGCGTACTGCTCCTCGGTCTCGGCGTCCAGCGGCGTACGGCCCGCGTTGATCTCGGTACGGGCGTAGTCCTCGAGGATCTGGGCTATGACCGCGCGCGCGTACTGCCGTTCGTCCTCGCTGGACATCGGCGTGACGCCGGAGACCTGGTCGAGGCGGCGCTGTTCGGCGATACGGTCGCCGGCGTCCTGCCGGAACCGCTTGACCAACTGGTGGTCGACAGCGGTCATCGGCCGGCTCCCGCATGACCGGTGACCGGCCCCTGCTGCGGTACGGCCCAGGCGGCGCCGTACTGCTGGTAGAGGTCGGCGGCGACCTTGCGGGCCGAGCGGATCAGCAGCGACTTGTCGAGACGGCCGCGCTTACGGCCCGCCAACTGCTCGGCGCCGGCGGGGTCGTCGGCGATGGTTCCGACCACCCGGGCGCCGGTCTGGGCGTGCACGAGCATGTCGTTGACCTGGTTGACCAGCTTGCCCGCGGTGCCCGGGTCGGCGACGAGGACGACACCGATCACCGGGTTGCCCAGGCTCGCGGCGCCGCGCGGGCCACCGTGCAGCTTGGCCGACAGGGCGGCGGCACGGTCGCGGACGCGGGCGATGGCCTCGGGCTCGGTACGGGAGATCAGCAGCACCAGCGCGGCGTGCGGGAACAGCTCCACGGCCGGGGTGTCGCCGCTGATGCGGCCGCAGTCGGCGATGACGTCGGCGGGCGCGTTCGGGGAGTCGGCGAGCGAGGCGAAGGCGTGCCCGAGGGTCGGCCACAGCCCGGCGAGACCGGCGGCCTGCTCGGCGTTCCCGAGCCCGACGACGACTTCGAGCCCGCCGCTCAACGGCTGTACGTGGTCCCAGAGTTGGTCCGGCACGAGGCCGCGGCGAGCGGTCGCCGCGATCGACAGCATGCCGATGTTCGGGTTGAGCTGTCCGCCGTGCGCGGCGGCACTGCGGTACACGAGGTCGCCGCCCGCCGGGTCGGTCTCGGCCAGCAGGGAGCGCCGCGGCCAGACCGCCGCGAGGGCGACGGCCGCGGTGGTGACGCCGGGGGAACCCTTGTCGGCGGCCAGAGCGATGAGAGCCATGGGTTCGAAAGCCGCCTTTAGTTACTGGGGACGAGGACGAGGGCGACTTCGCCGTTGGACGCGGCCTGGGCCAGCTCGGCGGCCTTGTCGCTGTCGACGATCAGCGTGACGGGCAGGTTGGTGCTGCTGACCAGTTCGTCGCCCTTCTTCTGGTCGCCCGCATAGCTGACCTGCGCCTTGTCGACGAGCAGGGTGTTGTTGCCCGTGGACGAACCGCTCTCGCCGGAGCTGGAACCGGTGCTGCTGCCGACGCGGTACGCGGCCACGACGTCACCGTTCTCGAGGCCGGTCGGGTACTGACCCTCCTTGAGGGAGAGGCCGACGGTCGCCTTACCGGCTTCGAGCTTGCTCCCGCCGCCGAACATCTCACCCACGGCGACGACCCCGGCGGGGATGGTGCTGACGGCCTTCAGCTTCTTCAGCTGGTTCAGCTGGGACCACGGCACGTAGTGGATGCCGGCGTCCTCGGCGACCAGGACGGACGTCGTATTGGCCGTGCTCACCTGCCCGCCGGCCGGAATCTCCGCCGTGATCTTCACGACCTCGATCCGGTCCCCGGCCTGCAGCACGAGCGTGGTCGCGCCCAGCGCACCGACCAGGATGAGCAGCACCGCAAGCGCGGCCAACGCGGGCTTGCGCTCGCGAGGCGGCGTGGGAAGCCGGTCACCGACCGACGGCTGAGCCGGCCCCGCGGAACGACCCGCGCCCGCCCCCGTACGCTCCTGGATCTTCACGCAACCGCTCCCCGTACACCCAAGAAATCGTCTGCCAATTTCTTTGCATTCATTGCAAATCCGGACACTCCCCCTGTCGTCCCGTATGCGGGACGCGCCGGACATTGGGCCCGAGCCGGGCAATTGGCCGACGCGGAGGCGAGTGTCAAGCGATCGAACGGTATCAGCCGCACATAGGCCCCTCAAGGCGAGCGGAGACCCGTGAAGCACGCCACACCCGCCGTTATCCAACTGCAACTGGCGGCTAAGGCAGCCCAGTTGGCCACAGCCCCCGAGTGGGCCCCTTCCGGTGTGCGGCCGCGAATCTGTTGCCGCTCTGTCATCTTGCCCACCTCGACTCACCACAGACCCTTCGTCACCTACCGGCCATGAGGCCTGCACGACTTGCTCACGAAGGGACGGATCGCGCATGGGTCGCCCGCATGCCGTGATCTTTGCTCGCCGCGAGGACGAGGGACAGCGGATGACGGGCACGAGGGGCGGCTGTTGCGATGGATGGGCCGAGTCCACCGCCGAAGTCACGGTCGACAAGCAGGCCTGCGCGCCGTCGGCGTACCCGATGAACCAACTCCCCCTCGGCACACCGCAGGCCGACCTCAGGCGCGTCCTCTCAAAGGGCAACCTGAGCGATGCGGCTGCCGGCATCACGCTGACCACGTGTGCGGCCGGGAAGGCCGAGTCGGCCCGCGGCCGGCCGGCAGAAGGCAGTGGACTCAGAGCGCGGGCCCCCGCCCGGGAGGGGCCTGTTTCCACGGTCACCGCAATGGGTGAACCGCACGCATATGCCAGACGGTCCGAGGCCGCCGAGGACCTGTTCACGGAGGGACCGGCCCGACTCCAACCGGGACAAGGGCAGTGACAGGGACTCGGCAGCCACACGGACGTGCCTCCTCGCCGAAGGCGATGAGGCCACGGATGGTTGGCCCCTCCTAGCGATTGACCGCCTGGATCTCCTTGACCGTCACATCCTGCTCGACCGTCGACAGCCCGTCCGGCAGCCCCGGCTGCCGCGCGGGACCGTCCGGGTCGGCCGAGTCGGTCCAGGTCACCTTCCAGGTGATCGACGCCTTGAAGGGGTAGGTGCCGTCGCCGGAGGAGCGGCGGTACGTGACGTTGCAGCCCGCGTCCTTGCTGTCGACGGTGTAGCCGCCGTCGCCCTTGACCAGGTCGTACGTGCACGTCTGCGGGTCGGCGTCGGCGGTGCCGGCGTCGACCTTGAGCGCCACAGGGGTCGCCACGGTCGTCGCGGCCATCTGGACGCCCTGGTAGTTGATGCTGGCCGTCGTCCACACCCGGTCGAAGTCGCCCTCGAACGTCACCCGCGTACCGAGGTTCACGATGAGCCGGTCCGCATTCGGACTCAGCACCACCGGCGGCTTGGGCAACTTCGTGGAGTTGTAGGCAAGTTCGGAGAGGATCTCCGGCGTCAGCTTGTTCGGGTCCGGCTGGGGATCGACCGGCGGGACCCAGATCTCCCAGTTGTCCGTGGTGACCGGGCAAGCCTCGGTGTAGGTGTCGTCACGGAACTTCACCTGCCACCACAGACCGTCGTCGCCCTTGTGGTACTTCTCCCCGTCCCGCTTCTTTGCGTAGCTCGCCGCGGGCTCACCGGCGCCGTCGTACGCGGACTTGATGAACTTCTCGTACTCCTCCGACGTGTACATCGGCTCGTACCAGCACACCGGGGGCTTCCAGTTGGCGTTGGAGGAGGTGGCGGTGGTGCTGGAGCCGCCCGAGCCGGTCTTGCTCTGGTGGATCTGGATGTGGGCACCGATGGTGCCGTTGCCGGAGTTGGCACCGGAGTCGGTGTCGGTGTTGTCGGTGTTCCCCGTGCTGCCGCCACCGCCACGGGTGTCGTCCGCGTACGCCGGGAAACTCATCCCCAGCGCCATGACGAGCCCGATGGCTGCGGCCGTCCGCAGAACCGGACGAACGGCCCCTGTTCCTATCCCTGCACGCACGAGGCGTCCCCCTTCTTCCAGCTCTGCCGCGTCACCTGCCAGTCGCCGGCCGTGTCCTTCGACGCCTGAAGCGTGTACAGGACGTAGCTGTTGTCGCTCGGCGAGGTGCGCAGCACCTTCTTCGACTTGATCTCCTTGCTGAATGCCTTGCTCTGGTCCTCGCAGTAGGTGACGGCCGCCGTCTTGCCGTTCGCGACGTCCGTGACCTTGAAGTCGTAGTACCGGTAGTCACCCGTGAGGGTCAGCCCGTCCTTCTTGAAGTCCGCGACCTGCCCGGTCCAGTAGGTGAGGGCCGACCCGGCGAAGTAGCGGTTCAGGTTGGCGGCCTGGCTCTTCCCCTGCGCGAAGGCCTCGATGTTGGCCTGCGCGGAGTACGCCGTGTCCCGCAGAATCGCGTCCTTCGTCGCGTCGCCGGTCGAGCTCCGGTCCACGGAGACCGTGAGGCCGGACGGAAGGTCGAAGGTCGGCACATTCTTCTCAGCCGAAGCGGAAGCGGACGGCGAGGCGGAACTGCTTTCCTCCGACCCGGCCCCCTTGATCTTGTCGTTGGCGGAGCCGTTGCCCGAATCGCTGCTGCAACCAGTCGCAGAGAAGGCGACGGCAGCAAGAAGGCCGGCCGTGGCCGCCCTCTGTCGCGTGGTCAGCATGACGTTCGTCCCCCGAGGTAGATGATCTGCGTGCCATGGGATGTTCCCACGATGGGCGTGTGCGGGGCCAAGTGCCCCATGGGACTGATGCGACTCTGTGAACTTCGTGAAGCCGCCTTCACAGCAAAGGCACTTGATGCATCCGCCGCAGGACGGCTAATCGCCCAGCCGGTCCATGAGCCTCCCCGGCGCCGAGATCAGCGCCCCTCGTAGCGACAGGTTGCGCGTGTACACGCCCTCGAACAGGACGGCGAGGCTGATGTCCACGGAGTCCACGGCTCCATGCGCCGTTCCGGAAATACTCCTAGGGTCCGTCCAACTGGAACGGGCCATGACGATCCGGGACTCTGGTCGCTCCAGCACGTGGTGCCGCCGGTTCCCCTCCTCCCGGTACCGGTACTCCCGCCCCACGGCCCAGATCCTGAGCGCCCGACCGCCCCTGCTCGTCCGGAGGGTCTTCCGGGAGAAGGCCGCGTCCTGCCCAGCGACACTCAGCCGCCCCCGGGCGAGACGGGGCCGCCCGCCGTACGGCAGCCCCGTGAAGGCGGACACCGGGATGTTCTCGCCGGTCACCATCGCACCCTTGCGGCTGCTCCGATCAGCAACAGAAACGGCCTCAAGGGCGGGAACGACAAGCTCCACCGGACCCAGCCGACCGACGTCACCTCGCCAGAAGGACACCTGGTGCTGATTCATTGACGTCACTGTGTTCGTGAACCGTTGAAGCTCGAACGTAAACCCGTTCATGTACCTTTCACCCGCTCTAGTCGAAGAGTCCGCCGATGGCATTGCCGATGCTCTTCGCACCGTCCGCCAGCTTGCTGGCCCCCTCACCGATCTTCTTACCGGCCCATGCTCCGGCGTCGGCGACTTTCCCCGGGAACTTCTTGACCGTGTCCCAGTTGTCGACGATGGTGGCGACCCCGTAGACGGCGCCGGTGACCACGGCCGCGCCGATTGTCACCGGGTTGGGTGCGATCATGGCTGCGGTCAGCGAGGCGTTGAAGGCGACGCCGGACACCTTCGCGACGTATCCGGCCTTGTCCCGCTTGAACGCGTCGACAGGATTGCCCTCCTGATAGACATCGAACGCGCCGATGCCCGTGGCCACGATGCTGCCGCCGATACCGGCCGCGCGCCAGAAACCGGCCGTGCGCATCGCCGCTCCGGCTCCAGAGGCGAAGGCACCCGCGCGGCCCGCCCCGGCCGCCTTGCTCAGCGCAGAGGCGTTCTTCCCTACCTTGAGCAGGTTCGCTTCCCAGGCGAACTGCTTTCCGGCAAGAGCAGCAAGACTGTCTTTTCCGGTAAGTACGTTGAGAATCGGAGCGGGGGTGCGTGCACCGATCCTGGCGCCGATGCGGGCGATGCTGCCGGGAATGTAGGACGGCGGCCGCCCCTTGAGGATCTGCGCGAGGGTCGTGCCGGGCGCCTTCAGGAACTTGACCTCACCAGGGGTCTTAAGGCTCTTGAAGTACTTGACCAGGCCGAGGGTGCCCGCGGCAGTCATCTTGAAGGCACCCGGGACGGTCGAGGCGAGGGCAGTCAAGTTGATGTAGTCGCCGACCACCTCGCCGAGGTTTTCATCGCCGCTCACCTTGGCGACGGCATCCCCCGGAATGCGCTGCAACCAGTCCTGGTATGTCTCACCCGGCTTGCGCTTCAGCCAACCGGCGTCGAACTTGTCGCCGTTCGCGACGGAGGCATTGGCTATCAGCATGGCCTCGGGTGAGAGGGTGGCACCCTTAAGCTCCTCCGGCTTGAACCCCGCGTACAGCGCTGCGGCCTTTGGATCGCCCTGCTCGGCATAGAGAACGGCTGCCCGCCGCCGCAGGTCGACAGCCGTGTCATCGGCCCAGTTCCTCATCGGCTTCAAAGAGCTCAGCTTGCCACCCACGCCGAGGCGGGAGGCCCGGGTGAACGCCTCGTCCAGCTTGTCCCGCAGGTTGCCTCTCCCGTCGAGCAGCTTGGCGAGGTGCTCGAGGTCCGACGGATTGGCCATGCGCTTGTCGCTCATTTTTCCCCGTGATCGTGTGCTGCACTGAGAGCAATGACTGTTACTCGAAGGCGAAGGCCTCAGGACGCCTGGGACTGCGTGGAGGCGAGCTGCTCCCCGTCCGGAAGCAGATCGGTGATCAACTGCCAGAGCTCCTTCGCCGAGGTGCGCCGCACCCGCAGCTCGCTGCTCGCATCCACCTGGCCCTCGGCAATGGGCTCGGCCGGCAGCTCACGCAGCCAATAGCCCTCGAGCCCGCAGTCCCATACCGCGAGTGCCGAGACTGCGAGTTCACTCCCGCTCGCTTCCGCCCCCTGCCAGGCCACGGTGATCCGCCACATGCAGTTCAGATGGGCCAGCACCTCGGCCAGCCGCACGGGCGCTCCGGCCGTCTCGGCCACGGCCTCCGGCTCCTCGAACTGCCCTGCCTCCATACGTGCAATCACGTCGTCGAGGGTGCCCATGGTCGAGGCGATGACCTCGCCGGAGTCGACCTCGGCGGTGAAGTCCCGGTGCAGGTCCACCATCCGGGCCAGGGCCCAGACAAGCGTCTCCGGCTCCGCGGGGACGTACTCCGACTCGGCCTCGCCGGGCCAGTTCTCGTGCGTGAAGATGAAGTCGTCGCCGACGACGGCACCGCTGCTCGTGACGCCCTGCGGGCCGGTCATCTCGACGCGGGCGATGACCCGCGGCTCCATCAGCGTGGAGACGAGCGGGTAGAGATCGGCCGAGATCTTGCCCTCGGCGTCGAGGACGCCCGCCTCCGTCAACTCGCCGTACGCCTGAGCCAGCTCGTCCGGGATCCGGCCTTCCTCCACCAGCAGTCCCAGCACGCTGACGTGGGAATCGGACAGCCGCAGCCGGCGCCGAGCCGCATCTATCGAAGGCATTCTGTCGTGTCCCCCTGAAATCCAGAGATCGTTGAACCGGTCAGAGATCGTTGAACCGATTGAGGAAACGCCCGGGCAGCGACACCAGCGCGCCGGACATGGAGAGATTGCGCGTGTACACGGCCTCGAGAACGAGCGCGAGACTGATGTCGAGGGCGTCGGCTTCACCGATACAAGTCCCGGTGATGGTCCGCGGATTGGTCCAGCTCGACCGCTTCACCCGCACCCCGGCACCGGGCCGGACCAGCTCGTGACTGCGCTTGTTGCCCAGCTGCGCATAGGTGTACGTACGCCCTTTGACCCTCATCCGAAGGGCGCGACCCTTCCGCCCGGGCCACCACACATTCCGGCTGAGCTCCGCGGGATCCCAGTCGACCCGCAGTTCGCCCCTGGCGAGCAACGGACGCCGCAGGTAACGCAACCCGAGATACGTGGTGAGCGGGAAACTCTCCCCGCTCACGGCCACCTCGCAGTACTCGGCCGGATAGTCGCTGTGCTCGGTGGGGAAGGCCAGCTCGATACGACCGAGCCCCTCAACCTGCCCCACCCACGAGAAGACCTCACCCCGAGGCCCTTTGGCGGACGCCGCCGCACGCTGAAGCTCGAAGGAAACTCCGCTCATACGCCCGACGCCTCTCGTTTCTCTCCGCACCCCCGAAGCAGCCGAAAGGGACTTACCGGAAAAGACCCCCGCACCTCGGGCAAGCAACCGCAGCGCAGACCACCCGCCCCGCATCAAGCCACAGTAAAGCCACAGTAATCAATACGCATAGCGCACCCCACGCGGCCCCCTCACGACCTGCGCGCGAAGCCCGCCTGACAGGCAGTTGGCGTCATGCAGCGTCACGTCAGCCCTCGTCGACGGCAACCTGAAGGAACTCCGCCGCGTACGAACCTGGACTGGCACAAGGACTGCCAAGCCTCGGCAAGCCGAAGGTCAGGAGCGCCTCCTCTTGAGCTGGTGTTCGCGGAGTGGGCCGATCTCGGACAGGCGCCGCCGCCCAGCACAGAAGCGAGCTGACCCGGTCACCACGAACGGCCTTGCTGGGGCGCAGCCGAAGTCGCTCTCCTGTCAGGAATTCAGGTCCATGACTCCGACACCAAGACCGTCGTACAACTCTGGCTCGACCGTTGCGACGAGCGCCCCCACGGGAAGCATCTGGTTCGGCCGGGCGGCATGCACCGCCGCCGCGGCACCGAACGGGACGCCGTCGCGGCACAGTTCGGCTACGGTCACGGCCATCGTGTAGTCGTCGTCGATCAGGTGCATCACGTCGACCAGCACGCCGGCGTGCTCGACGATCCCCCCACGCTCACGCTCCGCCTCCAGGAGACACAGGATGGGCACCCAGAGCCGAACGTCACCGCTGGCCGCAGCCGCGTGAATGAGACCGGAGACCTGCTTGTTGCCTCCCATCGCAAGGAGGGTCGGGGAATCGAGGACATAGTGTTCGACCTCGTTCAACGGGACGACTCCGCATCTGCCAGAGCAGCACGGCGAGCAGCCGCGGCCTCACTCATCTTGCGCCGCATCTCGGCGGACTCCTCGTCCGTGACGTAATGCCCGAACCGCTCGGCAAGCAGAGCACGGGTGCGATCGGCCCGCGCCTTGATCTGCTCAGGAGTCAGAGTCTGAGCAGCTATTTCCTGCATGAGGGCCCGAAGGCTGGTACCGCGCGCCTCAGCCACGGCGGCAAGCTGGTCACGGACTTCAGAGGGCACGCGGATCATGACGTCAGACACGCACCGAGTATACGTGACGTATACGCTTCCCGGCTCCCGTCCGCGAACCCGTTGCCAGCGGAGCCTAGGTGTCGTCGCGATCTACAGGCTCGCCAGTTTCGGGATAGGCAACGAAGGTGCCCTTCGCGGGGAGCGTGACCACGAGACCGCGTTCGCGGAGTTCGCGGGTGGCGCGGCGGGCAGTCAGATGCGCGACTCCGTACTCGGCGGCAAGATCACGCTCACCCGGCAGTCGAGCACCAGGCCGGAGCTCCCCTTTGGCGATCCGTTCAGCGATGTGATCGGCCATCTGCATGTAGACATACGCGATCTTGTTGGGGTCGATCGGCGACTGTCCGGGATCTGGCGTCATATCGAACAACGTACGACGCCACTCGGCTCCACATACCAACGGAGCGCGCCTAACCGCTATACACCTCCCAGCATCACCCTGTAGCGTGCCTGCCTAAGTGAAGACCCCGGCGACGGAGGCAACCGTCCCGGGGCGCGGCCAACGCTAGTTAGGAGCGTCAACATGCTGGACCTTACTCTCCGCGCCCTCGCCTGGGTGCTGAGCATCTGCACCCCACGCCCAGGCGGCCGACACCGCCTCGGCGCACTCCCACCCCTCCGCTTCATCCCCACGCCACCACCCCGCTTCACCGAGCTCCTCGACGGCGACGCATCACACCTCGTGCGCCCCTACGTCCTGGACCCCGCCGAACTCCGCCGCCAACGCGAACGCCGCCGAGCCGCCCGCCTGGCGACTCTCGGCATCGACGTAGGACCGAAACGGATCCACGGCGTACGAGTACCGGCGACCCCCCGATGACGCGCCCCGCCGTGCGGATGTGCGCCCGCTGCCAACGCACCACGGACGAACCAGTCCTGGTTCACGAGGTCCACGCCGCGACGGGCCCCGGCTTTAACGTGTACGCATGCCCGGAGTGCGCCACCTATTACCCGCCTCTGACGGACGTACTCGAGCTCCTGGCAACAGCCCCCCGCCAGTCCCGCCTCACCCTCCACGTCTACAAGATCGACACCGAGGGCACCGTGACCGAAGATCGAGGCAGGGTCGAAATCCTGGCCGGCGGGCGCGCTGAGCCGTTGCCGTGGACGTCGGCGTATCCGCCGTGCGCGTGCCAGAGGTGCAAAGCGCAGCGATAACGAAACGGAATCCCGCAACGAGGACGGCCACGGACGCAACCAGCCAAGCGTCCGTGGCGGTCACCTCCTGGGGCACGATCAGGCCACAGCGCACGTCAACAAGAGCCCCATACGCCCCTAATTGCCCTCACTCGTAGGGAAGTTCGCGCTGGCGAAACCGGGAACCCCACAGATACCGTCTGTGCCACTGACTGAACTTCTGTATCACGGGGAGCCCATGTGAAGCGCCGCCCTTTGCCCGTTGCTGCCGCGCTCGCCGCGACCGCAGCCCTGCTGCTGACGGCCTGCGGCAGCAGCGACGGCGATTCGAAAGCCAACGACAAGATCGAGGGCGCCGACTCCGGCGACACCGCATCCGCCTCGCCGAACGCATCGGCAACGAGCTCGGTGCAACGCCCCAACGTCACCCTGCCCTCGGACTTGCAAGATACGTTCGAAGACTGGAAGACGGGTGATTCCTCCAAGGACGCACTGCTGGCCGATGTCCAGGGCGCTCAGACCGCGACCGACTTCGCGATCACCCAGGGCAGCACCAAAGAATCGGCTTTGTCCTTCTACTACCAAGGTGACGCGCTGGTCACCACGTCGGAGTGGGTCCAGACCTTCATCGACAAGGGCCTGAGCATCACCGGCAAGATCAGGTACTTCGCGCCCCGGGTGACACTGTCCAGCGACACGTCCGGGTCTGTTCGCTACTGCTCCGATGAGAGCCAGGCTTTCAGCAAGACCCGCAAAACCAACAAGACCAACAAGACTGCGGTGACGGACGATTCGTACGTCCTTTACAACGTCAAGGTCGAGAAGAACAAGCAGGGCGTGTGGCAGACGACGGATGGGCTGTCAGACAGGGGGAACAAGGCGTGCACTCCGTGAGGCTTCGCCTTGCCGCAACGCTCGGCACGACCGTCGTGCTGGCTACTACGTCACTGATACTTCCGACCACAGCTGTCGCCACCATCACTGACGACTCCCAGTACGAAGACGACACCGGCGCCGGCTCCCACAACCAGGAGATCAGCTCCCAAGTCAGTTTCGACCTGTCGAAGAACGGGAGCGGAAAGTCCACCGGCACGGTCACGGCCGTGGGTAACTGGACTCCACCTGCATGCTGGTACGAGCCGAAGTACACGCCCGAAGCCAAAGAGCAGCAGTACAAGGATCTCGTCAACACCCCACTCTTCTCTGGGAAGAAGGAGGCTCAGGAGGGATTCGAGAACCGATTCATCAAGGGCCATCCTTATACCGACTTCAACAAGGAGAAGAGCGGCGAGGGGATGTTCTGGACCTCGGCCCGAGATGACAGCCGTATCGGCGACGATGCAATCTGGGCCTGCGACAAGGCCGACTTCTGGGTTGACAACGGCGAAACTCCGGACGTGGAGAACGCCATTGATGCGGAAACACTGGCCGGACTCGCCTACAGCCGGATCCAGGTCCCCGACACCAAGGTCACCCTCGCTCCTGAGCAGAGTACGAAGGTCAACCTCCCCACCTGGGCCTGGCTCGACGCGACGGACTTCCACGAGGTGTCCGTGACCGCCTCCCTCGATGTCGCCGGCTGGAACCTCTCAGCCACGACGACCGCCAAGCCCGTCTCCCTGAAGCTGGAGCCCGGTACCGCCGACGCGACCACCTACCCCGCGAACGGCGAATGCACGATCAACGCCGACGGCTCCATCGGCGAGCCGTACGCCGCAGGCAAGGCCGCCAAAACTCCGCCCTGTGGTGTCACCTACCTTCGCTCTTCCGGCGGCGGAGCCTACAAACTGAAGGCCACCGTCACCTGGGAGATTACTTGGAAGGGCTCCAACGGCGAGGCAGGAAAACTCCCCAATGGCGTCTTCGGAACGACCCAGGACATCACGGTCCAGGAGATCCAAGCAGTCAACCGCTAAGGGCTGTCCCGTAAGTTCTGGCCGTCTGCGGTCCCATGGTCAGCCGAAGATGAGCTCAATGTCTTTGTCCAGGCAGAACTTCATGACGGTGACCAACTGGCGGGTGTCGTCGATGCGTCGTTGGAGAACGGGGTCACTGCCATCGTGTTGCAGCTGGTCGATGACCGCTTCCAGCCGGGGCAGCATGGCCGCACATTGAGCGGGCGTGAGGTCCGGACCGTCGTCATCTGGATGATCCAGGAGTGGTGCCAGAGTCGTTGAGACGCTGCTCCACGGGCGGTCTCCGCCGAAGCCGTACATCTCGGAAAGGGTGAACCCCTCGGCCTGGGCCAGCCACTCCCTGAACATGTTGAAGCCGGTGTAGGACCAGGAGATGTCCGGACTGGTCACATCGTCGTCTCCGGGGAAGAGCGCGAGTCCCATCCTGTCCTCCTTGCTCGTCCGGTGCTCAGGATCGGTCGTGGGGAGTGTGTCGGCAACTGAAATGATCTGCCACATGGTTGGTGTGATCACGGCGTCACAGTCGTCCTGGATAGCCCCGTTCACCGGGCTGAGTCCGCGCTGCTTCGGCAAGTTGGTGACCATGCTGCGTCGTGACGGGGCTGACGCGGCCCGCAGGGGCCGGCCGTGGAGCTGTCGTTGGAGGACCGGGTGCTGCTGATCGCAGCGTACTGGCGCACGAACTTGACGATGCGCCAACTCGCCCCGCTCTTCGGCGTCTCGAAGTCCGCGGCTGACCGCATCATCGACCACCTCGGGCCCCTGCTCGCGCTCCAGCCCCGGAAGCGGTTCCGCAAGGACACCGTGCTCATTGTGGACGGCACTCTGGTGCCCACTCGCGACCACTCGGTGGCCGAACAGTCGAAGAACTATCGCTACTCCACCAACCATCAGGTCGTCATCGATGCTGACAGCCGCCTGGTCGTCGTGGTCGGTCGGCCGCTTCCCGGCAACCGCAATGACTGCAAGGCATGGGAGGAATCCGGGTGCAAGTCCGCCGTCGGCAACACGATGACGATCGCCGATGGTGGCTACCCGGGAACCGGCCTGGTCATGCCCCACCGGCGTCGCAAGGGCGAAGAACTACCTGCCTGGAAGCAGGCACACAACAAGTCCCACAAACAGGTACGCGCCCGCGTTGAGCACACCTTCGCCCGGATGAAGAGCTGGAAGATCCGGCGCGATTGCCGTCTCAAGGGCGACGGAGTCCATCACGCCATGCTCGGCATCGCTCGCCTGCACAACCTCGCCCTCGCCGGATAGGCGAGCGGACCGCACCGCGACCGACCCCACTCCCGGCGAGTCAAAGTTCATTTACGGGACAGCCTTTAGGAACGACGCCGACACCCCGCAGCCTCCGCACCGTCCCTTCCCGGCTGCACACCCCCGGGCCGCGTGGAATACCCTCTCCGGCGTCCCGCTCGGCCTGGCTCTCGTGTGTGCCGGGTACGCCGCACTTGAAATGGGGCCATGCGTTCGTGCGGGACGTAGCGAGCACCTGACGAGCTCGCTCGATCATCTGTTGGGCTCGCTGAGGGGCGTGAACGAGTACGGGGACAACAACCCGGCGCCCGAGCACAGCCACCACACCGCCGTCGCGCTGCCCCTCACGACTGCCGCCGTACTGACCTCCGCGGCACTGATCGCATTCGTCACCGTCGCGGCGGCGCGCCGCCAGAGGGCGCCCTCACCTTCGCCCCCCAGTCACCGCACCCGCCACCCGGCCCAGCCGAATGTGGTGACCTGTAACGGTCGAGGTCAGTTCCCCATCTGGCAGGGACCGTTCGCCGACGAGTCCACGGCCACCGCCCAGCAGAATCCTCCCGCCGAGCCAGAACGCGTCCCGCGACCCCGACGGGCATTGTGGCTGGCCGGAGAAGAGCGAGGGAAGCTTTCAAGCGCGGTAGGCGGCGATCGGCACCCACCAGGACCAACCAACAGTATGTGCAGGCCGCGATAGCACTGCTGATCGCAGCACACCGGCCTCGGAGAGTGTGGTCAGCCCAGCCGCCCGGCTAGAAATCGACGCTCGGTGTCCGCTTCTGCCTGGGTGACTTCCTTCGGGTGCGAAGCGCGCTGCCTCTGCACCTCGGCCAGGAAGTCATGCGCCTGCTTGGACAGGTCCGCATTGGCTCCGTGCAGATCGCTCCCCCAGGCCCGGGCATTGGGACCGACCCAGACGTCGCCCTTGCCGGCGGCCATCTGCCTGTCGGCGGTCTTGAGCGCATCGGCCACGGTAGCGATGTCCTTGGACACCTCTTGGTAGAGCTTGTCCAACTCCTGCCATACGGGGCTTGGAACCTTCTTTTCAGCCTGGTCAGTCATCGCTACCTCCCACAGGGGCCATACCGTCGATGCTCTTGGTTCGCTGAACCGGCGCCTCATTCGCAGACTGCACCTATGGCTTATCGAATGCCGTGGGGACCGGAGATGCCGATGCCTGAGAGCTTTTATAATTGTCCGATACGTTGGCGTAGTCACCTGTGAGCGCACCCGCAGCCTTGCCCACCTTCACGCATTCACTCCGCTCCTGCACTCGACCGAAATTCCATCGACTGGTGACGGTATGAGCTCAACGCTGATGACATTCCCAGTTGCCGAACGGTGAAATCCACTGAAGGAACTCAAGCCCCAGGGCATGGCCAACAGGAAAGCGGCCGGGGCCATCGCCGACGCATCATCAGCCACCCACCAGGTTCTTGGTCGTCATAGCGACCTTGCGCAAAGTCGTGACCCCATAACACCGGCGACCTTATTTTCTACCGCCGGATCCTTGTGCCATGAAGTGCATACGCCACGTTAGACACCCGGCTTGGGGAACGTCGTAGGAATGGGAGCCGCGTCCTTCTTCGAACTCTCATAGACGTCCGTTTTCGGGCCGTAGCTGTCCACCAGTCTATCCGTTATCGAACCCACATCCACGCACTTGCTCTGTACCTCGAATGCCACTGTCGCGGTGTCGCCAGAAAATTCAGGCGGCAACAACTCCGCCTTAATGCCGCCCTTTGTCGCGGAACGGTGAAGCCCCTGTGACAGATGCCAGCCGACGCGCGAGAAGCGTGCGGCCACTGCTGATGTGAGTTGCTCCTCCGTTTCTTTACTTCCCTTACTGTCCCGGGAATCGAGTATGGTCCTGACGGTATAGCGCACCAATTTTTGGTCGTTCTTTTCGCATCGCGCGAATGACCCGTCGGCACCCGTCGTGAACGCCGCGTCGTCAATCGAGCTATAGAGTTGCCAATAGGTCTCGGCAACTGACCGCCGGGTTTCGTTGGCTATTTTCTTACCATCCGCTTCACTCGGCCTGTTGCTGCCACTTGAGCAGGCACTGATGGTCACCGCAAGAAGGACAACGGTTAGCAGCCATCGCCGCATCACGATGCACCTGCCAAATCCTGACCGTCGTGGCGACCGAGATCACGTGTAGTGAATCCGTCGTCCCCGGCGATCGACTGCCCTACTGCAGGGTCTTTCAGCCAGGCGTTATAGGCCACCCTCTGAGCCGCCTGCTGATCAGCCGACCCAGACAATTCTAGTAGCCCTCGCGAGTTAAGAAACTCAGGACAGTTGTACTCTTTAGCGTATTCCGCCGCGTCCCCGGTCCAAGTAATTCCGTCAGGGGTGGTAACCGGCTTGAACCTCCCACCCTCCACGACATATTTGTTCGCTGCTTCCCTCTGCCAGTCGTGAGCCCAGGTGACATCCTTGGGCGGAGCAGGTTTAGGGGCATCGCCATCCGGCCAGAACGCGTCCGTAGTAAGGTGAATCACATCCTTGACAACGGTCACCGTGACAGTCTTGGCAGCGCCCTGTGGATCTAGAGCGACGTCGATCACGGTGTCTGCTGCCGTATTGGCCTGCTCTTGAAACTTACTCTTCCATTCGTCTGCTCCTTCCTTTTGGTCGTGCACCATTTGCTGGTAAACATTGTCCGCCTCCTGGCTGAAAAATCCCTCAATTACCCCGGATGCGTGCGTCGCTACCGGATTTTTCGGGTTATCACTGGACAACGCATCAGCCTGCTGCGCAGCATAGACCAGCAATTTTGCACCTGCATCTGCATTTTGCATTGCCTCGCCGGTGAAGGCCTGCCACTCTTCCGAAGTGACAGTGACATGTCCCTTGCCCAGGTCCATGTCTGTGAAACCGGGGTCGGTCAATGAGGCCTGAAGGTCCGGGAAGTAGTGGGAGATATCCTTGGCAAAAACAGCCTGCACCTCTGAATGGGTATGCTCCCCGTCGTGGCTGGCGTAATACTGAATGAGCTTCTTGGTGTTGTCCGCGGCTACGTTTTCATCCGCGCCCATCCCGTTCAGCGTCCCCGCCGCAATTACCCCGGCAAACGCCTTCGCCTGGTAGTCCGGAAGTCCGCCGTGGTGGTCGGAGTCATCCTTCATCCAGGCCGGAATGACGTCCATGTTGTCGTGCAGGAATTTGGTGGAGGCCGCAGGGTCGGTGCCCATGGCCTCCCAGACCTGCTTGCCGTACATGTAGTTGGCTGGCGCAAGGCACTGTTTGCCGAGGTTTGCTACGACGTCCGTCGGAAAGTCGGCGTAGGCCAGGAGTCCGGACAGGTGCTGCAGGTCCTCGTTCCCGTGGTCGTCCTTGAACGACGTTCCGTTCCGCATGGCGGTGGCGACCGCCGTCGCCAGAATGCGTGTTCCGGCTTCGGGGTTCTCGGGGTTGTACATCATAGGGCCGTCCTGCAGCCGGTAGAGCGCCGTGTCGCCGAGTTCGTCCATCGCGGCCTTGCAGTAGTCCGGGTCGGTCTGGTTGGCCTCGAGTTTCTTCATGTACTCGTCGAGATCCATGTCCCCGTCCTTGTAGGCCTTCGCGTCCTTCTTTGCGGCCTTCTGGGCTTCGGACTGGGTCTTGAACCTGCCGATGTCGCCGGCGCCGGCGGAGACCATGCCGCCGCCGAGACCGATCTCCTTGTTCCGCCTCTCCTCATCCATGGCCAGGCTGTGTCGGCGGCGGAGCATAGGGAGTTGATCGTGCGCCCAGCTGAGGTGCTTGGTCATCTTCGTCAGGCGAGAGGTGTCCATCTGAAGTCGCCGCACCTGGCTCATCCAGCTGTTGATGCGTGGCTGGCCCGCCGCACCACCATCGCCGGAATTGGTGTTGATCACCTTGATCAAATCACCAAGTCTGTCCGGGTTGATGCCGCGGAAGTCTCCGCCGCCGTCGTCCGGGCGCATGCACTTCCCCCTAGGTCGGTGTTCAAGCGCGTGAAGTTGTTGGGTGATGCCGCAGCCGTGACGCTGTGCGACGTCAGACTTACAGACGCTATCTGTCGTGCGCATGGTTTCGCCAGTGCGAACGGTCTTTTCGTCAGCCAAGGAGTGGGGCTAGGGCCTGTTCTGAGTTGAGATCACGGATCGGTCATTCCCGCTTCGGGAGGGTGCTGGATGCGGTAGACCGGTTGCGTGACTCGTGGTGATCT
>NZ_JBIAWZ010000030.1:0-91189 GCF_042896175.1 Streptomyces sp. NPDC001315 | reverse complement strand
AGTTCTCAAGGAACGGACGCTTCCTTTGTACTCACCCTCTCGGGCTTTCCTCCGGGCGCTTCCCTTCGGTCTTGCGTTTCCGACTCTATCAGATCTTTCCGATCCGATTTCCTCGGTGCTTTCCAGGTTCCCGCTCTCGCGTTTCCCTTTCCGGCGGTCCCGACTTTATCAGAAGTTTCGAGCCGTTTGATCGGCCGCCCATTTCCGAATGACCGGGATGGCTTCTCCGGAATCAATGTTCCGAGAAGCGGGAAGACACTCACTGTCACCGACCGGACTAGATCCAGTTCCAGGCAACTGTTTGAATCTACCTCCCCACGCAGGCCGTGTCAACAGCTCTTGTGGGGCGAAGGAGAGATTAACAGCTCGGGAAGGCAGTCCGCACATCAGGCGGCCGTCGGCACCGAGGCGCTGCGCTCGGCCTCCTCCACGTCGCCCGTCTCCCCGGCCCTGGCGGCGCGGCCCCCCAGGACAAAGACGTACGTGAGGAAGGCCAGTTCCGCCCCGACTCCGATGCCTATCCGGGCCCAGGTGGGGAGGCCCGAGGGCGTAACGAAGCCTTCGATGGCACCGGAGACGAAGAGGACCAGGGCGAGACCGATCGCCATGCCCACCGCGGCGCGGCCCTCCTCGGCGAGGGCGGCCCGCCTGCTGCGCGGGCCGGGGTCGATGAGGGTCCAGCCGAGGCGGAGACCGGTGCCGGCGGCTACGAAGACCGCGGTCAGTTCCAGCAGGCCGTGCGGGAGGACGAGGCCCAGGAACGTGTCGAGGCGGCCGGCGGAGGACATCAGGCCGATGCCGACCCCGAGATTGAGCATGTTCTCGAAGAGGATCCACAGGACCGGGAGGCCCAGGAAGACTCCGAGGACCAGGCACAGCGCGGCGGCCTGGGCGTTGTTCGTCCAGACCTGTGCCGCGAAGGCGGCCGCGGGATGGCTCGAGTAGTACGTCTCGTACTCGCCGCCTGGGCGGGTGAGCTGACGCAGTTCGCTGGGCGCCGCTATGGAGGACTGCACTTCGGGGTGGGTGCCGATCCACCAGCCGAGCAGGACCGCCACGACGGTGGACAGCAGCGCGGTGGGTACCCACCAGTGGCGGGACCGGTAGACCGCGGCGGGGAAACCGTGGGAAAGGAAGCGGGTGACGTCGCGCCACGAGGCGCGCCTGGTGCCGGTGACCGCACTACGCGCGCGTGCCACCAGTTGGCTGAGCCTGCCGGTCAGCTGGGGATCCGGGGCGCTGGACTGGATCAGGGAGAGGTGGGTGGCGGTGCGCTGGTAAAGGACGACAAGTTCGTCGGCCTCGGCTCCGGTCAGGCGGCGCTGGCGTCCCAGCAGGGCGTCCAGGCGGTCCCACTCGGCTCGGTGGGCGGAGACGAAGACGTCGAGATCCATCGGTTTTGCCTGCTCCTGGGCTGTTCGTCGGCGGCTCGTCGTTGTGTCGGCTTGTCGTACTGCGGCGCGATGCGCCCTCAGCTTGGCAGACTGACCGGTCTCGGGGCAGGCCAGGGAAGGGACGGCGGACGTGAGTGAGCTGGTGACGGGCGAGGCGGTGGCGCTGGAGTTGCGCCCCGCGAGGCTGCCCAGCAGGGCGTTGGCCATTCTGCTCGATCTGGCCGTTGCCATGGTCGCCTACCTGGTCGTGACGGTGGCCTTGGTTTTGTCCACGGCTTCCTTGGACGAGGCCGCGCAGATCGCGGTGTCGATCGCGACGTTCCTGCTTGTGCTGGTGGGCGGGCCGATCGCGGTGGAGACGCTCAGTCACGGGCGTTCCCTGGGCAAGATGGCGGTCGGGCTGCGGGTGGTGCGCGACGACGGCGGACCGATCCGGTTCCGGCACGCGCTGGTGCGGGGCGCGATCGGCGTGGTCGAGATTCTGATGACGTTCGGGGTCGTGGCCGTCATCGCCTCGCTCGTTTCGGAGCGGGGGCGGCGGCTCGGTGACGTGTTCGCGGGAACTCTGGTCGTACGGGAGCGGGTCCCCGTGGCACGGACGAGTTTTGTGCCGCCGCCTCCGCCCTGGCTCGCCGGGCGGTTCTCCGGGCTTGACCTGTCCTCGGTTCCCGATGGTCTGTGGCTTGCGATCCGGCAGTACCTGACCCGGATGCAGCAGTTGGACCCCCAGGTCGGCTGGGCCATGGCGGCACGGCTTGCCGTCGATCTCGCGGATCGTACGGGGGCTCCTGTACCGCACGGGGTGCCGCCGGCCGCCTATCTGGCAGCGGTGGTGCAGGAACGGCAGGTGCGGGAGGTCCGGCGGGCTTTCGGTAACGGGACGGCCGGCGGGTCACCCGGCGTGGTCGGTGCCCCCGGCCCTGCTGTCGGCGGTCCCGTTGCCGCCGGCCCCGTTGCCGGGCGCCCTGATGTCGGCGGGGTGCCCTCGACCGGTGTGCCGGTCACGTACGGTCCGCAGGCGTCGCCCGCGCAACCCGCTTCGGCACCTTCGCCGCAGGCGACAGGGCCCTCTGCGGCGCAGGACGCGACGACGGCCGACCGGCCCTCCACCGGGTTCATGCCCCCCGCCTGATCTTCCGGCGGTCCACCCGGCTCCTCTGCTCCGCCCTGCTCTGCTCCGCCCTGCCCTCCCTGGCCCTCCAGCCGGTCCGCGCCCTCCAGTCGGTCCGCTCCGCGTCGTCTCATCCGAACACCGACGGCGGCGACTCCAAGTCCTCCAGCTCGATTCCAGGGGCCGCGAGCACCACGTCGCCGGCGATGTGCACCGCGTGCTGTTCGCCCGTGTCCAGTGCTGTGACCTGGTATGTGTCCACGGTCAGCGGGCCGTTGTCAGTGCCGTGTGTTTCTCTCTTCACCAAGGCCCAGGACTGGTCCACGGTGCGCGGGGCGAGGACCGGGTCCGTGAAGGCGACGAGACGTACGCGGGTCGCGGAGGTGGAGGGGGTGAGGCGCAGGAGACGGGTGGTGGCGACGAGGAACGCGGGGGACGTGCCGGCGAAGGCGTGCGCGTGGACGTTGCCTTCGGTGGCATGAGTGCCGGTGGGGTCCGTACGGACCCAGGTGACGCCGTCGAGAGCGGCGCCTCGGACCTGCCAGCCGCCCGCGTGGAGTTCGAGGCGGATGGGGCGGCCCAGCTCATCGAGGGCGAGGTCGACCGAGCCGGTGTGGTCGCCCGAGGGGGAGGTCAGCTGAGAGACGTAGCGCCAGCCGGAGGGGCCGGGGGCGCAGTGGAAGTGCTCTTCCGCGAGGGGGGTGTGATCGTGCGGATCGTGGAGCGAATAACGGCCGCGGGGCATGGGGGTCCTGGGTCTTGACGGGCTGGTCGGAACACCGCGACGAGCGGGGCCGGCCGTGAGGGCGCCAACGGGGCAGGCCCCCGACACGGGGGTGCGGGGGCCTGCCTCGGAGGTGCTGCGGCCTGCTGCTGAGGAGCGCGTCAGTGCACGGACGCGCTCACAGCGGGCGGGGCTGCGGACTCAGTAGCGGTAGTGGTCGGACTTGTACGGGCCGTCGACCTCGACACCGATGTACGCCGCCTGCTCCGGACGCAGCGTCGTCAGCTTCACGCCGAGTGCGTCCAGGTGAAGTCGGGCGACCTTCTCGTCGAGGTGCTTGGGCAGCGTGTACACACCGATCGGGTACTCCGACTGCTTGGTGAACAGCTCGATCTGGGCCAGCGTCTGGTCCGCGAAGGAGTTGGACATCACGAAGGAGGGGTGACCGGTGGCGTTGCCCAGGTTCAGCAGACGGCCCTCGGACAGCACGATGATCACCTTGCCGTCGGGGAACTTCCAGGTGTGAACCTGCGGCTTGACCTCGTCCTTGACGATGCCCGGAATCTTCGCCAGGCCGGCCATGTCGATCTCGTTGTCGAAGTGACCGATGTTGCCCACGATCGCCTGGTGCTTCATCTTGGCCATGTCCGAGGCCATGATGATGTCCTTGTTGCCGGTCGTGGTGACGAAGATGTCCGCCTTGTCGATGACCTCGTCGAGGGTCGTGACCTGGTAGCCGTCCATCGCCGCCTGCAGCGCGCAGATCGGGTCGATCTCGGTGACGATGACGCGGGCGCCCTGCCCGCGCAGGGACTCCGCGCAGCCCTTGCCCACGTCGCCGTAGCCGCAGACGACCGCGGTCTTGCCGCCGATGAGGACGTCGGTGGCGCGGTTGATGCCGTCGATCAGGGAGTGGCGGCAGCCGTACTTGTTGTCGAACTTCGACTTCGTCACGGCGTCGTTCACGTTGATCGCCGGGAACAGGAGGACGCCGTCGCGCTGCATCTCGTACAGGCGGTGGACGCCGGTCGTGGTCTCCTCGGTCACGCCGCGGATCTCCGAGGCGAGCTGGGTCCACTTCTGCGAGCCATCGGTGATGGTGCGGTTCAGCAGCTCGAGGATGACGCGGTGCTCGTCGGACTCGGCGGTGTCGGGCGAGGGGACCTTGCCGTCCTTCTCGTACTCGACGCCCTTGTGGACGAGGAGGGTGGCGTCACCGCCGTCGTCCAGGATCATGTTCGGGCCGCCGGTGGGGCTGTTCGGCCAGGTCAGCGCCTGCTCCGTGCACCACCAGTACTCCTCCAGGGTCTCGCCCTTCCAGGCGAAGACCGGGACGCCCTGCGGGTTCTCGGGCGTGCCGTTCGGGCCGACGGCGATGGCGGCGGCCGCGTGGTCCTGGGTGGAGAAGATGTTGCAGGACGCCCACCGGACATCGGCGCCGAGGGCGACCAGGGTCTCGATGAGGACGGCGGTCTGCACCGTCATGTGCAGGGAGCCGGTGACGCGGGCGCCCGCGAGGGGCTGCGTCTCGGCGTACTCCTTGCGGATCGACATCAGGCCGGGCATCTCGTGCTCGGCGAGGGTGATCTCCTTGCGGCCGAACTCGGCCAGGGAGAGGTCGGCGACCTTGAAGTCCTGTCGGTTGTCGACAGTCGTCATTGCGAGCTGCTCCTCGGGTTGGGGCGAGGTTGGGTAGGGCTGGTCTGCGCGGCGGCGGACACAGGAGTGCCCGAAAGGGGACACAGGCATGCCACGTGCGCGCAGCGCAGTCCGTCGGAGGCCCTCTCTCCCTCGGCCGGTCCGCGCTGGGACCGCCCGACCGCCATCAGCAGCGACGTCTGACTCCACCCCAAGCTACACCGGCGGGCCCGGCCGCCCCCAGTCCACCTCCGAACGCATCACGCCGATCACGACAGGCGAAGGGCGGGCGGGGACGAGCGGGGCGGGCCGTCGCGGGGACGGCATCAGGTCACCCCTCGGAGCGGGGGACAGAGGGCAATAAGCCCGTTGAACAGGGAGATTTCGCACCTTTGAGTCGGGCCGCGGATGTTGGCAGGATGCGAGGCGATCGGAACACTGGCATCTGATCGATCTTGCGGGGCGTCCGGGACGGCGGCCCGCGTGACAAAGGCGTTAGGAGATCGACGTGACAAGTCCGGCCGACCCTCCCCCCACGGGCAGCGACGGTGGCGAGCAGAAGCGGCTGAAACTGCTCGCCGTGACCGCGTGCCCGACCGGCATCGCGCACACATACATGGCGGCGGAAAAGCTCGCGCAGGCCGCGGAGAGCCGCGGCATCGACATGAAGGTGGAAACCCAGGGTTCCATCGGGGCCGAAAACATCCTCGATGACAACGATGTCAGAACGGCCGACGGCATCATCGTCGCCGCCGACAAGGATGTGGACCTGAGCCGTTTCGCCGGCAAGCGGGTCCTGACGGTCGGGGTCGCCGAGGGGATACGACACCCCGAACGGCTGATCGACCAGGTGCGGTCGGCGCCCGTGCACATGGCGGACGGCACGGGCGCCCCTGCCCCTGCGGGCGGCAAGGAGCGCGGCGTCGCGTACAAGGCCCTGATGAACGGGGTCAGCTACATGATCCCGTTCGTGGTGGTCGGCGGCTTGCTGATCGCGATCTCGCTCTCGCTCGGCGGGCACACCGACCCCTCCGGTGGTCTGGTCATCCCGAAGGACTCCTTCTGGATGGACGTGAACAACATCGGCGTCATCGGCTTCACGCTGATGGTGCCGATTCTGTCCGGGTACATCGCGTACGCCATCGGCGATCGGCCCGCGCTCGTGCCGGGCATGATCGGTGGCTGGATCGCGAACACCGGGTCGCTGTACGACTCCAAGGCGGGCGCGGGCTTCATCGGGGCGATCGTGACCGGGTTTCTCGCCGGGTACCTGGTGCTGTGGATCAAGAAGGTCAGGGTTCCGAAGTTCGTCCAGCCGATCATGCCGATCATCGTGATCCCCATCGTGGCGACCACGGCGCTGGGGCTGTTCTTCATCTACGTGATCGGCAAGCCGATCTCCTGGGTCTTCGAGCACCTGACCAGCTGGCTGAGCGGGATGACGGGAACGAGCGCGATCCTGCTCGGGGCGATACTCGGGATCATGATCGCGTTCGACATGGGCGGGCCGGTCAACAAGACGGCGTTCCTGTTCGGCGCGGGGCTCATCGCGACCGGCAACCAGACCGTCATGGGCATGTGCGCGGCCGCGATCCCGGTCATGCCGCTGGGCCAGGGACTGGCCACGCTGATCCGCAAGCGGCTCTATACCGAGCAGGAGCGGGAGACCGGTCTGGCCTCGCTGTTCATGGGTTGCTTCGGGATCTCCGAGGGTGCGATCCCGTTCGCGGCGGCCCGACCGGCGCAGGTCATCCCCGCCAACATGCTGGGCGGCGCGGTGGCCGGTGCGACAGCCGGGCTCGCCGGGGTCGAGGACGCGGTGCCGCACGGCGGGCCGATCGTGGCCGTGCTGGGCGCGGTGAGCGGGGTGCCGATGTTCTTCGTGGCCGTGGCGATCGGCACGGCGGTCACGGCGCTGACGACGGTCGCCCTGATCGACATCAGTGAGCGGAAGCGGCGCGGGGAGCCCGTCGCGAGCGGGATCGCGAACGCGTCCGAGCCCGCGCTGGTAGGGGCCGGAGCGGCTGCGCCGGGCGTCGGTGCCGTCGTAGCAGTAGCACCGGAACAGGCCACGCTCAGGGGCGCGCACGCCGAGCCGAGGGTGTCCGCCCCGCAGGCGTCTGTCGGCGCGGGTGAGGGTCAGGGAGCACCGGCAGCCGACGCCGTGCCGGACACCGATGCCGTCGCCGCCGTCGTACCGCCGGCCACAGTCGTCGTACCGGAACAGGCCGCGCACGAGAGCGCGCAGGCCGGCCCGAGTCCGGCCGCCGCACTGGATGACGACCGGGCGGAGGCGGGCCGTGTCGACGTCCTTTCCGGTTACCTCACCGAGCGGACCGTGAAGGGCCGGCTCGATGCCGCCGGTAAGGAGGACGCGATCCGGGAGATGGCGGGGCTGCTGGCGCGGACCGGGCGGGTCGCGGATGTGGACGAGCTCGTGCGCACGGCGTTGCGGCGTGAGGAGCAGGGCACGACCGGGCTCGGGGAGGAGATCGCGATCCCCCATGCCAAGACGGATGTGGTCACCGAGCCCGTCGTCGGATTCGCCCGGTCCGCGGAGGGCGTCGAGTGGGGCTC
This sequence comes from Streptomyces sp. NPDC001315, assembly GCF_042896175.1. Lineage (NCBI taxonomy): Bacteria > Bacillati > Actinomycetota > Actinomycetes > Kitasatosporales > Streptomycetaceae > Streptomyces > Streptomyces sp. NPDC001315. Next base: position 83,745 of record NZ_JBIAWZ010000030.1, on the reverse strand, counting down.
CCTGGACGGTACGAGGGCCCGGCTGGTGTTCATGATCGCCGTACCGGAGGAGGCCGCGGGCGACGAGCATCTGCGGATCCTGGCGCTGCTGTCGCGGAAGCTGATGGATGCCGGGTTCCGGGAGCGGTTGCTGGCCGCGCCGGACGAGCGGGCCGTACTCGGCGTGCTGCGCGAGGTCGGGTAGCCGAGGGGCCCGCGTCCGCCGGGGCGCGGGCCCGCGTACAGCCCGCTCACAGTCACCCGCTAGCGTCGCGCCCGCGGATGTGCCGCATGGGGAGGGGTGCGATGTCGGGCAGGGGCAGGGGACTGGGAGTCGCGGCCGCCGTGGTGGGGCTGTTGGGGCTGGTGTTGGCGATCGGCTCGTTCGCGTACGGGCGGGAGGCGTACGGGGCCTCGATCGTGTCGAGTGCGAGCATGGCCCCCACGTACGAGCCGGGCGACCGGATCGCGTACGAGCGGGTCGACGGGAGCGAGGTGCGGCGGGGCGATGTCGTCCTGTACTCGGCGCCGGACCGTTACGGCTTCGACCAGCCCGTGATGCAGCGGGTCATCGGGGTGGGCGGTGACCATGTGGTGTGCTGCACGGGTGAGAGCGCCGACGCGCGGATCACCGTGAACGGCAAGCCGCTCGCGGAACCGTATGTGAAGGGTGGCGACGCCGACGGCGGCCTGCACAAGCCGTACGACGTGAAGGTCCCGAAGGGGCGGCTGTTCCTGCTGGGCGACTACCGCGGGAACGCGAGGGACTCACGGTTCTTCGAGTCCGACCACGACGGGACGGTGTCCACGGCCGCCGTCCGGGGCCGGGTCACCGACGGCTACACCGCCCTCGGGGTCATCGGGGTCGGAGTGATCGTCGGGGTCGTTCTCGTCCTGACCGGCGGTGGGCTGGGTATCGCCGCCTTCGTCGTACGGCGGCGGGCGGCGGTGTCGGTACCGCCGCCGTGGCCCCTGCAGGTCTGACGGTCAGTGACCGGTGGCGTTCGGGGTGGGGCCGCCCGGCGTCGCCTCGCGGTCCGGACCCTTGGCGGCCTCGGCCTCGCTGTAGATGTCCGGCTCGAGGTAGATCACGCGGGCGATCGGGACGGCCTCGCGGATACGGGCCTCGGCGGCGTTGATGGCGTTCGCGACCTCGGTGGCCGTGTCGTCGTGCTGGACGGCGATCTTGGCGGCGACCAGCAGCTCCTCGGGGCCGAGGTGGAGGGTGCGCATGTGGATGATGCCGGTGACCGTGTCGCCGTCGACGATCGCGCCCTCGATCTTCTCGACCTCTTCCGTGCCGGCGGCCTCGCCGAGGAGCAGGGACTTGGTCTCGGCGGCGAGCACGAGGGCGATCAGGACGAGCAGGACACCGATGCAGACGGTGCCGATGCCGTCCCAGATCCCGTCGCCGGTGAGCAGGGCGATGCCGACGCCGCCGAGGGCGAGGACCAGACCGATCAGCGCGCCGAAGTCCTCCAGCAGGACGACCGGCAGCTCGGGCGCCTTGGCGCGGCGGACGAACTGCGACCAGGACAGCCCCCCGCGCAGTGCGTTCGACTCCTTGATGGCCGTGCGGAAGGAGAAGCCCTCGGCGATGATCGCGAAGACCAGGACGCCGACCGGCCAGTACCAGTGCTCCACCTCGTGCGGGTGCTTGATCTTCTCGTAGCCCTCGTAGATGGCGAACATGCCGCCGACCGAGAACAGGACGATCGAGACGAGGAAGGCGTAGATGTAGCGCTCGCGGCCGTAGCCGAAGGGGTGCTGCGGGGTCGCCTCGCGCTGCGCCTTCTTGCCGCCGACCAGCAGCAGGAACTGGTTGCCGGAGTCGGCGAGCGAGTGCACGCCTTCGGCGAGCATCGACGACGAACCGCTGAACGCGAACGCCACGAACTTCGATGCCGCGATCGCGAGGTTGGCACCGAGTGCCGCCACGATCGCCTTGTTGCCGCCTGACGCGCTCATGTGTTCGCGTTGTCCCTTCGCCTTCGTGCGTACGCCGTACGGGGTCCCGCCTCGTCGCGGCTTTGCCCGCCCTTTGCCGGTGGGCCATTGTTGCAGCCCTGTCCGGCAGCGGCGCGTCAGGTGTCCACAACCCCGGTCATACGATCACAGTGGCCCGGAAGACCGTGCCGGCTCCGGATATCTCGGTCTTTTCGCCCGCCGGTACGAAAACCGACTGGCCGGGGCCCAGCTCGTGTTCGTCCGCCCGCACGGTACCGGCCGTGCAGAGCAGGATCTGCGGGGTGGCGCTGGTGAGGTCGTGGGCGGAGCCGCCCTCCGGAAGGACGTACCGGGACAGCCGGAACTCGTCGATGGGGGTCTCGTAGACCTCCTCGCCGTCGGGGGACGCCTCCGGGCGCAGTACGCCGGGGTCGCCGGCCTCGAAGCGGACGATGCGCAGGAGTTCGGGGACGTCGACGTGCTTGGGGGTGAGGCCGCAGCGCAGGACGTTGTCGGAGTTGGCCATGATCTCGACGCCGAGGCCGCTGAGGTAGGCGTGCGGTATGCCGGCGCCGAGGAAGAGGGCCTCGCCGGGCTGAAGCCGGACGTGGTTGAGGAGCATGGCGGCGATGACGCCGGGGTCGCCCGGGTAGTGGTGGGCGATGCCGGCGTAGGGGGCGTAGTCGCCGCCGAGGCGGTCGCAGGCGGCCGCGGCCTCGACGACGGTGTGGGCCATCTCCTCGCGGTCTGCGGTGAGGATCGCGGTGAGGACCTCGCGCAGGGCCGCGTCCTCGGGGTGGGCGTGCAGCACGTCGGCGTACGGCTTGAGGGAGTCGACGCCGAGGCCGTCGAGCAGGTCGGCGGCCCGGAGCGGGTCGCGGAAGCCGCACAGACCGTCGAACTCGGTGAGCGCGCAGATCAGTTCGGGCTTGTGGTTGGCGTCCTTGTAGTTGCGGTGCGGGGCGTCGACGGGGATGCTGCGGCGCTCCTCGTCCGCGTACCCCTCCTTCGCCTGCTCCAGGTCGGGGTGCACCTGGAGGGAGAGCGGGGCGCCGGCCGCGAGGATCTTGAGCAGGAAGGGGAGGCGGGGGCCGAATTTGGCCACGGCCGCCGGGCCGAGTTCCTTCTCCGGGTCCGCGTCGACGACCTCGACGAGCGTCCCGCGCGCCGTCCGCGAGGGGGCGCCGGGATGGGCGCCCATCCACATCTCCGCCTGCGGCTCGCCGGTCGGTTCGACGCCGAGCAGCGTCGGAATGGCGGTGGTGGAACCCCAGGCGTAGGGACGGACGGTGTTGTCGAGGCGGTCCATGCTGTGTCTTGGTCTCCGTACGTACGCCGCTCGGCGAGCGCTGGTCAGAAGGTGCGGACCCAGGATCAGGCGCCCGAGGCGAGCGCCAGGTAAACGGCGGCGAAATCCGTGATGGCGATCAGTTCCGCGAGGGTCTCCAGTTCGCCGCCGGGTTCCGGTTCCAGTTCGCTGATCGCCGTGTCGTGGCTGAGGGCCAGGTCACGGGCGGACGGGGCGGCGGTCAGGCCGCCGATCGGGCGGTCGCGAAGCAGCACCACGCGCGCGTGGAAGGCGGGCGGCTCCTCCACTCGGTCGCGGAAGAAGTCGTCGGGGTCGGCGCTGGCGGCGAGCGGGCCGGCCAGCAGGGCGTTGTGCGCGGAGAGCGCCTCGGGCAGTTCGGCGACGAGGGCGGGGCGGCCGGCGAGTTCGGCGAGGGCCGCGGAGAAGCGGCGGCCCGCCGGGCCGGCCGAGATGCCCTCGGTCCAGATCACCGGGAGTGCGTCGGCGAGTTCGGCGGCCAGGGTCTTGGCGGGGTTGCTGTACGTCGCGATGGCGGGGCCGCAGCGTTCGGCGATGTGGTCGAGGCGGTCGGCGACCTTCTCGATGGCGTCGGGTGGGGCGGTGAGCAGGCCGACGCGGTCCAGAAGGGCGAGCAGCGGGGTCAGCAGCGCCCAGAAGATGCCGGGGGCGGACGCGGTGAGGGGGGGTTGCTCGTCCTGATCGTCGTACGGGGCGGTCGCCATCGGTACGAAGAGGCCGTGGGCGCCTTCCACCGCTTCGGCGAGCGGGGTGCGGGCGGGGGCCACGGCGACGACGGAGCAGCCTCGGCGGTAGGCCTGGTCGGCGAGGAGGGAGAGGGACGGTTCGGTGCCGTCGGGGGTGGCGATCAGGAGCAGGTCGACCGAGCCTGCCCAGCCGGGGAGTTCCCAGCGCAGGGCGCCTGCGGCCGGGGCGACGCCGGTGGGGGCCAGACGGGTGACGGGGCTACCGGGGCCGGCGAGGGTGCCGAGCAGGTCGGCGGCGCCGGCGGCGGCGGCGCCGGGGCCCGCGATGAGGACGGCGCGGGGGCGGCCGTCGGGCTTCAGGTCGTGGACGCCGGCCTCGGTGGCGTGCCGGGCGGCGGTGCGCACGCGGGCCCCGGCCTCGGCGGCGCCGCGCAGGAGGGCGCGGTGGTCGGCCTCGGCGAGGGCCTCCGGCGTGTCGAGCAGCGATTCGTCGAGCATGGGCGGCAGTCTCCGATCGCCGGTCGTCGTCAGGCGGGGCGGCGGGCCTCGTCGACGAGGAGGACGGGGATACCGTCGCGGACGGGGTATGCCAGGCCGCAGTCCTGGCCGGTGCAGATCAACTCGGAGTCCTGCTCCTTGAGGGGAGCGTGGCAGGCCGGGCAGGCGAGGATCTCCAGGAGGCCGGCTTCGAGCGGCATTGGGGGGTCCCTTCGGCGGGTGCGTGTTTGCGCGTGCGTGCTGCGTGTACGCGCGCGTGCGGATGTGCCTGGTCAGGGTACCGCCGGTGGCAGTGGGTTGCGGGGGGTTGGACGACGCGGGGTGATCCGGTGGACGGCGCTGGTGTCTTCCGTTGCGGGGTTCCACCCCCGCCGCGTCCCGCCGCCCCGATCCGTTCCGCCCGCTCCTGCCCGCGCCCCTCCGCTCCACGGGGCACGACGACGGTGCGGCGTCAGGCTCGGATGATCGACAGGACCTCGTCCCGTACCTTCGCCATCATCGTCTCGTCCCGTGCCTCCGCGTTGAGGCGGAGCAGCGGTTCCGTGTTGGAGGGGCGGACGTTGAACCACCAGTCGGGGGTGGTGATGGTCAGGCCGTCCAGTTCGTCCAGGGTGACGTCCGGGCGGTTCTCGTACGCCGCCCTGATCGCGGCGAGGCGGTCGGCCTGGTCGGCGACGGTGGAGTTGATCTCACCGGAGCCGGCGTAGCGGTCGTACTGCGCCACCAGGTCCGACAGGGGGCCCTCCTGGCCACCGAGGGCCGCCAGGACGTGCAGGGCGGCCAGCATGCCCGTGTCGGCGTTCCAGAAGTCCTTGAAGTAGTAGTGGGCGGAGTGCTCGCCGCCGAAGATCGCGCCCGACTTCGCCATCTCGGCCTTGATGAAGGAGTGACCGACGCGGGTGCGGACCGGGGTGCCGCCGTTCTCCTTCACCACTTCGGGGACCGTCGAGGAGGTGATGAGGTTGTGGATGACCGTGCCGCTGCCGCCGTTCCTGGCGAGTTCTCGCGCGGCAACCAGGGCGGTGATCGCGGACGGCGAGACGGGGTCGCCGTGCTCGTCGACCACGAAGCAGCGGTCGGCGTCGCCGTCGAAGGCGATGCCGAGGTCGGCGCCCTCATCGGCGACCCGCTTCTGCAGGTCCACGATGTTCGCCGGGTCCAGCGGGTTCGCCTCGTGGTTGGGGAACGTCCCGTCCAGTTCGAAGTACATGGGGACGACGGTCAGCGGCAGGCCTCCGAAGACCGTGGGGACCGTGTGACCGCCCATGCCGTTGCCCGCGTCGACGACGACCTTCAGGGGGCGGATGGAGGTCAGGTCGACGAGAGAGCGGAGGTACGCCGCGTAGTCGTCCAACGTGTCGCGCCGGGTGATGGTTCCCCGTGTCGCCGCCGGCTCGGGGGCACCCGACTCCGTCCACCGCTCGGCCAGTTCGCGAATCTGCGCCAGGCCCGTGTCCTGACCGACCGGGGCCGCACCCGCGCGGCACAGCTTGATGCCGTTGTACTGGGCGGGGTTGTGCGAGGCCGTGAACATCGCGCCCGGCAGGCCGAACGCGCCCGACGCGTAGTACAGCTGGTCCGTCGAGCAGAGGCCGATCTCGGTGACGTCCACGCCGCGTGCCGCCGCACCCCGCGCGAAGGCGCGGGACAGGCCGGGCGACGACGGCCGCATGTCGTGGCCGATCACGATCGCGTCCGCGCCGGTCACCTGGACGAAGGCCGCCCCGAAGAGCTCGGCCAGCGACTCGTCCCACTGGTCCGGCACCACTCCGCGTACGTCGTACGCCTTCACGATCTGTGACAGATCAGCAGCCACGGCCACCCCTCCTGAAAGTCCTGTCGGTCGCCCCAAACTACCCGTACCGGCTGACGGCGCAGTGCGTGGACGCAGCATGGACCTTCGGCCGTAACCTCAGGTCAGGGCGGCGTTCGGCCGAGGGCCGGCGGGATCAGTTGTCCGGCGAGCGCAGCACCCGCAGATGGCCGCGGCGTGCGACCTCCATCGGGTCCGCCGTGCGCGCCCCGCCGCCACCGGCTCCGGCCGCCCGCTCCTGGGGGCGGGCCGCCTCGCGTACGGCGTTGGCAAGCGCTTCCAGGTCGTCACCGCTGGGCCGCGCGGGAGCCGAAGCGTCCAGGAGCCGGACGACCTCCCAGCCGCGCGGGGCGGTGAGGCGCTCGGAGTGCTCGGCGCACAGGTCGTAGCAGTGGGGTTCGGCGTAGGTGGCGAGGGGGCCGAGGACCGCGGTCGAGTCGGCGTAGACGTACGTCAGCGTCGCAACGGCAGGTCGGCCGCAGGCGGTGCGCGAACAGCGACGTACAGGGCTCACGACGTTGGACGGTACCGCACTCTTGAGCGGGCCGCGACGACTCTCCCCCAGGTCACTCCACCGTGTCGTGTTGTGAAGTGCCCCACACGCCCCTCCGGGCACACCCCGCCGACCTGCGCCGACACCCTTTTTCGAACCTTCGGACGGTCCGGAATACAGTCACGACTCGGCACAAACACCGTCAATTGCCTTGAGATCTACGGTCCCGAAGGGATACGGAAACGAGCCCAACCTTGGCCGGAATGGTCATCCTGCGACATGCCGCACAGGTGGGCCGGATGCCGCGTGGGGACCGGGCGGGCGGCCCCGGCGGGGACTAGGCTTCACCGGTGATGGACAACCCCGTACCGCCCCCGGCCGTCGGCCCCGGGCCCCGCCGTCGTGATCGCCACGGGCGCGGCATGCGCGGCCCGATCGCGCCGCCACAGGTGCCGCTCGCCGCGAGCCGCGCCGACGCCTTCGCGGATCTGGTGCAGGACTCCGTGGACCGCCTGGAGCGGCGCTGGCCACAGCTCGCGGACATCGACTTCCTCGTGCTGGAGGTGCCTCGGCTGGACGGGCCGGCCGAGCCCTGGAACGACGAGGCGGTGCCGCTCGGCGGGACGATTCCCGCGCGCGAGGGGCGGCGGGCGCGGGTCGTCGTGTACCGGCGGCCGGTCGAGATCCGCACGAAGGGCCGCGACGAGCGGGCGGCGCTGGTGCACGAGATCGTCGTCGAGCAGGTCGCCGAGCTGCTGGGGCTGACTCCGGAGACGGTGGATCCGCGGTACGGGGAGGACTGAGCCGCCCGCGGACCGACCGCCGCGCCGAGCGCCCTGCTTCGACAGCGCGCTGATGCGGCATCCGCCCTGCTTCGACAGCCGCGCCACTTCTGCGGACGCTGCTTCTGCTGCGATGCCTACTTCTGCAGCACCGACAGGTCCTCGTCGGCCTTGGGCACCGCCACCGTCCCCCGGTCGTCCGGCAGGGTCTGGACGGTGAAGCCCGGGATGCCGTCCTCCGTCGCCGCGAGGGTGCGGGCGGCGTACACCGGGCCGCCCGACAGCGGCTCGACGGTCAGGGCGTAGGTGCCCTTCAGGCCGCTCGGGACCGGGGCCTCGACGTCCTGGGTCGTGCCGCTCTTGATGGTGAACGTCTGCGTGGCCGTGGTGCCGCCCTCGCTGCCCGCGGACGCCGTGACCTTGACCTTCGCGGTGCCGTTGGGGGCGGTCAGGGACAGCGTGGTGCCCTTGGCGCTGTTGTCGGCGACCGTCGCGCGCGCGCCGACGGAGCTCGTGGCGGGGATGAACGCCGTCTCCTGCTTGGTTCCCTTGCCGCGGATCACGCGCAGGGCGGCGACGACGGGCACGGACTGGTCCGTCGGCGTCAGGACCAAGGAGCCCGCCTCCCCGCGCGTGACGTCGCCGAGGTCGACGGCGGTCGACATGCCCGACTTCACGTGCAGCGTCTCGTGTCCGGCGGGGGTGATCAGACCGGAGGGGGAGGCCAGGCGCACCTTCAGGTCGGCGTCGGTGTCCCCGGGTGTGAAGGCGATCAGGCTCACGTCCGTGGCGTCCTTCGGGATGCCCGGCAGGACGAGGCTGCCCGCCGGGTCGGTGGACGCGGCCAGCCAGTCGCCGCCGACCTTGTCGTCCAGGGCCTGTACGGCGGCGCCGACCCGCCCGCTGCGGACGTTCACGTGCACGGTGAGCCCGTCCTGCTTCTCGCCGGTGAGCGTGGACAGCAGGATCGGCTCGCTGGAGTGCGGCTGGACGGTGATGCCCTCCCCCACCGTCGACTCCAGGGCGCCGTCCTTGCCGTAGAGCTCGATGTCGACGACCGCGGCGGAGTCGTCGGGGTTGGTCATGTGGACGTAGTCCGTGCGGTCGGCGGTGGTGCTGACGCCGGGGAACCAGAACTCCGTTTCCGGGGCGGTGCAGTTGACGCCCTGCAGGCCGCGGCCGATGCCGGCGACGACCTCCGTGGTCTCCTGAACCGTCCAGCCGGGGGCGGACTTCCCCTCCGCGGTGCCGACGAGCGCGGGCGCGTCACCGCCGGAGGTGTCTCCGGTGGCCGGTGTGCCGGGCTCCTTGGGCGTCAGTACGGGCTTGGCGGCCTTCTTCTTGCCGCTCTTCCCGCTGCTCGTGCCGTCGGCCGACTCCTGCGTGGCGGACTGGAGTTCGGCGGAGCCGCTGCTCCCCGTGCCCTTGGTGACGGGCGTGAAGGACGTGTACGACGTCTCGGCGAGGTCGGAGGTGCTGGGCGCCGGGCAGAGCAGGCTCGTGCGCTCCACGGGCTGCTGGGCGGCCGCCTCGGCGGTGTCCGAGCCGGCGGCGTCCGGCGTGGTGAGCGCGGCGAATCCGGTGACGGCGGCGAGCGCGGCCGTACCGGCGATCAGGGACAGGGTGGTGCGGTTCACTGCTGACTCCCGTCGGGGCGCTCACTGCCGGTGCCGTTCGGCTGCGCCGGGTCGTACGTCGCGTCGTACCCCTGCGGGTACGACGGGTCGTAGGCCTGGTCGTACGACGCCGGCTGGGCCTGGCCGCCGTAGGCGTACGGGTCGTACTGGCCGCCCTGGTACGGGTCCGCCTGGTAGGGGTCGGCCTGGTACGCCTGGTCGTACGCGCCCGGCGGGTACTGCTGGGCGCCCTGGTACTGCTGCGCGTCGCCGTAGGTGCCGTACTCGGCGCCCTGGTAGCTCGCCGCGTCCCAGTCGCCGTACGACTGCTGCTGGGGTACCGCGACGGGCGTCTCCTCCTGCGGAGGAGACGGGAACTCGGCGTCCTGGGCGTTCTCCTCGGCCTCGGCCTGGGCCCGCAGCCGGCGGGCACGGCGGCCCTCGCCGGCGACTGCCTCGGCGGGGACGGACGGCTCCTCGGGGAGGTCGTCGTCGATGTCCCGGCGCCGGCCGGGCAGGGCGAGCACGACGAGGACGACGGCGAGGGCGCCCTGGGCCCACAGCCAGGCGGTGTGGCCGATCGGGTCGTCGTAGGTGACGTCCAGTTTCCCGCCGGAGGCGGGGAGCTCGAAGCCCTGGGCCCAGCCGTCGACGGTGGTACGGGTGAGCGGCTTGCCGTCCAGGGTGGCGGTCCAGCCGTCGGCGGCGGAGTCGGCCAGGCGCAGGACGCGGCCGTCGGAGCCGGCGGGGATCGTGGTGTGGATCTCGACCGGGCCGGCGGCGATCGGCTTGGGGGTGCCCGAGCCGGACGCGGAGACGATGGCGGCGCGTGACACCTCCTGGTCGACCCGCCACAGGGCGCTGCCGTCCTGCTGGCTGAGCCGGGACAGGCCGGGGGTGGCGTCCAGGACGCGGGTGACGTCCCGGGGCGCGCCCTTGTGGACGAGGACGTAGCGCACGGCGAAGGCGCCGAGCTGGTCGGCCTGGTCGGCGCCGGAGCCGGCGACGAGGTTGGCGACGACCTTGTCGAGCTTGCCGTTCTCGCCGTCGGCCGCGGCGAGTTCGGCGTCGCCGAGGCGGGCGCCGGAGCCGCGCACCAGCATGTAGCCGACGCGGGACGTGGAGTCGCTGTCGAGGACCAGGGTGCGGGCCTGGTCGCGGGTGCTGCCCTCCTCGGCGACGAACGCGGGGACCTGCACCGGGTCGCGCCGCTCCAGCGGCCCGTCGGCGCCGCCGATCATCCAGCCGGCGGCGACGAGCAGCGGGCCCGCGGCCGAGGCGAAGGCGATCAGCGCGGCCACCGGCTGGCGCCAGCCGAAGCTCTGCTCGGCCACACGCGCGCGTGCCCCGTCCGCGCCGAGCGCCGCGGCGGACAGAAGGGCGAGGCCGTAGACGAGAGTCGCGGGGCCGGCCCAGGTGGAGCTGTTGGACAGGACCGCGAAGACGAGGCCCACCAGGGCGACCGCCCAGGCCTTCCAGATGCCGGACTGACGCTCGGAGCGCATCAGGGCGGCCAGCGCCGCCAGCACGATACCGATGAGCATCAGCCCGTTGACCGTGCCGGAGCCGCCCGGACTGACACCGAGCAGATCGAGGGCGGACGCGGCCGAGGAGCCGTACTCGAGACCGGCCTCCTTGAAGAAGCCGAACGGCAGCAGGGACAGCGACCAGGGGGCGAGGACCAGCAGGGGGGTGCCCAACTGGGCCAGGACGCGCAGGCCGTGAGCGACGAGGTCGCCGCGGCGCACCACCAGCACCCCGATGCCGAGGACCAGCGCGATCGGCCACACGATCGGCGTGAACGCGGTGGTGATGGTCAGCAGCAGCGCGTACGCCCAGGTCGCGCGCCAACTGCCGCGCGCGTCGGAGACGTTCGCCAGGCCGGCGGCCGCGATGCCCGCGCGCGCCATGAGCGGCAGCAGCACGGCCAGGACGGCGGTGCCGATCCGGCCGCCGGCGAGTGCGCCGGTGGCGGCGGGCAGGAAGGCGTAGACGACGGCGGCCCACGCGCGCAGGAGGCGCGACTCGACGAGCGGGCGGGAGGCGAAGTACGCGGTGAAGCCGGCCAGCGGCACCGAGCAGACCAGCAGGACGGTGACGGCGAGTCCGGTCGAGCCGGCCAGGAGCGAGGCGAGCGTCGCCACGATCGCCAGGTACGGCGGTGCGGACGGGGTGCCGCCCGCACCCACCGGATGCCAGGCGTCCAGGTAGCGCGACCACAGCTCGCCGGCGTCGGCCGGGGCGGGCAGCAGGGCGCCGCCCGCGAGCGCGCCGGAGCCGAGGAGTCCACGGCAGGCGACCAGGGAGACGAGCAGCAGCACCAGGAAGAGCACCGGGCCGGGCTTGCGGGCGATGCGCTTGAGGCGGGCGAACTGCTCGATCTCCAGGAAGTCGGCGTCGTCGCCGCCGGGCCCGGACTCGATGGCCCCGCCGTGCCGTCCCGCGCCCGCGGTGGCCTCGGGGTCGGAGCTGCCGAAGAAGCTGCCTGCGGCCTGTTCCACGGTGGCCCGCACGGTCGCGCCGGGTGGCGGGAACAGCGCCCGCAGCTCGTCCTTGTCGACCTGTGGGCTGCCCCGCCCGCGTCGCCCGGCGATGATCCGCTCGGGCCGCAGCAGGGTGCCCAGGAGACCGCGGATCTCGTCAAGGGCCTGGCCGGGGACCTTGCCGACGAGGTAGGCGACGGTCCGCAGGAGCGTGCCGAGGACGAGGCGCAGCAGGACCCAGGGCAGGACGGCCGTACGCGTGTTGACGAGCAGGGCGTAGACGGCGCCCGCCTTGTCGACCTTGTGCGGGGAGGCCGTGGTGCGGCCCGCGCAGTCGACGGCGCGGCGCTCGCGGGAGGCGGCCTCGGCGTGCCGTACGACCGCCTCCGGGGCGACGAGGACGCGGTGGCCGGCGGCGTTGGCCCGCCAGCACAGGTCGACGTCGTCGCGCATCAGGGGCAGTCGGCGGTCGAAGCCGCCGAGTTGCTCGAAGACGTCGCGCCGGATCAGCATGCCGGCGGTGGAGACGGACAGCACGGGCCGGATGTGGTCGTGCTGGCCCTGGTCCTGTTCGCGGCGGTCCAGGCCGGTCCAGCGGCGGCCGGAGTGGGCGATGGAGACGCCGACCTCCAGCAGCTGCCGGCGGTCGTACCAGCCGCGCAGTTTGGGGCCGACGACGGCCACGTCGTCGCGCCCCAGTTCGAGTTCGTTCTCCACGACCCGCAGCAGCTGGGCCAGGGCGTCGGGTTCGGGGGCGCAGTCGTCGTGCAGCAGCCACAGCCACTGGACCGGCTCTCCGTGGGGGAGCTCCGGCAGGTCGTAGGCGTCGTCGCGCCAGGTGCGCGCGACGGGGTCCCAGCCGCTCGGGCGCTTGAGGTACGGCAGCTCGTCCGGGGTGAGGACCGGGGCCGAGCGGTTGGCCTCCTCGACGGCCTGGCCGAAACCGGTGCGCCGGGCGAGGTGCAGTACGCGGTCGGCGCCGAGGGCGTCGGTGACCAGCTGGGCGGAGTCGTCCGCGCTGCCGGTGTCGGCCGCCATGACGTACTGAACGGGGCGCTCCTGGCCGAGCAGCCCGGCGAGCGCGTCGGGCAGCCAGCGGGCGCCGTCGTGGGCGACGAGGACCGCCGTCACCACGTGGCGCGGAAACTCGGGTGGGCGGGTCGGGTCGAACCCCGCGGTGGCAGCGTCTTGTTGGGCTGCCATGTGGCTGTGCACGGACATCGAGGTACGGGCCCCGGTTCGGTGGACTGTGGTGGACACCTGTGCCCACAGGGGCAGCGGGGCGTCTCGGACGAGCGACCACACTATCGGCTGGGCAGCACAGCGGCCCGCCGCCTGTGGATAACCCACCCGCGACGGGCCGTTCGTGACGTATGTACGTGATGGTCCGCTGTGCGTGCCTCCGTGCCGTCCGGTCAGACGGCGGCCTTTTTCAGTCGGCGGCGCTCACGCTCGGACAGGCCGCCCCAGATGCCGAAGCGCTCGTCGTTGGCGAGGGCGTACTCGAGGCACTCGGAGCGGACCTCACAGGCGAGGCAGACCTTCTTGGCCTCGCGAGTGGAACCGCCCTTCTCGGGAAAAAAGGACTCGGGGTCGGTCTGGGCGCACAGCGCGCGCTCCTGCCAGCCGAGTTCCTCGTCCGCGTCGTCGACCAGCAGTTGCTGCACCAGCTCGGTCATGTGCGCCCCTCGTCTGTCTTTCGCGTCCCCGTGCCGTGCCCGTTACCGATTTCGGCTGAACGACACGAGTGAAATTACAAGTGTGCTGCTCCGGGCGAGTCAAGCCGAGATCTGCTATTGAGCCCCTTATTCACTCTGCGGAACCAAGGTCACGCGGAAAGTGTTCAAATCGGCATAAACCTTGGCACACATGCGAGGGCCCCCGAACGGGCCTCGCGGCCCGGCACAGACCCTGTACGGAGAAGGACGTCAAGATGTTCGATCTCGTTCCGACGCGCGCAACGAGGCCTGCGCGCCCGGTTGTGCGCCATGTGTCCGGGCGGGCGCGTGAGCAAACCTTTCACCTGGGAGATGAACCGGAAGAGGTGAAACATGTCCCACATACCGGGCGTCGGGTTGACAGCGAAGGTGTGAACCGATGTCCTTGTGGGCATGCTCGCGAACTTGGCACTCACCCCGACCCGCGTCGCCGGGTCCCACGGTGCTGCCCGCGCGTGCTGTTGCTGTTGCTGTTCCAGCTGTTGAGCCCAACGCGCTCCGGCTGCCACTGAGTCCACCGCGACTCGGCTGCTTGTTCCCCAGGCCCGCACCAGGGCACCCGTCTCGCCCGTGATCCGGGCGGACGGCACGCGCCACCCCGCCAGCCCCCCACTCTTCCGCCGAGGAACCACCGCACCCCCATGAACAGCGACAGCGACCTCCAGATCGCGGGCGACATCCTCGAAGTCCCGCACCTCCTCCAGCCGCCGCGCGAGCACCCGGCCACCGTGGCCGACTTCGTCGGCCTCGCCCGTTCCATCGCCGCCGACCGCGCCCAGTGGGCGCACCTCGTCCGGTACGACGCCACCACGCGCTGGTACCACCGGCTGCGCACCGGCCCCGGCTACGAGGTGTGGCTGCTGTCCTGGGTGCCCGGGCAGGGCAGCGGACTGCACGACCACGGCCGCTCCTCCGGTGTGCTGACCGTCCTGGACGGCGCGCTCACCGAGCGCACCGAGCGAGGCACGCGCGCGTTGGATGCCGGCGCGCAGCGGGTTTTCGCACCGGGGTACGTGCACGAGGTGGTGAACGACGCGCTGGAGCCCGCGGTCAGCCTGCACGTCTACTTCCCGGGTCTGACCGAGATGCCGATGCACGCGCCGCAGTGCTCGGCGCCGGCGACGTACGACTCGGTGGACGTCGTGAGCGCGTGAGGGTTGTCCACAACCGCATACCGCGTTGTCGTGGCCGCCTGCGAGACTTGCCCTCATGCGCATTGTGGTTCTGGCAGGCGGCATCGGTGGTGCCCGATTCCTGCGCGGTCTGAAGCGGGCCGCGCCGGACGCGGACATCACGGTCATCGGCAACACCGGGGACGACATCCACCTCTTCGGGCTCAAGGTCTGTCCGGACCTCGACACGGTGATGTACACGCTCGGCGGCGGCATCAACGAGGAGCAGGGCTGGGGGCGGGCCGACGAGACCTTCCATCTGAAGGAGGAACTCGCGGCGTACGGCGTCGGGCCCGAGTGGTTCGGGCTGGGCGACCGGGACTTCGCCACGCACATCGTCCGGACGCAGATGATCGGCGCCGGGTATCCGCTCAGCGCGGTCACGCAGGCGCTCTGCGACCGCTGGAAGCCTGGCGTACGGCTGATCCCGATGACGGACGACCGTGTGGAGACGCACGTGGCGGTCGAGGTGGACGGCGAGCGCAAGGCGGTCCACTTCCAGGAGTACTGGGTGCGGCTGCGGGCGTCGGTGCCGGCGGAGGCGGTCGTGCCCGTCGGCGCGGAGCAGTCGAAGCCGGCGCCGGGGGTGCTGGAGGCGATCGCGGAGGCGGACGTCGTTCTCTTCCCTCCGTCCAACCCGGTCGTCTCCGTCGGCACGATCCTCGCCGTGCCCGGCATCCGGGAGGCGATCGCCGACGCCGGGGTGCCGGTGGTGGGCCTGTCGCCCATCGTCGGGGACGCGCCCGTGCGCGGCATGGCCGACAAGGTGCTCGCGGCGGTCGGCGTGGAGTCCACGGCCGCGGCGGTGGCCGAGCACTACGGCTCGGGGCTCCTCGACGGCTGGCTCGTCGACACCGTGGACGTGGGCGTGGTGGAGCGGGTCGAGGCGGCCGGGATCCGCTGCCGGGCGGTACCGCTGATGATGACCGACCTCGACGCGACCGCGCGGATGGCCCGGGAGGCGCTGACGCTGGCGGAGGAGGTGCGGGGGGCGTGAGCGACGTTTCCGCCGAGGGCCGCGGCGTGTCCGCCGACGGCTTCAGGGTCTGGGCCGTGCCCGGGATCCCCGAGGTGACCGCGGGCGACGACCTCGCCAAGCTGATCGCCGCCGCGGCACCGGGACTCGTCGACGGCGACGTGCTCCTCGTCACCTCGAAGATCGTGTCCAAGGCGGAGGGGCGCATCGTCGAGGCGACCGACCGGGAGGCGGCGATCGACGCCGAGACCGTACGGGTCGTGGCGCGGCGCGGTCCGCTGCGGATCGTCGAGAACCGGCAGGGGCTGGTGATGGCGGCCGCGGGGGTCGACGCCTCCAACACCCCTTCGGGGACGGTGCTGTTGCTGCCCGAGGACCCGGACGCGTCCGCCCGGACGATACGGGACGGGCTGCGGGACGCCCTTGGCGTCAACATCGGGGTCGTCGTCACCGACACCTTCGGGCGGCCCTGGCGCGCGGGGCTCACGGACGTCGCGATCGGCGCCGCCGGGGTGCACGTGCTCGACGATCTGCGCGGGGGCACGGACGGGCACGGCAATCCGCTCAGCGCGACCGTCGTGGCGACGGCGGACGAACTGGCCGCCGCCGGTGATCTGGTGAAGGGCAAGGCCTCGGGGCTGCCGGTCGCCGTCGTGCGCGGGCTGCCGCATGTGGTGGCCGAGGGCGACACGGAAGGGGCGCGGGCCATGGTGCGCGACGCACGCGACGACATGTTCCGGCTCGGGACCTCGGAGGCGGTACGGGAGGCGGTGACCCAGCGGCGTACGGTACGGGCCTTCACGGACGAGCCCGTCGACCCGGGGGCCGTACGGCGGGCGGTGGCCGCGGCGGTGACGGCGCCGGCACCGCACCACACGACGCCGTGGCGGTTCGTGCTGCTCGAGTCCGCGGAGTCGCGGACCGGGCTGCTGGATGCCATGCGGGACGCCTGGATCACCGACCTGCGGCGGGACGGGAAGAGCGAGGAGTCGATCGCGAAGCGGGTGCGGCGCGGTGAGGTGCTGCGGGGCGCGCCGTATCTCGTCGTGCCGTGTCTCGTCATGGACGGGTCGCACACGTACGGGGACGCCCGGCGGGACGGCGCCGAGCGGGAGATGTTCGTGGTCGCGGCCGGGGCCGGGGTGCAGAACTTCCTGGTCGCGCTGGCCGGGGAGCGGCTGGGGTCGGCGTGGGTGTCGTCGACGATGTTCTGCCGGGACGTGGTGCGCGAGGTGCTGGGGCTGCCGGAGGGCTGGGACCCGATGGGGGCCGTCGCGGTCGGGCATCCGGCGGAGGAACCGAGACCTCGGCCCGAGCGGGATGCGGGAACGTTCATCGAGGTGCGGTGACGCGGACGTGAAAGCGTAAGAGCCCTACTCTCGAAGAACACCTCCGGCATCCCTGGGATCTCATCCGTGGCAGGACGTTTCGTTCAGCGCCCCACCCGTACGACCGTGCGCGGCGGGCACGTCGCCGTGCCCGGGGGCGTGCCGCGGCCGGCTCCGGCACCGGGGCGGGTGCGGACGTGGGTGCCGGACGGGCCGCTCGATCTGGGGCTGGTGCTGGGGCCGCTGCGGCGCGGGCCGGCGGATCCCACGTTCCGGGCGACGCCGGACGGGTCCGTGTGGCGGGCCAGCCTGACGCCCGCCGGGCCCGGGACGCTGCGGGTCGCCGCGCGCGGCGCCGAGGTGCGGGGGGAGGCGTGGGGGCCGGGCGCGGAGTGGCTGCTGGAGCGGTTGCCGGAGATGCTCGGTGCCGCGGACGACCCCGCTGCCTTCGAGCCCCGGCACCGGCTGGTCGCCGCTGCCCGGCATCGGCGGCCGGGGCTGCGGCTGATGCGGACCGGGCTGGTGCTGGAGTCGTTGATCCCGTCGATTCTGGAGCAGAAGGTCACGACCGACGAGGCGTACCGGGCGTGGCGGCTGCTGGTGAGGAAGTACGGGGAGCCCGCGCCTGGGCCCGTGGACGGACGAATGTGGGTGATGCCCGCGCCGCGGACGTGGGCGCTGATTCCGTCCTGGGAGTGGCATCGGGCCGGCGTCGACAACAAGCGGGCGTCGACGATCCTGCGGGCCGTGCGGGTCGCCGCGCGACTGGAGGAGGCGGTGCGAATGGAGCCCGGGGATGCGCAAGCGCGGCTGGAGGTCGTGCCGGGGATCGGGCCGTGGACGTCGGCGGAGACCGTGCAGCGCAGTCATGGCGCGCCGGATGCGGTGACCGTCGGGGATCTGCATCTGCCGGGGATCGTGGGGTGGGCCCTCGCCGGGGACCGGTATGCGGATGACGCCGTGATGCTGGAGCTGCTGGAGCCGTATGCGGGGCAGCGGCATCGGGCGGCGCGGTTGATTCTGCTGAGCGGGAGGGTGCCGGCTCGGCGGGCGCCGAAGATGCCTCGCGGGGACATCGGTCAGTTGTGAGGCGCGGAGCCCGGGGTGCGCCTCGGGAGCGGGGTGCACTGCCCCCACGTGCAGTGCTCGCCTGCGCTGGTGCAGGGGTCGGGTGGTTCGCGAAGCCCGGCGCTTACCCAGCCCCCGGCGGCACACGAGCCTGCTGGCGGCAAGCCACGGGGGTGGGCGCAGCCCCCGAGAGCCGCGCCCTCTGCCCGCCCGCACCGGCTACTGGTCGGAGGAGAACCGCACCGACCCCGCCGGGATCCGGGCGTCGCACCACACGCGTACGCCGTCGCGGAGTTCGTTGTCGGCGCCGATGACCGCGCCGTCGCCGATGAACGTGCCGGTGAGGATGGTGCGTCGGCCGACGCGGGCGCGGGTGCCGATGAGGGAGTCGGTGATGACGGCGCCGGGTTCGATGACGGCGCCGGGCAGGATCGTGCTGCCGAAGACGCGGGCGCCCTCCGCGACGAACGCGCCCTCCCCCACCACCGTGCCGCCGGTCAGCTTGGCGTCGGGGGCGACCGTGGCCGTCGGGAGGATGAGGCGGTCGCCGCAGCGGCCGGGGACGGCCGGAGAGGGGGCGCGGCCCAGGACCAGGTCCGCCGAGCCCCGTACGAAGGCCGCCGGGGTGCCGAGATCGAGCCAGTACGTGGAGTCGACCAGGCCCTGGAGGTGGGCTCCCGCGGCGAGCAGGTCCGGGAAGGTCTCGCGTTCGACGGAGACCGGGCGGCCCCGCGGGATCGTGTCGATGACCGAGCGGCGGAAGACGTACGCCCCCGCGTTGATCTGGTCGGTGACGATCTCCTCGGGCGTCTGGGGCTTCTCCAGGAACGCCAGGACGCGGCCGGTCTCGTCCGTGGGGACCAGGCCGTACGCGCGCGGGTCCGTCACCTTGGTCAGGTGGAGGGAGACGTCCGCGCCGGTCGACTCGTGCGTGCGCACCAGGGCCCCGATGTCCAGGCCCGTGAGGATGTCGCCGTTGAAGACCAGTACCGGGTCGTCGGGGCCGGAGTGCAGGCGGGAGGCGACGTTGCGGATCGCGCCGCCCGTGCCGAGGGGCTCCTCCTCGGTGACGTACTCGATGTGGAGGCCCAGCGCCGAACCGTCACCGAAGTACGGCTCGAAGACCTCGGCCAGGTAGGACGTGGCGAGGACGATGTGGTCCACGCCCGCGGCTCTCGCTCTCGCCAGCTGGTGCGTGAGGAACGGCACCCCGGCCGCCCGGACCATGGGCTTGGGCGTGTGCACCGTGAGCGGGCGCAGCCTGGTTCCCTTGCCACCGACCAAGAGAATCGCTTCTGCCACCTGTCGCCTCTGCTTCCTGCCGGGACCGGCCGAACTGTCTTTCGGCCGGTCAGTGTATGCAGACCGTTCGTTGGCGTCTTCGCTCGCCGTACGGTGTCCGCCACTGTTCCCCGGCTGTCCCCCGACGGCGGTGTGCCCCGCCGAACGCGCTCCCGGCCGTCAGCGCCCCTGGTAGCGGGCCGCGGTCTTGCGGGCCGAGCCGAGCTTGCCGTAGAGCCGCTGCCCTGGGCAGTCCGTGGCGAACCCGTCCCGGTGACCGGAGATCACATTCAGTCGTACCTTCTTACCTTTTCGGTAGAGATTGCCACCGCCGGACGTCAGATATGTCTTTCCGCGTGGATCGGCCCCGAAGAGGCCCAGCTTCCAGGCCGTCAGCCGGGCGATGGCCTTCACGGCCGCGGAGGTCGGTTTGGTGGAGCCGAAGGTGCCGATGACGGCGATCCCCATGCTGTCGCTGTTGAAACCGAGCGTGTGCGCACCCTTGACCGGCTTCGCCACGCCCCCGGCGCGCCCCTCGTAGATGTTTCCGCACTTGTCGACGAGGAAGTTGTAGCCGATGTCACGCCAGCCCATGCTCTTGACGTGGTAGCGGTAGATACTGCGGATGACTGAAGACACTTGCGAACACTGGTACTTGTTGCCGGAGGCCGTGTGGTGCACGAAGGCCGCCTTGACCTTCTTCGTGTAGGAGAACCCCTTCTCCCGCAGGTTCTCGTTCGCGCCCCAGCCGCGCCGCGTGACGATGCGCGGGCGCGGGCCGATGTACGGCTTCGTCCGCTGCCGTTCCTCCGGGTCGGCGGTGGGCAGGGTGCGCAGCTCCTGCTCGGTCTGCTGCCGGGTCAGCGCCGGGACCTCGGTGGCACCGAGCGGTACGAGGTCGGTGTTGGTGGCGGAGACGGCGGCTGCCTCGGCGGTCAGTTCACCCTCGGCGCCCGGACGCGGGAAACGGGGGCCCGTGCCGCCCGCGCGCGGGGCGGCCACCGGCGCGTGGGCCGGGCCCGGCCGTGCGCCGGGGGCGGCCAGGCCGGAGTCCGCGCGTCCGGGGTCGACGAGTTCGAGACGCAGGCCGGAGGGCAGCGGGGACCCGGGCTCAGTCACTGTCCGCGGGCCGCGGGCCGTCTCCTCGACGTGGCTCGGGCCGTCCGTGCCGGGCACGGCGCGGACCCGTACCTCGACCCCGTCCGAGTCACCCACCCACAGGGGCGCCGTGGCTCCGCGCACATGGCCCGAGGTGCGTTCGGGGGTGTCGGGGTCGGCGCCGTGGTCGCCGTTGTGCGTCTCGACGTCCTGCCAGCCGGACCAGGCACCGGTGCCGACGGCCCGGGTGCGGACCTCGACGCGGCCGTGCAGTTCGGTGTCCGGGTCGTCCCAGACGACGCCGACCAGGGAGAAGTGGCTGACGTTGCGGCGCAGTAGGCCCTGTTCGGCGGTGCCGACGCCCGGGGGGCGCGTGGCGGAGCCATCGCGGTCGCTGGTGAGGGGGGCGAGGGGCAGCGACCGGGTGCTGCCGGGCAGGTCCGGCTCGGCGGCCCGGGCCGTGGCGGGGGCCGCCGCCTCCGCGGTCGGGGCCGGGCTCGCGTACGCCCCGCCCGCAGCCGCGGCGGCGGGCGGGGTCAGTGGCAGGGCGAGGGCAGCCGCACAGGTGACACCGATCGAGGAAGTAAGCAGTCCACGCATGCCGACGATCCTGGACATAGTCATACATATCTGTCCATCGGTGAGTTGACGGACCGTCGGGTGCCGTTCCGCCGAACCGGTGGCCCGCGGGCGGCCCGCCGGTAGGTGTGCGCGGCGGCGCCCGCGTACGCTTGCGCGGGTGAACGCCACCGATCGCACCCCTGCCGACCTGCTGCGTTCCGCGCTCGCCGCGGATCCCGCGCGCCCCCTGGTGACCTTCTACGACGACGCCACGGGCGAACGTGTCGAATTGTCCGTGGCCACCTTCGCCAATTGGGTGGCCAAGACCGCCAACCTCCTCCAGGACGGACTGTCCGCCGAACCGGGCGACCGGGTCTCGCTGCTGCTGCCCGCGCACTGGCAGACGGCGGTGTGGCTGCTGGCGTGTTCGTCGGTGGGTGTCGTCGCGGATGTGGCGGGGGACCCGGGGCGGGCGGACTTCGTGGTGGCCGGGCCGGGACAGTTCGAGGCGGGGCTGGCGTGCCGGGGGGAACGGTACGCGTTGTCGCTGGCGCCGCTCGGGAGGCGGTTCCTGCCGGGGCCGCCGGAGGGCTACGCCGACTACGCGGTGGACGTGCCGAGTTACGGCGACCGGTTCGCGCCGTACGCCCCCGTGGACCCGGAGGAGCCCGCGCTGATCGTGGCCGGGGCGGAGCTCACGGGGGCCGAGGTCGTGGAGCGGGCGCGGGGCGATGCGGCCGGGCTGGGGCTTACGGGGCCCGGGGCGCGACTGCTGTCGGGCCTGCCGTACGACACGTGGGAGGGGCTGAGCGCCGGGTTGTACGCGCCGTTGGCGAGCGGCGGGTCCGTGGTGCTGTGCCGGCATCTGGGGGAGCTGGGGGACGAGGGGCTGGCGAAGCGGATCGAGAGTGAGCGGGTCACGGCGACGGCGCGGTAGCCACGCGGCCGGCGGTACGCCTGTGGCCGGACCGGGGCTCACCGGCGGCGCGGCACATCTGCTGCCGGACCGGGGCTCACCGGCGGCGCGATACACCTGCAGCCGGAACGGGGCTCACCGGCGGCGCGATACACCTGCTGCCGGAACGGGGCTCACCGGCGGCGCGATACACCTGCAGCCGGGACGGGGCTCACCGGCGGCGCGGCACACCTGCAGCCGGGACGGGGCTCACCGGCGGCGCGGCACATCTGCTGCCGGACCGGGGCTCACCGGGCGTCCGGGGTTGCCGCCGGGGCGTGAGTCGCGCGGCCCGGCGCTTGCGGAGCTCCGCCCGCGCCCCCTCCCCCACGCTCGGCCGTGTTCGAGCGGGGAACCCCCATCGCCCCAGGCGGCACGCATGCCCGCGGACCACGCACAGCCAAGCCGGCCCCATCCCCCATTCGGCCCACCCCCACCCGCACCCCCGCCCCACCCGAGCCATGGTCGTAGGAGCAGCACGAGACGCCCGGCCCGCACGACATGCTCGTACGCCATGAGGGGTGGACCCAGACGTGACCGACACGGCAGGCACGCCCTCCGGGCCGACCGGCGATGACGCGGCGGGGGTCGTCCCGGGCCGGGGCGTCGGCTGTGCGGAGTCCACCGGACGGCGTCTCGGGCCGGGAGCGAGGGCCACTGCCACCGGGCACGGGCTGATGCGGCGACGTCGGCAGCAGTGGGTGCTGGGGGCGGCGATCGGGGTCGCCCTGCTCGTCGTCGGTGCGACCGGGGCCGGGTGGGCCGTGTACGTGAAGCTGAACGGCAACATCACGGCCGACGAGGCGGCCGCCGCCGAGCTCGCCCGGTACGAGAAGGAGCGGCCCACCTCGCTCGTCCGCGACGCGCAGAACATCCTGCTGATCGGATCGGACTCGCGCTCGGGGGACGGGAACAGCGAGTACGGGCGGGACTCCGGGACCGAGCGGTCGGACACGACCATCCTGCTGCACCTGGCCGCGGGCCGGCGCAGCGCCACCGCCGTCTCCCTGCCCCGCGACCTGATGGTGGACGTGCCCTCGTGCCTGCGTCCGGACGGCAGCCGTACCGAGCCGATGTTCGCGATGTTCAACTACGCCTTCGCGATGGGCGGTTCGGCCTGCTCGGTCCGTACCGTCGAGAAGCTCACCGACGTCCGCGTCGACCATTACGTCGTCGTCGACTTCAGCGGGTTCAAGGAGATGGTGGACGCCGTCGACGGTGTCGAGGTGTGCCTGAAGGAGCCGGTCGACGACAAGGCCGCCAAGCTGCGGCTGCCGGCCGGCCGCGTGACGCTGGACGGCGAGCAGGCGCTCGGCTACGTCCGTGCCCGCAAGTCCCTCGGCAACGGCAGCGACACCGACCGGATGGACCGGCAGCAGCGCTTCCTCGGAGCGCTCGTCAACAAGGTCCGGAGCAACGACGTGCTGCTGAATCCCGTCAAGCTCTACCCCGTACTGGACGCGGCGACGTCGTCGCTCACCACCGACCCGGATCTGGCGAGTCTGCGCGGACTCTACGAACTCGTGCGCGGGCTGCGCGACATTCCCACCGAACGCGTGCAGTTCCTGACCGTTCCGCGGGAGTCGTACGTCTACAACGCCAATCGCGACCAGCTCGTGGAGCCCGAGGCGCAGCTGCTGTTCGAGCGGCTGCGCAAGGACGCGCCGGTGAAGGTCTCACGGAACGCTCAACAGAATTACGGTGATTCCGATACAAAGGGGCCTGCCTCTCCGACCCCCGTCTTCCGCGGCAACACCGCCGCCGACGACGGCTGCGAGTAAAGCGCTTGCCAAGTCAGCGGCTCCGATGAAGCCCAGTTCAAGGAAATGGGCGTATTGCCCAGTTGTAGGGACGTGGAATTTGTCACCGTCCCTCGCTTGACGCTGAACTGGGCGGATAGTGTGAGCGATCCGGTGCACCCGGCCGCGAGGTCCTTCCTTGGGTCGCGCACTGTGTGACCGAGACCCGAGCGCCTTTGAGGGGGAAGGCGCCGCGTGGCCCCGACGGAGGATTCGGACAACCGTGGACGCGCAAGGCCGTGGGCGGGCGGACAATATCGATCCCGCAGACCAGTGGGTGCTCAATCCGAACACCGGCGAATACGAACTGCGACTGACTCCTTCCGCACCGCAACCGGCGGTCCCCGGGCCTCGTAGATCCGCGTCACGCGGATCAGGGGCCGTGGGTGCGGGAGCGGGTGCGGTGCGCAGTCGTACCGCCGCGCCCGGACGGGAGACGGAGGTGCCGGGCCGCGAGGTCCCGCCGCAGCGCCGTCGCCGGGGCGTGCCCGAGGAGCCGCCGCCCGGACGGAGGGGCCGGCGGCCGGCGAAGAAGAAGTCGCGGGCGAAGAAGATCCTGCTGTGGACCGGCGGCACGATGGCCTTCGTTCTGGTCGCCGGAGCCGGAGCGGGATACCTCTACATCCAGCACCTCAACAGCAACATCCAGTCCTCCCCCGACGACGGCGCGAGCACCGGTGGCTTCAACAAGGACAAGGCGATCAACGTCCTGGTGATCGGCACCGACAAGCGCACCGGCTCGGGCAACGAGGGCTACGGCGACTCCGGCAGCGTCGGTCACGCCGACACCACGATCCTGCTGCACGTCTCCAAGGACCGTACGAACGCGACCGCGCTCAGCATCCCGCGCGACCTGATCGTGAACGTCCCGGACTGCCCGACCACGCAGGAGGACGGCAGCACCAAGGTCATCGCGGGCACGGACCACGTGCGGTTCAACACCAGCCTCGGCCAGGACGGCCGTACGCCGAGCTGCACCATGCGCACGGTCACCGAGCTGACCGGGATCACCCCGGACAACTTCATGGTCGCCGACTTCAACGCGGTCAAGACGCTGACGACCGCCGTCGGCGGGGTCGACGTGTGTCTCGGCAAGGACATCAACGACCCCGACTCGCACCTGAACCTGAAGAAGGGCACGCGGCACATCGAGGGCGAGACGGCACTCGCCTTCGTGCGTACCCGGCACGCCGTCGGCTTCGGCGGTGACCTGAGCCGGATCGCGCTCCAACAGCAGTTCCTCAGCGCGCTGATGCGCAAGTTGAAGTCCAACTCCACGCTCACCAGCCCGACGAAGATGGTGAAGGTGGCCGAGGCGGCCACCAAGGCGCTGACCGTGGACTCCAAGCTGAACAGCATCGGCAAGCTGAAGGACCTCGGTCTGGAGCTGGGCAAGCTCAACGTCAAGAACCTGACCTTCACCACCGTGCCGGTGGTCGACAACCCGGCCGAGAAGGTCCCGGTCACAGTCGTCGTCAACCAGAACACGGCACCCACCGTCTTCCAGATGATCAAGGAGGACGTCTCCTTCACCGAGGTGGCGGCGCAGAAGAAGGAAGCCAAGAGCAAGGAGGCCGCCGAGGCCGCCAAGCGTCTCGAGGGCACCAAGTCCGCGGCTTCCGAGGTGCGGGTGCGGATCCTGAACGGCGGGGCCGAGACCGGCAGCGCACAGGAAACACTTAACTGGCTGCAGAATGATGAGGGCGTGACGAAGTCGGAGAACGCGGGCAACGCGTCGACGACTCTGAGCAAGACAACACTCGAGTACGCGCCTGACCAGGCCGACCAGGCACGCAAGCTCGCCGCGCTCATGGGTCTCTCCGGATCCGCGTTGAAGCCCGGCAAGAGCGTGACCAACTCACAAGGTCTGCCCGCGATGACGCTGACTCTCGGCAAGGACTTCAAGGGTGCGGGCGTTTCGATGACGGCGGCGACAAAGGTGCCGGACACGGTCGGTACGTCCACAGCGGACAAGGTTGAGTGCGCCAAGTGACCTAACGGGTCCGCCACGCGTCTTGGAAGACGCGGGGCGGACCCGTGTCAGGCGCAGGGTGGGGAGGGCTGGGAGTTGACGCAGAGCAGTGTGCGGGGGGAGGCGCCCGCGGTGGAGGACACTACGTCGCTCACACCGCAGGGCGACGAGGCACCAGCGGGCCACGGACGGCACGGCGGTGGGGGCCGCCGGGGCAGGGGCCGCGGCACCGGCAAACCGGGGCGCAGACGGCGCGTGCTGCGCTGGTCGGCGACCGTCATGGCGGTGGTCATACTGGGCACCGCGGGTGCCGGTTATCTGTACTACCGGCATCTGAACAACAACATCCAGAAGGACGCCCTGAACATCGGTGACGAGAAGGACAGGGCGACCAGGACGAAGGCGAACGCGGCGGGTCAGACCGCGCTGAACATCCTGCTGATCGGTTCGGACGCACGGGACACCGAGGAGAACCAGAAGCTCGGCGGCGCCAAGGAGACCTTCAACGGCACCCCGCTCGCCGACGTCCAGATGCTTCTGCACATCTCCGCCGACCGCACCAACATGTCGGTCGTGAGCATGCCGCGCGACACCCTGGTCGACATCCCCAAGTGCACGGACCCCGACACCGACAAGGTGTATGCGGCGAGCACCCTGCCCACCATGACGAACCAGTCGCTGGGCCGCGGCGGTCCGGGCTGCACGGTGGCGACGTGGGAGAAGCTGACCGACATCCACATCGACCACTTCATGATGATCGACTTCTCGGGTGTGGTGTCCATGGCGGACGCCATCGGCGGCGTCCCGGTCTGCGTGAGCGCCAACGTCTACTCGCACACCTCCACCGGCCACGGCTCCGGCCTGAAGCTGGGGGAGGGCACGACGTCGATCAAGGGCAAGCAGGCCCTTCAGTGGCTGCGCACCCGGTACGGCTTCGAGGACGGCAGCGACCTCGCGCGCGCCAAGGCGCAGCACATGTACATGAACTCGATGGTCCGCGAGCTGCGCGCCAACGCGAAGCTGACCAACCCGAACAAGTTGCGCAAACTCGCCGAGGCGGCCACGAAGGCGATCACCGTCGACAACGGCCTGGGCACCATCACGAAGATGTACGACCTGGCCAACGAGCTCAAGAAGGTCCCGACGGACCGCATCACGATGACGACGATGCCGAACGTGTACGTCGGTGCCCGGGTGAAGCCCACGGCGGACGCCACGAAGCTGTTCCGCATAGTGCGCGAGGACATCGCCCTCGACGGCAAGGACAAGAAGAAGACCACCACCACGCAGACGACCAAGGACCCGGCCGCCGCGGACGACAAGATCGCGGTCCAGGTCCAGAACGGCACCCGCACCAGCGCCCTCGGCCCGGTCGGCGGACGGGCTACGGCGGTGGCCCAGCTGCTGGTCGGCAAGGGCTTCACCCAGTCCGCGGCGGACACCTCGGCGGCCACGGCCGAGGACACCACCCTGATCCGCTACCCCAGCACCGACCTCCAGGGCGACGCCGAGCGGGTCGCGAAGGCGCTGGGCATCCCGACGAGCGCGGTGGAGAAGTCCACCGACGTCTCCGGCGTGACGCTCGTGGTGGGCGCGGACTGGCGGTCGGGGACGACGTACAAGGCGCCGGCGGACGACGACAAGACGCCGGAGACCGCTGAGGCGATCAACGCGTCCGACACCTCGCAGTGCATGAAGGTCAACCCGGCTTACACCTGGTAGGTACACCCCGCCACCGGACATGTTTCGGCCCGGACCGCGATCGCGGTCCGGGCCGAAACGTGTTCCGTGGACGTCGTCTCAGTGGGAGCTTCGGTGGGAGCTGAGCACCGCGGGCCGCCGGGACGCGATGACCCTCTTGGCCAGCGACTTGGGGCTGGTGAGGAAGCCCCACCCCCACGACATGTGCATGGTGGCCAGCGCGACCGGGATCCGCAGCCGCGCCTTCAGCGGCAGTCCCCTGCCCGCGGGCAGCGACCCGGCGGCGATCGCCGCGAGGTAACCGCCGGGGATCACGAAGCCCCACGGGGTCAGGACAGCGCCCACCACGACACCCGCCGCGATCCCGCACACGGCGGCCGGCGCAGCGAGGTAGCGCAGGTTGATGGAGCCCTCGTGGTAGCGGGCGACGACGTGCCGCCAGCGGCCGTAGTCCTTGTACTGCTTGGCGAGCGCCTTCACGCTGGGGCGCGGCCGGTACGACACCCTCAGCTCGGGCGAGAACCAGATGAGGCCGCCCGCCTCCCTGATCCGGAAGTTCAGCTCCCAGTCCTGGGCGCGGATGAACTCCTCGTTGTAGCCGCCCTGCTGCTCCAGCGCCTCGCGCCGGAAGACGCCCAGGTACACCGTCTCGGCCGGGCCGGCCTGCCCGCCCGTGTGGAAGGCGGCGTTGCCGACGCCGATCTTCGAGGTCATGGCCGCGGCCACCGCGTGCTCCCAGTCGTTCTCGCCCTCGGCGTGCATGATGCCGCCGACGTTCTGCGCGCCGGTCTCCTCCAGGAGCCGTACGGCGGTGGCGATGTAGTTCGGCGAGAGCATGCCGTGGCCGTCGACGCGGACGACGATCGGGTGGCGGGAGGCCTTGATCGCGGCGTTCAGGGCGGCGGGTGTACGACCGGTCGGGTTCGGCACGGTGTGCACGCGCTTGTTCTTGTTGGGCGCGGTTTCGCGGACGAGTTCGGCGGCGATCTCGTCCGTACGGTCCGTGGACGGACCGATGGCGATCACGACCTCCATCTCGCCGGCGTACTCCTGCGCGAGGATCGCTTGGACTGCTCCGCGCAGATGCCGTTCCTCGTTGAGGACGGGCATGATCACGGACACGGCGGGAAGCTGCACGTCGGACTTGGCGTTCATCGGTGCTCACGTTACCGCGAACGGGGGACACCGGTGCGCGCCGCCGGGTGCACTGCACCGGGCGACAGATCGTATCGGCCTACGGTGCTCACGGATCCCACGTACGGCCGTCGTCCGGAGGTGTCCTCCTTGTCCAGCCCGCCCCTGTCCCCTGCCCGGCCACAGCGCCGCCCGCAGCCGTCCCGTCGCGTGCCGCGGCCCCCCGTACGGCGCAGGAAGCCGCGCTGGGCCATGCGGGCGGTGACCACGCTCTCCGTGGTGGTGCTCGCCTCCGCCGGAATCGGGCACTCTGTGATCGCGAGCCTGGACGCGGACATCGCGCGGGTCGACCCCTTCAAGGACATGAAGAACCGCCCCCGGGCGGGCCACGGCATGAACATCCTGCTGGTCGGCACCGACGGCCGCGACAAGATCACCGAGGTCGAGCGGCAGAGGTACCGGCTCGGCGGCGCCCCCTGCCACTGCACCGACACGATCATGATCGTGCACATCTCGGAGGACCGGGAGCGGGCGACCGTGGTGAGCCTGCCGCGCGACAGCTACGCCGACGTGCCCCCGCACACCGACCAGACCACCGGCCGGCAGCACCAGGGCCACCCCATCAAGCTCAACGCGGCCTACGCGGAGGGCGGCCCCCAGCTGACCGTGCGCACCATCGAGAACATGACCCACGTGAAGATCGACCACTATCTGGAGGTCGACTTCACCAGCTTCATGAAGACGGTGGACGTACTCGGCGGCGTGAAGATCTGCACCGCGCAGCCGATGAAGGACTCCTACACCGGACTCGACCTCCCGGCCGGCACCCACATGCTCATGGGCGGGCAGGCCCTCCAGTACGTCCGCTCCCGGCACGTCGACGGCGCCTCCGACCTGGGCCGGATGCAGCGCCAGCAGCGCTTCCTGGCGGCACTGGTGGACCGGGCCACCTCCTCCGGGGTGCTGCTGAACCCGATCCGGTTCCGGGACGTCACCCGGGCCGTGCTGGGCTCGGTACGCGCGGACAAGGGCTTCGGCGCGGACGAGCTGCTGAACCTCGGCCGGGCGATGCGCGGCTTCTCCCCCTCCTCCTCGGAGTTCACCACCGTGCCCATCGGCCGGATGGGATACGCCGTCAAGGGCATCGGCTCCACGCTGAAGTGGGACCCCGCGAAGTCCGAGCGCCTCTTTCAGTCCCTGCGCGACGACAAACCCCTGGCCGGGCACCGCCCCCGCAGCACGGCAGAGCGCGTGGACGTGGCCCCGCAGCAGATCCAGGTCCAGGTGCAGAACGGCACGGTCACCCCGGGGCTCGGCAGGCGCGTCGACGCCGCGCTGGCCGCCACCGGCTTCCGCACCACCCGCCGCCCCGTCAACGCCGTCGACCACACCGTGGAGCGCACCGTCATCGTCTACGACCCCCGCTGGGACCGCTCGGCGAAGTCCCTGGCGGCCGCCCTGCCGGGCAGCGAGCTGCGGGCCGTGCAGGGCCAGGGGCCGGTGCTGAAGGTGATCGCCGGGTCGGACTTCCGCGACGTGCGGAAGGTGCGGGCGGAGGACCCGCGGCAAGGGCAGTTCGGGGCGGTACGGGGGGACGAGGTGGGGTGCTCGTAGCGGCGGCGGCAGGCCCGTAGGACCCTCCGGTCCTCGCCGACCGGAGGTATGCCCGTCCCTCAGTCCTCGATGCCCTCCGCAGCCCGCCTCTCCCGCAGTTCCATGATCGCCCGTCGGCGGGCCAGGCGGTGGGTGCGGCGGATCTGGGCCTCCTGGTAGCGGCGCTTGTCGCGTTCCGTCTCGGGGAGCACCGGCGGTACCCGGCGCGGCTTGCCGTCGGCGTCCACCGCGGCGAAGACCAGGTACGCCGAGCCGACCTGGGTGGCGGGGGCGGACTCGTTCCACCGCTCGGCCAGGACCCGCACACCGACCTCCATCGAGGTCCGGCCGGTCCAGTTGACCTGGGCCTTCACATGCACGAGGTCGCCGACGCGGACCGGCTCGAGGAACGCCATCTCGTCCATGGACGCGGTGACGGCGGGACCGCCGCTGTGCCGGCCGGCCACCGCGCCCGCCGCGTCGTCGACCAGCTTCATGATCACCCCGCCGTGCACCGTGCCCAGCAGATTGGTGTCGTTGTGGGTCATGATGTGGCTGAGGGTGGTGCGGGAGGCGGAGGTCGGCCTGCCGGGGATGTCCGGCGTTTCCGACTCCGCTGCGAGAGCCTGGTCTGTCATGGCCTCCACCTTATGCCGAGGTCACATCCGGGGAATTTGTGTCAGCTTCGCAACAGCGGGGCCCTGATTTTCCGACGACCCTTGTAAGGCACACAGTCGGTCCCTGCACACTGGGGCCCATGAACGATTGGCCCGAGGGATGGTCCGACGCAAACGACGGCCGCCAGTACGGACGTGGCAGCGCGAGCGCACAGCCTGAGAGTGCGCGCGTGATGCGGCAGGTCCGCCGCGGCCCGACGACTCCGCCCGGACAGGGGGGCGGCTACGGCCCCGGCCCGTCCGCGCCGCCGTACGGCAACGGCATCCCGCAGCAGCCGTCGTACACCGACGGCCAGGGCTACGACGGCGCATACGACAGCGGCTACAACACCGGCCAGGTCTACGGCTCGCCCGGTGGCGGTCCCGGCGGCCCGGAGGGGCCCGGTGCGCGCGGTCCCCGGCCCCGGCCGAACTGGCGCCGCCGCATCAAGTGGACGGCGATCACCGTCGTGACCGTGCTGGTGGCGACGACCGTCGGCACGTACTTCTGGGCCGACGGCAAGCTGCGCCGCGAGGTCGACCTGTCGACGGTCATCGACCGGCCCGACGCCGGCGACGGCACGAACTACCTGATCGTCGGCTCCGACAGCCGTGAGGGCATGTCCGCCGCGGACAAGAAAGAGCTGCACACGGGCTCCGCCGAGGGCAAGCGCACCGACTCGATGATGATCCTGCACGTCGGCAGCAACGGCGACACGCTGATCTCGCTGCCCCGCGACTCGGACGTGGAGATACCGACGTACAAGGGCTCCGAGTCCGGCAAGACCTTCCAGGGCACGGGCCGGCACGTGAAGCTGAACGCGGCGTACGCGGAGGACGGGCCGACGCTGCTGGTGCGCACCATCGAGTACAACACCGGTCTGCACATCGACCACTACGTCGAGATCGGCTTCAACGGCTTCGCGAGCATCGTGGACGCGGTCGGCGGTGTGGACATCACCATCGACAAGGCGTTCAAGGACAAGTACTCGGGCGCCGACTTCAAGGCCGGCAAGCAGACCCTGAACGGTGAGGAGGCCCTGGCCTTCGTCCGCACCCGGCACGCCTTCGCCGCGTCCGACCTGGAGCGCACGAAGAACCAGCAGAAGTTCCTCGCCGCGCTGGCCCACCAGGTGGCCACCCCGTCGACGGTCCTGAACCCCTTCAAGCTCTACCCGACCATGGGCGCGGGCCTGGACTCCCTGATCGTCGACAAGGACATGGGTCTGTGGGACCTGGGCTCCATGTTCTTCGCGATGAAGGGCGTCAACGGCGGCGACGGCACGTCGATGAACATGCCGATCTCGGGCTCGACCGGCGGCAACCTCGTCTGGGACAAGGCGAAGGTGAAGACACTGGTGAACGAGCTGAACAACGACGAGAAGGTCACGGTGTCGAGTGACTGACCCGACCGGCCCGAGCACCCCGCCCGGGCACAGACCGCCGTTCGACGCGGTGCTGTGTGACGTCGACAACGTCATCCGGCACTTCGACCCGGCCGCCCTGGAGGCGCTGGAGCGCGCCGCCGGACTGGCCGAGGGCACGACGATGAAGGTGGCCTTCGCCCCGGAGGTGGACCTGCCGGTGCTGCTGGGGCTGGCCACCGAGCAGGAGTGGGTGGAGTCCATCGCCCGCGGCCTGACCGGGCTGGTGCCCGAGACGACGGCCTGGGAGCTCGGCACCGCCCTGCTGGAGTCGCCCTTCCACGCCGACGAGACGGTGGTGTCCCTGCTGCGCCGGGCCCGCACCCGGGTGCCGCTGGTCCTCCTCACCAACGCCACCCTCGGCCTGGAGGCCGACCTCGACTCGCTCGGCCTGACCGACCTCGCCGACCATGTCGTCAGCAGCGCCCGCGTGGGCCTGGCCAAACCCGACCCCCGCATCTACGAACTCGCGGCGGCCCGGGCGGGCGTACGCCTCGACCGGTGCCTGTTCGTCGACGACACCGAGGAGAACGTGGAGGCCGCGGCCGCACTGGGCATGCGGACCGTGCACTTCCGGGGGGCACCGGACCTGGCACGGGCCCTGGAGCCGCTGTTCGCCTGAGCGGGGCCGGCTAGGCCGTCCCGCGCCCCAGCAGCGCCACGTGCGGCAGCCTCAACCCGCCGTCTTCGTCGGCGAATTCGGCGCTGAGGCGGTCGTACTCCTGCCTGATGCGTACGACCGTCTCCGGGGTCTGCGAGGTGACGATGAGCCCGATCTTGGCGATGCCGGCGGCCGCGCCGCCCCACCACTCCTCGACGGTCGCGCGGTGCTCCCAGCCCAGTGCGGAGCCCTCGGCCGCCGTGAAACCGGCGTCCGTCAGCAGGCCGGCGAGGCCCTCCGGGGTCCGGGCGAAGTCCTCGGCCGGGTCGAGGCGCGGCAGATAGGCGGGCGGTACGGACCCGGCGGCCTCGCAGGCCCGCCCCAGCAGCTCCATCCCGGCCTGCCCTCCGCCGGCCCACAGCGTCACCGCGAGCCGCCCGCCCGGCCGCAGCACCCGCCGCAGCTCGGTGAGCGCGGTGCGCGGGCGGCCGACGTGGTTGAGTACGAAGTTCCCGACGACGGCGTCGAACTCACCGTCCGGGAAGGGGAGTTCGGGCAGTGTGGCGACCTGTGCGTCGATTCCGCGCCCGCGTGCCGCCGCCACCATCCCGGCGTCGGCGTCCACGGCGCGCACCCGCGCCCCGCGTGCCCGCGCCGCCACGGCCGCCGTACCCGTCCCGGTCCCGGTGTCCAGGACGTACGTCCCCTCGGTCACACCCGCCGCGTCCAGCAGCGCCCCGACCGGGTGCGCGCACAGCCGGGCGAAGCTCGCCGCGTACGCCTCCGCCCGTCCGTCCCACATCTTCCGCTCGGCCGCGTCGAAGGCCTCCGTCGCACTGATCATGCGGTCAGCCTGCCACGACGGAACGAGGGCACCCACCGTCGGTGCACGGCGGTTGCCCTCGGACACGGTCCGGCCGACGTCACATCTTGACGCCCGCCATCGAGCGGCACATCTCGGCGCAGCGGCGACACGCCTCGGCGCAGCGCATCATCTGCCGGTCGTCCGGCATGGACATACACGCCTCGGCGCACATGTCGCAGGCCTTGGCGCACATGGCGCACATCTCCGCCGACATCGGCGAGCGGCGCATCATCATGTCGGCGCACATACGGGTCATCTCGGAGCAGTCCATCAGCGCGCGCATGATCTGCATCTGGGCCTGGCCGCCCATCTGCATGCAGGAGCTCATGGTCTCCTCGCAGATGCTGTGGCAGGTCATGCAGGCGTCGACGCAGTCCTGCATCTCCTTGCTCATGGCCGTCATGGTTCCGGGCTGGGTCATGGCTCCTCCTGGGGGCGAGGGGGCCCGGGTGCGGGCCCTGTGCACTTCTGTCGTACGCCTCCCGGGAGCCGCGCGCCATCGGACGACCGCACGGCCTACGACGACCGGCCCACCCGGCTCACGGCTTCCTGCCCACCCCCGCGAAGTGCGTGACGTCGACGATGTCCGCCGCCGCCTCGTCCGGGCGCCAGCGTGAGCAGGTGACGACGCCGGGTTCGAGGAGTTCCACGGGGTCGAGGAGGCGGATCAGGTCGGCGCGGGCGCGCAGGGTCATCGGGGCCGAGCCCTGGCCGTTCCAGTACTCCACGGCAGCCGCCATCGCCTCGCCGTCGACCTCCGTGGTCGGGTGGGAGACGACCAGGTGGCTGCCGGAGGGTACGGCGTCCAGGAGCCGGCGCACGATGGCGGCGGCCTCGTCGGTGTCCAGCACGAAGTTCAGGACGCCCAGCATGCTGATCGCGACGGGACGGTCGAGGTCGAGGGTGCGGGCGGCCTCCCGCAGGATCGCCTCGGGGTCGCGGACGTCGGCCTCGACGTAGGCGGTGGCCCCCTCGGGCGTACTCGTGAGCAGGGCGTGGGCATGGGCCAGGACGAGGGGGTCGTTGTCGACGTACACGATCCGCGCCTCGGGTGCCACGCGCTGGGCGACCTCGTGGGTGTTGTCGGCGGTCGGCAGGCCGGAGCCCACGTCCAGGAACTGCCGTATCCCCGCCTCCCCGGCCAGATACCGCACCGCCCGCGCCAGGAACCGCCGGTCGGCGACGGCGGAGCGGGGCAGCGCCGGCACGAAGGAGAGGATCTGGTCGCCGACTTCCTTGTCCACGGGGTAGTGGTCCGTCCCGCCGAGCCAGTAGTTCCAGACCCGGGCCGAGTGGGACACGTCGCTGCGGAGGTCGGACATAGGGGTCGGTCTCCTTCGGGCGGGGCTGATCGGTTTACGCACCAAAGTAGACACAAGTCATCGGTTTCGATGGGCACTTGACCGACTCCGCCTCCCTACGGGAGCACCTGGGAGGAGGGGGCAGCACGCACGTCGCCCTCCGGCCCGAGGGGGCGGAGGGCGACGGTAACTCGGCGCAAGGCGTCCTTACGGCAGGTTGCGCGCCATGACGATCCGCTGGACCTGGTTCGTGCCCTCGTAGATCTGCGTGATCTTCGCGTCCCGCATCATCCGCTCCACCGGGTAGTCCCGCGTGTAGCCGTAGCCGCCGAGCAGCTGGACCGCGTCCGTCGTGACCTCCATCGCCACGTCCGAGGCGAAGCACTTGGCAGCCGCGCCCTGGAAGGTGAGGTCCTTGTCGCCGCGCTCCGACTTGGCGGCGGCCGCGTACGTCAGCTGGCGGGCGGCCTCGATCTTCATGGCCATGTCGGCGAGCATGAACTGGATGCCCTGGAAGTCGGCGATGGGCTTGCCGAACTGCTTGCGCTCCTGGACGTAGCCCTTGGCGTAGTCCAGTGCTCCTTGCGCGATACCCAGTGCCTGGGCCGCGATCGTGATGCGGGTGTGGTCCAGGGTCTTCATCGCCGTCGCGAAGCCCGTGCCCTCCTCGCCGATCATGCGGTCCGCCGGTATACGGACGTTGTCGAGGTAGACCTCGCGGGTCGGGGAGCCCTTGATGCCGAGCTTCTTCTCCGGGGCGCCGAAGGAGACGCCCTCGTCCGACTTCTCGACCACGAACGCCGAGATGCCCTTCGAGCGCTTCGTGGGGTCGGTCACGGCCATCACCGTGTAGTACTCCGACTCCCCCGCGTTCGTGATCCAGCGCTTCACGCCGTTGAGGACGTAGTGGTCGCCGTCGCGGACCGCCTTCGTCTTCATGCCTGCCGCGTCGGAGCCCGCGTCGGGCTCGGACAGGCAGTACGAGAACATCCCGTCGCCCTTGGCGAGCGGGGTCAGGTACTTCTTCTTCAGGTCCTCCGAACCGGAAAGGATCACGGGGAGGGAGCCGAGCTTGTTCACCGCGGGGATGAGGGAGGACGAGGCGCACACGCGCGCCACCTCCTCGATCACGATCACCGTCGCCAGCGCGTCCGCGCCCGCGCCGCCGTACGACTCCGGTACGTGCACGGCGTGCAGGTCGTTGGCCACCAGGGCGTCGAGCGCCTCCTGCGGGAAGCGGGCCTCCTCGTCCACCGCGGCGGCGTACGGCGCGATCTTCGCCTCGGCCAGCGAGCGGACGGCGTCGCGGAGCATGTCGTGCTCCTCGGACGGGCGGTACAGGTCGAAGTCAGCCGATCCGGCCAAGGTCTCTCACGCTCCAAGGACGCTGCGCTAATTACCGTTAAGTAACTCAAATTTTAGGGGCCTGCCCACGGGACAGGTACGTGAGCTTGGCGACAGAGGGGAAGACAACGAGGAATCTGCCCGGTGAGGGGGCGCCGCACGCCCCGACTATGCTCGGTCAGCGCATCCAACGCCGTCCACCCCAGGAGCATGCATGGCCGCCCTCAAGCTCACCGTGATCGGCACCGGTTATCTCGGCGCCACGCACGCCGCGGCCATGGCCGAGCTCGGCTTCGAGGTACTCGCCCTCGATGTCGTGCCCGAGAAGATCGAGAAGCTCGAGCGGGGCGAGGCCCCGATGTACGAGCCGGGGCTGGAAGAGCTGCTGCGTCGCCATGTCGCCGGGTTCGAGGGGAGCACCGGGCGGCTGCGCTTCACCCAGGACTGGGCGGAGGTCGGCGCGTTCGGCGACGTCCACTTCGTCTGTGTGAACACTCCGCAGAAGCACGGCGAGTACGCCTGCGACATGTCGTACGTCGAGTCCGCTCTCACGTCCCTGGCGCCGCACCTGACCCGCCCCGCCCTCGTCGTCGGCAAGTCCACCGTGCCCGTCGGCTCCGCCGACCGCCTGGCCCGCATGGTCGCCGGGCTCGCGCCGGCCGGCGAGGACGCCGAGCTGGCCTGGAACCCGGAGTTCCTGCGCGAGGGCTTCGCCGTCCAGGACACCCTGCACCCCGACCGGATCGTGGTGGGTGTGCGCAGTGAGCGGGCGGAGAAGCTGCTGCGGGAGGTGTACGCCACCCCCGTCGGGGAAGGGTCGCCGTTCGTCGTCACCGACTTCCCCACCGCCGAGCTCGTGAAGACCGCCGCGAACTCCTTCCTCGCCACCAAGATCTCCTTCATCAACGCGATGGCGGAGGTGTGCGAGGCCGCGGGCGGCGATGTCGCCAAGCTGGCGGAGGCCATCGGGTACGACGACCGGATCGGCAAGAAGTTCCTG
This sequence comes from Streptomyces sp. NPDC001315, assembly GCF_042896175.1. Taxonomy (NCBI): domain Bacteria; kingdom Bacillati; phylum Actinomycetota; class Actinomycetes; order Kitasatosporales; family Streptomycetaceae; genus Streptomyces; species Streptomyces sp. NPDC001315. Next base: position 46,574 of record NZ_JBIAWZ010000030.1, on the reverse strand, counting down.
CGGGCCGGGATCGGGTTCGGTGGCGGCTGTCTGCCGAAGGACATCCGCGCCTTCATGGCGCGCGCCGGTGAGCTGGGTGCCGACCAGGCACTGACCTTCCTGCGCGAGATCGACTCCATCAACATGCGCCAGCGCGGGCAGATGGTGGAGCTGACGCGACAGACGCTGGGCGGCGGGTCCTTCCTGGGCAAGCGGGTCGCCGTGCTCGGCGCCACCTTCAAGCCCGACTCGGACGACGTACGGGACTCGCCCGCGCTGAACGTCGCCGGTCAGATACACCTCCAGGGCGGCCAGGTGACCGTCTACGACCCCAAGGGCATGGACAACGCCCGCCGGGTCTTCCCGACCCTCGGCTACGCCGACTCGGCGTTGGAGGCCGTGCGGGGCGCCGATGTCGTACTGCACCTGACCGAGTGGCGGGAGTTCCGTGAGCTGGACCCGGCGGAGCTCGCCGAGGTCGCGGCGACCCGGCTCATCCTCGACGGGCGCAACGCCCTCGACCCCGAGCTGTGGCGGAAGGCCGGATGGACGTACCGGGCGATGGGGCGTCCGACCGCCTGAGACGGCCTGGAGCAAGGTGACGCCGGTTCGGCCGAGGCTCAGTCGGCCGAACCGGCGTCTTGCTGCATTCTGCCGCACCCGGCCGTGCCTCGACGCATGAACGTTCTGCGCGTCGCCGCTCCGTGCCGGGCCCTTACTGGTTCTTGGCCCGGTACCGGCGCATCTTCGCGCGTGCCCCGCACACCGACATCGAGCACCAGCGGCCCCGGCCGGCCGGGCTGCGGTCGTAGTACGCCCAGTGGCAGGTCACGGCCTCGCAGGCCTTGAGCCGGGTCCAGGTACCCGCGACCAGGGACTCGGCCACGGCGGCCGCGATCCGGGAGAGCAGCGGGCCCTCGGTGGCGGGGGCGAGCCGGGCGGAGCCGTCCCGCGTGTCGACCGCCACGAACAGCGGTGCCGCCGCCAGCAGCTCGCCCAGCGGGGTCACCTCGCAGTGCGGCGGATGGCCGGCGTGGGCGAGCAGCGCCGCCCGCAGTGATTCGCGCAGGTCGCGGACGTCCGGCAGCTCGTCCTGGGCGAGCCCGAAGCGGGCCCTGCCGTCGGCCGTGTCGAGCGCGTCGACGCCCGTCTCGATGTCCAGCGTGTTCACCAAGGACTCGATCAGAGCCAGGCCGCCCGGCGCGGGCGATCTTTCACTCATGGCCGCACGCAACCTCCCGTCCCGCTACCGAATCCCCCTTGCGACGTTACCTCCATTGGGGGAGCATGCGGTAACGGTAACTGGTTACCCGCTTCTACAGGTAACCCCTGTGCGGGTACCCCGACAGGCAACACCGATCGAGGAGGAAGTCATGGCACTCGCCAAGCTGGACGTCGTCGTCCTGGACTGTCCCGACCCCCTTGCGCTGGCCGGTTTCTACGCCGAGGTGCTGGGCGGCACCGTGGAGGAGAACGAGGACTGGGTGGACCTGAAGCTGGCCGACGGTCAGGCGCTGGCGTTCCAGGCCGCTCCGGGGTACGTACCGCCGAGGTGGCCCGCGCCCGACGCCTCGCAGCAGTTCCATCTGGACCTGACGGTGGACGATCTGGACGCGGCCGAGAAGGGCGTCCTGGCGCTCGGCGCGCGGCCCCTGGACACCGAGGACCGCTCACGCAGCTTCCGGGTCTACGCGGATCCGGCGGGGCACCCGTTCTGCCTGTGCGCCGGCTGAACGCCGGGGCGCGGCCGCTGGGCCTGGAGGACAGCGAGAAGAACGACCGGCTCTGTCAGCCCTCCCGGGCCGCCTCGATCACCTCGTCGAGCGTGTTCCGGGAGCGCACCAGGTCGGCGATCATCCGGTCGATGCGCTCGCGCTCGGCGGCGAGGTCGGCGACCAGCTTCGGCGTGGCGATCGCCGAGGGGCCGCCGTCCGCGTCCCGCATGCACGGCAGCAGCTGCGCGATCTTCGAGCTGTGCAGCCCCGCCGCGAACAGCTCCTGGATCAGCACGACCCGGTCGACGGCCGCCTCCGGGTAGTCCCGCTGCCCGCCGGGCGTCCGCGCGGCCGTCAGCAGGCCCTGGGTCTCGTAGTAGCGCAGCGACCGCTCGCTGACGTTGGTGCGCCGGGCCAGTTCACCGATCCGCATCCCGTCCCCCAAGCCACGTGAACCTGCCCCTGATGTCAGCGGACCGGTACCTGATGTACGTGGGCGGGGCGGCCGGCTGCACCGACCGCCCCGCCCTGGACGGTCATCCGTCGAGTGACTCGATCGTCGCGTTGGACGGCGGGCGGGTGGCCTGAAGGTCCCGTGCCACGTCCTCGGCCGCGCCCAGCACCCGTACCGAGTTCTGCCAGGTCAGCTTGGCCAGGTCGGGCCTGGACCAGCCGCGGTCGAGGAGTTCGGCGATCAGGTTCGGGTAGCCGGAGACGTCGCTGAGGCCGTCGGGGGTGAACGCCGTGCCGTCGTAGTCGCCGCCGATGCCGAGGTGGTCGATGCCGGCGACCTCGCGCATGTGGTCCAGGTGGTCCGCCACCGTCGCGGTCGTGGCGACCGGGCGCGGGTGCGCCTCCTCGAAGTCGCGGTGGACCTTCATCGCCTCGGCGGTGGTGTCGAGGTGGTGGAAGCCGTGCGCGCGCATGTTCTCGTCGGCCGCGGCCGTCCAGTCGACCGCCGCCTGGAGCACGAACTTCGGCACGAACGTCACCATGGCGATGCCGCCGTTGGCGGGCAGCCGCTCCAGGACGTCGTCCGGGATGTTGCGCGGGTGGTCGCAGACGGCGCGGGACGAGGAGTGGGAGAAGATCACCGGCGCGGACGTGGTGTCCAGCGCGTCGCGCATGGTCGTCGCCGCCACGTGGGAGAGGTCGACGAGCATGCCGAGGCGGTTCATCTCCCGGACCACCTCGCGGCCGAAGGCCGACAGGCCGCCGACCGCCGGCTTGTCGGTCGCCGAGTCCGCCCACGCCACGTTGTCGTTGTGGGTCAGGGTCAGGTAGCGGACGCCGAGGTCGTACAGCCCCCGCAGCGTGCCGAGGGAGTTGGCGATCGAGTGGCCGCCCTCCGCGCCCATGAGGGAGGCGATACGGCCCTCGGAGCGCGCGGCCTCCATGTCCGCCGCCGTCAGCGCCTGCCGCAGGTCCGCCGGGTGGCGGGCGAGCAGCTGCCGTACGCAGTCGATCTGTTCCAGCGTCGAGGGCACCGCGTCGGGCAGGTCCGAGCGGACGTACACCGACCAGTACTGCGCGCCGACCCCGCCCTCGCGCAGGCGGGGGATGTCGGTGTGCAGGTGGGCGTTCTGGTGGGTGGCGATGTCGCGGGCGTCGAGGTCGTAGCGGACCTGCTCGCGCAATGCCCAGGGGAGGTCGTTGTGACCGTCGACGACGGGGAATTCGGCGAGGAGCGCGCGGGCTTCGTCGAGGGACGTCATGCGCGCACTCACTTCCCGAAGCCGAAGCCGTTGTTCCCGCCGTCGACCTTGGCGCGCAGGCGCTTGCCCTTCTCGGTGGCCTGGTCGTTCAGCTCCTGCTGGAAGTCCCGCATCCGGGCGAGGAGGTCCCCGTCGTGGGCGGCCAGGATGCGGGCCGCGAGCAGGCCCGCGTTGCGGGCACCGGCGACGGAGACGGTCGCGACGGGGACGCCGGCCGGCATCTGCACGATCGACAGCAGCGAGTCCATGCCGTCCAGGTACTTCAGCGGCACCGGAACGCCGATGACCGGCAGCGGGGTGACCGAGGCCAGCATGCCGGGCAGGTGGGCGGCGCCGCCCGCGCCCGCGATGATCACCTTGATGCCCCGGTCCGAGGCCTGCTCGCCGTACGTGATCATCTCGCGCGGCATGCGGTGCGCGGAGACGACGTCGACCTCGTACGCGATCTCGAACTCGTCGAGGGCCTGGGCGGCGGCCTCCATGACGGGCCAGTCGGAGTCCGACCCCATGACGATGCCTACAACAGGGCTCATTCGGTGATCGTGCCTCTCAGGTAGCCGGCTGCGTGACGGGCACGCTCAAGGACGTCTTCCAGGTCGTCGCCGTAGGTGTTGACGTGGCCCACCTTGCGGCCGGGCTTCACGTCCTTGCCGTACATGTGGATCTTCAGCTGGGGGTCGCGGGCCATGCAGTGCAGATACGCGCCGTACATGTCCGGGTAGTCGCCACCGAGGACGTTCACCATGACCGTCCACGGCGCGCGCGGGCGCGGGTCGCCGAGGGGCAGGTCGAGGACGGCCCGGACGTGGTTGGCGAACTGGGACGTGATCGCGCCGTCCTGGGTCCAGTGGCCCGAGTTGTGCGGGCGCATGGCGAGTTCGTTGACGAGTATGCGGCCGTCCGCCGTCTGGAACAGCTCGACGGCGAGGTGGCCGACGACGCCGAGTTCCTTGGCGATACGCAGTGCCATCTCCTCGGCCTGGAGGGCGAGGCCCGCGTCGAGACCGGGGGCGGGGGCGATGACCGTGTCGCAGACGCCGTTCACCTGGCGGGACTCGACCACGGGGTAGGCGACCGCCTGGCCGTGCGGGGAGCGTACGACGTTCGCCGCCAGCTCCCGTACGAAGTCGACCTTCTCCTCGGCGAGGACCGGAACGCCTGCCAGGAAGGGGGCGGCGGCCTCCTCTGCGGAGTCCACGACCCACACGCCCTTGCCGTCGTAGCCGCCGCGGACGGTCTTGAGGACGACCGGGAAGCCTCCCCCACCTTCGGCGGCGAAGGCCACCACGTCCTGCGGATCAGAAACGATGCGGTGCCGCGGGCACGGCACACCGATCGCGTCGAGCTTCGCCCGCATCACGCCCTTGTCCTGGGCGTGCACGAGCGCGTCGGGACCCGGGCGGACGGGGATGCCGTCCGCCTCCAGGGCCCTGAGGTGCTCGGTGGGCACATGTTCGTGATCGAACGTGATCACGTCGCACCCACGCGCGAATGCGCGCAGCGTCTCCAGGTCGCGGTAGTCGCCGACGACGACTTCGCTCACGACCTGTGCCGCGGAATCCTGAGGGGTGTCACTGAGGAGCTTGAACCTGATGCCGAGCGGGATGCCTGCCTCGTGCGTCATACGAGCGAGCTGACCGCCGCCGACCATGCCGACTACCGGGAACGTCACGCCCCTAGGGTATCGGCCACGGCGGGACGGCCGGATTCCGCTCCTCTTACCGACCGCTTTCCCGCCCCATACCCGGCCTTTCCCGGCTTCTTGCCGTCCTGTGTCCGACCTGTGAGCCCGTCCACAGGAAAGCCCGAGGGGCGGCGGTTAGCATGACTGGGTTGACGTAAACCGACCCGGACGGGGGCACGCACAGCCATGGAACACGGTTCCTCGGGGCTGCGACGACTCGGACGCGAGGTCGCGAAGTTCGGCGCCGTCGGTGGCGCGGGGCTTCTGGTCAATCTCGGTGTGTTCAACCTGGTACGGCATGTGACGGACCTTCCCGTCGTGCGGGCCAGCGTCATCGCCACCGTCGTCGCCATCGTCTTCAACTACATCGGCTTCCGGTACTTCACGTACCGGGACCGTGACAAGGGCGGCCGTACGAAGGAACTGACCCTGTTCCTGCTGTTCAGCGTGGTCGGGCTCGTGATCGAGAACGGTGTGCTGTACGCGGCGACGTACGGGTTCGGCTGGGACAGCCCGCTGCAGAGCAACGTCTTCAAGTTTTTCGGCATCGGCGTCGCCACGCTGTTCCGGTTCTGGTCGTACCGCTCGTGGGTGTTCAAGGCGCTGCCCGCGCGGGAGGCCGTCGCGGACGCGGAGTCCCTGTTGGAAGCGGAGTCGAAGAAGCCTCGGTCCAAGCAGCGGGTGAGCTGACTCGGTCCAAGCAGCGGGTGAGCTGACTCGGTCCAGGCAGCGGGTGAGCTGACCTCCCCCCGGGCCCGGCCGCCGCGGATTCCTCAGCGGACCGTCGGCTCGTCCCCGTCCACCACCGGCCTCTTCAGGGGCGTACGCGACAGGAACAGCCCGAACACCGGCGGCTGTGCCTGGAGCATCTCCAGACGGCCGCCGTCCGCCTCCGCGAGGTCCCGGGCGACCGCGAGGCCGATGCCCGTCGAGTTGCGGCCGCTGATCGTGCGCTCGAAGATGCGCGCCCCCAGGTCGGCCGGGACGCCGGGGCCCTCGTCCGTCACCTCGACGACCGCCTGGTTGCCGGTGACGCGCGTACGCAGGGCGACCGTGCCCCCGCCGTGCATGAGCGAGTTTTCGATCAGGGCCGCCAGCACCTGGGCCACCGCGCCGGGCGTCCCGACGGCCCGGAGATGACGCTTGCCCGAGCTGACGATGGCGCGGCCCACGCCGCGGTACGCCGGGCGCCACTCCGCGAGCTGCTGATGGATGACCTCGTCGAGGTCGAAGGAGACGGCGGAGCCGGTGCGGGGGTCGCGGGCGTTCGTCAGGAGCCGCTCCACCACGTCCGTCAGGCGTTCCACCTGCGTCAGCGCGATGGTCGCCTCCTCCTTCACCGTGTCCGGGTCGTCGGTGAGGGTGATCTCCTCCAGCCGCATGGAGAGCGCGGTGAGGGGCGTACGCAGCTGGTGGGAGGCGTCGGCGGCCAGGCGCCGCTCGGCGGTGAGCATCCGGGCGATGCGCTCGGCGGAGGAGTCGAGGACGTCCGCGACCCGGTCCAGCTCGGGGACGCCGTACCGCTTGTGCCGGGGGCGCGGGTCGCCCGAGCCGAGGCGTTCGGCGGTCTCCGCGAGGTCGGTGAGGGGCGAGGCGAGGCGGTTGGCCTGGCGGACCGCGAGGAGTACCGCGGCCACGACGGCCAGCAGCGCCACCGCCCCGATGATCAGCAGCGTGCGGCCGACCTCCCTGGTCACGGACGAGCGCGGCTCCTCGACCGTGACCGTCTCGCCCTCCTCGCCCTTCGCGGTGGAGCGGATCACCTCACCGGTCGGCTTGGTGCCGACCTCGATGGCCCGCTCCCCCGGCATCAGGATCCGGGCGTAGCGTTCCTGCGCGACCTGGCCGCGCAGTATCTCCGCGTTGACGGTCTCGTCGCCGAGCAGCCGGCTGTCCACGATGCTGGCCAGCCGCAGGGCCTCGGAGTCCACGCGCTCCTGGGCGCTGTTGCTGATCGTCCGGGTCTCGACGATCACCAGGGACACGCCGAAGACGGCGATGACGACGAGCACCACGGCGAGCGTGGACTGGATCAGTCGACGGCGCATGTCCTTTTACGCATGTCCTCTTGCCTAGCGGGAGACGGGGTACAGCTCTCTCAGCTCTTCTCGAAGCGGAAGCCCACTCCTCGTACCGTGGCGATGTAGCGGGGGTTCGCCGCGTCGTCGCCGAGCTTCTTGCGCAGCCAGGAGATGTGCATGTCGAGGGTCTTGGTCGACGACCACCAGGTGGTGTCCCAGACCTCGCGCATCAGCTGGTCGCGAGTGACGACCCGGCCCGCGTCGCGGACCAGCACCCGCAGCAGGTCGAACTCCTTGGCGGTGAGCTGGAGCTCCTCGTCGCCCATCCACGCGCGGTGCGACTCGACGTCGATGCGCACGCCGTGGGTGGCGGGCGGCTGCTGCGGCTCGGCGGCGCCGCGCCGCAGCAGGGCGCGGACGCGGGCCAGCAGTTCGGCGAGCCGGAAGGGCTTGGTGACGTAGTCGTCGGCACCCGCGTCGAGCCCGACGACGGTGTCCACCTCGTCGGCGCGCGCGGTCAGGATGAGGATGGGCACGGCGTGGCCTTCGGCACGCAGCCGGCGCGCGACCTCGAGGCCGTCCATGCCGGGCAGGCCCAGGTCCAGCACGACCAGGTCGACACCGCCCTGCATTCCTGCGTCGAGCGCGGTGGGGCCGTCCTCACGCACCTCGACCTCGTACCCTTCGCGGCGCAGTGCGCGGGCCAGCGGCTCCGAGATGGACGCGTCGTCCTCGGCGAGCAGTACACGGGTCATGAGCTGATGGTAGACCGCCCCGGGCGGGCGCCGAGGTGTGATCGCCCTTGCGGTTTCTTACCCAGGGACATGCCGGACACAGTTCCTGTGAATCGTCCTGTGGACGTCCCCCGAATCCTCCCGCGATCTTGGTACGGACCTGTGGTCGAGGGATGTCATCCTGGTATCAACCTTCGAATAGGCGTGCGCGGTTCCATGATCGCCTGTGATCCGCGTCTCAAGTCCTTCCATATCCGGCAGTGTCCTGCCGTATGGTGAACCAACGCCTGTAGCACCACGGGGACCTTTGGCGATCATTGAGAAGCTAAAGGTCTCTTTTGTGTGCGGGCTGGTGCCGCCAGCCTCGAAAGGAATGACCTGTGGCCGGGCCTCGGAACGCATCGACGCGTGTAGAGGCGTGGATCCCGGTGATCGCCGTCCACCGCTCCGTGATCCGGAGCGGAATCCCCGTGGGCGTGGGGCGGACGTAACGAAACCGCCGGTGCCGGCCGCCCCCCACCGGGCGCGCAACGCTCCAGCAGCGCGTCCCGAGCAGCAAGGAACGACATGGCGTCCAGCCTGACGAAGGACTCGGTCCGTCCGGGCACCCCCGGCTCCGAGAAGACCTTCTTCGGCCACCCCCGGGGACTGGCCACTCTCTTCATGACCGAGATGTGGGAGCGCTTCTCCTACTACGGCATGAAGGCTCTGCTCCCGCTGTACCTGGTGGCACCGGGCGGCCTGCACATGAACGCGGCCACCGCCACCGCGATCTACTCGGTGTACCTGTCCCTGGTGTACCTGCTCGCCCTGCCCGGCGGCTGGTTCGCGGACCGGGTCCTCGGCCCCCGCAAGACCGTCGCCGTCGCGGGCCTCGTCATCATGCTGGGCCACCTCACCCTGGCCCTGCCCTCGTCCGGCACCTTCTTCGCGGGCCTCGGCCTCGTCGCGATCGGTTCCGGTCTGCTGAAGGCCAACATCTCGACGATGGTCGGCCACCTCTACGACGGCCCGGACGACCCGCGCCGCGACGGTGGCTTCACGCTCTTCTACATCGGCATCAACCTGGGTGCCTTCGCCGCGCCGCTGATCATCGGCACCGTCGGTGAGAACGTCAACTGGCACTTCGGGTTCGCGCTCGCCGCGCTCGGCATGGCGCTGGGTCTCGCCCAGTACCTGCTCGGCAGCCGCCACCTGCACGCCAGCTCGAGCGTCGTCCCGACCCCGCTGTCCGCCGAGGAGAAGGCCGCCACGCTGCGCAAGTCGGCCCTGTGGGCGGCCGTCGCGGTCGTCTTCTACGCGGTCGTCGGCTTCTCCGGCCACTACACGCTGAACTGGCTGCTGGTTCCGATCACCGTCGCCGGTCTGATCATCCCGGTCATGGTCATCGCCCGGATCAAGCGGGACAAGGACCTCGACCGCGTCGAGCAGTCGAAGATGTCCGCGTACATCTGGTTCTTCGTCGCCGCGGCCGTGTTCTGGATGATCTACGACCAGGGTGGCTCCACGGTGTCTCTGTTCGCCGACTCGTCGGCGGAGAACACCATCTTCGGCTGGGAGTTCCCGGTCTCCTGGTACCAGTCGGTCAACCCGGTCATGATCATGGCGCTGGCCCCGGTCTTCGCCTGGGCGTGGCTGGCGCTCGCCCGGCGCGGCAAGGAGCCGAGCACCGCGGTGAAGTTCGCCATGGGCCTGGTCCTGATCGGCGCGTCGTTCTTCCTGTTCCTCGCCCCGCTGTCGATCGCCGATGGCGGTCACAAGGCGGCCGCGATGTGGCTGGTGGCGATCTACTTCGTCCAGACCGTCGGTGAGCTGACGGTCTCCCCGGTCGGCCTCTCCGTCACCACGAAGATGGCGCCCGCGAAGTACGCCTCCCAGATGATGGGTGTCTGGTTCCTGGCCGTCACCGCCGGTGACGCCACGACCGGTCTGCTCTCCATCGCCGGCGTCGACCTCAACAAGACGGGCATCGTGGCCTTCCAGGCCGTGCTCGCCGTGGTCGCCGGTGTCGCGGTGTGGATGTACCGCAAGAAGGTCAAGGAGCTCATGGGCGACGTCCACTGACGTCCCTCCACGGCTGTTGAACAGCTGTTGAACGCGAGGGCCGCCGCACCCTGCTGGGTGCGGCGGCCCTCGCGTATGCCGGGGCGGGCCCGCCCTACCGCAGCCGTCGGCCGGGCATGAACGTGAACACCGCGGCGCCCAGCAGGATCGCCGTCCCCGCCACCAGCCCGAGGGCCTTCAGCGCGCCGTGGTCGTCCGCGCCGGTCGCCGCGAGACCGCCGCCGGCGGACGTGGAACCGCCGGACGTGGTGGATCCGGACGCTCCGCTCGCCTGCTCGGTGGTGTCCAGGGTCAGGGAGACCTCGGACTTGGTCGGGGTGCACGTCGTGGTCGTACCGAGGGCGTCGATCGTCAGAACACCCGGGGACAGCGTGGACTCGCCGCTCGCGCCCGGCTTGTAGGTGCCGGTCAGGTCGGGGATCTCGATCGGGTCGCCCGACTTGATGTCGTTCGCGTTGGTCGGCCCCTCCACGTGCACGGTGCCCTTGTCGGCGCCGCCCAGGGCGACCTCCATCGACGGCTTGACCGAGCCCTTCGGGATGTCGGCGGGGCTGTCCATCACGGACTTCTTGAACTGCACCGTCAGATCGAAGTTCCCGCCGTCCTTCTTGGCGTTGATCTGCACGGGCGAGGTCGCGCTCTTGTCGCCGATGGGCGTCTTGCACGCGTACGGGACCTGGACCTCCTTGCCGGTGAAGTCGGTTTGGCCGCTCCCGGTGCCGTCGCTCTCGCTCGCGGACGCGCTCGGCGTGCTCGACGGGGACGCCGACTGCGAGGCGGAGCCCGTCGGATCCGGTGAGGTGCTGGTCGGCGGAGTCGCCGGGCTCGAATTCCCGCCCCCCGCCGCGACCTCGATGGTCGCCGCCGACGGCACCGTCTGCGTCGGTGTGCACTTGGTGTCGGTCGACATCGCGTTGACGGTGTACGCGTCCGGCGTCAGCGTCACCTGCCCGGCCGCCGTCAGTTTCAGGGTGCCCTTCATGTCGGACAGCACCATGGCGGCGCCCTTGGGGATCGCCGGGTTCTTGCGCGGCCCCTCCATCGCGATGTCGGCGGTCTGGGCGCCGGCCGCCTTGAGGACCCCGGACGGCTGGACCGAGTCGGCGGGCAGGTCGATGATGTCGGGGTTCTTCGAGGCGGGCTGCGTGAACTTCCAGACGATGTCGACCGTGTCGCCCACCTTCGCCGTGGCCGGCGCGGTGATCTCGACCTTCGTGGTCCCGTCGACGGGGTCGATGCCCGCGGGCGGCACGCAGTGGGTGGTGTACGACACCTCGGCGGCCTGCGCGGGTCCGGCGGCCACGCCGAGCAGGACGCCCGCCCCGGCCAGCAGGAAGGCGGCGCCCGCGGCGCCCGCTCTCGATCCGCGGCCGGCAACCGGTGTGACTCTCCTTCGCGTTCTCACGTGGGTCCCTTCCTGGTGGGAGTCGTAGGACTCGTCGGGCTGTCGTGGTGCGGTGCGGAGAGCCGACCGGCCGTGCCCGGACCGGAGTCCGGGGTGAACCACGGCAGGGCCGAAGTCGTCGAAGTCGGCGTGGCCGTACGGTCGCCGGTGCGCAGCCTCGGGAGCCGCCGGCTCAGGGGCAGGAAGGCCCGGACCGGCCGGCCCGCCCGTCGCGGCCGGAGGCGGTCCACCACGGCCATCCCGACGCGGAACACCGCGGCCGGCACGACCAGGCAGAGCAGGATCCAGAACAGGGTCACGCCCCAGGGCCGGCCCACGCCCCACGGCTGCTCGGCGAGGACCCGGCCGCCGTACCTGAGGGAGACGGTGTAGTCGCCGTGTGCCCCGGCGGTGAGCTCGACCGGCAGTCTGATCTGCGCCTTCTTGCCGGGTGCGATGCTGCCGCGCCACTGCTGGTCGTCCCACTGCGGGGCGAACACGCCGTGCGAGGTGCCGACCTGGAAGACCGGGTTCTTCACCGGCTCGGAGCCGACGTTGCCGACGGTGAAGGCCAGGGTGCGTGAGGGTGGGGCCCCGAACCAGGTCAGCGGCCCGCTCGAACCGTCGAGCCGGGTGTCGGTGAGGACGGACAGCCGTCCCTCGGCCGCCTGCGCGGGCAGCGGCTCCACCGCGTGCCCGGCCACCTGGAAGACGGCGTCGGCCTGCGCCTTCGCGCCGGTCACGGTGGCGACGTGCACCACGCACGGGCACGGCACCGGCGGCTCGGTCACCGGCAGCTTCCGGCTGAAGTCGCCCTTCGCGTCGGTGGTGACGGCGCGGCCGTCGGCGTTGGCACAGGAGTTGGTGCCGCCGATCACGCCCCGCGACGGCACGGACTGCCCGCAGATCAACAGCATCAGCAGCGCGCGCGACCGCCAGCCGCTGCCGCTCACGGTGATCGAACCTCCGGTCCCGGCCTGCGACTTGGACAGCTCCACGGTGGGGCCGTCGGCCGCCGCCGGTCCCGTCAGGGGCAGCACGAGCAGCGCCGCCACCGCCACCAGCGCCGAAATCCGCAGCCTGCCGCTCACCGCACCGCTCCCGTCAACTCGACGTCCGTGAGCGGCTCCCCCACCGCGGGACGATCCGCCGTACGAAGCCGGCGCCGCCACCCGACGAGGAAGCCGGCGCAAGCCGCTCCCGCGGCCCCCGTCCCCGCGACCGCGTCCCACGGCACGAACCGCGCCGACGCGCTCGCGGTGTCCCGCGCCCCGCCCGCCGCCGTCACCGTCAGCCGTACGTCCACCGCGTCGAGGACGGGCCGGCCTGGCCAGGGTTCGCTGAGCTTCAGGCGGCGGCCCGGGGGCAGTGCGACGGACAGGGCGCGCGGGGCCCGGTCGAGGAGGCGGCGGCCGAACACGCCGTCCGCGCGCACGGCGAGCCGCGGGGCGAGGACGGTGGTGCCGCGGTTGACCAGCTCGTACGTGATGCGGTCGCCGCGCACGGCGACGTGTTCGACGGTCAGCGCGGACAACTCCGGTCCGCCGACGCGCAGTCGGAGCGGCACGGTCGCCGTACGGCCGTCGGCGTCCCGCACGACGATCGCGCCGGAGCGGTCGCCGGGGGCCGCGTCCGCCGGGACGGTCACCGTGAAGGGGACGTCGGCGCGGGTGCGGGCGGGGATCCGTACCGCGGACCCGGCGAACGTGACCGGCACGCCGGTGCCGCGCAGCCGTACGGCGACCGGCCGCCCGCCGCGGTTGGTCAGGGACACCGTGTCCTGCAGGACAGTCCCGGGCGCGCCCTCCGCGTAGAAGGACGGGCGGCCGACGCCGGAGGGCGCGGCCGACCAGCCACCGGCGGAGGGGACGGCGCCCAGCAGCAGGAGAACGGACAGGGGCAGGAGACGAGCGGCGTACGACATCGGCGGCTCCATCAGGCAGGGGCGGCGCGGAGCGCCTCGTTGCGGGGTGGCGGCCGGGCGACGGGCGGGCGGCGCGGCGTGCGGTCAGCGGCGTACCCGCGCCGCCTGGTTCCTCCGCGTCAGCCACAGCGCGCCCGCCGCGCCCGCGAGGAGCACCGTGCCGCCGAGCGTGCCGAGGGCGATGGCCGAGTCCTCGGGCCCGGTCTGCGGGAGTGCCGCCCCGGAGCCGCTGTCACTGCCGCTCTGTGTGCTGCCGCCCGCCGCCGTCACATCGAGGGTGAGCGACGGTCCGGGCTTGTTGGTGGGCGTGCACGTGGTGGTGGTGCCGAGCGCCTTGATGGTGAGCACGCCCGCCGTGAAGGTGACCTTGCCGGTCTTCTTCGGGGTGTACGTGCCGCTCAAGTCGTTGATTTTGATGGGGGTGTTGGCCGGGATCGCGGCCTGGTTGGCGGAGCCGGTGACGGTGAAGGTGCCACTGTCGGCGCCGCCCACCTTGACGGTGGCGCTCGGGTTCATCGAGCCCTTGCCCAGTTCGACCGGACTGGACGAGACGCCCTTCTGCCAGGACATGGTGATCTTGTAGCCGCTGCCGCTCTTGACGCCCTTGATGTCGATGGGCGAGACGGCGCTCTTGTCGCCGATGGGCGTCTCGCAGTGGTAGTTGACGTTCACGACCTCGGCCCGGGCCGCCGGGGCGGCGAGCAGGACCGCCGAGCCGGCCAGGGCCGCGGCGGTCGCGAACACGGCGGTTCGTTTCTGGTACGACACGGTCCCCTCATTCCTGACGGCACATCAGATCGGCCGTCAAGGTACGCCCGGGGTCGCAAGGAGGGAAGACAAGGCGCACACCGGAGTTGTGACGATCCGGCGTGCGCGGACGGGGCTTCGGGTGGAAGCGCGGACCTGAGGGTAGCCCCGGGTAACGCGCCGACGGTTCGTCACCGGCTCACGCCGGTGCCCCCAGTTCCGCCCATACGGTCTTGCCCGCGACGCCCGGCCTGCGGACGACCCCCCAGTCCAGGCACAGCCGCTGCACGATGAACATGCCGTGCCCGCCGGGGCGGCCGGCGCGGTGCGGAGTACGCGGGGCCGGCTGGCCCGCACCCCGGTCGGCGACCTCGACCCGGATGGCCTTGTCGTCGCAGGCGAGCCAGAGCGACTCCGGGCCCTCGGCGTGCAGACAGGCGTTGGTGACCAGCTCGGACACGACGAGCAGCACGTCCTCGGCGGCCGCCCGCTGGTCCGCGGTGGCGGCCGGCAGCCAGCCCCACGCGTACAGCGCCTGGCGGGCGAAGTCGCGGGCGAGCGGAACGACACCGCTCTGGCCGTCCAGGCTCAGCCGGCGGACCTGACGACCCGTCGGCGACGCGGCCGCGTCCTCCCCGGACGCGCCGGCCCCTGACGCGCCCCCCTCGGACGCCCCTGAAGCACCGCTCGGCTCCGGGCCGCGGTCGCCCGGCGAGCAGGGCCGGGTGGTGCTCATCAGCGCTTCACCTCACCGATTCACCAGTTCACGATTCAAGAGTCAGTACGTAGATCGACGGGGTTCCGTCGACATGGCGCCGACCCATTCTGGATGTCTCCTGCCCGACCGGACCGACGGAACACCCCCCTGTTGGCGCGGGCCGACGTCACGCGGGGGCCGGCGCACGGACGGGCGGGCGGTGCACCGCAGGAGGGACGGCCGGGACACGAGGGCCGGGGCACGACGGCCACCGGACGGCGGGCCTGTTCAGCCCGACTCGCCGGCCTCCCCCGCCACGCGGCCGCCGCCTGTGTCCCCCGCCACACCGCCACCGTCGTCACCGCCGTTCGCGCCGTCCGCGTCATCCGCGTCATCCGCGTCATCCGCGTCATCCGCGTCATCCGCATCGTCCGCGCCGTCGTCGGCCAAGGCCGCCTCGACCGAGTCATGGACGGTGAAGACCGCCTCCGCCCCAGTGATCTCGAAGACGCGCGCCACCACGGGCAGCATCCCCGCGAGGTGCACTCCGCCGCCGGCGGCCTCCGCCTTCAGCCGCGCGCCCAGGAGCACGTTCAGCCCGGTCGAGTCGCAGAACTCCAGACGCGAGCAGTCCACGACCAGTCGGCTGAAGCCCCTGGCGAGGTACTCCTCGAGTGGCCCACGCAACAGATCGGCGGTGTGGTGATCGAGCTCACCCGCCGGAGTCACGACGGCACTGGAGCCCTCTTCCCGCACCTCCACCAGAAGCCGGCCCGACTGTGCGCTGCCGACCGTCCCGCGGTCCATGCGTCTCTCACTCCCGAGATCGTGACTGCTGACAGATGCTCTCGAACACTACGCCGTCCCTACACACTCTGACACCCGAACAACCACCCACAAACGGACATTTGCCACTGAAACGGACTTGCGGTGGGCTCCGTAAAGCGGGTAGGGCTAGTAGGGACACGTACTCGACACGGCCGGCTTTGGAGGCGCCGCACACCGTTGTGCAGCAACTGGCTTCGGCAGCCATATGCCGAGAACGATGGAGGACATCATGTCACCCCGGCTCGACGCCTCGCATACCCAGCAGGCGACGTCGACACCCCTTCCGGAACATCTGGATCCCATCGAGCAGAACAACGACGTACGCGCTCCACAGGAGGACGTACTCGCCGGGCTTCCGGAGATACCTCCGTACGAAGAGGTCGGCCCCGTCGACGCGCGGGCCCTGTCCAAGACCCTCTTCGAGCGTCTGGAGTCGCTCGAGGAAGGCACGCACGAATACTCGTACGTCCGCAACACCCTCGTCGAACTCAACCTCGCCCTGGTCAAGTTCGCCGCCTCCCGCTTCCGCTCCCGCAGCGAGCCGATGGAGGACATCATCCAGGTCGGCACCATCGGCCTGATCAAGGCGATCGACCGCTTCGAACTCACCCGCGGTGTCGAGTTCCCCACCTTCGCGATGCCGACCATCATCGGCGAGATCAAGCGCTTCTTCCGCGACACCTCGTGGTCCGTGCGCGTCCCGCGCCGGCTGCAGGAGCTCCGGCTCGACCTGGCGAAGGCCGGCGACGAACTGGCCCAGCGGCTCGACCGCGCCCCGACGGTGGCGGAACTGGCCGAGCGCCTCGGCATCACCAACGACGAGGTCGTGGAGGGCATGGCGGCGTCGAACGCGTACACCGCCTCGTCGCTGGACGCGCAGCCCGAGGAGGACGACACCGAGGGCGCGCTCGCGGACCGCATCGGGTACGAGGACCACGAGCTCGAAGGCGTCGAGTACGTGGAGTCGTTGAAGCCGCTGATCGCCGATCTGCCGTCCCGGGACCGGCAGATCCTCTCCCTGCGCTTCGTCGCCAACATGACCCAGTCGGAGATCGGCGAGGAACTCGGGATCTCGCAGATGCATGTGTCGCGGCTGCTGTCACGGACGCTGGTGCGGCTGCGGAAGGGGCTGACGGTCGAGGAGTGACGGAAGCCCGGCACCGGCCGGGCCGGTGGACGACGACGGGGTGATCCGCCCGCCCGGCGATCGCGTCGGAGACCGCCCCTCAGCGGACGCGCACGCCCCGTCGCCACACCCCGCTCACCAGCGGTACGCCCGGACGGTACGCCAGGTGGACGTGGCTCGGGGCGTCGAGCAGGATCAGGTCGGCGCGGGCACCCGGCGAGAGGCGGCCGATGTCGTCGCGGCGGAGGGCCGCCGCGCCGCCCGCCGTGGCCGACCAGACCGCCTCGTCCGGCGTCATCCCCATGTCGCGTACGGCGAGCGCGACGCAGAACGGGACCGATGAGGTGAAGGACGAGCCCGGGTTGCAGTCCGTCGACAGGGCGACCGTGACGCCCGCGTCGAGGAGGCGGCGGGCGTTCGGCCACTCGGCGCGGGTGGAGAACTCGGCGCCGGGGAGGAGGGTGGCGACCGTGCTGCTGTGCGCGAGGGCGTCCACGTCGGCGTCGGTGAGGTGGGTGCAGTGGTCGGCGCTCGCCGCGTCCAGTTCGACCGCGAGCTGCACGCCGGGGCCGTAGGAGAGCTGATTGGCGTGGATGCGCGGGTGCAGGCCCTTCGCCTTGCCCGCCGTGAGGATCGCGCGGGCCTGGTCGCCGTCGAAGGCGCCCTTCTCGCAGAAGACGTCGATCCACCGGGCGTACGGGGCGCAGGCGTCGAGCATCTCGCCGGTGACGAGGGCGACGTAGGCGGCCGGGTCGTCGGCGTGGTCGGGCGACACGATGTGCGCGCCCAGGTACGTCACCTCGTCCGTGTGCCGGGACGCGATGCGCAGCGCGCGGGCCTCGTCCTCGACCGTGAGGCCGTAGCCGGACTTCGTCTCGAAGGTGGTCGTGCCCTGGCGGAGGGCCTCGTCGAGGTAGTGGGTGAGGTTGCGTTCGAGGTCCTCGTCGCTCGCCGCCCGCGTCGCCGCGACCGTCGTGCGGATGCCGCCCGCGCTGTAGGCCCGGCCGGACATGCGGGCGTTGAACTCCTGCGTGCGGTCGCCCGCGAAGACCAGGTGGGAGTGGGAGTCGACGAAGCCGGGCAGGACCGCGCGGCCGCCCGCGTCGACCCGGTTGTCAGTGGCGGGTGCTTTGCTTGATTCACCGGTCCACACGACGTGGTCGCCGTCGATGACGACGGCCGCGTCCTGGACCAGACCGAGGGGAGACTCGTCACCGAGGGAGGGGTCGTTGGTGACCAGCGTGGCGATGTTGGTGATGACGGTGCTGCTGCTCATGGTGTCCTCGTGGGTGGCCGAGTGGGGGGCGGTGGCCGGGGTGGTGGCCGTCAGGTGCGCAGGGCTTCGACCGCTGCCGCCAGCGCCTGCGGGACATCGGGGACGAGCGTGTGCGCCCCGTCCCGTACGACGTGCCGCCCTCCGACGATCGTGTGACGTACGTCCGCTGCCGTCGCGGCGAATACGGCCGTCTCGGCGCCGAGTCGCGGCACGGGTCCCGCTGTCCTGACCGAGTCGAGCGCGACCGTCGTGAAGTCGGCGAGGGCGCCGGGTTCGAGGGCACCCGCGTCGGTCCAGCCGAGCGCCGCGTGACCGTCCGCGGAGGCGGCCCGCAGCAGCGCCGCGGCCGTCCAGTGGCCGCGGGTGCGGGTGCGCAGGCGCTCGTTCAGCTCCATCGCGCGTGCCTCTTCGAGCAGGTCGATGACGGCGTGGCTGTCGGAGCCGAGGGAGAGCGGGGAGCCGGCGCGCTGGAGGGCGACCGCGGGGCCGATGCCGTCGGCCAGGTCGCGTTCCGTCGTCGGGCACATGCAGGTGCCGGTGCCGGAGCCGCCGATCAGCGTGATGTCGGTGTCGGTGAGGTGCGTGTTGTGCACGCCGGTGGTGCGCGGACCCAGCACGCCGTGGTCGGCGAGGAGCTGGGCCGGGGTGCGTCCGTGGGCGGCCTGGCAGGCGTCGTTCTCGGCGGTCTGCTCGGACAGGTGCACATGCAGCGGGGCCCGCCGCTCCTCCGCCCACCGCGCCACCGTCGCCAACTGGTCCGCGGGCACGGCCCGTACGGAGTGGATCGCGGCCCCGATCCGTGCGTGATCCCGTTCCTCGAGAACTGAACAGCGTTCGGCCCAGGCGTCCGCGCTGCCGTCGGAGAAGCGGAGCTGGTGGGTGTTGGGCGGCTGTCCGAAGCCGGAGGAGAGGTAGGCGGTGTCGAGGAGGGTGATGCGGATACCGGCTTCGGCGGCGGCCGCGACCAGGGCCTCGCCCATCGCGTTCGGGTCGGCGTAGGGGGTGCCGCCCGGGGCGTGGTGCACGTAGTGGAACTCGCCGACCGCGGTGATGCCCGCCAGCGCCATCTCGGCGTACACCGCGCGGGCGAGTGCGTGGTAGGTGTCCGGGGTCAGTTGGTCGGCGAAGGCGTACATGACCTCGCGCCAGGTCCAGAAGGTGCCGGAGCCGACCTGGACCGTGCCGCGCAGGGCGCGGTGGAAGGCATGGCTGTGGGCGTTGGCGAGGCCGGGGAGGGTGAGACCGCGCAGGATCTCGGCGCCGGCGGGCGGGGAGTCGACGCCCGTACGGACGGCGCCGATACGGCCCTCGGACACCTCCAGGGCCACGCCCGGCTCGACATGGGTGTCGAGCCAGGCGTGCTCCAGCCAGTACGTCCGCGCGTGGGTCTGCGCGTGGGTCTGTGTCACCTGCGGGCCAGCCCTTCCAGTACGTCGGCGAGTGCGCTCACCCCGGCCACGCAGTCGTCCTCGGCCGCGGACTCGGCCGGGGAGTGCGAGACGCCCGTGGGGTTGCGCACGAACAGCATGGCGGTCGGGATGCTCCCGGAGAGGATCCCGGCGTCGTGTCCCGCCCCGGTGCCGAGGACGGGCACCTTGAGGTCGGTGTCGTTGCCCAGGATGCGGGCGAGTTCGTCGCGCAGGGCGTGGTCGAACTCGACGACCGGCGTGAACGACTCGCGGACCACGTCCAGGTCGACGCCGTGGGCCGCCGCGTACTCGCGGGCCGCCTTCTCGATGCCGGTGACCACGGTGTCGAGGGTCTCCTGGCCGGCGGCGCGGGAGTCGAGCCATCCGCGCACCAGGGAGGGGATGGCGTTGACGCCGTTCGGCTCGACGGAGATCTTGCCGAAGGTGGCCACGGCTCCGGCGAGTTCGGCCTCGCGGCGGGCGGCGAGAACGGTCTCGGCGTACGACAGCATGGGGTCGCGCCGGTCCACCAGGCGGGTGGTGCCCGCGTGGTTGGCCTCGCCGCGGAAGTCGAACCGCCAGCGTCCGTGCGGCCAGATGGCGCTGGCGATGCCGACACGGTCGCCGGACAGGTCCAGCGCCCGCCCCTGTTCGACGTGCAGCTCGACGAAGGCACCGATGCGGGCGAGCCGCTCCGGGTCGGGTCCGATGATGTCGGGGTCGTAGCCGGCGGACTCCATGGCCTGCGGCAGGGTGATCCCGTCGCCGTCGGTGAGACGGTGCGCCTGCTCCACGGTGAGCTGCCCGGCGGTGAGCCGGGAGCCGACGCAGGCGAGCCCGAACCGGGCGCCCTCCTCGTCACCGAAGTTGACGATGGCGATGGGCCTGCTGAGCTGCGCGTTCCTGCTCCGCAGTACGTCGAGGGCGGCGAAGGAGGACACGACACCCAGGGGACCGTCGAAGGCCCCGCCGTCGGGCACGGAGTCGAGATGCGACCCGCTGACCACGGCGTCCCCCTGGGCCGGGTCCCCCAGCCAGGCCCACTGGTTGCCGTTCCGGTCGACCTCGTAGGCCAGCCCGCGGGAGCGGGCCTGCTCCTCGAACCAGGCCCGGCACTCGGCGTCGGCGGCGGTCCAGGCGAAGCGGCGGTAGCCGCCGGAGTCGGGGTGCCGGCCGATGGGCAGCAGCTCGCGCCACATGTCGTGGAAGGAGGTCCCGGTCGGACCCGCGTCCGGAACCACGGTCGGACCCGCGGTCGGACCCGCGGTCGGCGCCGAAGCACCGGTCCCCATCAGGGAGTCGCCGCCCGACGCCGCCTCCGCTCGCTGCGTCACGCGTCGTCACCCTCGCGCATGGGGACCCGCACGCCCCGCTCGTCCGCCACCGACTCCGCGATGTCGTACCCGGCGTCGACGTGCCGGATGACGCCCATGCCGGGGTCGTTGGTGAGCACGCGGCGGATCTTCTCGCCGGCGAGCTTGGTGCCGTCGGCGACGGAGACCTGGCCCGCGTGGATGGAGCGGCCCATGCCGACGCCGCCGCCGTGGTGGATGGAGACCCAGGACGCGCCGGAGGCGACGTTCACCATGGCGTTCAGCAGCGGCCAGTCGGCGATCGCGTCGGAGCCGTCGAGCATGGCCTCGGTCTCCCGGTAGGGGGAGGCGACGGAGCCGCAGTCGAGGTGGTCGCGGCCGATGGCGAGGGGGGCCGCCAGTTCGCCGCTCGCGACCATGTCGTTGAAGCGCTCACCGGCCTTGTCGCGCTCGCCGTAGCCGAGCCAGCAGATGCGGGCGGGCAGGCCCTGGAAGTGGACGCGCTCGCCGGCCATCTTGATCCAGCGGTGGAGGGACTCGTTCTCCGGGAAGAGCTCCAGCATCGCCTTGTCGGTCTTCGCGATGTCCGAGGCCTCACCCGACAGGGCCGCCCAGCGGAAGGGGCCCTTGCCCTCGCAGAACAGCGGGCGGATGTAGGCGGGGACGAAGCCCGGGAAGGCGAACGCCCGGTCGTACCCGGCGAGCTGGGCCTCGCCGCGGATGGAGTTGCCGTAGTCGAAGACCTCGGCACCGGCGTCCATGAAGCCGACCATGGCCTCGACGTGCCTGGCCATGGACTCACGCGCGCGGGTCGTGAAACCGGCCGGGTCCTTCGCTGCGTACGACGCCATGTCGTCGAAGTCCACACCCACCGGCAGGTACGACAGCGGGTCGTGCGCCGAGGTCTGGTCGGTGACGATGTCGATGGGAGCGCCCTCGGCGAGCATGCGGGGCAGCAGCTCGGCGGCGTTGCCCAGGAGGCCGATGGAGAGCGGCTTGCGCTGGTCGCGGGCCTCGACGGCGAGCTGGAGGGCGTGCTCCAGGGAGTCGGCCTTCACGTCGAGGTAGCGGTGCTCGATGCGGCGTTCGATGGCGCGCGGGTCGCAGTCGACGCAGATCGCGACGCCGTCGTTCATGGTGACGGCGAGCGGCTGGGCGCCGCCCATGCCGCCGAGGCCGGCGGTGAGGGTGATCGTCCCCGCGAGGGTGCCGTTGAACTTCTTCGCGGCGACGGCGGCGAAGGTCTCGTAGGTGCCCTGGAGGATGCCCTGGGTGCCGATGTAGATCCAGGACCCGGCGGTCATCTGCCCGTACATGGTCAGCCCGAGCTGCTCCAGCCGCCGGAACTCCTCCCAGTTGGCCCAGTCGCCGACGAGGTTGGAGTTGGCGATGAGGACGCGCGGGGCCCACTCGTGGGTCTGCATGACGCCGACCGGGCGGCCGGACTGGACGAGCATGGTCTCGTCCTGCTTCAGCGTCCGCAGCGTCCGCACCATCGCGTCGAAGGAGCGCCAGTCACGGGCTGCCTTGCCGGTGCCGCCGTAGACGACGAGCTTGTCGGGGTGCTCGGCGACCTCGGGGTCGAGGTTGTTCTGCAGCATCCGGAGGGCGGCTTCCTGCTGCCATCCCAGGGCGCTCAGTTCCGTACCACGCGGGGCTCGTACGGGGCGGGGTCCTGACATGGTCTGCCTCCTAGCGGATTGTTGCTGCCGTTATTCACATCCTGACCATCTGAATAGAACTAGTCAATACATGAGTCCGTCGGCACGGGCAGGTCGTGGGTGTTTGGCTGGATGTATGGGCGCGGACCTCGACAGGACGGGGGATGTTGTGGACAACGGCAACGACGGTGAGGAACGGACCTTCGGCATCGACAGCGGCGACAGCCACGGCAGCGAGTCCGGGAGCGACTCCGGCACCACCGGGCGGGCCGCGCGTCGTGACGAGGCGGTCCGGGCCGCCGTGGAGCAGGGGCTGCTCAGCCCCGGCGCTCCCATGGTCGGGCTGCTCGACGTCATCGGCATCCGGGAGTCGGCGGCGGAGCTGCGGGCGGCGTTCGACGCGGTCACGGCACCCGGCACGCCGGTGCTGCACGCCTTCGCGGTGAAGGCGACCCCACTGGTGCCGGTGCTGCGGCTGCTGCGCGAGGAGGGTATCGGCGCGGAGGTGGCGAGCCCCGGCGAGCTGGCGCTGGCGCGGGCGGCCGGTCTGCCGCCGGCCCGGACCGTGCTCGACTCGCCGGCGAAGACCCCGGCCGAGCTGCGCGAGGCGCTGGCACTCGGCATCGCCGTCAACGCCGACAACCCGCAGGAACTGGACCGCATCGACGGTCTCGTGCGGTCGGCCACCAGCCGATCCCCGCTCGGGATCCGGGTGAACCCGCAGGTCGGGGCGGGCTCCATCGAGGCGCTGTCCACGGCCACGGCGACCTCGAAGTTCGGGGTGGCGCTGCGCGACGAGGGGGCGCGCGAGTGGGTCGTACGGGCGTATCTGGACCGTCCGTGGCTGAGCCGGCTGCACGCGCACACCGGGTCGCAGGGCATCCCGCTGTCGCTGATGGTGCGGGGCGTGGCGGAGACGTACGCGCTCGCCGAGGAGATCAACCGGCGGGTCGGGCGGTCGCAGGTCGACACGATCGACATCGGCGGCGGGCTGCCGGTGAACTTCGGCTCGGACGTGACGGCTCCGACGTACGCGCAGTACGCGCGGCTGCTGAGCGAGGCGGTGCCGGGGCTGTTCGACGGGCGGTACGGACTGGTGACCGAGTTCGGGCGGTCGCTGCTGGCCAAGCACGGGACGGTGGTGGCCCGGGTGGAGTACACCAAGAGCGCCGGCGGGCGGCCGGTCGCGGTCACGCACGCGGGCGTGCAGGTGGCTACGCGGACGGTGTACGCGCCGGGGTCCTGGCCGCTGCGGATCGCCGCGTACGACGCGAAGGGGCGGCCCAAGGAGGGGCCGGCGGTCGTGCAGGACGTGGCCGGGCCCGCCTGCTTCGCGGGCGACCTGCTGGCCGAGGGCCGCGCCCTGCCGCTGCTGGAGCAGGGGGACTACGCGGCGGCGCTGGACACGGGCGCGTACTACTTCGCGCACCACTACGCGTACAACTCGCTGGCGCGGCCGGGGATTTACGGCTTCGTCCCGGGCGACGACGGTCCGGACGGCTTCGCCTCGGGCGGCGGTGGCCGTACCGTCTTCGCCTCGAGCGGTGGTGGCCGTACCGTCTTCGCGACGGTGCGCGAGCCGCAGACGGTCGAGGAGATCGTGGCCGAGTCGGGAGGGGCGCACGCGTCGGCGCTCACCGCCCTGCGCACGCCCGACCGCCGTTGACGCACACCGGCGGACACACAGGTCATCCGATATGAAAACCAGCACAGCCGACCCACCTTAGCCATCCGCCGCATGTTCCACCGGAAAATGCCAGAACCCTCACCCGTCACCCACACGGTGCGTAGTTTCGGCGTCACTCAGCCGGACCCGAGGCGGGAGGGGAGCGACGGTGCCCGGAATCGACGAGTGCTTACTGGAAGCGATGCGGCTGCCCGGTGCCCGGGGCGCCGCGTTGGTCGACTGGACGAGCGGACTGGCCCTGGGGGTGGTCGGCGAGTCACCGGGCGGTGACCACGAGGCGGCGGCCGTCGAGGCCGCGGAGCTGGCCCGGCTGGCCGCCGAGCACGGCACGTTCGCGCTCGCTGCCGGCACGGGTGGAGGGCCGGACGACGGTACGGCCCCGCCGGTCGAGGATCTGATCCTCAGCAACCGGGACAGCTACCACCTGTTGCGGTTCGTGCCCACGTCCTTCGACAGCAGCGTCTTCCTGCACGTGTGGCTGGCCCGGGCGGAGGGCAACCTCGCACTGGCCCGCATCCGGCTGGGCGAGATGGCCGGACGGCTGGTGCTGGGATGACCGTGGTCGGCACCACTGAGCCACCCCGGCTGCCGGTGCGGGACAAGGCTGCGGCCCGCGAGAGGGCTAGCGGCGAGGGGACGGGCGGCCTCTCCCCGATGCTGACCCGGCTGGCCGCCGAGCGGGCCACCGGCGTCCTCGTCCGCGAGCACGGCACGCTCCACCTCGCCGAGGGCGAGGTCGTGCACGCCGAGAGCCCGTACGCGCCCGGCCTCGACGTGCTCCTGACGGCGCACGGCACCCTCGACGCCGCCGCCCGGCAGGAAGCACTGAACCGGGCCGACAGTCGGCCACTGAACCGGACCGACAGCCGGCCCGGCGCGAGCCGACCGGTGGTCGACGGCGGCCGGCTCGGCGCGGGCGCGCTGGAGCTGTGCCGGCTGGGGGCGCTGTACGACGCCGCGTACTTCGCTCTGGCGCCGAGCAGCGCGCCGGGCCGCTTCCGCTACGGGAGCGGGCACCCGCCGAGCCCTGTCCGCCCGGTCGCCGTGGCCGCCGTGGAGCGCGAGACGCTTCGCCGCCGCGAGCTGCTGCGGCGCGTCTGGCCGGATCCGCTGACCGACAGCGCGCCGCTGGTCCGGGCCGACCCGGCCGCGGCGCCCGCGGTCACCGCTCGGCAGGCGGCCGTACTGGCCCGGGTGGACGGCGTGCGCAACGCGACCGACATCGCGCGGGAGCTGGGCAGGCAGGCGTTCCACACGCTGGTGGACGTACGGCGGCTGGCGGCGGCCGGGCTCGTGGCCCCGCACCCGCCGCCCGCCCGGGTGTCGCCGTCGGCAGTTCCCTCCGTCGCCTCCGTCCCCGATCCCGACATCACGCTGCTGAAGAGGCTCAGGGATGCGCTGGAGGCCCTTTGAGCGGCAGAGCCCGCGGCAGCGAACCCGCGCCGAGAGGAGAGAGCTGATGGCGGCCGAGCCCCACATACGCGAGGAGCTGGGTCGGCTGAGGGCCCGTGTACCCCAGCTGACCGGCGCGCTCGCGGCGAGCGTGGACGGCGTCGTCCTCGCCCAGGACACCCCGGGCGTCGCGCCGGAGACCGTGGCCGCGCTCACCGCCACGGCACTCGGCGTCGCGGCGCGACTGACGGACGCGACCGGTCAGGGCGACCTGCGCGAGCTGCTCGTGCGCGGGGTGTACGGCTACGTCGCCACGTACGCGGCGGGCCGCACCGCCGTACTGACGCTGCTGGCCCAGGACCGCGTCAACATCGGCCGGCTGCACCTGGAGGGCCGCCGCGCCGGTGCCCGTATCGGCGAGCTCGTCGACGCGGAGGCGGCGGCCGCGTCCACGGCCGCTTCCCCTACCGGCGCACCCGCCGAACCACCGACTGAACCGCAGGCCTCCGAACCGCAGTCCACCGAACCGCAACCCGAGCCGCAGCCCAAATCACCGGCCACCAAGTCCACGGCCGCACGTACCAGGACCCCTCGCGCGCCACGCACCACTGCCACCAACGCGCGCACCACCACCGAAAGTTGAGAGAACGAGGAGACTCAGCCATGGCCAACACCGAGACCGCACTGAAAGAAGCGCTCGCCGCCATCGAGGGTGCGACCGGGGTCGCGCTCGTCGACTACACCAGCGGGATGGCGCTGGGCACGATGGGCGGCAGCAAAGGCTTCGACCTGAATGTCGCGGCCGCCGGCAACACCGACGTCGTGCGCGCCAAGATGCGCACGATGGAGCACCTGGGGCTCAAGGGGCAGATCGAGGACATCCTGATCACCCTGTCCGACCAGTACCACCTGCTCCGGCTGATCAGCGGGCGCGGCGGCAACGGCCTGTTCCTCTACCTGGTGCTCGACGCCAAGCGGGCCAACCTGGCGATGGCCCGCCACCAGCTGAAGAAGATCGAGGAGGACCTCGAAGTCTGAGCCCGGGTGCCCGGGCTCGCCTGAAAGACCCGCTACACCCGCTCTATCCGCTGTATCCGTTACACCAGCGCCGCGGTGCGGCGGCGGGCCCCGCCCGGGGCCGCGTCGCCCGCCGCGATGCCGGTGCCGCGGTAGCCCTTGACCGCCTTGCCCGTCGGCCGCCCGCCGCGTGCGTCGAGCCAGTCGACCCGCACCCACAGCAGCGCGTCCTCGGCCCGCTCGCGCCGACCGAGCCAGGCGGCCTTCAGCCGCAGCCCGGTACCGGCGCCGGCCAGCAGCATCCCGCCGGCCGCGGGCACCGCGAGGGAGCTGCCCAGCGCGACCGCGCAGGCCAGCAGCAGCCACCAGCGGTGGGCGCGGCGCCAGTTCCGCACGGTCACCGCGCGGTCCTGGAGCACATCGTGCTTGCCGGCCCGGGCGGCACCGTGGGCGAGGGCGGCGAAGCGCCTACGGCGGCGGTACGACACGACGGCGGCGGCGACGATGAACAGCGCCGCCCCCGCCATGACCCCGATCCGGCGACCGGTGAAGCCCGGCACCAGGACACCGACACCTGCCGCGAACACCCCGGCCCACCACAGCGGCGCCGCTCCGGCCCGTACGACGACGGCCACCCGAGCCAGCCCCTGACCTCCGCGCGCCACGTCCCGCCTCCTCGTCACCCGGCACAGTCCCGTAGTGCGGACACGTTAACGAGCGAACGTGAGACGAATCTGAGAGCAGCCCGCACCCGACGGGCGGCTCAACAGGCGGGCTCATTCCACGAACAGCCCCCGTGCCGCCGCCCGCGCGTCGAACTCCTCCAGCCGGGCCTGCGCGTCGGGCAGGTCGTCGCACATCGCCTCCAGGAGCACCCGCCCGAGCAGCATCGGCGCGCACGCGGTGTCGAACGCGAGCCCGGTGCCGACGGCGGCGGGCAGCAGCAGGTCGGACACCTTGGCGACGGGCGCGAACGCGGAGTCGGCGACGCTCACCACGGTCAGGCCGGCCTCCTTCGCGTAGGCGAGGGTGTCCACCACCTCGCGCGGGTGCCGCGGCAGCGCGAAGCACAGCAGCGCCGAGGCGCCCGCCCGTACGGCGGCGTCGATCCGGTCGTGGATCATCGTGCCGCCCTCGTGCAGCAGCCGTACGTCCGGGTGGACCTTGGCGGCGAAGTACGCGAAGCCGTACGCCTGCGAGGCGGCGGCGCGCAGCCCGAGGACGAGCAGCGGACGCGAGGCGGCGAGGATCCGGCCGGCCTTCTGCACGGGCCGCGGGTCCGCGAGCACCTCGGCGAGGTGTTTCAGGTTCTCGATCTCGGCCTCGACGGCCTGCTGGTACTCGTTGTACGCCCGGGAGTCCGCCGTCTGTTCGACGGGCGCGACCTCGCGCAGGTAGCGGCGGAGGGCGGGGTAGCCGTCGAAGCCGAGGGCGACGGCGAAGCGGGTGACGGACGGCTGGCTGACCCCGGCCAATTCGGCCAGCTCCACGCTGGACAGGAACGGCACATCGGCGGCCCGCCGCACCATGCTGTGCGCGATGCGCCGCTGGGTCGGCGTCAGCCGGTGCCCCTCGAAGAGCGCCTGCAGCCGTGCGGCAGGACTGTCCGGCACACCCGCACCCTTGTCCGCGCCCGTGTCCACACCCCTGACCGCGCCCGTGTCGGCGCTCGCGTCCGCAACCCTGTCCGCGCTCGTCTCAGCGCCCGTGCCCGTGCCCGCGCTCGTCTCGGCGCTCGTGTCCGTGCCCGTGTCCGCGGTCATCACTCGTTCCCCCTCCAGATCTCCGTGAACCGGTCGAGCAGACGGGCCGCCGCCGCCACGTCGTTCGTGAGCGGCCGGTCGGCCATGTCCTCGTCGAGCACCGACTCGGCGAACGCCAGCGCCCGGCCCACCGGAAGCTCCGGATCGGGCCGGAGGTCGCGCAGCCGCAACGCCCTTACGGCGGAGACGAGTTCGCAACCGACGACGAGACGGTACGCACCGCAGGCACGGAGCGTCTGCCGGGCGGCGAGCGAGGCGAAGCTGGCCTGTTCCTCGACGCCTCGGGAGAGTACAGCGTGGCCGAGCGAGGCGGGAGCCGAGCAGGCACGCAGCTCACCGAGGGCGGCCGCGGCGGAGTACTCCAGGATCATCACGCCGGACGAGGCGGGCTCGTGGTCGGCGAGGAAGGGCTGGAGGCGGGTGAAGGCGGGCTCGTTGAGCGTGGACAGCCGTGACGTCGACAGCCGGGCCACCTGGGTCACCGCCAGCCGGAAGTGGTCCAGGGCGAGGGCAAGTTGCGCCATGTAGAAGCCGCCGTGGTGGTAGGCGGACATGCCCTCGGGGGAGATGAGGGGGTTCTCGGCGGCCACGTTGAGCTCGAGGGCGAGCACCTCCTCCAGCGCGTCGGCCGCGTCCTGCGCGGGTCCGTGGATCTGGGGCAGGCAGCGGAAGCCGTACGGGTCCTGGATCCGGCCGAGCGGAGGCGTCGGCCGGTCCTCGGCGCCGATCAGCTCCCGCATCCGCCGCGCGACCTCGCCGGACCCGCGGTGCGAGCGGGCCGCGTGTACGGGGGCGGCGTACGCCTCGTGTGAGCCGTCGACCGCGAGCAGCGAGAGACCGGCGACGACCTGGGTGGCCTCGATCAGCCCGCGCAGCTCGTGCAGGGCGAGCGCCGACTGGCCGAGGGTGAGGGCGTTGCTGCTGATGAGGGCCAGCGCATCGTTGTTGTCGAGGGCCTGGGCCTTCGGCGCGCCCGCTCCCCGCCACGGGTGCTCCCCCGCGAGGGCCAGCCCGAGCTGGGCCAGCGGCGCGATGTCGCCGGTGCCGACCGAGCCGAACTCGTTGACGACCGGGTAGGCGCCGCTCTCCAGCGCCTCGCACAGGGCCGTGATCACGCTGGGCCGCAGCCCGGCGCCGCCCGCCAGCAGCTGGTTGGCCCGTACGGCGAGCATCGCCCGTACCTGCCGGGCCGGCAGCTCCTCGCCTATGGCGCCGGCGTGGCTGCGCAGCAGGCGCAGGCCGTGTTCGGCGGCCGCCTCGGTGGGCACGGCCACGTTCCGGTTCGCGCCCACGCCGGTCGAGCGGCCGTAGACGCGGCCGGTCGCCGCGATCTGCCGGGCGGCATCCCAGGACGCCTCGGCCCGCCGCATCGCCTCGCTTCCGGGGACCGGCCGGGCGGTCCCGTCGGCGAGGCGTACGACGTCCTCGACGCCGAGACCGACCCCGTCGAGGACCACGAGGCCGGCAGGCCCGGTGCGCACAGCATCCGGCGCGTCCACGATCCGAGACGACATAAAGCCCCAAACTCCCCTCAATCCGGACACTCGATCTTGACTGTCGGTATTCGGTTACCTCGGATTAACGCCCGAGCATTGACAACCTATTCAGACACCAAGAACTCTGCATGACGTTATACAGCCGGGCAAGGGACATCTCATGATCCAGTTCGATGCGGTCCACAAGCGTTTCCCGAACGGCACGACAGCAGTCCATGATCTCTCCCTGGAGATGCCGGAAGGCGGCGTGACCGTTCTGGTCGGATCCTCCGGTTGCGGCAAGACGACCACCCTGCGGATGATCAACCGGATGGTCGAACCGACCTCCGGCACCATCCGGGTCGGCGGCAAGGACGTCACCGCGCAGGACTCCGCCGAGCTGCGCCGCTCCATCGGGTACGTCATCCAGCAAGCGGGCCTCTTCCCGCACCGTACGGTGCTCGACAACATCGCCACCGTGCCGCTGCTGCTGGGCTGGGGTCGCCGGAAGGCGAGGGCGAGGGCGGCCGAGCTCCTCGAGACCGTCGGCCTCTCCGCCGACGCCGGGAAGCGCTACCCCCACCAGCTCTCCGGCGGCCAGCAGCAACGCGTCGGCGTCGCCCGCGCGCTCGCCGCCGACCCGCCCGTCCTGCTCATGGACGAGCCGTTCGGCGCGGTCGACCCGGTGGTGCGCACCCAGCTCCAGGACGAGCTGCTCCGCCTGCAGAAGGAGTTGAGCAAGACCATCGTCTTCGTCACCCACGACATCGACGAGGCGGTCCGGCTGGGCGACCAGATCGCGGTCTTCCGCACGGGCGGCCATCTGGTGCAGTGCGCCTCGCCGGCCGAGCTGCTGGCCCGCCCCGCCGACGACTTCGTGGCCGACTTCCTCGGCGCCGAGCGCGGCCTGAAGCTGCTCTCGCTGAAGACCCTCGCGGACGTCCCGCAGGCCCCCGCCCCCGAGGGCGGCACCTGGACCCTCGTACTCGACGCGGCGAACAAGCCCCTGCACTGGGCATCGAACGCGTCGAAGGGATCGAAGGGCACAGAGCTCCCCGTGCGCCCGCTGAAGGACTCCGACTCCCTCCTGTCGGCGCTGAACGAGTCGATCGCCTCCCCCACCGGCCTGATCGCCCGCGTCGACGCGGCCGGAACCCTCACCGGCGTCTCGTCCCGCGACGACATCCACGAGCACGCGGGCCGGGCGCACGCAGCCGCAGGGGTCGCCGCATGACCATCGACTGGTCGTGGATATCCGGCCACACCGACGACCTGACCACCCTCACGGTCTCCCACCTCCAGGCGGCCCTGACCGCCGTCTTCCTCGGCCTGCTCATCTCCCTCCCGCTGGCCGTGGTCGCCCACCGGATCCGCCCCCTGCGCGGCTTCCTCCTGGGCCTGTCCAACGTCCTGTTCACGATCCCGTCGATCGCGATCTTCGTACTCCTGCTGCCGGTCTCCGGCCTGACCCGCACCACGACCGTGATCGGGCTGACGGTCTACACGCTGGTCGTCCTGCTGCGGAACACCGTCGAGGGCCTCGACTCCGTCCCCGCGAGGACGAAGGAGGCCGCGAAGGCGATGGGCACGCGCCCCCTGCGCATCCTGCTCACCGTCGAACTCCCCCTCGCCCTCCCCGTGATCATGGCGGGCGTCCGGATCGCGACGGTCATGTCGATCTCGCTGGTCTCCGTGGCGACCTACATCGGCGACGGCGGCCTGGGCCAGCTGTTCACGGACGGCTTCCAGCGCAACTATCCGACCCCGGTGATCGTCGGCGTGGTCCTGACCCTGCTCCTGGCCGTGGTGGCGGACGCACTGCTGGTCGCCCTCCAGTACGTCCTCACCCCGTGGAAGAGGCGGCGAGCCTGAGATGTACGAACTCTTCAAGAACCTGGGCAAGTGGCTGGTCAGCGGCGACCAGTGGGCCGGCTCCGACGGAATCGCCCACCGCCTCGCCGAACACCTCCAGTACTCGCTGCTGGCCACGCTCATCGCGGCCGTGATCGGCCTCCCGCTGGGCCTGCTGATCGGCCACACCGGCAAGGGCGCGTTCCTCGCGATCAACCTCGCGTCCTTCGGCCGCGCCCTCCCGACCGTCGGCCTGGTCGTCCTGGTCTTCCTGGCCAGCGGCCTGTCCATGACGCCGGTGTACATCGCCCTGGTCGCCCTCGCGGTCCCGGCGATCGTCACCAACACCTACGCGGGCATGACCGCCGTCGACCCGGACGTGAAGGACGCGGCACGCGGTCAGGGCATGCGCGGCCACCAGGTCCTGTTCCAGGTGGAACTCCCCCTCGCCCTCCCGCTGATCATGACGGGCCTGCGCCTGGCGCTGATCCAGGTGGTCGCGACGGCCACGATCGCCGCGTACGTCTCCTTCGGCGGCCTGGGCCGCTACGTCTTCGACGGCCTGGCCCAGCGCGACCTGGTGCAGGTGCTCGGCGGCGCGGTCCTGGTCGCCGTGGTCGCCATCGCCCTGGACCTCGTGCTCTCCGCCCTGCAGCGCTTCCTCTTCCTCCCCCGCTCTCGGCTCCGCTCGAGCGGGGAGACCCCCACCCGCAACGCCTAGGGAACCCACCGAAATGAACCGTCGTACTCTCCTCGGCGCGCTCGCAGGAGCGGCCGTCTCCGTCCCCGTCCTCAGCGCTTGCGGCAGCGGCGTCACCTCGCTCGACGGCGGGGGTTCCACCTCCGGTGGAGGCGGCTCCAGCAAGGGCGGAGTCACCATCGGCACCGCCAACTTCACCGAGAACCAGGTGCTCGGCTACCTCTACGCGGCCGCTCTGGAGGCGGCCGGCGTCAAGACGAGGGTCCGTCCGAACCTCGGCACCCGGGAGATCGTGATCCCCGCCCTCAAGAGCGGCGACATCGACCTCCTGCCCGAGTACCAGGGCGCCCTTCTCAACTACCTCGACCCGAAGGCCACGACCGCGGAGGAGGGCGCGATGCAGAACGCCCTCACCCTCGCCCTCCCGTCCGGCCTCCAGATCCTGCCCTACGGCGTGGCGGAGGACTCCGACGCCTTCGTCGTCACCCGCGAGACCGCGCGGAAGTACGGCCTGACCTCCCTCGCCGACCTGAAGAAGCAGAACGGCAAGCTGGTCATCGGCGCCGCGCCCGAGGTGAAGAAGCGTCAGGTCGGCGCGGTCGGCCTGAAGGACGTCTACGGGGTGGAGTTCAAGGAGTTCAAGTCCTTGGACTCCGACGGCCCTCTGGTCAAGGGCGCCCTGAAGAAGGGCGATGTGGACGTGGCGAACCTCTTCACCACCGACACCGACATCGAGGCCAACGACTGGGTGGTCCTGGCCGACCCCGAGAACCTCGTCCCCAGCCAGCACATCGTCCCCCTCATCGCCGACCGCAAGGCCGACTCCACCGTCCGCAAGGCCCTCGCCAAGCTCGGCAACATCCTCACCACCGCCCAGCTCACCGAGCTCAACCGCCAGGTGGACAAGGACAAGAAGGACCCCGAGGACGTGGCGAACGCGTACGCCAAGCAGCACGGGCTGACGAAGAAGTAGGTGTCGTGAGGTCAAGAGGCGGTGCCGCGGGGCGATGCTCCGACGAAACCGCTGCCCTGATCCCGTCCTCCCGGCAGCCCCCAGGCGGAACTCGGGGGCTATCCCCAGTGCGGCGGGCGCGCCCGGTCCCTAACGTGGGATCCCATGACGGGAATGGAGACCATGATGGACGCGCGGGACGCCGACCTGAAGAAGGAACTCGACGCCACTCTGCACGCCCGCAGGGAACTGGGCGAGGAGTACGAGTCCGCGCTGGTCGACTCGTTCCTGGAGAAGGTCGACCAGCGCATCGACGGCGCGGTCGAGCGCCGGGTGCGAAGGCAGCTGGCCGAGCAGCAGATGACGGTGGCGCGGGACTCCCGGTCGTCGAAGGCCACCGACTCCTGGGGCGAGCGCTTCGGCTTCGGCATCGTCTCGCTGGTGCTGGCGATCCCGCTGTCGGCGATCGGCGGGGGCATCGCGCACACGCCCGGCCTGATCGCGTCCTGGATCGGCATCGTCGGCGTCAACGCGGTCCAGGCCGCGCGCACCAACCCCGGCCTGTTCGGCCGCAGCCGCAAGTCCTCCCGGAAGAGCGACTGGGAGGGCTGACGGGCCGACCGCCCCGGTGTGGGTCACGCCTGCCGGGCCCGCGGCACGACGAGCGGGCACGCGGTCGGCGAAGTCCATGTTTCTCACCCGGCGCCGACAGCGGGCGCAACCGGAGAACAGACCGAGAACCCGGACCGGGAACCGGCCGGAAAAAGCTGTGCGCGGGGACCGCCGCACCCCCGTTGCCGAGGGGCGGGACGACGGCGGTCCCCGCGAGGGACGCGGGCCGGGTCAGGGCCGGGCTCACGCGTCCTGGGCGTCGGTGGAGGTCCGGGAGCCGCTCCGGAGGTCCGTGACGCCGTTTTGGTGCCGGCCGGGGCGGGGAGCCGCTCCCGCCCTGCCGACATCCACTAATGTGCCGGACCCGTGTTAAGCGTGTGCTGCGTGGACGTGACACGCTCGTACCACTTCTGCGAAGTCCACCATTTCGGTGGGTGACCGGAAGTTCGCCGTGGACACGGGCGGTTCACCGGGAGGTTTCCCGCTACTTCCCGCCCTTGGCGAGGAAGGCCAGCAGGTCCTGCCGGCTGACCACGCCGGTCGGCTTGCCCTCGACGAGCACGATCGCCGCGTCCGCGCCGCCCAGGACGGACATCAGGTCCCCGACCGGCTCGCCGGAGCCGACCTGCGGCAGCGGGGCGGACATGTGCTTCTCCAGCGGGTCGTCGAGCGAGGCACGCTGGGTGAACAGGGCGTCGAGCAGCTCCCGCTCCACCACGGACCCCACGACCTCGGCGGCCATGACGTCCGGGTGACCGGCGCCCGGCTTCACGATCGGCATCTGCGAGACGCCGTACTCGCGCAGTACCTCGATGGCCTGGCCGACGTTCTCGTCGGGGTGCATGTGGACGAGGGAGGGGATGGTGCCGCCGGCCTTGTAGCTGAGCACGTCGGCGACGCGGGCGCTCGGTCCGGCGTCCTCGAGGAAGCCGTAGTCGGCCATCCACTCGTCGTTGAAGATCTTGCTGAGGTAGCCGCGCCCGCTGTCCGGGAGGAGGACGACCACGACGTCGTCCGGCCCGAGCCGCTCGGCGACCCGCAGCGCGGCGACGACGGCCATGCCGCAGGAGCCGCCCACCAGCAGGCCCTCCTCCTTGGCGAGGCGGCGGGTCATCTGGAAGGAGTCCTTGTCGGACACGGCGACGATCTCGTCGGCGACGGTCCGGTCGTAGGCGGTCGGCCAGAAGTCCTCGCCGACGCCCTCGACGAGGTACGGCCGTCCGGAACCGCCGGAGTAGACGGACCCCTCGGGGTCGGCGCCGATGACCTGGACCTTGCCGTCGCTGGCGTCCTTCAGGTAGCGCCCGGTGCCGGAGATGGTGCCGCCGGTGCCGACACCCGCCACGAAGTGGGTGATCTTCCCCTCCGTCTGCTCCCACAGCTCGGGGCCGGTCGAGTGATAGTGGGAGAGCGGGTTGTTGGGGTTGGAGTACTGGTCGGGCTTCCAGGCACCGGGGGTCTCACGCACGAGCCGGTCGGAGACGTTGTAGTAGGAGTCCGGGTGCTCGGGGTCCACGGCCGTCGGGCACACGACCACTTCGGCGCCGTACGCCCGCAGCACGTTGATCTTGTCCGTGGACACCTTGTCGGGGCACACGAAGATGCACTTGTACCCCTTCTGCTGCGCCACGATCGCCAGCCCGACACCGGTGTTCCCGCTGGTCGGCTCCACGATGGTGCCGCCGGGCCGCAGCTCGCCGCTCTGCTCGGCCGCCTCGATCATGCGCAGGGCGATGCGGTCCTTCACGGATCCGCCCGGGTTGAAGTACTCCACCTTGGCCAGGACGGTCGCCTGGATCCCCTCGGTCACGGTGTTGAGCCTCACCAGCGGGGTGTTGCCGACGAGACTGATCATCGAGTCGTGGAATTGCACCGTTGTCTCCGGTTGCTTGCAAAAGATGTGGTCGTAGTGGTTCCGCCGCCAGCCTACGGCCCGGCGGTGGCGTTCACTCCCGGTTGAGATTGGGCGACGGTCCGTACGGGGCAAGGAGTGGATGTACGGCTACGAGGAGGTGGCGGTGACGCATGACGAGCATGTCGAGGGCGCGGGTGGCCCGGCGTATCGCGGCGGGCGCCGCGTACGGCGGTGGCGGCATCGGCCTGGTCGGTGCTGCGGCCGTCGGTCTGCTGCTGGCCGAGGCAGAGCTGGCTCGGCGCCACGTGGGCAACGGCGCGCAGAACCACGTGCCGAGCGCGGAGGGCCGCTACGGCCACGCCTATGACATCCCCGGCGACCCGCCCCTGCATCTGACGATGCTGGGTGACTCCACGGCCGCGGGCCAGGGCGTCCACCGGGCCGGCCAGACGCCGGGCGCACTGCTGGCGTCCGGCCTGTCGGCGGTGGCGGAACGCCCGGTGGTCCTGCGGAACGTGGCCGTGACCGGAGCGCAGTCGGACGACCTGGACCGCCAGGTGACCCTGGCCCTCTCCGACCCGTCCCATGTCCCCGACATCTGCGTGATCATGATCGGCGCGAACGACGTGACCCACCGGATGCCACCGACCCGCTCGGTACGCCACCTGTCCTCGGCGGTACGACGCCTGCGCACGGCCGGCGCGGAGGTGGTCGTCGGCACGTGCCCCGACCTGGGCACGATCGAACCGGTGCAGCAGCCGTTGCGCTGGCTGGCCCGGCGGGCCTCCCGTCAGCTGGCGGCCGCGCAGACGATCGGGGCGGTCGAGCAGGGGGGCCGGACGGTGTCGCTGGGCGATCTGCTGGGCCCCGAGTTCGCGGCGAACCCACGCGAGCTCTTCGGTCCCGACCACTACCACCCCTCCGCGGAGGGGTACGCCACGGCCGCGATGGCCGTCCTGCCGACGGTCTGTGCCGCTCTGGGGCTGTGGCCGGCGGAGGAGGAGCGTCCGGACGTGTTCCGTCGCGAGGGCTTCCTGCCGGTGGCCCGGGCCGCGGCCGAGGCGGCGGCCGAGGCGGGCACGGAGGTCACGGCCGCGATGCCGACGGGCCCGCGGGGTCCATGGGCCCTGCTCAAGCGCCGCAGGCGCCGCCGCGTCCGGGAGACGGCCCCGGCGCCCGTGCGGACACCGGGCTGAGACCCCGGTCCGCGAAGATCCGCCCCTGAAAAAGCAAGCGCTTAGAAAGTGCGGTCAGGGTCACACCGCCGTTCCCGTGACCCAGGCCATACGTGCGGGTAACTTCCCAAGCAGTCTTGCTGGAAGAAACCCTCATCCCCGTACTCCCGCCCGACCACCGCCCCTCAACGAGGCGCTGTGCGCCGCCCCTTCCTGTCTGGAGCCGTGATGCCCGAAGCCGTCATCGTCTCGACCGCCCGCTCCCCCATCGGCCGCGCTTTCAAGGGCTCCCTGAAGGACCTGCGCCCGGACGACCTCACCGCCACCATCATCCAGGCGGCCCTCGCCAAGGTCCCGGAGCTGGATCCCAAGGACATCGACGACCTGATGCTCGGCTGTGGCCTCCCCGGCGGCGAGCAGGGCAACAACCTCGGCCGGATCGTCGCCGTACAGATGGGCATGGACCACCTCCCCGGCTGCACCATCACCCGTTACTGTTCCTCGTCGCTCCAGACGAGCCGCATGGCCCTGCACGCCATCAAGGCCGGCGAGGGCGACGTCTTCATCTCGGCCGGCGTCGAGATGGTCTCCCGGTTCGTGAAGGGCAACTCCGACAGCCTCCCGGACACGCACAACCCCTTCTTCGCGGAGGCCGAGGCCCGCACCGAGGCCGTCGCCCAGCAGGAGGGCACGACCTGGCACGACCCGCGTGAGGACGGCCTCGTCCCGGACGCGTACATCGCGATGGGCCAGACCGCGGAGAACCTCGCCCGCTGGAAGGGCGTCACCCGCCAGGACATGGACGAGTTCGGCGTCCGCTCGCAGAACCTCGCCGAGGAAGCCATCAAGAACGGCTTCTGGGAGCGCGAGATCACCCCGGTGACCCTCCCCGACGGCACGGTCGTCAGCAAGGACGACGGCCCGCGCGCCGGCGTCACCCTCGAAGGCGTCCAGGGCCTCAAGCCGGTCTTCCGCCCCGACGGCATGGTCACCGCCGCCAACTGCTGCCCCCTGAACGACGGCGCCGCCGCGCTCGTCATCATGTCCGACACCAAGGCCCGCGAGCTCGGCCTCACCCCGCTCGCCCGCATCGTGTCCACGGGCGTCTCGGGCCTGTCCCCCGAGATCATGGGCCTCGGCCCGGTCGAGGCCTCCCGGCAGGCCCTGCGCCGCGCCGGCCTGACCATCGACGACATCGACCTGGTCGAGATCAACGAGGCGTTCGCCGCCCAGGTGATCCCCTCCTACCGCGACCTCGGCATCGACCCCGAGAAGCTGAACGTCAACGGCGGCGCCATCGCCGTGGGCCACCCCTTCGGCATGACCGGCGCCCGCATCACCGGCACGCTCATCAACTCCCTCCAGTTCCACGACAAGCAGTTCGGCCTGGAGACGATGTGCGTCGGCGGCGGCCAGGGCATGGCCATGGTCATCGAGCGCCTCAGCTGAACCCGGTGCGCCCGCTGAACCCGGTGCGCCGCTGCTGAAAAGCTGTCAGTAGCCACCGATGGACCCAGCGTCACCCGACGGCCCAGAACCCGGAAACCACCACGGTTCTGGGCCGTTTTGTGATCCAATCTCCCCCAGGATGTGACCTATCTCCTTCGAAGGAGGGATCGATGCAGGTCAGCGCCGTTCCACCACTAAACCCCGAGACCAAAGTCCTGCCCGTTTCGTGACGTTACGCACTGACAGCTGGATGGTTCGCCCTTCAAGCTGATGTAGGAAGTCGGGGGTCGACTTTGAACCGGGAGTACGTCAGTGAGCGCCATGCCGATCGCCTTGCTGCTCACCACGGCCGCCACAGGCGCCGTGGGCGTCGCCGTCCTGCGCACCCTCATGGTGCTGCGCCGACAGGTCGCGGCCCTGCACGCTGAGCTCGCGCGGAACAACGCGTCCGCGGCACGGGGGCTCGTCCCCGCCGCCCGCCACTCCGCCGACGCCGATGAGATACGCGCGGCCGTCGCCGAGGCGCTCGCCGAGGAACGGGAGCGGGAGCTGGCCGAGGCGCGGGCGTTCTGGGCCGCCCAGGAGGCGCGTGACGCCTCCGACGCTCCCTCGCTGCTGGGCCTGACGGACAGCGACCTGTTCATGCCGCGCCAGGCCGATTTCCTGGGCCTGGAGTCCCTCGAGCCGGTGGCCGAGCCGGGCGCCGACGCCGACGAGTTCGCCGGGGACTCCCCCGAGCTGGCCGCGGCCCGCCGCCGCCACCCCTCGCACCCCGACTTCGTACCGGTCCAGTCGCCGGTCGTGAACGACCACGAGCGCACGGTCGCCACCCTTGAGGACCTGGCCTCCTCCGGCGTCGAACTGACGGACGTCCGCCCGGGCCCGCTGGGCACTCTCGACGTCTACGTCTTCGCCGACGGTACGACCCTCTGCATGACCCCGGGCCACCGGGAGACCGCGGAACGCCTGGCCACCGCGCTGCGCGCGGGCGAGACCCCGGTCCTGCTCGGCGGCTCGGGCATCTCGGGCGCGTACACGCTCACGTTCACCTGCGGTGAGGAGACGGTGTACATCCTGGCGGACAGGGTCATAGCGTCGCTGTAGGGGGCGGGGGGAGGCCCGGGCAGGGGCGCGGGGAACCGCGTCACACCCCCGCTCGCTTCTGCGCCTCCTCCACCAGCTCCACCGCTTCGGCCACCTCGGCCTCGCTGCGCAGCACGATCGCCAGATCGTGCCCCGCGACGGTGATCTGGTCAGCGGCGGCGAACATCCCGGCGTCCGGCATCTCACGAGGCTCGGCGCCGGGTTCCTCCACGAGCTGGGCCCGCCGTGCCATCTCTCTGGCCAGCCTCAACGCCTCCGCCGCAGCACTGCGCTGCAGCCGACTCTGGGGCGCAGCCCGCAAACGATCGGCGAAGTGATCCACCGCACGGGTCAGAGGCGTCGTATCAACCACGCCGCGAGAGTAGGGCCTCTCCGGCCGATCATGCCAGCGATGCGGGGTCCGGCACGCACATCCGCCACGGAAAGGCCCTACGCGCCGCACCGGGACTGTTGCCAACACGCCAACGCTCAGGCACCGTGACGTGAAGGACCGGCTTACACCCGATGCGTCCGGAGGCGCCGATGTCCCACGTCCTCTCCGAGGAGACCCACCGCAACATGCTCGCCCGCATCCCCCACTGCACCGGTCGTGAAGTCTCCGACTGGCTCCGCACCGTCGACGAAGGCCCATCCCTCTTCCGCTTCGAGGAGAAGGTCAGCTGGCTGCGTCACGAGTACGACCTGGCGTACGGCCACGCCAAGGCGATCGTTCACGAGTACGACCTGAGGAGGGCCGCGCGCAAACTGCTCTAGGCGCGCACGTAGGCAGTACTCGTAGGACACGAGACACGACGAAGGGCCCCGGGTTGAACCCGGGGCCCTTCCGCTGTCGGTCTACGACTAGTCGTTGCTGTTGAGGATCGCGATGATCCGCAGGAACTCCATGTAGATCCACACCAGCGTCACCGTCATACCGAAGGCGGCCAGCCAGGCCTCCTCGCGCGGGGCGCCGTAGGCGATGCCGTCCTCGACCTGCTTGAAGTCGATGGCGAGGAAGCATGCGCCGAGGATGATGCCAATGACACCGAAGGCGATGCCGAGGCCGCCGCTGCGGAAGCCGAGGCCGTCACCGCCGCCGAAGACCGCGAACAGCAGGTTCACCGTCATCAGCAGGATGAAGCCGAGCGCGGCCGCCATCACGAAGCCGACGAAGCGGCGGTTGACACGGATCCAGCCCGCCTTGTACGCCACCAGCACACCGGCGAACACCGCCATCGTGCCGAGCACGGCCTGCATGGCCGCACCGCTGGCGATGCGGTTGTCGACGATGCTGGAGACGACGCCGAGGAAGACACCCTCGAGACCCGCGTAGGTCAGGATGAGGGCGGGCGAGGCCTTGCGCTTGAAGGACTGCACGAACGCCAGCACCATCGCCACCAGTGCGGCGCCGATCCCGATGCCGTACGAACGGCTGATGTTCGCGTCGTCGACCGGGAGCAGCGCCCAGGAGAGCGCGGCCGTGACGATCAGCAGACCGAGCGTGCTCGCGGTGCGCAGGACGACGTCGTCCATCGTCATACGGCCGGCGGTGGTGACCGGGGCCTGCGGCGCGCCGTACTGAAGGTCCTGCTGGGCGTAAGGGTTCTGCGCGTAGGGGTTGCCGGACGGCTGGGCGTACGGATTGCCCTGCGCGTACGGGTTGCCCTGCGTGCCGACAGCGGGTCCCCCGGCCTGCGGCGCGGTGTTGAAGCCCGCGTAGCCGTTGTCGCGGCTGAACCCCCGTCGCGAGAAGACCGGGTTTCTGCTCCTCATTTCACTCCTCCATGGCCACTCTGCGTGGGCCTTGGCTCAAGAGTAATAGGTAGGCAAAGGAATGACCCTACTGCTTGGGGAGGATCTTTCCCTCGTCGTGCTGCGCAACACGCTACGTGGATCTCTGATTCCCTGCGGCGGAGGGGCTCATTCATGACCAACCTGCGACACGTCCGGAACCGGTCGGAGATCGGCCGCTCATCTCACCCGAACGGGCCTCACTCGAACGGGAACCCGGTGTACGCCTCGGCCAGATCGGTCTCCGCCGCGCGCGCCCCCGCGATCCGCTCCAGGCGGGCGAGCTGGAGGCGCTCCTCGAAGGGGGTGGCGCCGGGGACGCGGTGCAGGAGCGTGGTCATGTCGTAGGAGAACCGCTCGGCTTGCCAGACGCGGCGCAGGCAGGTGGCGGAGTAGGCGTCGAGGAGTTCCGGGGAGCCGGTCTCCTTCGCATGCGTCAGTGCCCGCGCGAAGGTGACCACGTCGCCGACCGCGAGGTTCAGCCCCTTGGCGCCGGTCGGCGGCACGATGTGGGCGGCGTCCCCGGCGAGGAAGAGGCGGCCGTGCCGCATGGGCTCGTGCACGTAGGAGCGCATGGGGGTGACCGACTTCTGCGTGATGGGCCCGCGTTCGAGCGTCCAGTCGTCGTCGGTCTCGAAGCGCCGCTCCAGCTCGGCCCAGATCTCGTCGTCGCTCCATGCCTCGGCGTCCGTGCCCTCGGGCACCTGGAGGTAGAGACGGGAGACGGACGGGGAGCGCATGGACAGCAGGGCGAAGCCGCGGTCGTGGCGGGCGTAGACGAGTTCGTCGTGCGAGGGGGCGACGTCGGCGAGGATGCCGAGCCAGCCGAAGGGGTACGTCCGTTCGAAGACCCGGCTCAGTTCGGACGGGATCGCCTTCCTGGCGACCCCCCAGAAGCCGTCGCAGCCGACGACGTACTCGCACTCCAGGACGTCCTCGCTCCCCTCGTGCCGGAAGCGCACGCGCGGGCTGCCGGTGTCGGCCCCCTCGACGGCCAGGGCCTCCGCCTCGAACAGCAGCGGGCCGCCCTCCTTGAGCTGGAGGGCGATGAGGTCCTTGCAGACCTCGGTCTGCGCGTAGACCATCACCGACCGGCCGCCGGTGAGGGCGGGGAAGTCGACGCGGTGGCGCCGCTTGGCGAACCGCAGCTCGATGCCGTCGTGACGCAGCCCCTCGCGGTCCATGCGCTCCCCGGCGCCGGCCGCGCGCAGCACGTCCACCGTCCCCTGCTCCAGGATCCCGGCCCGCTGCCGTTGTTCGACGTAGGCCCGGTCCCGGCTCTCCAGGACGACCGAGTCGATGCCGGCGTTGCGGAGCAGCCGGGCGAGGAGGAGGCCGGCCGGACCGGCGCCGATGATGCCGACGGTGGTGCGCATCGGGCGTTCCCTTCGGGTGGGGCTTCACTGCACTGTGATGTTCGCATGGTGAAATTTTCTTCACTTTGCTGCTGAGAGTTTGCGCCCACGTCCACCCGGTGTCAACGGTCGCGCGGTGAAGTCTTCAATGAACGATGCAGGGAACCGACCGACGTCGGAGGTGCCCGGAACCGGACTCGAACCGGTACGCCCGCGAGGGGCAGCGAGGTTTAAGCTCGCCGTGTCTGCATTCCACCATCCGGGCAGGCCAT
Source organism: Streptomyces sp. NPDC001315 (assembly GCF_042896175.1). Classification (NCBI taxonomy): domain Bacteria; kingdom Bacillati; phylum Actinomycetota; class Actinomycetes; order Kitasatosporales; family Streptomycetaceae; genus Streptomyces; species Streptomyces sp. NPDC001315. The sequence goes on along the minus strand of NZ_JBIAWZ010000030.1, from coordinate 3,868 downwards.
GGGCTCCGCGTCGAGTTCCCGAGCCTATCGGGACACGTCCCTCGAACAGCGGACGGGCGAACCGATGTTGTCTTATTTTATTGACGTCTGAGGGAGCATCAGCCCACGGAACGAGCCATCCGCACTTGCCAATAGCCTTGCGTGAGCTGCGTGACCACGTATGCGGAATGACGGAATTTCACCGCCCGAACGAGGGTGCTCCACCCGTTCTCGACGGACGCGTCGTCAGGGGCGGCCGTCATCCCCAGGTATGACACGGCGCTGCGTGGTCCGCCCGAAGTCTGCCTTCGGAACCGGAACAGCGGCTGACTCCACGGCGCCCGGTGGACGGGACGATGGTTCACGTCCCCGAGAAACATCGTCGTCCCGCGAGGAGCACCTTCCCGTGACCACCACACCCGTCGCCGGCCGGACCACCGCCGTGGCCGCGCGCGCCACGGAGCTGTCGAAGATCTACGGCCAGGGCGAAACCCAGGTGGTCGCCCTCGACCGGGTCTCCGTCGACTTCCAGCAGGCCGAGTTCACCGCGATCATGGGCCCCTCCGGCTCCGGCAAGTCCACGCTGATGCACTGCGTGGCCGGACTGGACACGTTCAGCAGCGGCTCCGTGCGCATCGGCGAGACCGAACTGGGCTCCTTGAAGGACAAGCAGCTCACCAAGCTGCGCCGGGACAAGATCGGCTTCATCTTCCAGGCGTTCAACCTGCTGCCGACGCTGACGGCCCTGGAGAACATCACCCTCCCGATGGACATCGCGGGCCGCAAGCCGGAGAAGCAGTGGCTGGACACCGTGATCCGGATGGTGGGGCTCTCCGACCGGCTCGGCCACCGGCCCGCCCAGCTCTCCGGCGGCCAGCAGCAGCGTGTCGCCGTCGCCCGCGCGCTGGCCTCCCGGCCGGACATCGTCTTCGGCGACGAGCCGACCGGAAACCTCGACTCGCGTTCCGGCGCCGAGGTGCTGGGTTTCCTGCGCAACTCGGTGCGGGAGCTGGGGCAGACGGTGGTGATGGTGACCCACGACCCGGTGGCGGCGGCGTACGCGGACCGGGTGGTGTTCCTGGCGGACGGACGGATCGTCGACGAGGTGTACGGGCCCACGGCGGACTCGGTGCTGGACCGCATGAAGCAATTCGACGCCAAGGGCCGCACCAGCTGACGTCGGGCGACGTCTCCTGACGCCCCCTCACCCTCGTACCCCTGGACTGAGACAACCCATGTTCCGTACCGCCTTGCGCAACGTACTCGCGCACAAGGCCCGGCTCCTGATGACCGTGCTCGCCGTGATGCTCGGCGTGGCGTTCGTGTCGGGGACCCTGGTCTTCACCAACACCATTTCGGACGCGTACCAGAAGAGCTCCGCCAAGGGCTTCGACCGGGTCGACGTGGCCGTGCAGCCCGAGAGCCAGGAGGACAAGGGCGACACGGTCGGCAGGACGCCCGAGCTGACGCAGGCGCTGCTCGAACGGAGCGCGCGGGTGCCGGGCGCCGCGTCCGCCGTCGGCGTCGTGGGCGGCTTCACGGCCCTGGCCGACAAGGACGGCAAGCTCATCGGCGGCGGCTTCCAGTCGCAGGGCGGGAACTACTGGGGGACGAAGGATCCCCGGTACCCCCTCGTCAGCGGCCACGCCCCGAAGGGAGAGGGCGAGGTCCTCATCGACTCCGAGACCGCGAGGCGCGCCGGCTACGAGGTCGGCGACACCGTACGCCTCTCGGTCGACGGCCCGGTGCTGACCCCGACCGTCACCGGCATCTTCACCACCGACGACGGCAACGTCGCCGCCGGCGGCAGCCTCGCCCTCTTCGACACGGCGACCGCCCAGCAGTTGTTCGGCAAGTCCGGCACGTACGACGAGATCGACGTGACGGCGAAGACGGGCATCAGCCAGTCGGCGCTGAAGGCCGAGCTGGACAAGGCGCTGCCGGCGGACATCACGGAGACCACCACCGGTAAGCGGCTCGCCGACGACCAGGCCGAGATGATCTCCACGTCGATGAGCGGGCTGAAGCAGGGGCTGCTGGTCTTCGCGGGCATCGCGCTGTTCGTCGGCACGTTCATCATCGCCAACACCTTCACCATGCTGGTCGCCCAGCGCACCAAGGAGCTGGCCCTGCTGCGCGCGGTCGGCGCCTCCCGTCGTCAGGTGACCCGGTCCGTGCTGATCGAGGCGTTCGTGGTCGGCGCGGTGGCCGGGGTGACCGGTCTGGTCGCGGGCATCGGCATCGGGGCCGGGCTGCGGTCGCTGATGAGCACGCTCGGCGCGACCGTCCCCGACGGACCGCTGGTCGTCTCCCCCGGCACGGTCGCCACGGCCCTCGTGGTCGGCATCGTCATCACCATGCTCGCCGCCTGGCTGCCGGGCCGCCGGGCCGCGAAGATCCCGCCGGTCGCCGCGATGAGCAGCGTGCACGCGAAGGCGACCACCAAGTCGCTGGTGCTGCGCAACACGATCGGTGCCCTGTTCTCGGCCGCGGGCGTCGCGGTGGTCCTCGCGGCCACGACGATGGACGGCTCGGACGGCCAAGCCCCCATGGGTCTCGGCGCGGTGCTGCTCATCATCGGCGTGTTCATCCTGACCCCGCTGCTGTCCCGACCGCTGATCGCGGCCGCGGCCCCGGTGCTGCGCGTGTTCGGTGTGGCCGGCAAGCTGGCCCGCCAGAACTCGGTGCGCAACCCGCGCCGTACGGCCGCCACGGCCTCCGCGCTGATGATCGGGCTGACCCTCATCACCGGGATGACGGTGATGGCGGGCAGCCTCCAGCACTCGATCGACAAGATGGCGTCGTCCGCGATCAAGGCCGACTACGTGGTGTCGATGGCGAACGGCAACTCCCTCTCCCCGGACGTCGACAAGAAGCTGAAGGCCACCGCCGGGGTGACCGCCACCAGCCCGCTGCGCAACGCGCCCTCGCGCGTCGACGGCCAGACGGAGTACCTGACCGGCGTCGACGGCTCCGCCATCGGCAGGCTGACCGAGCTGACGATGGACAGCGGCGCGTTCGAGGTCGGCGGCACGCGGGTCGTCGTCGACGACGACACCGCCACGTCGCACGGTTGGAAGGCCGGTTCGGACTTCACCGTCAACTACGAGGACGGCAAGAAGCAGCAGCTGACCGTCGCCGGTGTCTACCAGGGCAACGAGATGATGCGCGGCATCATGCTCGACAACGCCACGCTCTCCCCGCACCAGTCGGACGCGACCGACATGCAGGTCATGGTGAAGACGTCCGACGGCACGTCCGGCGCCACCAAGGACAGGCTGGAGAAGGCCCTCGGCTCCAACCCGGCCGTCAAGGTGCAGAGCAAGAAGGACATCTCCAACGACATCGCGCAGATGTTCACACTGATGCTGAACATGCTCTACGGCCTGCTCGCCATGGCGGTGATCGTCGCGGTCCTCGGCGTCATCAACACCCTGGCCATGTCGGTCTTCGAGCGCTCGCAGGAGATCGGGATGCTCCGTGCGATCGGCCTCGACCGCAAGAACGTCAAGCGGATGGTCCGTCTGGAGTCCCTGGTCATCTCCCTCTTCGGCGGCGTGCTCGGCATCGGTCTGGGTGTGTTCTTCGGCTGGGCGGCCGGCGAGCTGCTCGGCACGAAGATGTCGACGTACGAGCTGGTCCTGCCGTGGGCGAGGATGGCGGTGTTCCTGCTGCTGGCCGCGACGGTCGGCGTGCTGGCGGCGCTGTGGCCGGCCCGGCGGGCGGGCCGCCTGAACATGCTGGCGGCGATCAAGTCGGAGTAACGGTACGTGCGTGGGGCCCCGTTCCGGTGCGGATGCTGTTGGTTAATCCGGGGCCTCGCGTGACGTCGGCCTTCAAGACCCGGTTGTGGTCTTGAAGGCCGACGTTGTCGTATGGGGTGGGTGCA
>NZ_JBIAWZ010000029.1:0-92985 GCF_042896175.1 Streptomyces sp. NPDC001315 | reverse complement strand
GTGACGATGTCCCAGCTGGGCTTGGTCTTCCAGGCCGCGGTGGTGGCCTTCTCCTCCAGGGCGGACTGGGCGATGGGGCGCTGCTCGGCGGCCATCAGGGCGGCCTGCCCGGCCGGCACGTCGGCCGCGAACTGGTGGCGGAACTTGTCCTGCTGGATGTACAGGTCGGTGGCGGTGGAGCCGTCGGCCTGCCGGTAGGTGACCGGGTCGAGGGCGTCGGGGAGCGTGGAGCCCGGGTACTTGTTGGTCAGCTCCAGAGCGCTCTCGCCGGGGGCGGGCAGGAAGGCCGCGACGTAGACCAGGGCCTTGACGTCGGGGTCGTTGGTGGCGGCCTGGCTGATGACGTTGCCGCCGTAGGAGTGGCCGACGAGGATCTTCGGGCCCTTGACGTGGTCGAGGACCGTGCGCAGGGCGGCGGCGTCGGAGGCCGGGCCGCGCAGCGGGTTGGCGGCGGCGACGACCGGGTAGCCGTCGGCGCGCAGGTCGGCGATGACGCCGTTCCAGCTGGAGCCGTCGGCGAAGGCGCCGTGCTCCAGGACGATGGTCGGCTTGGTGTGCCGGCCGGCGTCGGCGGACGCGGTTGCGCCGTTGGCGGTGCCGCTGAGGGCGAACGCGCCGAGCGCGAGCCCCGCCGTGGCCGTCGCGACCGCACCTGTCACCAGCCGCTTGCGTCCACCCTTGATGCTCACCACGACAAACCCCTCTCAGGCTTTTTCTCTGTACATGGGGCGGGCCGGCCTCGCCGACTTTCGTCACCGCCCTGATTGGTGATGAATCTGCCATGCCGTCAGTCACCTGTCAAGGCGGTGACGTGAGATGTCGGGGTCTCCGGGCCGGTGGGCGAGCCCAGACCCTGCGCGGACACACACACGCGAACAGAAACGTGAGGTGCCATGAACGATGCCGAGGAGACGGCGCTGCCGGCCGGTGGCTGCTTCTGGGGTGGCAGGAGCCGATCCGGACCAATGGTGACCGAGGCGCTGCCGGCCGGCCCGTTCCGGGAGGCCGAGCCGGAGCACCAGGACTGCCTCCAGCGCTACCCGGACGGCTACACCTGTCACTTCCCGCGCCCGAACCGGCGGCTGCCGAAGCGCGACGGGTCCTGAACACCGGCGCGGCCGGGGAGGGCGATGCCCTTCCCGGCCGCGCGATCCGGGGCCCGGCACACACGTGTCACCGGACCGTCGACGGTCCTACTTCGCCCACGGGTCCCGCACGATGATGTCCGCCAGCGCCGACGCACAGCCGGAGAGCATCCGCTCACCCTTCTCCGCGCTCGCCGCCCGGGCATCGCCCGCGACCCCGCTCTCGGTGATCCGGTCGAAGGGCACGGCCATGTACAACGGGTCGGTGGACTCCGCGGGCAGCGTGATCCGCGGTCCGTGCGCCTCGGCCAGGTGTTCGGTACGGATCAGGTCGGGGTGGGCGGCCATCATCATGGACGTCTCCCCCTCGCACGCGTGCATCAGGCCGTCCTGGGTCTCCAGGGTGTCCCGCACCACTTCCCGCCCGGCGCCAAAGTAGCTGGCGAACGCGATCGGCGTCGACAGCTCCGCGGTCAGCTCGGTCGTGAGGGCGTTGAGGGCGGTCATGTTCCCGCCGTGCCCGTTGACGATCAGGATGCGTGAGAAACCCACTCGGATCACGGAGCGGCAGATATCACGCAGCAGCGCGTGGAGCGTGGGCAGGCTGAGCGTGAGGGTGCCGCCGAAGGCCATGTGATGCTCGGACAGACCCGTGGGGATCGAGGGGGTCACCACCACACCGGTGTGCTCGGCGGCCAGCACCGCCGCCCGGTGGCACACCTCCGCCGCGAGGAAGTCGTCGACGCCGGTCGGCAGATGGGGGCCGTGCTGCTCGGTGGCCCCGATGGGCACCAGCACCACCGCGTCCCGCGCCGCGAGGGCGCGCAGTTCGGCGGCGGTCAGACGGTTCCACTGGACTTCGCTCATCTGTGACTCCTCCTGGGCGGGGCCGACGCGGTGTGTGGCGCCGGGGCAGGTGGCGGATGCGGATCTCAGAGGTGGTCGGCGTCGACCACGGCCTGGGCGAAGACGGTGGGCGCCTCCTGCGGCAGGTTGTGGCCGATGTTCGCGATCGTGCGGTGCAGGTACGGGCCGGTGAAGTGGGTGCGGTAGGTGGAGCCGTCGCCGGCCGGGGTGAAGGGGTCGAGGGCCGCGTCGAGGGTGACCGTGGGCACGTGGATGGAGGGCTGGGCCGCGAGCTGCTTCTCGTAGCGGTCGTAGCGGCGCTCACCCTCGATGAGGCCGATGCGCCAGCGGTAGTTGTAGAGCACGATGGCGGCGTAGTCGGGGTTCTTGAAGGCCTCGGCGGTGCGGTTGAAGACGGCGTCGGAGAAGTTCCAGTTCGGGGAGACGAGCGTCCACACGTAGCGGCACAGCGCGATGCGCTTCTCCTCGTCCTCCATGGCCTGCTTGCCGCGGTCGGTGGCGAAGTACCACTGGTACCACCAGTTGTGCTCGACGGCCGGGAGAGCGGGCGACAGCTGTGCCTTGACATTCGTGATGAGGTAACCGCTGGTGGAGACCAGGGACTCGACCCGCTCGGGCCACAGGGCGGCGATGATGTCGGCGGTGCGCGAGCCCCAGTCGAAGCCGGCCAGCGTCGCCTTCTCGATCTTCAGGGCGTCCATGAAGGCGATGATGTCCAGCGCGATGGCGGACTGCTCGGCAGTGCGCGGGGTGTGGCGGGACAGGAAGCGGGTGCTGCCGTGGCCGCGCAGATAGGGAACGAGGACTCGGTAGCCCTGGTCGGCGAGGAGCGGGGCGACGTCGACGAAGCTGTGGATGTCGTAGGGCCAGCCGTGCAGGAGGAGGACGACCGGGCCGTGGGCGGGGCCGGCCTCGGCGTAACCGATGTCCAGGACGCCCGCCTTGACGTGCTTGAGCGTGCTGAACTCGGTGTGGGTGCCGGGGGTGATGGTGGGCACGGTGGGAGCGGTGGAGCCGCTGCCCGGCTTCTGCGCGGCGGTCGCGGCGGACGCGTCGGTCTGCAGGCCGGACAGCGAGACCGCGGCAGCGCCGGTGCCCAGGCCGACGGCCTTGCTGAAGGTACGCCTGTTGATCATGTCAAACCCTCTCGTGCGTTTCCGGTGACCGGTCCGTGCCCGGGAGACCTCCCGCTCGCATCGGCGCTACGGGACCACCGCGGCTCTTGGCGCGACGACCCTCGCACAACGCCAGTCACCTGTCAAACAGGTGACGCGTGATGGTCTCCGATGCGGACGGGCGGCAGGTCCGAGGCTGTTCCTTTCCGGGAGCGGGACCAGCGGCACACACTCTTCTCTGCAATGAAACCGGATACATCAGTCATATGACGGTACGAGGGGGACAGCGACACCTGAAGTGCGGCGCACCCCATGTGTCGCCCGGCACCGCAGGTGAGGAGGCCGGGGACACCCGGAAGTCGTGGGCGTCCGTGTGCCGTCCGGATCCGGGGCAGGGCGCCCTGAGTCATTCGACTGAAGGAGCAATCCTCCCCGGGCTGCACTCAGCTGCCCTGCTCGTCGACCAGCCTGGCAAGCGCGTCGTGCAGTGCGGCGCGCGAGGTGATGCCGAGCTTGGGGAAGACCCGGTACAGGTGTGAGCTGACCGTACGCGGCGACAGGTGCATTCGCTCGCCGATCTCCTTGTTGGTCAGGCCGATGGCCGCGAGGTCGGCGATCCGGCGTTCCTGCCAGGTCAGCGCCGCGAGATGCACGGACGAGGTACGCGTGGCCAGACCCGACGCCCGCAGCTCGGCCCGGGCCCGTCCGGTCCAGGTCGGCGCGCCCAGCCGCTCGAACGTGTCCGCAGCCCTGGCCAGGAGCTGCCGCGCGACCTTGGGGCCCTGGGTGTGGCGGAGGCGGATGCCGTGGGCGAGGTGGATGCGGGCGAGTTCGAAGGGGAAGCCGGTGCCGGCGGGATGGTTTTCGGCGCGGTCGTACATCTCGTCGGCTTCGGTGGGGTCGGTGGCGGTCATGGCGAGGGCGCCGTAGGTGATCAGGGCGAGGCGGGGGGAGATGTCGGGGAGGTTGGCGTCCCGGGCCGCGAGGGCGTGCCTGCGGGCTTGTTCGGCGCGGCCGGTGTGGAGGGCTGCTTCGACGAGGTCGAGGAGGGTGCGGGAGGCCTGGTGTGCGTAGGGTTCGAAGGAGCCGGGGGGTGTGATGCCGATGGCGTGGAGGTAGGCGGCTTCGTAGTCGCCCTCGGCGAGGGCGGCCGCGGTGCCGATGGCGTCGGCGATCTGGGTGAGGAAGCCGATGCCGCGGGGGCGGGCCCAGGCGTCGACCACGGCCTGCAGCTCCCGGGCCCGGTCCACTTGGCCCCGCAGAGCGGCCAGCAGCGCGAGATACGCACGGCTGTGATGAGCGAGCAACAGGTAGCCGTGGGACGACGTCAGCTCCAGGCAACGCTGTCCGGTCCGCTCGGCCTCGTCCCACTCGCCGACCGCGATCTGGTCGAGCATGATCAGATGCAACATGGTCATGCTGTTGCGTACGAAGCCCGTCTCGGCCTCGCGGTCCACGGTGCGCTGCAGATGCGGCCGGTACTGGCTGAGGGTGTCCACGTGGTACGCGGCCACGCACAGCCGCGTGACATCCCAGGGTTCCACCTCCGCGAGACTGTTGAACTCGACCGCCACCCGCTCCCGCACCCCGGCACCGTGCAGGACCACGTCGCCCCACGCGTCGCGGTAGACCAGCGAGCGCGGCGGGAGCACGTCGCCCAGTGAGCCGAGCAGCGCGCGGGTCTCCTTCCACTGAGCCGCGTCATTGGCGTACTGGTCGATCGCCAGCAGCAGGTTCACGAGCCGCGTGAGCACCTCGGACGCCTGGTTCGGTTCGCGGTCGCGCAGGTTCTCGATCGCCGACGTCACCTGGCGGTGCGAGTGCCGTACGTCCCCGTCCTCCCAGAGCGCCATATAGGCCGAGGTGACCACGGAGGCCGGGGACTCGTCCGCGTCCGCCGCCCGGTCGGAGCGGACGAGCCGCTGCGCCTGGTCGAAGAGTCCCGCGTGGCCGGCGAGGAAGGCCGCGTCGCCGATTCTGCGGGAACGTTCCTCGCGGTGCTCGCTCAGCTCCGCGGCCCGGGTCAGCCAGGCCACGGCCGCCACCGCGCTGCCGCGCCGGGTCGCGGACTCGGCCGCCGCGTCCAGCGCGGCCGCCACCTCCTCGTCCGGGTCGACCGTCGACGCCGCGAGATGCGTGGCACGCCGCTCCAGATCGTCACGGTGCACGTGGGCGAGCGCCGCGTGAGCCGCGCGGCGCTGGTTGGGCGTGGCCGTCTGCACCACGGTGGAACGCACCAGCGGGTGCCGGAAGACGTAGTCGCCGCTGACCGGGTCCGGCCTCAGCAGACCGGCCGTCACCGCCGCGTCGGCATCGCGCATGCGGTAGCGCCTCAGACCGGGTGCGGGCGTGGTACCGGGTGTCGCTCCGACACCGTCGAGGGCGCCGCGCAGCAGCTCCTCACGGACCTCGTCGGGGAGCCCTTTGACACGTGTGCCGTAGACGTGCTGCAGGCGCCGTGGCAGCGGCAGTGAGGCGTCATGCAGTCCGAGGACCCGGGCGGACGCGAGTTCCGCGGGAGCGACATGGATGTGGGCGGGCAGTTCGAGCAGGGCGAGCGGGTTTCCCTGGGCCTGGTCCAGCACCAGACGGCGCACGGACGCCTCCAGATCCGGGTGGTGCAGGGCCAGCAGCTGTCGCGCGTCCCTGTCCGAGAGGGCTCTGACCGGCAGCTCGGGCAGGGCGGCGGTGTCGAAGCCCGACGCGACGTCCGAGCGCAGCCCGACCAGGAGCTTCACCGAAGTGCCGGTCAGGCGGCGCCCCACGAACCCGATCACCGCGACACTCGAGGCGTCCAGCCACTGTCCGTCGTCGAGGACCAGCAGCAGCGGTCTCGCCGAGGAGGCCAGGGACAGCAGGTCCAGGACGGCGACACCGAGTGACATGACCGACGGCGGCTTTCCGACGCTCCGCCCGAAGACGGTGTCGAACACGGTGCGGTGCACCAGATCGAGACCATCGGCGGACGGCAGCAGGGAGTGGAGCAGCTGGTGCAGGCCGGCGAACGGCAGCCCGGACTCCGCTTCGACCCCGGCCGCCCGGATCACCTCGTGGCCCGCCCCCGCCGCCAGCTGGGCGGCGTGGTCGAGCAGGGCGCTCTTGCCCACCCCCGCCTCCCCCTTGAAGACGAGGGCCTGACCTTCGACTGCCGTCACGAACGCGGACAGCTGCCCCCGTTCGCCGTCCCGGCCGATCATCGTCACGAGCGATTCCACGGCGCCCCACTCCCTTCCCCACCGGACCAGCCACGTGCGTACAACTCCGAGCCTATGTGTGCGGAGCAATACTCTCGCGACGTAGAGAGCGGAAATACGTGGCTACGTGTCGACGGGGCGCCGATTGTCACGTGGGTGGTCGGGAGAGATGTTACGTGGGTGACTTAGGAGCGCCGCGGAACGACGGTTGCCGCCGAAGTGTGTCAACCTGGGCGCCACCGTCGACGGCGGGAGTTCGACCTGGATGCCGGGGTCGCCCGCGTTGGCCGTGTGGTCCTCGGGCTCGGCTTGCACCGGACCGGGCGGGAAGCACTCCTGCCCGGACCGGTGTCTTGCTGTCGCAAGTCCGAAAAATCCCTCTATAGGTATGCCAGATAAGACATGTATCGCATACTCTGGATGTATCGATATGACCGTCATGCGTGTCTCGAACTCTCAGCCTTGCCCGGGAGGCGTCACGAGGGGTGTGACCAGTGCGTGGAGCGTGCTTGATCCCCAGGGGTGAACCGGTCACGCCCGTCCGGCGGCCGCCCGTCCGCCGTCGGGTCCTGGGACCGGGGGCGCGGAATGCCGATGCCGTGCAGAAATGTGTTGACCACGACGTCGGCCGCCTGTCCGGGACTCAGGTGTGCCTGCCGGCGCGAGGCGAGGTTCACCAGCTCCGGCAGGAGCGGTCCCGCCCATCCCTCCGGCTGGTCCCGGCGCAGCAGTCCCTCGTCGGTGGCCCGCGCGAGGAAGGCCTCGACCTCGGCGATACAGGTGTCCCGGCGCCGCCGGATGGCGTCGTCGGCGAGCATGCGGGCCAGGTCGACCGGCCAGGTGCGGTTGACGGTGATGATGTTCTCGACGTAGCGGTGCAGGGCCACGGCGACGGGTGCCTCGCGCAGCCGTGCGTCCTCGATGGCCTGCTCGATGGCCGTGACCCGGGACTGGTAGATGGCGGCGAGGAGTTCCTCGCGGCAGGCGAAGCGCCGGTAGACGGTGCGCCGGTCCACACCCGCCTCGGCGGCGATGCTCGCGATGCTCACACCCGGGTCGGCGGCGAGCATACGTGCTCCGGTGGTCAGAACTGCTTCCAGGTTGCGTGCTGCGTCGGCTCTCATCCCGTAAGAGTATCGCCGATGAGAAGAATCTGAGCTATGCCGCTACCTTCATGTGCAACTAAGGAGAAGAAGTGCTACATTGAAGTGGCAGTTGGATGACACGCCCGAAGAACTGAACCGAAGCACCGGAAGAGAGAAAGCACATGATCACCTACGACCGGCTTTTCATCGGAGGTTCCTGGGTCGAGCCGAGCAACCCCGAGCTGCTCGACATCGCCTCGCCGCACGACCAGTCGGTGGTCGGCCGCGTCGCCCAGGCGCAGCCGGCGGACATAGACCGCGCGGTCGCCGCGGCACGGGCGTCCTTCGACGCGGGCGAGTGGCGCCTGACCCCGCCCGCGGAGCGGATCGCGGTTCTGCGGCGTTTCAACGCGCTGCGTGAGGAGAACGCCGAGAAGATCGCGCACCTGATCTCGCTGGAGAACGGCTCGGCCGGATGGTTCACCCGCGCCGGACAGCCCGGCCTGACCCGGCAGGCGAACGCCTACCTGAAGGCCGCGGAGGAGTTCGCCTGGGAGGAGACCCTGGTCCCCTCCGACCCCAACTCCCCGACGCGCAGTGTGGTGCGCCGCGAGGCGGTCGGCGTCGTGGCCGCCGTGATCCCGTGGAACTCGCCGTTCTCCTCGGCCACCTCGAAGATCATCCCCGCGCTGGTCGCCGGCAACTCCGTGGTCCTCAAGGTGTCCCCGGAGAACTCGCTGAGCATGGGCTTCCTGGCCGAGCTGCTGGAGCAGGTGGGCCTGCCCGAGGGCGTGATCAGCGTCCTGCCCGCCGACAGGGAGACCAGCGAGCACCTGGTCTCGCACAAGGACGTCGACAAGATCGCCTTCACCGGGTCGACGCGCGCAGGCCGCCGTATCGCCTCGATCGCGGGCGAGCAGCTCAAGCGGGTCAGCCTGGAGCTGGGCGGCAAGTCCGCCGCCATCATCCTGCCGGACGCCGACATCGAGAAGGCGGTCGCGGGCCTGAAGTTCGGCTCCCTGCTCAACAACGGCGAGTCCTGCATCGCGCAGACCCGCATCCTGGCTCCGCGGGAGAAGTACGAGGAGGTCGTGACGGCGCTGAAGGAGCTGGTGGAGTCGCTGAAGGTGGGCGACCCCAACGACCCGGACACCTTCATCGGCCCGATGATCCGCCCCGACCAGCAGGAGCGGGTGCGCAACTACATCCAGCTCGGCATCGAGGAGGGCGCCCGCCTGGTCACCGGCGGCCCGCAGATCCCCGAGGGCCTGGAGAAGGGCAACTACGTGAGGCCCACCGTCTTCGCCGACGTCGACAACTCGATGCGGATCGCGCAGGAGGAGATCTTCGGCCCGGTTCTGGTGGTCATCGCCTACGACGACGAGGACGACGCCGTCCGCATCGCCAACGACTCCGAGTACGGCCTCTCCGGTGGCGTCTGGTCCTCCGACGAGGAGCACGCTCTGGCGGTCGCCCGCCGGGTCCGCACCGGCACCGTCACGGTCAACGGCGCTCCCGTCGCCTTCGACGGCCCGTTCGGCGGCGTCAAGGCCAGCGGCATCGGCCGCGAGTACGGTGCGGTCGGCCTCGGCACCTACACCGAGTACAAGACCATCACCCTCTGACCCTTCGTACGACACAGAACACAAGATGATTCGCCGACGGCGGCAGGTGGTCCGGCCACCTGCCGCCGTCGCGGCGTTTTCGGCCGGCCGCCGACGCTTCCGTCGCTTCCCACTTGCTTCCCCGGCACCAGGGGCCGCCGTCCGTGTGCGGCCACGACGAAGCCGCGACCGGAAGCGTCCCATCGCGGCTTTCCCGACGGCCGCGTCCGGCCCGGAACCGGGCGTCGACCCGCTACGGCCCGTCCTCGCCCGTCTCGATGCGCTTGAGGTCGAGACCGGGCTGGTGGCTCATGCCTATGGCGACACACGGCATCGCGACCGGCCGGTCTGAGCGCGTGGCCGCGCGGTCACCGCCGGGCCGTCGGCGCAGGGGCTGAAGGGACCACAGGGACTCAGTTCCTGGACGTCGACCTCGGTGATGGTCTTCAGCCCCCGGGATGGTCACCCGGCCCGGGGACTTCCGGTCGGGGAAGGTGTCGCCCCCGTTGAGTCGGCCGTGAGCGCACCCCAGCCGGGTCTGTGTCTGTGCATCGGTTCCTGCGCGTTGGGTGAAGGCCACCTGCCGGCGGGTGTTCTGCCCCTCGCATGGCGATGACGTGACGATGACGTGCACGGGCCGGGGCCGAGTTCACGTGTGCAGACACCGAAGACACGTGCGCCGATGGCTCCTTGACACAGACATCCGACATGAGGATCCTCGTAACCTGTCAGGGCGGTGACGCATGCTACGTGCGTGCACATGTGTCTCGTACGTTCCGGATCGAACACCAGGAAGCGACATGATCAGCAGACGGCGACTGACCCAGGCCATGACGGCGACGGCGGCGATGGCGGGAGCGTCCGGTCTCGCCGGCGCGGGCCAGGCCTCGGCACTCACCGGCACGGCGGCGGCCGGGGCTCCGGCCGGGCGGACCGCACACGGTCTCGGGCCGGTACGGCACATCCGGACCGGCCTCCTCGACATCGCGTACCACGACGTGGGCCCGGCGCACGGCAGGCCGGTGCTGCTCCTGCACGGCTGGCCCTTCAGCCCGGTCGGCTCTTACGCCGAGGTGGCGCCCGCGCTCGCCCGGCGCGGCTACCGCTGCTACATCCCCTACCTGCGCGGCCACGGTGAGACCCGCTTCCGCCACGCGGACACCTTCCGCTCCGGCGAACAGGCGGCCCTCGGCCAGGACCTGATCGACTTCATGGACGCCCTGCGCATCCCGTGGGCCATGTTCGCCGGCTACGACTGGGGCGGTCGGGCCGGCGACGTCGCCGCGGCGCTGTGGCCGGAGCGCTGCACCGGCCTGGTCTCCGTCAACGGCTACCTCATCCAGAACCTGGCCCTCGCCCAGGAGCCGCTGGCACCCGCGCGGGAGGAGGGCTACTGGTACTTCTTCTACTTCACCACCGAGCGCGGCCGGAAGGGACTCCAGCGCAACCGGGAGGATCTGGCACGCGTCGTCTGGCACCGCAACTCGCCCGAATGGCAGTTCACCGAGGCCGAGTTCGCGCAGGCGGCCGAGCTGTGGGGCAACCCGGACTACGTCGACGTGGTGATCCACAGCTACCGGCACCGCCTGGCCGCCGCCCCCGGCGACCCCCGCTACGCCGGGCTCGAGCGTAGGCTGCTGGACCAGCCGAAGATCACCGTCCCCACAGTCACCCTGGACGGACAGGCCGACGGCGTCATCCCGCCGACCGACGGAAGCGGCTACGCGGCACACTTCGCGGGCCCCTGGACCCACCACGTCGTCCCGGGCGCCGGACACAACCTCCCCCAGGAACAGCCCGAGGCCTTCACCGCGGCGATCCTCGAAGCCGACGCCATGGCCTGACCACCCCAGGCCCCACACCCGGGCCGCCGCGGTGAGCCACCCCACCGCGGCGGCCCACCGGCCTCCCCGTCCCAGGGCGCACTGGCCTCCCCGTCCCAGGGCGCACTGGCCTAACAGCACGCCGGCGAGATCACCCCGCCCGGCACCCTCGCTCCGTACCAGCGCAGGCCGTGGTCGGCGCCTGGGGCCTGGTGGACGCCGACTGATGACGTGCGCCGCCTGCCACAGTCATATGACGTATGTGGAATCACAGGTTCTGTTGCAGGCTGAACGAGAGATGTCCTTGGGCCGTCGTGCCACCGACACTGTCGGCGGTCGTCCCCCAGTCGAGCAGAGGCGCGAAAGAGAATTCGGATGCACGACCCCGCAGACAGCCACCCAGCCATCCACTGGCCGTCCGGTTTCTCCCCCGCCGATGCCCACAGCTTCCACCGTGGCCAGGCCGTCGTGCCCGGCCCGCCGGAGCGGGCCTTCCGGCTGCTGACCGACGTGGCGAACTGGCCGAGCTGGATTCCGCACTGCGAGGAGGTCAGCACCACCACCCCCACGCAGTCGTTCGAGGTCCGCTGGCACGGCTACCGGTTCGAGGTGTTCGTGGGGGAGCAGGTGTCACCCCGGCGGGTCGGCTGGCTCGGGATCGGCGCAGGTGTGCAGCTTTACCAGACATGGCTGCTCACCGAGGTCCAGGACGGCACACACGCGGTGGTCGAGAGCGCCGTCCGCGCCGCCGCCCCCAGGTCCCTCGACCTCCTGTCCCAGGCCTGGGCCCAACGGCTGGACGACCTGTGGCACGCCCAGCTCGCGAAGCTCTCGGAGACCGCGCCGGGCCCCGGCCGGTCGTCATGACCGGTCCGGCCACTGCCGGAAGCGGCCTTCCGGACCACTCGTTACCACCGGCACGACCGCCTCGGCGCCGCCCGGCAGCCGGTCCAGGCGGAGCACGGCGCACACCTCCTGCCCGTCCGCGCGTGCGAGCGCTCAAGGGCGAAGCCCCGGCCCGGTTCCGCCCACACCAACAGCCGGGGCTTCCGGTCCACGGAGCATACGTTGACGCCGATCTCGGCGAGGGTCGCCCGATGTGCACGCACTCGGCGGATCCTGAGCGGGTCAGCGGGCGAGGGACGCGGAGTCCCCCATCGCGACGACGGGATGGCGGGCGGGATCCAGCGTCCGGAGAAGCTCCTTCATATGTGTCTCGGCGATGCTCACACACCCGTGGGTGGGGCCGCCGTGGTCGACATGGAACCATATGCCGCCGCCGCGCGCCTGCCCGAGAGGTCGGGTCCAGTCGAGAGGTGTGGTGCCCGGTTGGCGGTTGTAGTTGATGGCGACCACATAGTCGAAGGATCCGGCCAGGGACTCGCCCTCGAATCCCGTCCCGGGCGAGGTGAAGCCGTAGCCGTGGTCGTAGGGCAGCTTGGTGCCGGGGTTGCGCAGCAGCCCTCCCGCGTCGGTGAGGCCGAAGACGCCGATGGGTGAGCGCAGATCGCCGCCCATGTGGTGGTCGGACCAGCCCTTGAGCGCGTTGTGGGCCGGCCAGGTCGCGCCGGCCTGCCAGCCGGTCTCGTTCCGCTCGTACAGCACGACCGTGGACAGCGGGGAGTTCTTGCCGCGGCCGGTCACGACGACCAGCTGGCGGGCGTCGGACGGGATCCGGGCCAGCGTCTTCGGGCCGAGGCCGCGCGGCTGCAGCGGGGCGGCCTCGACGGACGTCTTCGACGAGGGCGTCGGGGTTGTGGTGCTCGTGTGGGACGGGGCTGCGGACGGGTGGCCCGGCGACGCCACGGCCCCGCCGCCGCATCCCGTCAGGAACAGGGAGGCGGCGAGCAGGGCGGCACGAGGTCGATGTTTGAGCATGAGCCGATCTTGGGCGACACATGTGAGGAACTCGTCAGGTTCCAGCTTGGTCTTTCACATCCGGCGCCGAACGTGGTCACTCTGCCCGGGGCAACCGCGTAGAGCAGTGCATGTGTCCGTCAACGCCGACACCCTCCATGCGGCGCCGCCGTTCGGGCCCTGGTGTGCGACATCCCGCGAGTTCACCTGAGCCCCGCTGAGTCCCTGCGCCCGTGACCAGGGAGGTTGTTCCTCCCTCGGGTGCTCTGCGGACTTGTGACGTAACTTCGGGATTCTTGAAGCGTTCTCACCTCGTCCGACCGATCCACAGTCGGGCCGAAGGTGAGGGGTGTTGCCCTCGCCTCACTTGATCCAGTTCTCAACGACTAAGGAGGGTTGGCAGGTATCACGCCGGCGACAAGCCGGTGCCGCGAGGCTGGTCAGGTGCGCCCGTGCTCGCGGCCCTGCTCAAGGCTGTACGAGAATCTTCCGGGTCTGCTTTCGCCTCTTCCGCGGGAATGGCCGGCCGTGCCGCGTAGCGGCTGCGCATCGCGTCGCTGGCTGCGGGGCCCGCGGTGAAGACGTAGGCGGCGCTGTCGTCGAGTCGGCGGCCGGTTTTGGCGTCGACGACCACGGGCTCGACTTCCTCGCCGCTGTCCGCGTCGACGAGGATCATGCTGCGCTCCGTCGGCGTGAGGCGGGAATTGCCCCACGCGGCCAGGGCGACGATCACCGGGCGCAGGGAGCGCCCGAGTTCGGTCAGGACGTACTCGTGCCTGACGGGGCTGGTCTGGTAGGGCCGACGCTCCAGCAGACCGTCCGCGACCAGGGTCTTCAGTCGGGTGGTGAGCATGCTGGAGGAGATGCCCAGGCTCTCCTGGAACTGGTCGAAGCGGGTGTAGCCGTCGAAGGCGTCGTGGAGGATCAGCAATGTCCACCACTCGCCGACGTGTTCCACCGTCGTGGACAGCGGGCACTCCCGGTCCTCCAGCCTGATCCGGCTTGCCACAGCGACCATCCTCTCAGTTACTGCTAAAGTCGAAGTTAGTAGCTTCTATTTTAGCAGTAAAGACGGGAGTGGCGCCTCGTATACCCGCGCCCGGGAACGGAGCACAACGTGACCACATCCATCAGCGAATCCCTCGAAGGCCGACGCGCTCTGGTCACCGGCGGCACCAAGGGCACCGGAGCCGCCATCGCCCGACGCCTGGCCCAGGCCGGTGCGACCGTGCTGGTCACCGCCCGCAGCCGCCCCGACGACGTCGAGGAGAAGACCTTCATCGCCGCCGACCTGTCCACCGCCGGAGGCGCCGCCCACGTCGCCTCCGAGGTGGACGCCCGCGTGGGAGGCGTCGACATCCTGGTCAACACCCTCGGCGGCTCCGAGGCACCGGCAGGAGGATTCGCCGCGCTCGGCGAGGACGACTGGGCAAAGGAGCTGAACACGAACCTGCTGGCCGCCGTCCGCCTGGACCGCGCACTCCTACCGCACATGCTCGCCAAAGGCAGGGGCGCGATCGTGCACGTCACCTCGATCCAGCGCCGCATGCCGCTGTGGAACGGCACCCTGGCCTACGCCGCCGCCAAAGCCGCCCTGACGACCTACAGCAAAGGACTGGCCAACGAGGTCGCCCCCCACGGCGTCCGCGTCAACACCGTCTCACCCGGCTTCGTCCAGACCTCGGCCGCCGACAACCTCGTCGCCCGGATCGCCCACGACGCCGGTATCACCCAGGAAGCGGCGCTGGGCCGGCTCATGGACTCCCTGGGAGGCATCCCGCTCGGCCGTCCCAACCAGCCCGAGGAAGTTGCCGAGCTCGTCGCCTTCCTCGTCTCCGACCGCGCCTCGGCCATCGTCGGCGCCGAACACGTCATCGACGGCGGCACCACCCCCACCGTCTGAACCCGCCACCACCATCAGGAGCGTCATGCACGACAACCAGCCCCGGACCATCACCCCGGACTCCCTGCCCGAGGTGATCACCCGCTACCTCACAGCGCACCGCGCCCACGACACCGCCACCGCGGTCACGACGTTCACCGACGACGCCACAGTGATCGACGACGGCAACGCCTACCAGGGCAGCGCCGCGATTGAGCAGTGGCTGGACCGATCCGCCACCGAATTCACCTACACCATCCACCTCACGAACGCTCAGGAGATCGACACGGCCCACTACATCGCCACACACCACCTCGAAGGCAACTTCCCCGGCGGCACCATCGATCTCCGCTACCGGTTCACGCTGCGCGACGACCTCATCGAACGCCTCGTCATCGAACCCTGAGCCCGCCCCCCCACAGCACCTGTTACCGCCCAGGAGAGAGAGCCCACCCACCCCAGACCGCCCCGTCCCAGCCCTCGTACCCATCCAGCCACCCGACCAAGAGCCAGCCCTCAAGTTCGGCATCCACCCGCAGATCAGCACGTGCACGCCTGAGGAATCAGGGCGAGCAACTCCGGGGCCATCCTCAGCACAGGGTGAGGAGATTCAAAGGTTCTCCCTCACCCCGCGAGTTGACCCCGAGCCGACGGGGCCATCTCCTTGAATCCGGACACCGCACCCTCGGGTTCGCGCTGAAGAACCTTCAGTTTCCACGAACTCGCGGGCGTCACCGGCCTCGGGGAACATCGGTACAGCTGTTGGCGCTGCGATCGATGCCTGAAGCGCCGCCGGCACTCCCACCTGACGACGTAGCCGCGGATCGACGGCGCGCTCTGTCAACTGCGGCCGAACAACCGACGAGCATCCACCCGTTGAGGAAGAGCCGGGACCACCTGGGGCCGATCAGTTCCACACAGGAGGGGAGAGATGGTCACCGTCGAGGACGTATGGCGCCTGGCGATCGCGTTGGCGCCCACCGAGGAACCGCTGATCCGGGACCGGGTGGAATTCCGCATCGGCCGGATCGTCTGTCTCGCGCTGTCCCGCGACGAGACCACCCTGGAGCGTGCGGCCCTGGTGGCCTCGGAACCGGGTCAATTGAGGTCAGCGGCCGTGTAGTAGCCGCCCACGACCAGAATTTTCTCGTAGTTGCTCTTGTCGACGGTCTCCGGCTGCAACAGGTACGCGGGCACGACCTTCACGCCGTTGTTGTAGGAGTATCTGTCGTTGACCCTCGGCCTCCTGTCGTTGAGTATGTCGTCGGCCATGGTCGCGGCCACGTCGGCGAGCTCGCGAAGGTCCTTGTAGACGGTCTGCGATTGCTGGCCCTTGATGATCGACTTCACCGAGGTCAGTTCGGCGTCCTGCCCGGTGACGATCGGCAGGGGCTTGCCGTCGGAGCCGTATCCGTCTGACTTCAGCGCGGACAGAACGCCGATGGAGATGCCGTCGTACGGCGACAGGACCGCGTCGACCCTCTGGCTGCTGTACGACTCGCCGAGGATGCTGGTCATGCGTTTTTGCGCCGTGGGTCCGTCCCAGCGCAGCGTGGTGATCTGGTCGAGCCGGGTCTGGCCGGACTGGACGACCAGTTGCTTGCTGTCCAGGTACGGCTGCAGGAGGTGCATCGAACCCTCGTAGAAGTACCTGGTGTTGTTGTCGTCGCTCGAGCCGGCGAACAGTTCGATGGTGAAGGGGCCTTTGCCGTCCTCCAGGCCGAGCTTGTCGATGATGTAGCGGGCCTGGAGCCGGCCGACCTGCTCGTTGTCGAAGGAGACGTAGTAGTCGACGTTCTTGGTACCGAGGATGAGCCGGTCGTAGGAGATCACCGGGATGTCCGCGTCGGCAGCTTGCTGGAGTACGTCGGTCAGCGACTTGTTGTCGATGGCCGCGATGATCAGCGCGTCGACGTCCTGCTTGATCAGGCTCGCGATCTGTGAGGCCTGCTTCTCGGGGTTGTCCCCGCCGTAGACAAGCCTGGTCTTGTAGCCCTTGGCCTGCAGATCGTCGATGATGCTCTTGCCGTCGGTGAGCCAGCGCTCCGAAGTCCGGGTCGGCATGGCGATGCCGACAGTGCCCGCCTTGGAGGAGGAACTCTCGCCCCCACCGCTCAGGGCGCAGGCGGACAAGGCGAGGACGAGTGAGGTGGCCCCGGCGAGGACGGCTCTTCGGTTGCGCATGGTGATCGTTCCTTGTTCTTCTCGTCGTTGAGAGGAAGGCGTATCTATTGGAAGGTGGTGAATGAGCGGACCGGACCTCGGGCAGAACGGTGCGCCGGTGAGGAGCCGCTCGGCGGCTTCTTGGCTTCCACATGTAGCCCCCGAGGCCATCCGGGGTCCTGGTGTGCATGCTCTACGGGAAGCGAACCTCCGTCGACATGCAATGAGGTGATGGCCCCTCAGGCTGTCCGCGAGGGTTCCCAAGTCTGGGCTCAGGCGGCTCGACCACGCATGTGCTGATTCCGGTAACGCGCAGGACACTTGCCTCTCGGCCGTTCGAAATCTCGTTACTTGGTCGGCATGTTGGCGCGACACTAGGAGGGGGCCTGCCGGGTGTCAACGGGTCGTACGAGAACGGTTTCGACGCTCTGGAGCTGACGGACGAGATCACTGTTCTGGGGGACTTCGACCAGGACCTCGCATGGGTGTCTACCGCCTCGCCCACGCCAAGACCCAGTCCGGACAAGCCCAGTCCGGACAAGCCCATGCCGGTTGACCGGGCGCCACACGGGAGGGGCCACCCGATGATCAACCCCCGGCCAAGAGCCGGAATGGCCGGTCAAGGTGACCGAAGGTCATCGCCGCAGGCGACGCCGAAGCCGCCCTTGACGGGACGTTCCGCCTCTGGGCCGGCCTCGACCCGGAACCCGGCGTCCAACTCCTCCGGCTCCCACACCTGTCAGCAGCTGCCGAGCCGATCATCCTCCGGAAGATATGTGTCCGCCCACGCCCCGAGCTGCTTGAGGGCCGGTCCCAGTGCCGCTCCCGCGTCCGTCAGCCGGTACGAGACCCGCAGCGGTGGCCCCTCGTCCACCTCGCGCACGACCAGCCTGGCACCGCCGAGTTCGGTGAGTCGGTCGGAGAGCATCCGTTCGCTGATCCCGGGCACCGCCCGGCGCAGGTCGCCGAAGAACGCCGGCCCGCCGGTCAGGACGGCCACGATCGGACCGGTCCAGCGCTTGCCGAGCAGCTGGAAAACACGTGTGATGCCGGAGTCGACCTGCTTGCACGCCGCCGCATCATGGCTCTGATCGACCGTCATGGCCCCAGGGTACTGCCGCGCAGTAGAGGGCTGGGAAAGCCTTGGACGGGGGACACACCTGAGAGGGCGAGGCCGCCTTCTCAGGTTCCGCCCATGTGCGCGGCGGTCGAGGCGAGGCCGACTCGCGTCGAGTGCGCCGCTCGAGGGCCCGGGCCGTCGGAATGAGCCGGGCCGCCTCGCATACGACTGCCGCCGGGGCGCCCCGTGGCCACGGCTCGGCTCGGCTCGGCTCGGCTCCGAGCCAGACCCGCCGATCCACGCCAGAGGCCGGCGCTTTCGGCGCCTCCTCGGGAGGAGAGGGGTGTGTCCTTCCCGCACTTGTGCCGGAAGGACCACGCACCAGATGCCGTGCCGCCCGGACGCGGAGCGAAAGCGGGCGACCGGCGGGCCCAACACCGTCCGGGGCACGCGGCCGAGCAACAGCGGTCCTGGATACAGGACTTACTCCCGCTCAGGCCCCAGGAACGGTGAACCGAGAGCCATAGCCCTCCGGCCAGCTGGACGACCGCCGCTCCGGTCCCGCCGCCGAGCCGGACACCTCGCCGGTGCCCTCCCCGGTCGTGGCCATGTCCACGACCGGGGCGTACGGCCGCAGCCGGACCGATTCCGGTTCGCCGGCCGCGCGGTCTTGACCGGCTGCTCGCCCCCGGTCCTCGCCTGTCGCACCGACAGTTCCCGGCCCGCCGATCAGCCGGTTTACCGGCGGAGCCGGGGCGCGAGCACCGCGCGCACGGTCTTGGCCACGTTGTTCGCGGCGGATCCGTCCTCGTCTTCGGGTTCCGGTTCCAGCATGCGCTGGATCTGCAGCAGCAGCTGGTTGGTCGACCGCCAGAGCGGGACGAACATGCCGGCGACCGGTCCGACGCCCTGGATCGGGCCGCCGGACAGCTCGGTGACCTTCTTGGCGACCGTGACCGTTGTCGGGTCCCGCAGGATCAGGTGCACCTCATCGTCGACCAGCCGGATTTCCATCTTGCGCGCGGCGGCCTCCTCCGGGTTCGCGTCCGTGGTCGTCTCCGGATCCAGTTCGTCGATCTTGGCGGCGACGGCGTCCGGGTCGACCCCGAGTTCGCGCAGCACCCGGGCCGCCATGCTGTTCTCCGCCCGCAGCATCGCCTCAAGCAGGTGATGGCTGCCGACCGGTGCGCCACCGGCCAGAGCGCTGGCGGTGGACACGGTGTCCTCGGTGGCAGGTGTGCCGGCCGGCCATGGGCCGGCCGCAACGTCCTGCGATCCCTCCAGTGCGGCCAGCACCGCGGCACGGATCTTGCTGATCGGATTGATCCGCTCGGCAAGAACCTTCGCGCCGACGTCCTGACCGTCCCCGGTGACCAGGGCGAGCAGGATGTGTTCGGTACCGATGGAGGTGTGGTGCAGCTGCTGCGCCTCGCGCAGGGCGAGGTCCAGCGTCTTCTTCGCGCTCGGCGCGAACGGGATATGGCCGCTCAGCTCCTGCGTGCCGGGCTTGGCCACCGCGGCGATGTCGTCCTGCGCCGTCTCCTTGTCGTACCCGAGCTGGCGCAGGACTTTCGCTGCCGTGCTGTCCGGCGCGTCGAGCAGCCCCAACAGGATGTGCTCCGTGCCGATGTAGTTGTGCTTGAGCAGCCTCGCCTCCTCCTGAGCCGTGACGACCACCTTGCGGGCTTCCACCGTGAACCGTTCAAATGGCATGGTTCCATGCTCTCAACCCTGTCAATACACTGTTATTGACAGGGTCACCATGCTGAAGGGAGGGTGCGATGGAGACACCGTCGGACTGGGAGGACCGGCTCGCGCGCTGGCAGAACGAGCTGGAGCTGTTCGAGCAGCTGGACGAGACACCCTGGGTCACGCTGGCCAAGGCGGAAGCCGAGACCGGCGTTTCCCGCTCGGCCCTGCGGTCCTGGTACCGCAACGGCGAGATCCAGTCCCGGTTGGTGGACGGCCCGAACGGGCCGCAGCGCCTGGTCCAGCTGGACGCGGTGATCGAGCGCGCCGCCGCGTCACCGCGGATTCAGCGCAGGGCGGAACGAGAAGTCAGCCTGGAAGCCCAGGTCACCCTGCTACGGCACCGGGTTGACCAACTTGAGCTGCGGCTGGCCGCGCTGGAGCGGAAGTGACCGGCGCGAGCAGCCTCGTGCCATCGGCCCGGAACGGTGCCACCGTCGCCGGATCCGCCTGCCCGTCCACGATCAGAGTGCATGCCGGTCCAGCGGCGCCCCGTAGGGGAATGGGCCGGCAGCGAGCATGGATTGCCATCGGAGATTGACCGAAGACGGTTTGACCGCGCAGGTCGGAGGCTGCGGCCAGTCTGCTGGACGACGTCCGGTGCGACGCCCTTGGACGCCGTTTTGCCGGACCGGCAACAGGAGTGGAAGACCGGGACCGCGGTGGGCGACGGTGGGCCCGTGACCGACAACATCGCAGCAGGATCGCCCGCGTCCGACATCCCCTCGCATGCCGACGGATACGTCGGAGACCCCGCGGTGCGGGAGGAGTGGGACAACCGGTACGCCGACCGACCACAGTTGTGGAGCGGCCGGCCCAACGGTGCGCTCGTGGCCGAGGTCGCCGGGCTCGCACCCGGGCGAGTGCTCGACGTCGGCTGCGGTGAGGGCGCGGACGCCGTCTGGCTCGCGCGCGGCGGCTGGGACGTGACCGCGCTCGAGGTCTCGGGCGTGGCGCTGGAGCGGGCGGCCGGGCACGCGCGGGACGCCGGCCTCGCCGTTCACTGGGTACACGCCGCACTCACCGAGGCGGCGCTCCCGCCCGCCTCCTTCGACCTGGTTTCCGTGCAGTACCCGGCCTTGCTGCGCACTCCCGACGCCGCGGCCGAGCGAGCGCTGCTCGCGGCCGTCGCGCCCGGCGGCGTGCTGCTGGTCGTACACCACGCGGGGATGGACACCCGGCAGGCGCACGACAGCGGGTTCGACCCGGCTGACTACGTCTGGCCCTCGATGGTCGCCGATCTGCTCGACGACGACTGGGAGGTGGAGGTGGACGAGCAACGGCCACGCGTGGCACCCGACGGTGGTGCCGGCGCGCACCATCACGACGACCTGGTGCTGCGCGTGCGCCGACTGCGCTGAGCCCCCCGGCCCGCAACAGGCCCGGCGGCTGGACAGCCGCGATGACCGCTCCACTGACAACGGGCTGCGGCTCTCCTCCGCGCCGAGGTCGTCCCGCAGCCACCGGCGGTGTGCCCGCGGGCCGCCTTTGGCCCGGCGGGCTGCGTGCGGCCCGCCGGGCAGAGTGGCGAAGGGTGCGGGACGCTGCCCGACGTCTCACGGGACGCTGATGGCACCGGTGATGACAGCGAACACGATGTAGGCGGCGGAGACCGGGACGCCCCAGCGCAGGGCGTGCTTCTGGAAGTCGCCCAGCTCGGCCTTGACCAGTCCGAGGAGGACCCACAGCGGGGCGCTGGTGGGGCCCATCATGTGGAGGATCTGGCCGATGGCGCCGGCGCGGGCGATCTCGTTGGCGTCGATGCCGTAGTGGGCGGCGGATTCGGCGAGGACGGGGATGACGC
This sequence comes from Streptomyces sp. NPDC001315, assembly GCF_042896175.1. Lineage (NCBI taxonomy): Bacteria > Bacillati > Actinomycetota > Actinomycetes > Kitasatosporales > Streptomycetaceae > Streptomyces > Streptomyces sp. NPDC001315. The sequence continues at coordinate 71,697 of NZ_JBIAWZ010000029.1, read as the reverse complement.
CGAACCAGTAGCCGTCGTTGGACATGAAGAAGCCGAGCGGGAGGGCGAGGACGGCGGTGAACAGGGGGATGAGGTTGCTCCGCGCTGCGGACCCTGGAATGGGTCGGCCGACGCGAAAACCTCTGCGTCGTCGGCCCCTCCGGGACCGGGAAGTCGCACTTCTGCGAGGCGCTCGGCCAGTTGGCGGTCGATGCGGGGATGACCGTCGCCTGGTTCACCATCGAGGACCTCGGAGCCCTGATGCGCCGTCACCGCGTCGACGACTCCGTCTCGAAGGCGATCACCCGGATCACGCGAACCGATTTGATCATCGTTGACGACATCGGGCTCCTTCCCGTCTCGCCCGACGCCGCAGAGGGCTTCTATCGCCTGGTCGATGCGGCCTACGAACGGCGGAGTCTCGCCGTCAGCAGCAACCTTCATCCGTCTGGATTCGACGAGATCATGCCCAAGACCCTCGCCACCGCGACCGTCGACCGGCTCCTGCATCACGCCCACGTCGTCGTCACGCAGGGCGACAGCCACCGCCTCGCCGAGGCGACCACCGGACGAGGCGTCGTCCCGCTCGGCTGACCCACAAGCGGGGAGATCAACTGTCCACCGGGGACTTTCAACGTCCACCAGTGGGGAGATCAACTGTCCGCGAGTGCGGAACTCCTGCTGTCCCTTGACACGGCCCGGCCGACAACCCGCCCGACAACTGTCCGCCCATCCCGCGCCTGACGGCGTTTCGGCAGGTCACCACCGCTGAATTGTCGTGGTCGGCAGCTCGACATCGGTGAGGGGTCCGCCGGTGAGATGCCGGGGAGGTGGACGGCGCCTGATCCACCCATCCGGAAGGAGAGCCGGGTATCTGCCACGGTGCCGCCTCGTTACCAGCGATACTGGATGCATGGATGTGAGGACCACCGCCCAGCGCGCTGAGGTGCTGCGGGACCGTTACCGCAGTCGGTTGCCCGAGCGCCTTGAGGAGCTGGCCGGCCCCGTCGAGGGCACCGTCGACCTGCCGCTCCACGTCGTCTGGTCCGGGCGGACGAGCTACAGTCTGGACCGCCCGAAGTCCCGCATGACGCTCTACAGGACCGTCCTGGCTGAGGGCCAGCGCGAGGACCTGGCGGCCTGCCTGCACCACCGGCTGCTGGCCGAGCAGTGGCCCGTTCTGCGTCGCTTGGTCAGCCCCTATGTCCGCGAGGTCTGGGAGGAGGCCTTCCCCGAGCTGCCCCGTACCGCTCCGGCCGACACGGCGGCCGCGTGAAGCTCACCCCGCTCCACGAGCGTCTCCTTGCTGACATCCTCGACCTCGGCTCCCCCTATCCTCTGGTCCTCACCGGCGGATACGCCGTGCAGGCCCATGGCCTGGTCGAACGCTTCAGCCGTGACCTCGACGTCGCCACCGAGAATCCCGCGCCGATGGACGAGATCGTCGCTGCCCTCACAGCCGGCCTCACCGCGCGCGGCTGGCGGACCACACATGTGCAGACCGACCCACTCAGCGGCCGCTTCCTTGTCACCGACCCGGCCACCGGCGAGGAGTGCGAGGTCGACGTCCTCAAGGAGGCATTCTGGGCCCCGCCCGCCCAGACCCCCTACGGCCCCGTCCTCTCCCTCGACGACGTGATCGGCACCAAGGTCCGCGCCCTCGCCGACCGCGGGACCGTCCGAGACCTCATCGACGTTCGGGCCGCCTCCCGCCACCGCTCCACCGCCGACCTCGAATCCCTCGGCCGCCGCCGCGCCCCCGACGAGTTCAGCCTGGAAAACCTCCGTGACCGGCTCACCGGCGCGGACTGGTACGAGGACGAGGACTACGCCGCGTACGGGCTCACCTTCCGGCAGATCGAAGAGCTCAGGACGTGGGCGCTGGCGTGGGCGCAGGACCTGGGGGCGCGGACCCACGACGAGAACGCCTGACAGAAGGCCGTACCCCTGGTGTTCTGGGGTGCTGAAGGCGACGCGGCTCCTCCGACACCGACGCTGCAGGCAACAGCCGTCGACCGCGACGGCCGGTGGTGCACGTTCACTCGTGCGCGGACACCTGGGCCAGGAGGGCGGTGAGGACCTTCTCCCAGGTGCCGTCGGCGGCCCACTTCCGCAGCCGGTCGTGGGCGGCTTCCACGATCCGACGTGCTCAGGTACCTCCATCCACGCTGTCCCCGTCCGGTACTTGAACGCGATCGCGTCGTCATCTGCCGGTGATCCCGCCTCAGCCCACCCCGAGAGGCAGCCGAAACCAACGATCGGATGATCCGAAGGAATCGGCCTGGACAGTGTCCTCAGTCGGGACTTCGGAGCGGTCCTTGCGGGCAGCCTCGGGCCATGGCCCTGAAAATATCGTGGCTGAACCACGCGATCGCCGATGCCGGTCTCGTCACCGTGTACTGGTTCCCCGAGGAGGTCGGCGAGGCCGAGGGCGCCTCGGGCGTGCTCAGCTCCTCCCGCGTGTCGCGGACCCGCGTGCAAGTGGCCGGCACCCCGCAGGAGGTGGCCGCCTGGAATGCCGCCGCCCTCGCCTACCTGGATGAACTCGCTCCTGCCATAGCGGAATTGGAGCGGGTCGAGGTGCGTGTCCGGCGATGGCGCAGGCGGTTGGTGAGCCGGCGGTGGGCCGAGGCTACGTACGGGAGGGCCAAGGCGGCCTTCCTGGACCGGGTGGAGCCCACGGCAGCCGCCTACCGGCCGGTGCGGGAGGCCGTGGAGCGGCGGATCGCCGAACAGGAGGCCCAGCGTATCGAGGCGGGCCGACGGGCCTACCGGGAACAGGAACGGCGGCGGGAGGAGGCCCGGGCCCGGTTCGAGGAGTGGGAGTGGCGCCAGGCGGCCGCAGACCGGCCTCTACCCGGCGGGAGCACTCCGCGGGAGCTGGCGGCGCGGGGTGAGACGCCGCAGGCCTGGCCCGCCGAGCTGCGGGAGACGGTCGGTGACATCGACGCCTGGTGGGAGCGCGTCCGCGCCTCGGTCCGCAACCAGCGGGCCCGCGAGGAGGCCGTACGGAAGGTGGCCCAGGCGATCACCGCGACCGCGGCAGCCCTGGAGGAGGCCGGCCGGCCCGGCATCAGCGCCGTCAAGGACAGGCCGTACGAGGTGCGCCACGGCTGGTGGGTGCACTTCACCTGGTCCGGCCTGCCGGACGCCACCTGGCTCAGGACACCGCCGGACATGCCGACGGGACACCTGTACGCAGGGCAGTGGCGCGACGACGCGTACCACCCGGACCGGATCCTCCTCATGCGGCAGCCGTCCGGTGCGTACGGTCTGGCGGTCGTGAGCAGTGAGAGCATCGCGAACGGACTGGCGACCCGGTACACGTGGTGGGAATGGGAGATCGAACGGTTCGCGCAGGCGCTGGTCCCCGACCGGCTCGTCTACCACACGACCCACACGTTCGAGGTCGCGGTGCGCCTGCGCATCACCGACCACGCCGACCCGGCCGTCTTCGTGCCGTACGCCGAGGCGGTCGCACGCCGCGCGACCGCGGCCTTCCGGGTGGTGGCGGCGGGGTAGCCCGGCCTGATCACGGCCTTTAAGGGCGGCGTGCTCAGAAACGGGGCATGTCCGCATCGAGTCGGGGTGCAGAGTGACGCGGCCGTCGATGGTCAGTCGGTGCCGTCGGCGGGTTGGTTCGCGGTGGGGAAGAGGCGCTGGACGGCCGCGACGACGGCGGTACGGCGGGCTGCCAGGGAGGGGTCGCGGACCTGGTCGGCGGCCGCGTCCACGAGATCGATCTGTCCGGCCCAGGCCATGGCGAGCTGGTTGACGAAGACGAGGATGTCGATGGGCTCCCAGGCGGGATCCAGGTGGCCGGCTTCCTGGGCCTTGCGGAGCTGCTCGACCTTGCGGCGGACGGTCTCCTGGGTGGCGGCATCGGCGGCATCGCCCGCGAACTCCAGCCGGCCCCAGCTCATCAGCCGGAAGCGGTCGGGGTGCCGTATGAAGTAGTCGTGCACCCGCCCGGCGTATTCGGGCAGGTCGGCGGGGTCCAGGCGGGTCGCCTCGGCCACCGCGGCCATCTCCTGTTCGGCGATGAACCGGTAGAGCTCTTCCTTGCTGCGGAAGTACGCGTAGAGGCGTTCCGAGCTGGTCTTCGCGGCCTTGGCGATGCGGGTGATCCGTGCGCCGGCGATCCCGTACCGGGCGAACTCGGCCCGTGCCGCGGTGACGATGCGGTCACGGGTCGAGTCCGCGCTGGTCGAAGAGGTCATGTCTTAAGACTACCTAACCAAAATGGTTTGTTTGGCAAAGGCTGCCTTCAAGGCGTACGGTAAAACAAAACATTTTGTTTTGATCTGAGGAGTGCGTCATGCAGCACAGGACACTCGGCAGCCAGGGCCTGGAGGTCTCGGCGATCGGCTACGGCTCGATGGACCTGACGATGGCCTACGGCCCCGGCGACGAGCAGGAGGGCGTCGCCGCCATCCGGCGCGCCCACGAACTGGGCGTCACCTTCTTCGACACCGCCGAGCTCTACGGCTGGGGCACCGGCTCCAACGAGATCCTGCTCGGCAACGCGGTCAAGGGCTTCCGCGACGAGGTCGTCCTGGCCACCAAGTTCGGCTTCGAGCGGACGGAGCAGGGTCTGGGCCTCAACAGCCGCCCCGACAACATCCGCAAGGTCACTGACAACAGCCTGCGCTACCTCGGCGTCGACCACATCGACGTCCTCTACCAGCACCGTGTCGACCCGGACGTGCCGATCGAGGATGTCGCCGGCACCGTCAAGGAGTTGATCGACGCGGGCAAGGTCAAGTACTTCGGCCTGAGCGAGGCCGGCCCGCAGACCATCCGCAAGGCCCACTCCGTTCAGCCGGTCTCCGTCCTGCAGACCGAGTACTCCCTGTTCGAGCGGGACGTCGAGCAGCTCTTCCCGGTGCTGGACGAACTGGGCGTCGGCTTCGTCGCCTACTCCCCGCTGGGCCGCGGCTTCATCACCGGCGCCGCCAAGCCCGCCGGCGAATACGACGCAACCGACATGCGCAACTTCGACCCGCGCTGGCAGTCCGGCAACTTCGAGAAGAACGTCGACGCCGTCAACAAGCTCGCCGACCTGGCCGCGACCAAGGGCATCACCGTCTCCCAGCTGGCCCTGGCCTGGCTGCTCACCCGTGGCGAGCACGTGGTGCCCATCCCCGGCACCCGCAGCCCCAAGCGCATCGAGGAGAACGCCGGCGCCGCCGACGTCTCCCTGGCCGAGGCCGACCTCGCCTCGATCGACGCGATCCTGCCCCGCGGCGGCTTCGGCGCCCGCTACGCCGAGGGTCACGTGCCCACCTGGATCTGATCCGGATCCGGGACCCGACCGCCCCAGCCGGCCAAGAGGGCGGCAGTCAAGAAGACCACCGCCCAGCAGACGACTGCGAAGAAGGTGGCCGGCAGGAAGTCCCGCCGCACCGTGCAGGCGGCCCGAAGTCGCGCTCGGGGGGAAGATGGTGGTGCGGGCCTTCGTGCCGAGATTCCCCCCGAGCCGGCGCGGAGGTCCGCCCGGTGGCCGGTGGCCCGTGCTGGGAATGGTTTCGGGGTCCGGATGGTTGAGGCAGGCGTGGTTGTGAAGGGGACAGTGTCCCCGGGCCTCACCTATTGCCTGCTGGGACGATCGTTCGGCTGAAGCCCCGCAGAGCCTTTCGCCGCGTAGGCGACCGCCCCTTCACGACCACGCTTTTCGTCTGTGGCCCCGGTTTCGGCACTCCTGCCGAAACCGGGGCCACATGCGTCCCGGGCTGATGCGTGACGTGTCGTCGCGTGACGTGTCGCGCCGGTCATGGACGACGATCACGACCGCTTCGAGCTGCTCTGTGGTTCAGTCGGTGTCGGCGCCGCACCTGGGCTCGGCGAGCCTGTCCTGCCGAGCCGGTCGTGTCGATGCTGACGGCTGGGTGCCGTTCTTGGCGACCGGCTGGAAATAGTGGTCCAGCGCCCAGGCGGCCACGTGGGTGCCGGCCCGGCAGCCGGCCACGTCCGCCGAGCGGGAGTGGACACCGCCCCACACACGGGCGTCGACGACGTCCCGATTGAGGTCGTCGGCAGACCCGTAGAACCGCGTGGTGCCGGTGACCTCGGAGGGGACGTAGAGGTCGATACGCGAGGTGCCGAGGACGCCGGTCAGGGCGCGTGCCACGGCAGCGGCGACGGTCGTATGGCCGGCGATGTAGTCCGGGTGTGGAGGGGTGAGGAGCAGCGGTTCCCAGGCCGGGTCTGCCGTCGTCGCGGGGTTGCCGTCGGTGTCGGCGAGGCGGATGGCGGTGATCGGCCGCCAGGTGCCGTAGTGGAGCTTGGCGTCCCATGCCGTGACGACGGCGTCGCCGGCCGACGCGTTCACCGCGGCGAACAGCCGGGCCGTCTCGGCGATGCCGAGCCGGTGCCGGGCGGCCTGGTCTCGTACGGCTGCCTGGACCTGCTCGACCAGGTTGCCGCCGAAGAAGAGGGCGGTCTCGGTCTGCTGCGCGCTCCTGCCCGAGCCGGTCTTCGCGCCCATGGCCTTCAACTCCTGGACATCCTCGGCGTAAGCGGCCGAGGAGAGGGCGGGCGGTGCGCCGGGGCGGAACTGCTGCGGGGAGGCGAGCAGGAGGGGGCGCAGCCTGGCGAGCCAGGTGTCGATGAAGGGCTGGAACGCGGGCGGGGTGGGCCGCCAGACCCCCGGTGCCGGAGAAGCGGTGAAGGCAACGTCCGCGAACCTGCCGTCCCCTTCCCGGAGTTCGATGACGCGGGCAGCGGCGCGCTTTCCGTAGCCGACGCCCTGGTCTCTGGCCTGACCGGCCGGAAGTGCGGCGAGCGAGTCCGCGTAGGCGGTGTCGAGCCGCTCCCTGAGCGCAGGGAAGTAGGTGAGCAGCACGTCATGGGCCGCGGTGGCGGCGGCCGCCGCGGAGGACGCCTTGGCCGGACCGCGCGCGTGCCATTTGTACAGGGCGTAGCCGCCTTCGATCCCCACCACGGCGTTGTACACGGCGACGGAGACGAACCCCTCCCAGATCGCTACCTGCCCGGAGGGGCGGGGGCCGAGGCTGGCCTTGATCGTGTCGGTGGCGATGGCGTTCCACTCGCGGACCACGGCTGCCGGGTCCGCCGCGGTCCGGGGGGCCGCGTCGGTGGGACTTGTCGCGGCGGTGAGCGTCACGAGGGCGAGGGCCGCGACGGCGCAGATGAATGCCCGGACACGTGAACGCGGAGGAACGGGAAGAGAGGGCTCTTGATACACAGCGTCCTGCCTAGAGTTGAGTGCCCAAGGCTTAGCAACGGCCCACTGCGTGAGCAAGACAACTCGCCGCGAACCGGGCAGGCCCAGGGTGCCCTCGAACGCCTCACCGCCCGCTACGCGGAGATCACCGCCGGACGGCCCCCGCACCCGCCCCGGGTCCCGGCGAACCGCGCCGCAACGAGCAGGGTCGCGAACCTGCTCGCCCGCCCCGACCCCGAACACGACCAGGTGCTCCCGTTCGCCTTCGATCGGCTGGTGCCCTTCGACAACGGCGAACAGGCCATCCGGAGGGCCAGGACATCGTGCCCGGTGCCACGCGGTCGCAGCGGCCTGAGCGCAGTGGGGCAGGCGGTGGTCAGAACCGGTGGCATCGGCAAGATCCGCCGGCAAACGTGCGCTCGCTGGCCCGACCACCGACGAACCGTCAGTGGAGATGTGGAGCCGTGGAGCTTGGGACGAGAACCGACACCCGGCACGCAGAAAGCGCCTTCGGCTTGGACCGACAGAACCTCTCGACAGGGTTCATCGTCCCAGCGCGGAAGGCACTTTCGTATTTCCTCCCCGCTTCCGGCCTCATCTCAACCGAAACGGCGAGGTCAGTCGCCGAGGACCCGCTCCCACAGCAGCGCGTCCCGCCAGCTGCCGTCGAGAAAGATCGAGGAGTGCGCGACGCCGTACGGGCTGAACCCGTTGCGGCGCAGCACCCGCTGCGACGGCAGATTCTCCAGATTGGTGGACGCCTCGGCGCGGTGCAAACCGAGTTCGTCCGTCATCACCCGGAGTACGAGCCCGACGGCGTGCCCGGCGTGCCCTTGATTCTGGGCGACGCCGGCGATCCAGTATCCGACGGAGCCGCGGCGCAGGTGCGGCTGCGGCAGGATGCCTCCGACGGTGACCTGCCCGATCACTTGGTCGTCGGCGAGCACCACGCCCGGCCAGACCGAGCCGGCCCGGTATCCGGCCAGCAGCCTGTCGATCCGCTCCGCCTGGCCCTCCGGGGTGTAGAAGTCGGCCGGTTGGGCCGGTTCCCACGGCCGGAAGGCCTCGAAGTCCCGCACCCGATGCGCGGCTATCGGGGCGGCATCGGTGGGCTCGATCAGGCGGATCCTGGTGCTGCGCATGGGCTGATCCTTGTCGCGGTGCATCGATGAGACGGACAGCCTATGCGGGGGGGTGCCGCGCAGCCGAGTGTGCGTCCGGGGCGGTGGCCGATGGTGCCGCGCAACCGGTGCCCGCCGGACTGCGCAGCCTGCCCGGCGGGGCGGTGGGCTGCGCATCGGGCGTCCGGCAGAGGCGGGCTGTGCCATGGGTGCGCGATCGGCTGCGCAACGCCGTGACCTGTCGGCGTACATGTGTATGTGGCTCAGGGAGGTACAACGGAAAGTGTCCGGCCTCCGTCCTTCTTGGGGTTTGTTGGCGTGTGAATGCTCGGCGTAATCGGGAGGCGACAGGGGTGGGGAATGCGGAACACTTCCCGGGTGATCGTGATGCAGCCTGTCCTGGAGATCCGCCCCTTTGATGGCTTTGCCCTCTGGCCCGTCGCCGAGATCGAGTCGTTCAGCTACCTGCCACTCAGCGGTGAGCTTGCCCCCGTCGAGGTCGGGACAGCGGTGATGAGCATCGCCGGCTGCAACGACATCGACCCTGAACACGACGACCGGCCACCTCGGCCCGCCGATGCGCTCGGATCGTTCCTGCACGGACTGCTGACCTTCGACAACCTCTTCGCGGCCGGTGGCATGCGGGTCACGGACAGCTCAAAAGGGATCACCTTCCTACCCGGCTGCTGCAATGGGCTGGAGGACTGGCGCGACTGGCGCGAGGTCGTCGACGGCAGCGGCCGAGCCTCCTTCGGCCACGACCCCGATCCATTCGCCGAGCGCCTGGCCGACACCGTCCGGTTGACCGTCGACGCCGAGCAGAACGACAGTCCGGTGATCGAGCTGTCCGTCACCGAGCTCCGCCACCTGCTCGACGGTGCCGAGCACGACCTGACCAACTTCCTTGCGCTGGCCGCTGACTGGGTGTCTCAGTACCTGCCCGACCACTTCACCCCCGTCATCGCAGCCCTCGCGCGCGTCCTTGCCCTGCCGGCATCGGCCGTAGAGCCAAAGCCGTAGCTTGACGGCCCTGCTGCGCCGGGCCGCCCTATGCCCACATCGACCTGCGCAAACGCATTGAAGCCCTACGCGGCCGAAGGCGGTGACAGCATTCTCCGGGCTGCAGAACTTATGATCCAGAGCGCAATCCCAGAGCACTGTGCTCCACCACACCCGAGGGAAGATCCTTCTTTCCCGAAGCCCTGGCAGTCAACTCAACAAGCCCAGCCCGGAGTTCGGCGGCAGGCTCACCAAGGACGATCGCGCTGATGATCAGCTCCATCATCAGGCAGTCGTACTCGTCGCTCCTGCGCCGATAGCGTTCCCCATCGGCCTCGACCACGGCAGAGGCGATCCTCCTCCCAGGACCAGCCGCGGGGGCAAAAGACACCTCATAGACGCCGTGACCGGTCCAACTCCGGTGCATGAAAAGGACATCGCCTTCGACGAAGACGTTCCACTTCTCATCCATGTCCCGCGCTCGATATCCACGCTGGATCCGGTCCCAGTCCTCGTCAGTCCAGACACGATCCGGCAACTGAGACACCGGCCGGGGCGTGCTGATCGGGTGGAGGCGCCGGAACGACTCTCGGGTGAGCGGGGCATCGGCAGTCATGACGCGATCATATGGAAGCACCACTCCAACAGCACAGCGGATTACCTCCAAAGCAGGCAACCCGGGCGGAGGGCGCATTCAGCCGCCTTCCCGACGCGTCCGCAGCGTCCCGAACAGCAGCCTTGCAAGAATCCTTCGCCACTACCCCAGATAGCCGCAGGGACTTCTCCCTGGGGAAGGCGGCGCTTTGATCCGACGCTCCGATCGGCGGCGGGCCCGGTCGTCGCACTCGGCCATCAGCAGTTCCGCGAGGAATCCGCGATACGACATCTGGTCACGGGCCGCGGCCTCTGCCAGGTCGGGGAACTGGGCCCGGATGGTGGGCAGCCGGAGCATCCGGCATGCCTGGTCGACCGCGGTATCGGCGGCCTGTTCGGTCAGCCCGCGGTAGCGTCCGCTGCCGGCGACCCGCCGCTGACATGAGCGCGAGGCGGTATCGGAGAGCTACGGGGGCCAGTTCCCCGTAGTCGCTATTTGTCGGCGAGCCGGGCTTTCTTGACCCTGTTGCCGCAGGTGTTCATTGAGCACCAGCGGCGGTTTGTGCCGCGACTGGTGTCGAGAAAGAGGCCGGCGCAGCCGGGGCCTTCGCATGCTTTGATCCGGCTGCGGTCGGGGCCTCCGAGTATGTGGATGGCGTCGGAGGCAAGCACTCCGAGTGCGTCCGCTACCGGTGCTTCCTTGCCGAGGTGCCAGACTGCGAGCCCGTGCTCAAGGCCGGGCCTTGGCTGTCCTGCGGCCGCGGCCCCGTTCAGGATCGCCGCGTCACCCGGATCGGGGCACTGGGTGGCGGCGACGGCCAGCCCCGCACGGTAGATCGCCTCTCTCAGGGTCAGCGCATCCTGAAGCTCGGCGGGCGAGACGTCAGGCACGCCGAGCCCCACGGCATGCAACCAGAACTCGAGCCGGTCGGGGCTGGAGAGGCGCTCCCGGGGCGCCGCGCCGACCCGGTCGCTCATCGTGGCGGTGAAGCGGAACGCCAGCACCTCGTTGTCCAGTCGGAACAGTCGACGGGCCTCCACGGACACCCCTTCCACATGTACCACCATGGACCTACCTGAACCATCTTAGCCAGTTCGACATAGGTGTCGACTCGCGCCATGATTGAACCGTCTTAGACGGTTCAATCATGGAGGTTGTGCGATGGGCGAGGTTGCGGTCATTGGTCTGGGCGGGATGGGGCGAGCGATCGCGCGCAATCTGGTGCGGGCAGGCCATGAGACTGTTGTGTGGAACCGTTCAACAGGGCCTGCGGAAGAACTCGCGCAGGCCGGCGCCCTCCGCGTCGCATCCGTTGCGGAGGCCCTCCGGTGCCCGGTGGTGTTCTCGGTCCTGTCCGACGACACCGCCTTCGCGGAGGCTTTCCTGGACTCCGGGGTCCTGGTCCAGGCTCGACCTGGGGCGGTCCACGTCAACGTGGCTACGGTGAGCGTGGGGCTGTGCCGCCGGGCCGCAGAGGCCCACGCTGAGCACGGGATCGGCTATGTCGCTGCCCCGGTGTTCGGCCGGGTCAGCGTCGCGGAGGCCGGTGCGCTGAACATCCTCGCCGCGGGAGAGCCCGGGCTCATTGACCGGGTTCAGCCGTTCTTCGACGCGATTGGATCGCGCACCTGGCGCCTGGGCGAGCGGCCCGAGCAGGCCAACACTGCCAAGGTCCTGGGCAACTACCTGATTGCCTGCGCGATCCAGTCGCTCGGAGAGGCGGTCAGCGTCGCCGACGCGGCCGGCGCCGACCCGGTTCAGTTCGTCGAACTGCTGGCTTCGACGCTTTTTCCCGGACCCGTCTACTCCGGATATGGAGCGATGATCGCGCAGCGGAGCTACCAGCCGGCCGCGTTCACCACAGCACTCGGGCGCAAGGACCTCCACCTCGCCCTGGAGGCAGCAGCCGGTCAAGCGGTCTCCCTGCCGTTCGGTGAACTGCTCAGAGGCGTGTTCGACCAGGCGATCGCCGACGGCCGCGCAACGGACGACTGGGCCGTGATCGCCGAGCAGCAGCCGCGGTGAACACCGCTGCTCGTACGGTCGTTGCCGCGCGGCGCCCAGCGCCGGGCAGGGCGGTCCGCGTGCTGTCCGTGCCGCTGATGGTGCTCGCCGGAGGGCTCCTTTCTGCCCAGTCCGAGGTCAACGGACGCCTCGCCGTCCAAGCCCCGCAGGACGACAGGCCGTCAGCCGCTCGCGCGTCATCGCAACCGCGCTGGCTGTCGCGCCATGGGCATCGGCGCGAGTGAGCGGCTCGCAGCAGGTGTTGCCTGGGCAACCGTTCTGGCCGCCGCCATCCCGCCGCCATCCCGCCGCCATCCCGCCGGCCACGGGGGCCGGCCTGACGGTGCAGCAGGCACTCGACGGGCGCTTCGCCCGAGTTGCCGGCCTATGGGCCGCGACCGTGAACAACATAGCGTCACCAACGTTATGGCCTCATACACAGAGCACGGGCCACGGCGTCCTGGACAGCGTCGAAGACGTTGGGGTGGCGGCCCTGCTCGAGGCGGGTGTAGTAGTCCGTGCTCACGCCGGCCAGGTAGGCGACCTCCTCGCGGCGCAGGCCCGGCACCCGTCGGACGCCACTGCCCGGCGACAGGCGCGCCTCCTCCGGGCTCAGCCGGGCCCGACGGATACGAAGGAAGGCTCAGCCTGCACGTGAATCGCACGCCTTGCACGCTGACATCGGTGGTGGTTCTGCTCTCGGCGGACTGGCCGACCGGAACACCAGAACCTGACAGGCTGGCCACATGGGGAAGAACATGTCGGTGCGTCGGCTCGATCTGGGCTACTTCATCCGGCCCGCGTCGGAGGCCGGCGGCCCGCAGCCGCGGGTCGAACCTGTACTCGCCTACCTGGTGCAACACGATCACGGCCTGATCCTGTTCGACTCCGGCATCGGCAAGGCGGACCCCGAGACCGAGGCCCATTACCGTCCCCGACGCCGGGACCTGCAGGATGCCCTGTCCGCGGCCGGAGTCGCTCTTGAGGACATCTCCCTTGTCGCGAACTGTCACCTCCACTTCGACCACTGCGGCGGGAACCCTCTCCTGGGCGGAAAGCCCATCCTGGTCCAGGACGTCGAGCTGGCCACTGCCCGCAACGGCGACTACACCTTCGACGAACTGATCGATTTCCCCGCCGCGTCTTATGAGGAACTCGCTGGTGAGGCGGAGGTCTGGCCGGGAGTGTGGATCGTTCCGACACCAGGGCATACCCAAGGGCATCAGTCGCTGGTCCTCCGGCAAGCCGACGGCACGGTAGTCCTCGCCGGCCAGGCGCACGACTTCGCCTCCCACTTCGCGTCCGAACAGCTGGCCCGCCAAGCGGCACTTCACGGCGTGGAGCAGCCGCTTCCCGCCTACCAGCACTGGCTGGAGCGACTCGCCGACTTCGACCCACGACGCGTTCTCTTCGCGCACGACTGCTCGGTCTGGGAACCGTCGCAGAGCACCTTCTAGGACAGGCCAGACCACTCCAAGCCGCATCGCCCGAACGCGCACCGGCGCCGTTCACCATCAACGCCTGCGAACATCGGCTGTCCCCGCCAAGGCGGTATCAGTTCTCATCGACATTTCGCGGCCCTGTGATCGACAAGTGGTGTCCGTTTCCACCCACATAGCCAAGACCCTGGCCCTCCCGGCCGACCCCGACCAGACCATGTGCGTGTACACCGCCGAACCCGGCTCCGCCTCCGCTCAGGCCCTCGCGCTTCTCGCCGGCTGGAGCGCCCCCGACGCCGCCCGCGGCGACCACGCGCCGGATGCCGCCAGGCCCGGCAGCGTGATATGCCCGGAGTGACCTACGCCGCCGTGAACGCGCAGCGGCCTTCCCTCCTCGACCGGCTCAAGGCCACCGGCTGCTCCCGCGTCGCCGTCCACATGGACAGCAACGAGGTCGGCCTCGGACTCGGATTCGGGTTCGTGCCGGGCGGACTCACCAGCAGCGAAGTACGACCTACCGTCGCCGGCATCGACAACGGGCCGGGCGCTTGGAAAGCGCCCGGCGGGTGGTCTGCGAGGCTTCTGACCTGCGTCGACGAGTGGAGCCGTGGGGCTTCGGATGCGTTTCCCGCGCTCTCGGGAAGCGGGGGCGCAGGGAGCCCGCGCAAGACGAGTCCGAGGCGTCGGACATTGCTCGGACAGCGCGGTCTCACGGGCATGCCATGAGCTCGCCGTCCGATCGGAGGCGCGGGCCCCCTCCGGTCCGCAGCGTCCTGTCGACTACGGGCGGTCGGGACATCGGCACCTAACCTGGGCGGCGCCGGGACGGCGGGTCCTGGGGGTCGACGCCGGTCGTCGCGGAGGCGTCCTTGGTGCCGCTGGGACGCTGGGAGCGGCCCCTGGGCCCTGTGTCCCGTCGGCCTTTCTCGTTCGTGTCGGCGTGCTCCTCACCACGCCGGCCGGTGCTTTCCACCGTGTCGCCCGGTACGGACTTCGTTTCTTCCCTGGACTTCGTCCGTCCCGGTCGCTTCCCGCCGCCGTGCTCGGCGGTATGGAAGGAACGGCGGGCGCTCGGGTTGTCCTGCTGACGGGTCTCGTCCACATCGGGAGACCAGCCGTGCTGTTCGGTGCCCTGGTGACGGCTGGGTCCCTGACCGTGCGGCGGTTCGGACGGGTGCGGTTTCTTCGCCATGGGGCGACCTGCTTTCGGCGAGGGCGATGCTTGTGCGTCGCCATGTGGGTGACTTGTTCCTCTTCGCGTGTCGGATGGGTGTCGCACCTGCCTTGACTCGTTCCTATTCCGGGATGTCGCGCTTCTCCAGAGGACGTACCGCAGGACCTTGGAGTATCCGTCCGTCCGGTGCGAAGCGGGAGCCGTGGCACGGGCATTCCCATGCCTGCTCCGCGTGGTTGAAGGCCACGATGCAGCCGAGGTGGGTGCAGCGTGCCGAGACCGCTTGGAGCGATCCGCTCTCGGCCCGGTGGACGGCGTAGTGCCGTCCGCCCAGACGCAACACCGCGCCGTGGCCCGGGGGGATGTTGTCCGGTGCGGGTGCCGTGACGGCCGGCAGTCGGTCGCCGACGAAGTGCCGGGCCACCTGGGCCTGATGTTTCAGGAATGATGTCCCTTCGCGGACCACGGACGCCAGGCGGCGCGGGTCGTAGAGACGGTGCCAGGCAGGTAGGCGGCCGTTGATCAGGTCGCTGAGCAGGCGGCCCGCCATGATGCCGCCGCTCAGGCCCCAGCCGCCGAAGCCAGTGGCCACATAGGTGTGCCGGCTGCCGGGATGGAGAGGGCCGACCAGGGGTACGGAGTCGGTGGAGTCGTTGTCCTGGGTGGCCCAGCGGTGGGTGAAGGTGAGACCGTCGAAGCGGTCGTCAGCCCAGGCGAACAGCCGGGCGAACCTGTCCTCGACGTGGGCGGTGCCGGGGGCGAAGTGTTCCCCGGTGACGATCAGCAGGCGTTCGCCGTCGTGGTACGGGGCGGTCCGCACGGAGCGCGTGCCCTGTTCCGGTGTGATGTACATGTCGCGCGGGGCGCGGTCCTCGTCGATGGGCGAGGCCACGACGAGTTCACGGCGTGAGCTGAGGCGGGTGAAGAGCAAGGCCCGGTCGAAGACCGGGTAGTGCGTGGCGACCACGACCTCGTCGGAGCGGATCGAGACACCGGAGTCGGTCCGCAGGGTGCAGGGTTCGCCCTCGGTGAGACCCACGACGCGCGTTCCCTCGTACACCGTGCCGCCGCGCCGGCGCAGATCGTCGGTCAGAGCCAGCAGGTACTTACGGGGATGGAACTGCGCCTGCCCGCTCACCCGGACCGCCCCGGCGACCGCGAAGGGCAGGTCGGTCTCGGTGACGAACTCAGCCGGCAGACCCGCCTCACGCGCCGCTTCGGCCTCCGCTCGCAGCGCGCCGACGCGCCCTGGATCCTCGGCATAGGTGCAGGCCGCAGCCTCCTCCCACTCGCAGTCGATGCCGAGTTCGTCGACGATCTCAAAAGCGCGCCGGATCGCCGCGGTTTGCGAGGCCGCGTACAGGCGTGCGCCCTCGGGGCCGCGGGTGCGGCGCAGGTGGTCGTAGACCAGGGTGTGCAGGGCGGTCAGTTTGGCGGTCGTGTGGCCGGTGACCCCGGCGGCGACGCGGTCGGCCTCCAGCACCGCCACCTCGCGTCCCTGCTGGACCAGTTCCCAGGCGGCGCTGAGTCCGGCGATACCGCCGCCGACCACGGCGACATCCACGCTGAGGTCACCGGACGGTGGGGGAGCGGGGACGCCGGGCGGCGCGGTCTCCAGCCAGTAGGAGCCCTGGATTCCGGTCTCGGCGTTCATGGCGGCCGAGTGCCCCTGGAGGTGCGTGATACGCACCGATATACCCATACCGGTCTTCTTCCTCTGGCCCGGGTACCCGGCGTCGTGCGGAACGACCGCCAGTGAGGAGGAACCGATGAGCACCGTGAAGGAAGCAGTGGACGTCGAGGTCCCTGTCCACACCGCCTACAACCAGTGGACGCAGTTCGAGGAGTTCCCGAACTTCATGGAGGGCGTCGAGGAGGTGCGGCAGCTCGACGAACGGCACAATCACTGGACGACCAAGATCGGCGGGGTGCGGCGCGAGTTCGACACCGAGATCGTCGACCAGCTGCCGGACGACCGGATCACCTGGCGGGTCGTGGAGGGCGAGCCCCAGCAGCGGGGATCGGTCAGGTTCGAGCGACTGGATGACACGCATACCCGGGTGGAGCTGACGATGGACGTCGAGCCCTCCGGCATGGCCGAGAAGGGCGCGGACATGCTCGGCATGATCGACCGCCGGGTGAAGGGAGATCTGCACCGCTTCAAGGACTTCATCGAAGAGCGCGGGGGAGAGACAGGCGCCTGGCGGGGACGCATCCGGCCCGAGAATCCTGGCTCGGCCTTCTGACCAGCAGGGGTGCCAGGACTACGCGCCGGACTACGCGCCGGACTACGTGTCGGACTCTCGTCGATCGGTGACCGGGTGGTTCAGGCCGGGCCAGGCAGATTTCCGCGGGCGGCCGCGCCGTCCGCGGGCACGTTGCACGCCCAAGTCGGCACGGCCCCCGTCGTTCACCCGGTCGCCGTCGACTGAGCCGTCGTAACGCCGTCACATGCCGTGGGCACCCGGCTCGATCACCCGTCGGGAGCGTCACGCAAGGGCCGCCGGACGGCTGCCAGGCGCCGCGATGACGCTCTGACTGAATGCGGGTGATGACGTCGTCGACGCAGGTCGGCTCCGAGGATCAGTGCGTCAGAGCGAAGGCGGCGGACCCGCGGAACCCCGCCCACACCGCGAGTCGGCGATCGTGCCGCGGCATATCACCTCATTCTTGCGAGGATGCCCCGGCGTTCACGCCGGGGAGGAATCGCATCCCGTGACGGCGACGCGGAGCGTCGCCGTGTCCGGTCTCCTGGGGCGCGGAGCGCCCGCAAGATCGCCCAGCTGAGCCGGGAAAGCGAACGCGTGTACCTGTGCTCGCTGGTTGCGGTGACGGTGTCGTGATGGGGGTACGGGCGTGCGCGTGTCGCACGTACGGTCTCACCATGCAAAGCCGGGATGAGCGGGCGGGGGAGGGAGATGTCGTGTCGGTGGTGATGGAGGCCGGGGAGGGCGGGCATGCCCGGTACACGTACCGGCTTCGCGTGTCGTCGACGGCCCGCACCGCGCTGCTGGCGGAGTGGGACCGTTGCCGGTGGATCTGGAACGAATGCGTCGCCCGCTCGAAAAGGGCCCGCCACGACGGGGAGAAGTGCGGCCCCGCCCGGCTGGACAAGATGCTGACCGAGGCCCGTGCCATGACGCCGTGGCTGGCCGGGGGCTCGTCGGTGCCGCAGCAGCAGCTCATCCGTGATTTCGGCAAGTCCCGCGCGAAGGCGCTCAAGGACGTCAAGGACCGCCTGCCACAGCGGCAGCGGGCCGGTATGCCGAAACACAAGAAGAAGCGCGAGGCCGACCCCACTCTCAACTACACGCGGCGCGGCTTCCGGCTCAAGGACGGGTGCCTGCACCTGGCCGGGAACATCGTCCTGACGGTGGTGTGGTCGCGCCTGCTGCCCGCCGAGCCGTCCAGTGTGCGCGTGTACCGGGACAGCGTCGGCCACTGGTACGCATCGTTCGTTGTTCCCGCCGAAGTCCAACCGCTGTCCGCCACCGGCCGCGTGATCGGGATCGACTGGGGTGTGAAGGAGACCGCCACCACCACGTCGCAGGCCCACGACCTCCCCCACGCCGAACACGGCAGGAAGACCAAGGCGAAGCTGTCCCGGTACGACCGGATGATGGCCCGCCGCAAACCGCCCAGGGGGCACGCGGCGTCGAAGGGCTACCGCGAGGCGAAGCACCTGCGCGCCAAGGCGCACAAAAAGGTCGCCCGGCAGCGGCAGGACACCGGACGCAAGTGGGCGAAGAAGGTCGTGACCGACCACGACGCCATCGCGGTGGAGGACTTCCGCCCGAAGTTCCTCGCCAGGACGTCGATGGCCCGCAAAGCAGCGGACGCCGCCATCGCAGCCACCAAGAAGGCCCTGATCGAGATGGGCCGCAAGCACGGGCGGGACGTCCGCCTTGTGCACCCTGCGCACACCACCATGGACTGCGCATCGTGCGGAGCGAGAACCAAGCACGCACTTCCTCTGTCGGAACGCGTTTATGCCTGCACCGCGTGCGAAGCGGTGTCCCCGAGGGACAAGAACTCCGCGCGTGTGATGCTCGTCCGGGCTGGTCTGGCCCCGGCTGGTGTCGAGGGCGTAAGACCTCCTGGAGCGCTGCTCCAGGAGGCAGCCTGAGCCAGGAATCCCCTCCCCCCTTCAGGGAGGGGGCAGTCAAGGCATGAGCCTGTCCTGATGTCCCGCGCGCCACTCCACCAGGAGGACGGTCGCGTCGTCGTCGAGGCGGCCGACATGGTGTTCCACGACCGCGTGCATCAGACGGCGCAGAGTCTCGTGGAGCGTCTGGTGGCCGGAGTGGTGGCGGACGATGAAGTCGACGAAGCGGTCGCGGCCGAACTCACGGCCGTCGGCGTCGCGAGCCTCGACGATGCCGTCGGTGTAGAGCAGGAGCCGATCGCCGGGCTGGAGCTGGTCGCGGCGCACGACGACGGGCAGTCCCAGCGCGGTGCCCATCGGAGCGGCCGGTGGGCAGGTCAGCTCGATGGTCCAGCGGTTGTCGCGGACCACGAGCGGCAGATGGTGTCCGCGGTTGATCCAGGTCAGTTGCCCGGTGCCCAGGTCGAGCTCGGCGAGGATGCCGGTGACGAAGCGGCTGGTGCCGAAGTGGGCGGTGAGCACGTCCTCGACGGCCTGGCCCGTCCGGGCGAGCGAGGCCCCCTGGCGGCGGGCGTTGCGGCAGGCCGCGACGGCCACACTGGCGGTCATCCCCGCGGTGGTGTCGTGGCCCATGGCGTCGAAGACGGCCAGGTGCAGGGTGGAGCCGCTGACGGCGTAGTCGAAGGCGTCGCCGCCGACCGCGTAGGCCGGCTCGATCATGGCGCCCACCGTCACCCCGGGACCGGCGAAGGCGGACGGCGGCATCAGGTTCCACTGCAGTTCCGCGGCCACGTTCATGGGCTCCGTACGCACCAGCCGGGCGAAGGAGTCGCTGAAGGACCGCTTGCTCAGCAACAGCAGCGCCACCAAGGAGGCCAGGTCGCGAAGGTTCTGCCGGAGGCCCTCGTTGTCGTCGTGCTCGGCTGTGTCCACCCGCAGGACGCCGATCCGTGCGACGCCGTCGGTCACCGGAACCCACCAACGCCGCCACTGTTTCTCATGAACGGGCTCGGCAATGATCTCGACGCGCTGATAGGCGCGTCCGGGAAACGTGTGGTCGACGCCGAGCTGTTCACCGCCGCCCCCCGCGTCGTCACCGCGGCCGGTGATCTGCCGCAGCACCGTCTCCTGGAGATCGGCGGCGAAGACGGCGACGTCGTGGAGGCCGGCACCTTCCGCGTGCGAGGCGATCAGATCGGGCAACTGCTCGAGCGTCGCCAGGTGAGCCGCCTGCATCAGCTCGCGCAGCATTCGCCCGCTACTCGTCGCCATCGACATGGTCCTCTCCGGTACCGCACCACACGCGGCACCGACCGTGTACCCGCCCAGGGCGGCGTTAGTGGATGCGTGCCTTCGACCGGCTGCTGCCCACGGTCCTGCAGGGCATCTACCAGTCCCACCAAGACGGTGCGAGCATCCGCACCGTGCCTCACCACACCAGCCACCCCAGTGGAGGATGAGCGGAGTCCGGTGACCCCCGTGGTCGGCCCGGGTGGCCGGGGATCAGACTGCCAGGCGGCGGATCGCGACCACGGCCGCGTCGTCGTTGAGGTGTCCGTCGAGGTGGGCCATCAGGTCGTCCTCAAGATGGCGCAGGAGTTCGTCGGGGTCGTCCTTGGTCCACTCGGACGCCCGTTCGGTGAAGGGGTAGAAGACTCCGTCGGCATTGCGTGCTTCGATGACGCCGTCTGTGTAGAGGAGCAGCAGGTCGCCGACCTCGAAGGGGAACGTCTGGACGTCGTAGGCGGCGATGCCGAAGACTCCGCCCAACCCGATCGGGAGGTGGCTCGCCTCGGGCATGAGTGGGGTGATGTGATTCCCCCGCAGCAGGAGCGGCGGTGGGTGGCCGCAGGTGATGAAGTGGACGACCGGATCGTGGTCGGGGATGTCGAGCAGCATGGCGGTGGCGAAGTCCTCGTTGGTGTCCTGTTCTGCCTGTGATCGCCACTGGCTGGTGTCCCAGCGGAACGCGGCGTCCAGGTGGACGGCGAGGCGAGCGAGGGTGGCCTGCCGATGGGCGGCTGCGCGGAAGGCGCCGAGCAGCAGGGCGGCGTTGTTGATCGCGGCCAGGCCATTGCCGCGCACGTCGCCGATGAGGAGCCGAGTGCTGTCGTGGTCGGTCCGCGCGGCCGCGTACAGGTCCCCACCCAGGTCGGCTTCTTCCTCGGCGGGGATGTACAGACCGGCGATCCGGAGCGGGCCCGCGCGTGTGGGCAGTGGCTGCAACAGCACACTTTGCGCTGCCTCGGCCACCGACCGCACCCGGTGCAACTGCTGCTCGCGCCGGTCCCGCACCACGCAGACGGTGACACAGACGATGGAGACGACGATCAGGGCAGCGATCTGGGCCTGGATGTTGGCAGTGGGCAGGACCCCTCTGAGCACGCCGATCAGCACCTGGGCCGCTACCGCGAGAGCTCCCATCAGCGCCGTCACGCGGGCGCCCGCGAACGCCACCGTGATCGCGGGTGCCGCCACCAGCAGGGGACCGAGGTGGATGTGCGGCGGAGAGAGCACATCGACCACACAGACCGTGACGATCAGCCCCAGTGGGATCACGACCAGCGCGGGTGCGTGACCCGGCCGCCAGGAACGCCGGAAGTCCAGCCATGGTCGAAGGGTCATGCCCCAAGCCTTCCACTTGGCTCCGCATACGGGGATGCGCCGCTCCGGGGACCCGGGGGCCGTGGCGGTGCGGGACGGAAGTTGTCCATCGGACGCCCAGGACAAGCCGGTCACCGAGAGCGATCTCCGCTGGTCGCTCCACGAGGCCGGAGGCCATATGGCGTCGGACCGTGCGGGCGTGGTCGCGGCCGTGGAGGCGGCCGTTGAGCCTGGCCTGGGTGGCGGCCAGGCCGTCCGTGCCGGGCATGCGGATGTCCATGAGGACGACATCGGGCTGTCCGCTGCCGTGTTCCTGTCCTCGTTGAACGGCATCTTCGCCGGCACGAACGACCTCGTGAAGAAGATCGGCGGCACCGACCCCCTCGATGTCGAAAGCTTCGTCGCCCAGAACCGGCCGGCTTTCGACCTGCACACCGCCTGAACCCTCGGGACCACCAGCAGGCCTTCTGCTGCGGCCAGTGCAAGTGGGCAAGTGGCAAGTGAGGCTGTCGCGCTTGCTGTTGAATGAGCTGATGAATGAGGCTGCTGTTCTGCGACTTCGTCAGGCCGTCCGGCGCATCCAGGACGTCACCCGCGAACGTGCCGGCACGGGGCGTGGCCCGGAGGAAGCTGACGACGTCGCCGGCACATTCGCCACGGACGGCGCGCTCGGCTTCGATCCGTTCCCTTTCCTTCGTGCTTTGTACGAGACCGGTTCGCATGGGGTGGTCATAGGCCAGGTCGCCGGCATCATGCACGGCTCGATAGAGCTGACCGGCGACCTCGACCTGCTGTGGGACGGCACGCCCGAGCAGGCACGCGCCCTGCGCGACGCCCTGACCGCCACGGGCTGCACCGACCTGCCCGACCTCGACCGGCCTCAGGTGGCCTACCAGGTGACCGGCGCCAGCGGTGACCTGTGCACACCCGCCCTGCCCTGGGGCGGCATGGACATCGCCCCCTGCCTGGCCCGGGCGGTGAGCACCCAGGACCCGGCGGGCTTCACCATCCGATACGCCGCCCTGGACGACCTGATCGGTATGCGGCGATCCCTCGGCCGTCCCAAAGACCACCGCCGCGCGGACGAACTCGAGCGCTTGAGCCCCTGAGGAGCTGCGCGAGAATCCCCGCGATATGGGCCGGGCGGCGTTGATGCACCATCCGGTACCCGGCCAGGCCGAGCAGGCAGACGAAATTCCCCGAACGGGCCTCAGCAGGACGGGGTTACCCTTTTTGTGGCGCTCGCCAGGTGGGGCGGTCCCTGATCGCGCAGATCGGGCCTGGTTCGTGGATGAAGACGTCGATCGCCTGATCAACAGGCTCAAGTCCTGGCGAGGCATCGCCACCCGGTACGCCAAGACCCCAGAGAGCTACCTCGCCGGCCTCCACCTGCGCGCCTCGATGATCTGACTCAAAGACCTCACCCAGACTGTCCCTCGATCACTGACCGATCCATGCCTAGAGCGCCGAGATGGAGGCCGGTGCGCGTTCGGCGCGGCTCAGTGCGCGCAGGACATTGGTCGCGCCATGCCGTCGCAGCGCGATCCGCGACAGCAGGTCCACGACTGTCTCAACGGCCGGGGCCGGGAACTCAGGTGTGGGCAGTCCGACGCTGCACGCGAGGTCATCGCAGTGAACGATGAGCTCCAGGGTCCGGCTGGTGATGAAGTCGTCGAGGCTGATCGACCACGGTCCCCAGGTCGGGCGGCGGACGAGGCGATCCGGCGCGGCGGGCAAGGTGTCGCGCAGCTCGTCGACGCACGTGGCGACCCGCGCGGCCAGTGCGGCGGGGCCATCGACTGCCTCGTCCTCGCCGTTGGACCGGATGCCCTGATTGAACGGCGTCTCGAGGTCCGAGCCGATCCAACTCACCCGCCTGTAGTACTCGTGGATGGAGATGGCGGGCTCAGAAGGTACTGGCTCAGCCAGCATCTTGGGAACGAAGAAGACCTGCCCGGCCAGGTGGCCCGCCAGCCCACGGACGCTGAGCTTCGCCAGGGCAGAGGGCTGGTGCCAGCCCTCTGCGACCGCCGGCTCCGCCAGCAGCTTCCCCGCTGATTCCGCCACGCTCAGGTAGAGCTCCCTGGCCTGTGTCACCTTTTCGTCCCCCCTGTCGCCGACGATTGCCTCACCGGTCAACATCGCGAGCAGGTGAAGCATTCCCGGACACAACTCGCTTGGGCGCGTACCGTTTTGGGCCGCCCATGGAAGATCATTCGTCCTCAGTGGGACCAGCTCGGTGAGGGGCGCGGGCGTGGGTCCCGCCCTGAAGAACGTGCGGGTGCACCGGCTGCGTAGGCTTGTGGGGGCGGCGTTCGAGGGGACACGGCGTTCACGTGTGCCGGGAGGTGGGGGACTCGGGAATGGGTGTGCGGAGCTGGATGTCGGGGTGTTCGGTCTGGCGTGTGCGGTGGGGCGGGGTGTCGGCCGCTCTGGGTCGCCGCGCTGTCACGGGCCTGCTCGCCGTCGTCGTGGTGGCGGCGGGGACCGGGTGCGATCCCGATCCCCTTTCGGACGAGGGCTCGGACTCGCGTCCGCCCGTGTCGGCCAAGGCGACGAACCCGCCACCGGGGCTGCCCGCGGCCTTCACCGCCGGCCAGCGGCTCAACTGGTCGGCCTGCCCGGCACCTTCCGCGGCTCAGGGCGGCGGTGACGCTCCGGGCGGTGACTGGGAATGCGCCACCATGAAGGCGCCGCTGGACTACCGAAGGCCCGGCCGCGACGCGATCGACGTCGCCCTGATTCGCAAGAGGGCCACCGGACCGGAGCGCAAGCGCATCGGTTCGCTCGTCCTGAACTTCGGCGGACCGGGCGAGTCCGGTGTCATGGGGCTCCCCGACTTCGCGGGCGACTACGCCTCGCTGGGGCAGCGCTACGACCTGGTCAGCTTCGATCCGCGAGGTGTCGGCGGGACCATCCCCGTCAACTGCGGGGAGAACGCGTACGAGGGCAGCGACGTCTGCGAGAAGCACTCCGGCAGGTTCCTGCCGTACGTCGGCACCGCGCAGACGGCGCGCGACCTGGACCTGATGCGCTATCTCCTCGGTGACCAGAAGCTGAACTACTTCGGCGTCTCCTACGGCACCGAGCTGGGCGGCGTATACGCCCACCTGTTTCCCAAGAACGTCGGCAGGCTCGTGCTCGAAGCCCCGGTCGACCCGACCCAGAACCTTCTGCAGGAAAACATCAGCCAGGTCAAGGCCGTCCAGTCCGCCTTCGACCGCTTCGCGCGCCACTGCGCGGACGCCTATGACGACTGCCCCACCGGCAGCGACCCCGAGCAGGCCGACCAACGCGTCATCGAGCTGCTGGACAAGCTCGAGAAGACCCCCGCCGCCACCGACGGCGACGAGAAACTCGACGGCAACCTCGCCGCCCACGCCATTTCGAACTACCTGGACCTCGGCAAGGAAGGCTGGGGGCCGCTGGTTAAGGCGCTCCGCGAGGTCATGGAGCAGGGCACCAGCAGCAAGCTGATGAAGAAGGCGTACGACCACGCCCCGGGCGCCCGGGCCCTGCCCCGGGCCGGCACCGGAGCCCACAACGAGCCCACAGGCGGCAATGGCACATCCGCCCTTGTCGCGATCACCTGCGCCGACTCCAACCTGCGCCCCGGATACACCCGGGCCGAGCAATGGATCAAGGAGACCGAGGCGGCCTCTCCCGTCTTCGGGGAAGCCTGGTCCGTCGGTGTCTACCTCTGCTACGACTGGCCGTTCCACGGTGAGCGCGCCACCCCCGACGTCCGTGCGGACGGTGCTCCTGCGATCCTGGTCGTCGCCAACACCGGCGATCCGACGACGCCGTACGCGGGAGCCGGGCACATGGTGAGCGAGCTGGGCGAGAAGGTCGGCGTCCTGCTGACCGTGCGGGCCGAAGGCCACGGCTCGTATCCCCAAAACCAGTGCGCGAGCGGGAAAGTTGACACCTACCTCCTCGACGGGACACTCCCCGCACGTGACACGACGTGCTCGTGACACAGTGACGACGACGCGAGCCGACGAATGGGGCGCCGACCTGGGTCTTCCGGACGGACCGGAAGGCCATCGGCCTCGCTTGCGACGCGGAGTGGTCGGGGTCCCAGACGGTGGCCGTGGTCGGGCCGGTGGTCGGGGCATTGTGCAGGCCCGCGCAATGCACGGTCACGGGTGCGCAGAGTGCACACCACTGGAGCTGAGGTTTTGAGTCGTTGGGAGACAGCAGCGCTCGGTGGCGTCAGCGAGCGGTGCACGGACTGTCGTAGGCGGGTGAGAGTCTGGACCGGTGCTGATAGAGGGATTTGTGGACGCCCCTGTTGTCGCGGGGGAGGAACTGCTGGCGCTGCCTGGGTTCTGGGCGGCCTACCTGATGTGGCTGAGCCAGACAGAGGAGTACGACCCCGTTCCGGAGTGGTTCGGTGTCGACGGGGCCGATGCCGACGCGGCCTTCGACGCACTGCACGACGAGGACCAGTGGCCTGTCTTCCGGATCCCGTTCGCGGGCGACCACACCGCGATGGTCCTCTGCTGCAACATTCCCGAGGATCCGGGAACGGAGTACTTCATCACCCACCCCGAGTGGGGACGGCACGGCTACCTGGCCACCATCGGCGGCCACCAGGCCGGCCCGGGACTCTCCTGGCGAGAGCTCCACCACATCGCCCGCACGCCTGACCTCAACGCCCCGGGAGTCCACGCCGAATACGCACGCCTGCTCCTCCTGCTGCCCACGCTCGGCGACCAGGACCTGCCCGACGACGCCGCAGACATACTCGGCGACGCGCTGGCGCATGCCGGCCTCCCGTCAACGCTGGCGCCGTCCCTCGCGGAAGCGCTCCTCGCGGACCATCCCTTGTGGGAGCCGGCTGAATGGACGCTTCCTGCCGCATCCCCGCTCTCGGGCAGCCAGGAACCCTTCCAGGGAATCCTGCACTGCGACGAGTCCATGAGTCCGCGGTGTGGTACCCGCCTCGCCCAGGGCATCACCCGAGAGCAGAGCGACCGACTGGCCCACGCACTCGGTACCTGGCCCGCCACATGAACGGCCCACCCACAGCCGAGGGGACGGCCGGCCCGTCGCCGCCCCCGTTGTCGCCGAAGACGATCCAGCCCGGTGAGCCGGCCGCCCCCCGCGCGGCGGCGTAGGGGCGCGGGCCAGTTCACCGGGGTTCGTGGGCGGGCAGGGCGCGGAAATCAGTCGGCCAGAGGCAAGGAGGCGGCTATCACGTTCCGCTCCTTGCGGCCGACCAGCGGGAAGATGATTTTCAGGCCTTGCTCGCTGTCCGGCGAGGAGATGATGAAGGACGAGTTGAGCACCCGCTCCTTGATCGCCGAGCGGACGAGACCGGCGCGCGGGATCGTCATCAGGTGTTCTTCCGGCCGGGCGAACGTCGGGTTCGCTCGGAAGATGAAGATGCGGCGGTCGGTCATCGCCAGGTACATCGGTGCCGGCGCCGGGATCACGGCCATTGCACCGCCGCTCAGGATGGCCGAGGCTGCCGCGAACGCTGCCGTCCGGCGCACGGTGACGGAACTCAGGTTCACGATGGTCGTCACCTCGACCTGCTCCCCGGGCTCGAGCATGGGGTCGATGGCGGCCAAGAGAAGTCGGCGGCGCTTGCCGTTCACGTGCGTACTCCTGAAAGGTCGGGCGTGAACCGTACGGGACTGTCCCGTACGGCTTGCGACTGTCCGGCTCCGCTGGCCCCGCAGGGTCCCGGCACCCGGAAAACAGCCGGGCCGGGGTCCCGCGCGTAGCCCGGTCGGCGTGAGTCGTCGGCATACCTTGCCATACGTGGTCAGGGACTCATCGAGATGCCCCGGACGCATGGCTGAGAACGACGGTGAACATGGTCGTGGAGTGCGAGGTGCCGTCAGGACCAGCGCATGCCGGGGGGCGTCGAGTGCCGTGCGCCGCTGCTCGCTCAACTTCCCGGTGCGACGGCGGGCGTTGTCCAGGAATGCACCGAGCTCGATTTCCTGCCCGTCTGCCATGTCGACATGCTTGGGTGCCGGCCGTAGGTGGCCTTCGCGGTCATGGAACTGCCGGGCGGCCGCGAGATTGGCCGCCCACCGCGGCCCGCGTTCGCTCCGCGTCCGGCGGCACGCATCCTGTGCGTGGTCCGGGAATGCGGGGGCAGGGTTCGTCACGCCCCCGGGTGCCGTGTCCGGCCTGGGCGGTCCGATGCCCACGACGATCGCTCTGGTCGTGGCGGGGCGGTGCCGTCCGTCGCCGGATGCGGTGTCCGAGGGCGCGTCGTCCGATCGCCACGGCAGCGCTGTCGTGGCGGGTGGTCTTGCGAGTCTTCGTGGTGAGGGACTTCTGCCGGTGCTCGGCGCCCCAGCGGGAGGTGTACGCCGCTGCGGGAGGGCTACCGCTGTGCGGCAGCCTGGTGCAGATGGCGGCTCACATCGCCGACCAGGTTGATGCGGGCTCGTCGCTGAACGAAGCGCCACTGTCCATCACGGCGTTCGAAGCGGTCGTGGTAACGACCGCCGGCGATGGGCTGCAACGGCAGGTCGGGCAGCGCCTGCAGCACGGTGACGTACGAGCGCGAGCGCGCCGTGCCCGCCTGTTCGTCGACCTCGATGGCCACATTGGTGGTGACGTGCTGGGTTCGTGGTGTGCCGTCGGCGTAGACGATCAACGTGTCCTTGAACATCTTCTCGATCGCGTCGCGGCCGCTGACCGGCTCGCCGCTGCCTGTGAAGGTGGCGTCAGCGAGAAGGGCGCCGAGTCCAGCGAAATCCCCGTCGTCCACGAGCTCGGCGTATCGGGCGATCAAGTTCTCGACAGCCCGGTAGCTCGACGTCGGGTCGGTGGCGGGCATGCTGCTGGATGTGGACATGGTCTCCTCCAAGCGGGACGGGCGATTCTCAGCGGGCTGCCTCAGCGACAGCAGAGTCTCGGATCGCAGACGTGGGACACACGTACCATGGCACGTTTGCTGACACCCGAATTGTCTCAGGCAAGGTGACTGCCCGGATCACCCCCTCGTCAGCGACGACCATGGTGCTCGGGCACGGACCTCGGCTCGTCGACGGTCGCCCGGCGCGTGAAAGCACAACTGCCGCACGGCGGAGCAGGAGCGGTGGCCTGGCCGGCGTGCAGGTGGACGCGCGCGATGTGCGTCACCCCGTCCCGAGGAGAGCGCACCCGGCCCGGCAGGGGACGGCCGCTCAAGACCACCCCTGCTTGCGTGGACCAGCTGGTTTCCGTGACCTGGTTGAAGAGTGGGCCGGCGAGGTCGACACCTGTGACCGCTCCGTTGCCGTCGCGGGAGAAGCTCCGTTGCCGTCGGGGAAGAAGCAGCCGCGCTGCCCCGCCCGACGACACCTGCGCGTTCGGCCTTCAGTCCCTCCTCGACGGCTTCGAGGCCCGCCTCACCACCGACCGTGCCGGAAGGCGTGAGCCACCCGAGCCCGGACACCACCCGCCCGAGCCTCGACAGAGGCTCGTCGAAGTGCGCAGCCCCACGTCAAGGCGCCCGGCCACCGCCTGAGTTCCAGGGTCATATCCTCTGGTGATCAAGCGGTGGCCGTTGCCTCCCACCGGGCCGGACGCGGGTTACGACCCGTTGGGGCGGAACCTCAGAAGGTCAGGCTCCAGCGCTGGAGATGACCCGGGTCCCACTTGAAGATGCCCGGGGTGCCGTCGGTGACGCGCAGCTTCCAGGTGCCGACCGCCGTGACCGCCGAGGCGTCGACCGTGTAGGTCTCATGCAGCTCGGGCGTGGGTTCCCAGCTCGGTCCCCACGGCTTGACGGGGATGACGGTGCCGTCGGGGCCGATCAGGTCGATCAGCATGAAATTGCTGAACTTGTGGTCGAGATCGACCGTGACCTTGAGGTCACTCGGTGCGTTGCCCGGCTTCCCCCGGACGATCAGCGGGGACTCGACCTTTCCCTCAAAGGGGATCACATACGTGGTGGGGTTGACGAAGAAGTGTCCGCCGGATTCAAGAGCGGTCCAGGTGAACGAGAGGCTCCGGGTGTCCCCGGCCCCGTCCTTGATGACGATGACCGAACTGTAGTCACCGGCCTTGTCGGGCGTACCGGTGATCAGGCCGGTGGTGTGGTCGATCGACAGGCCCAGAGGCAGCGACTTGGCCGAGTAGGTCAGCGAGCCGGGACGGCTGCTGGAGGCGGTGATCTGGCGGCTGACCGGCTGGCCTGTCGCCACCGGCTCGGTCGGCATCGGATCCACGGCGATGTGGTTGACGAATCGGTTTCCGACGTTGACGGCCGCCCAGGCGTTGGCCACGGCCTCCCAGGCGTCGCTGCCCGAGCCGTAGAGGTCGGCGGCGGCCTGGAGCGTCGCGGTCCGGGTGCCCGCGTAGTCGGTGGTGCTGGTCATGTAGACGGTGAGCGCGCGGTACACCACGTCGGCGGCGTCGGCCAGTCCGATGCCCGCCACCGGCAGCTTGTCGTACGTGGGGCTGTCGTAGTCCACGCCGTTGATGGTCTTCTGCCCGCTGCCCTCGGCGAGCAGGTAGAAGAAGTGGTCACCCACCCCGGCCACCATGTGGGGTTCTTCGGACTTCGCCTGCGGCGTCCAGTAGTCCAGGGGCGCGTAGCCGACGGAGCTGATGCCGGCCTTGGAGGGACGGTCCATGTAGCGGATGGGCTTGCCGTCAGCGTGCAGGTCGTCCAGCTCGGCCATCGTGTAGTCGGGCACGTCGTTGGGGTTGTCGGCGTAGAACTCGACGGCGGCGGCCATCATGTCGCTGATCGCCTCGTTGATGCCCGGTGATTCGCCGACGTTGCCCAGCCCGGCCGTGGCGGAGGTCACGCCGTGCGTCATCTCGTGCGCGGCGATGTCCAGGGACGTCACCGGGTGCCGGCCGTCCGCGCCGTCGCCGTAGCTCATGCAGAAGCAGCCGTCCTGCCAGTTGGCGTTGGCGAGGGGGACCCCTGGCTGCTGTTCGTAGTGGACTCGGGAGGTGCTGCCGCGGCCGTCGTCGGCTATGCCGTTGCGGCCGAAGCTGTCGTGGTAGAAGTCCCACGTCGTCTGCGCGCCGTACGCCGCGTCCACCGCCGCGGTCTGGAGGTTCGCGGCCGTTCCGTCGCCCCAGACGTCGCTGTTGCTGGTGAACAGGACCCCGTTGGAGTCGACACTCGAGTCGAGCGTCCGGTGATCACCGTGCGCGGGGTCGATCAGGGCGTACGTGCCGTCGTCCTGGAGGGTGGAGCCGATCGTGACCTGCCCGCTGTAGAGGCTGTTGCCCTGGGCGGATTCCACGTGTTCGGAGTTCTCCAGGGTGGTACCGCTCGCGGCGTCGGTCACGACGTGGCGCTCGCTGGGGGACCCGTCCTGCTGCACGCCGGTGACGACCGTCTCCCAGGCCAGCTTCGGCCGGTCGCCGATCATCCAGACGACCTGGCGGGGGGCCGTGTGCGCGCCCGCCTTGCGGGTGCCCTTCGCCGCGGCCTCGCTCAGGGCCGACTTCTTCGCCGTGGCGGCCGGCACCTTGGCCGTGGTCGTCGGCAGGGTCAGCTTCGTCTTGGAGGCGTAGGTGACGGTGCGGGCCCCGGACCGCTGATGGACCACCAGGTCACCACCGCGCACGGGCAGTCCGGCGTACGTTCGCTCGTAGCGGGTGTGAACCGTCCCGTCGGCGTCCTTGATGACGTCCTTCGGGATCAGTTTCTCGTGGGGGCCGAGGTTCAGTGAACGGGCCGTGTCCGGCGCCGCGTCGGCCGCATGGTCGAGCAGCCGTTGGCGTTGTCCGGGCGACAGGCCAACGGCCCCGGCGTCCGGCCTGGGTGTCACTTTGATCTGGGGGAGCGCTCCCACTTTCCGGGTGTTCCCGGATGCGATTGCAGTGGAGGCGGAGCCGGCCGAGGCGGGCAGTGCGGAGAACGCGAGTGCTGCGGCTGTGATCACCACGGTCGCGGCCACGCGTCGTCTGGGGCGGTGCGAACCCTGTGAGGACGCAGCCCTGTTGCTGGAGGAATTCAATCCCGGATCCTTCCGATCGGCCGTCTGCAGATGGCGACGGCCGCCGATACGGGGAGGCTGGAGGCCACGGTGCCTCCGGCTGCGGATTGCAGCGGGAGTGATCGTGACACAGGAACTGCCTTTGCCAAGGGTTCGCATAGATCATGAACAGATCTTTACCTAGCGGACTTTGGTCATTTTCGATCAGTTTCGGATGCAGTGTCAGCCCTGCCTGACGCCCTGCCCGTCCGGGGACGGTTCGAGCAGTCGATCCCCCGAGCCACCTACGACGCGGCTCAACAAATGATCCATAACTGCTGGTCAGAGGCGAGATGTTCGCGGCGTGACGGGAGCGGTCAGGATGTCGGGCCGTCCTGGAAACACCCCCCGCTCACAGCCGATGACCGCCCTCCTGGCGGATCAACCTCACGCCGCGGCAGCCGGTCCGCGCTTCGGGGTGTCCACGTAGGTCCGCCGGGGTGGCTGCAGCAGCCGACACGTGTCCACCTGGTGTGTCTTGGCCGAGGGGCGCCGGTTTCACACTTGCGCAACTGCGCGTATTCCCCTCGGGTTTCTCCTTGTCATGACGTGTGTCAGGCAGCGAAGGTGCAGGGCGAGCCGCGGGCGCGATGGTGCGCCACTCAATTGACGCCCGACTACCGGGCCCGGGCTGCGCCGGGCCGCCGGAGGCACTTGTCCATGCCAGCACTCATACGACAACGGCTAGTCCGTAGACCCGGCCACGCCGGTCCGGTCGCCCTGCTCGCTGCGACGGTCCTCCTGGCCGTCGGCGTGACCTCTCCCGCGCATGCCGCCGCGTCACCGGTCGGGGGCAGTGATACCGCGGGACCGACGACGGACACACCCGCGCTGGTGGACGGTCTGGCCGACGCGGTGGACGCGTCCGTGCCGGCCGCGACCGCGGCCCGTACCCATCTGGCGGGCCACAAGGACCGCTACCACATTCCCTCTCCCGACCGGGACCTGGTCGCGGACACCGTGACGGCGGACGCCGACGGCGCCGAGACGGTGCGCCTGGACCAGAAGTACCGGGGAGTGCCGGTCCTGGGCGCCCAGTACGTGGTGCGCATGACCCACAAGAACGGCAAGCGGACCGTCACCGGCACATCCGGCTCCTACTTCACCGACCTCGATGTCGACACCGACCAGAAGACCGCCCCCGCCAAGACCGCCGTGAACGACGCGGTGCAGCACGTGCGGAGCGAACTGGCCAGGGGCGGCTATCTCCCCAGCCACGCCAAGAACGGCGCGGCTGCCCTGTCGGGCGTCGACCGCGGGCTGACGATCCTGCCCACGGGCAAGGGAGTCCTGGCCCGCCATGTCACCGTGAGCGGCTCCGATCCGGCCACCGGCGCACCGGTCGTGCAGGAGGTGTACGTCGACGCCGCCACCGGTATGGCGCTGTTCGAATCCGGCGGGCTGCCCACCTTCGCCGCGCCCGGACAGACCGCCGGCGCCCGCCCGAACGGCACGCCGGTCAAGCAGAGCAAGGCCGAGCAGTCCGCGGCCGCGTCCACCTCCCAGGACGGGTCGTCGAGCGTCACCGGAAGCGGCACCCTGCTCAACGGGTCCACCGTGCCACTGAACCTCACGAAGGACGACGCCACCGGCACGTACCTGCTGCGCGACACGGCACACATGGCCGACACCACACAGCACAACGTCATCCAGACCTGGGACGCCTCCAGCGTCTGGTACCAGGACGCCTCCGGCCAGTGGCCCGACACCGTAGTGCCCTTCACCTCGCCCACCCCGCAGATCGGTTCCGACCTGACCGACTCCGGCGCCGTCGACGCGCACTGGGCGGCGGGCAAGGTGTACGAGTTCTACCGCGACACCTTCCAGCGCAACAGCCTCGACGGCCAGGGCATGGCCATCAACTCCCTGGTCGGCGTGACGGATTACGGCAACCCGTTCGTCAACGCCTTCTGGGACCACACCAAGATGGTCTACGGAACCGGAGACGTCGAGTACCGCTCGCTCGCCTCCGACCTCGACGTGGTGGGCCATGAGATGACCCACGGCGTGGTCGAGCACACCGCGAACCTCGTGTACTCGGGCCAGTCCGGCGCGATGAACGAGGCGGTGGCCGACTACTTCGGCAACGTCATCGACGTCACCGTCAACCACACGCCGATGAGCGACCCCGACGCGGGCCTGATCGGCGGCGACCTGTGCCGCACCCGTACGCCTCGGCAGTGCGCGTTCCGCGACCTCAACGACGGTGCCACGACGGCGCGCTTCCTCGGCGTGCCCCTCGGCGTGGCCGGCGACAACGGCGGCGTGCACCTCAACTCCACCATCTTCAGCGGCGCGCTGTGGGACATCCGCGAGAGCCTCGGCGGCGCGCTGGCCGACAAGATCGTCTACCGGGCGCTGACCTCCTACATCACCCCGCTCGACGGCTTCGAGGAGGGCCGGGACGCGGTCATCGCCGCGGCCAGGTCGCTCGGCGTCAAGGACGGCCGGCTGGACGTCGTCAAGAAGGCCTTCGACGCCCACGGCATCGTCCCGGGCTGGGAGAAGGGCCTCGGCCTGGACAGCAATGTGCTGCTCGGCAGGCTCGGCACACTGCCGCAGTACGTCGGCTCCGGCAACACGCCCAGTGCCGGAGGCGGTTGGTGGGCGGTGCCGAAGTCCAGCCCCGACGGAGTCGACCCGTACGCGGTGTGGGTGGGCCGCATCGACGGCAAGGGCCGGCCGCACCAGGTCTCCCCGGACGACGGCCGGAGCCACATGAGCGCGGTCACCGACGGCAAGCGCGTCGTCTGGGTGGCGGTCGGCAACGTCCCCGACGACCCGTGGTCCCACACGTACGACATCATGTCGGCACCGGTGCAGGGCGGTGAGCCGAAGACCCTGTTCAGCGCCCCCTCCGAGGTCACCGGCGTGAGCGTCGACGGCGACAGCGTGGCCTGGTCCTACCGGGACCCGGCGAGCGGGCTGCTGCGGGTCTACTACCTCAAGGGTGATGCCACCACCCCGCAGCAGGTGCCGATCGACCGCGACTACAACCAGGCGGAGCAACCGGTCGTGAAGAACGGGCGCATCGCGTACATCCACGACGGCCTGTTCGACGGGGCGTACGGGGTGCAGGTCGAGATGTACGACATCGCGAGCGGCACGACCACGGCCCTGGGCAGGCCCTCGCAGCCGGAGTGGATCAGCAGCCCGGTCATGACCTCGTCGGATGTGTACTGGCTCATCGACACCGACTACACCGACCAGGACCAGACCACCCTGCGCCGGGCGCACCTCGACGGCCCGGACGGTCCGGTGGTCACCGACGTCATCCCGGAGAAGAGCGACCGCGCCACACCGGCCTACGGCCTCACCGCCACGGACACCGCGCTCACCCTGACCGTCTACCCGTCGTGGGGCCAGGTCTTCGAGGACCCCAACGACTCGCTGTCCAAGCTCTACCAGTTCACCCCGGACGGCGCCCCGCTCGGCCGCGTCTCCTGCGGCGTCGGCCAGCAGTCCGCCGCGGCGGCCGACACCGGCAGCCGTGTGGTGTGGATGGACACCACGACGACCGACATGGACCTGGTGACCCGGAACCACCCGGCGGGCACCTGCGCCTGAGCCCTCCGTGCGACCACAGGCCCCGCCTTGCGTGCGAACCGCCCACCAGCACGCAAGGCGGGGCCGCCCCGTCCAGAGATCTTCCTGTGTGAAACGCGCTGGGTGCGGCAGGTGGATCGCGGCAACAGCAGGGCGGCCACCTTCCGCCGTTGGCCACACCCACGACTGGCTGCAGCGCCGTCATGGCTCAAACGGCGCGCCGCGGCTAACTCCTACAGGTGAAGCGCTGGACGTCCCGGCTGCCATGGGCGGCTCGGTGGACAAAATACCCCGGTCGGTGCGGTGGAGGATGCCGGGCCGGAAGTTAAGGACTGGCGTATGCACCCCCTGCGTAGTCTCGCGGCCATCTCCCTCAGCGCGGTGGCCGCCCTCGGCAGTTGCCTACCCGCTCAGGCACTCACGCCGGCCGACGCGCCGGCTGCCGCTCGCCAGTCGCCGCTGCCCAGCAGCCTGGACCGCCGACTGAACGCGGCGCCGAAGGGCAGTTCGGAGCGCGCGTCTGATGCGAATGAGTTCTCTGTCTCGTTCTGTGGCGTCTACGAGCTGGTAGGAGCCGTTGACAAGAGCACGGACGACGTCCGCGCCACGCTGTACGCGATTATTCCCACGGTGGGCCGCGTCCAACTGTCACAGCCCAGCGGGAACCTCGACGCCGGCGTCACCCAGGACGTGGACACCATGCTCGCGACGGGAACGTTCTCGCTGCGGGTGGATGCCGACGGCAGGGTGTGGGCCACCTCTGCGATTGATCTCAAGTTCGTCGGCAAGATCGAGTGCAAGGCCCACATTCTCACGCTGCCGCGGACCGTGGATGGCGGCATCGCCTGACAGTGATCGTTTGCCGGCCCACCGGTGCCGGCGTCGGCCTGTTGTCCGCGACCGCGCTGTCGCGGCCGCAGTCAGGTAGGAGAAAGGTCAGGCGTCGGGGATGGTGAGGCTGCTGTACGCCTCCGGGATGGGCTGGTCCGGGTCGGGCCCGTGGCGCACCCCGGTGTCGAGGGTGTCCAGCGTGGCGAGCTCGGCGTCGGTGAGGGCGAAGTCGAAGACGTCGAAGTTCTCGGCGATCCGCTTCGGGTTGGTCGACTTCGGGATGGCCGAGCGGCCCTGCTGGAGGTGCCAGCGGAGCAGGACCTGCGCCGGGGTCTTGCCGTACGCCTGCGCGAGGGTGGTGACGGCGGGGTCCTCCAGCACGCTGCGGCGCTGCTCACCCCAGCCCGGGTAGAAGGTGATCCCGCCGATCGGCGACCACGCCTGGGTGAGGATGCCGTGCTCGGCGTCGGCCTGCTGCACGGCGGGCTGGCTGAAGTAGGGGTGCAGCTCGATCTGGTTGACCGCGGGCACCACGCTGGTGCGCTGCATCAGGGTGGCCAGGTGGTGCGGCATGAAGTTGCTGACGCCGATGGCGCGCACCCGCCCGTCGGCGAGGAGCTTCTCCAGCGCGGTGTAGGCGGCTACGGTCGCATCGAAGCGGTCGGGGGCGGGCTGGTGCAGGATCAGCAGGTCCAGCTGGTCGACGCCGAGTTTGCCGGTCGCTTTGTCGAAGGCGCGCAGGGTCTCGTCGTGGCCGTAGTCGCTGATCCAGACCTTCGTCTCCAGGAAGACCTCGGAGCGGTCGAGCCCGGAGCGGCGCAGGCCCTCGCCGACCTGGCGCTCGTTGAGGTAGGCGGCGGCGGTGTCGATGTGGCGGTAGCCGGTCTCCAGGGCGGCGGCAACGGCGTTGGCGGTGTCCTCGGGGCTGCTCTGGAAGACGCCGAGGCCGAGGATCGGCATCTCCACTCCGTTGTTGAGGGTGACGTGCTGCACGGTGGGGCTTCCTTTCGATGGCGGGAGAGGGAACTGCCCCTCTCCCAGGGTGGGGGTCAGGTGGTGGTCAGGCACCGCGGGCCGTGAAGGACCGGCTGAACTGCTGCCCGGACCGGACCAGGCTGCGGGCACCGTCGAGCCGCCTGCGCTCGTACGTGGCCAGGGCCCGAGACATGTCGGTGCCGTGCAGGCCGACCACTACGGCGTCGGCGCCGTGGGGAGTGTGCATGCTGAGTCCTCGCATCGTCGTCATCTCGCATTTCCACCGCCTCGCACGAGGCGGCGATGAATGCATCAAAACCCGGCGAGACGGCGCGAGGGAGTCCACGCTGTGAGGGGTAACGGCAGGGACCCCCAGGGCGAGCGCCCCGCACCTAAATTGGCGGTATGGACAACCGGGAAGAAAGCAGCGCGTTCCTGAAGTCGCGCCGTGACCGGATCACGCCCGAGCAGGCGGGGATCGCGGTGTACGGGCAGCGGCGGGTGCCGGGGCTGCGCCGCGGCGAGGTCGCGATGCTGGCCGGGGTGAGCGTCGAGTACTACACACGCCTGGAGCGCGGCAACCTGCGCGGGGTCTCCGACGGCGTGCTCGACGCCCTCGCCCAGGCCCTGCGCCTGGACGACACCGAGCGCGCCCACCTGTACGACCTGGCCCGCGCCGCGGGCGGCACCGCCACGGCACGCGCGAAGAAGAAGGACGCCAAGACCGTGTCCGTACGCCCCAGCCTCGCCCGCATCATCGAGGGTATGCCGGAGCAGCCGGCCTTCATCGAGAACAACCGCCTCGACATGCTGGCCGCCAATCCGATGGGCCGGGCCCTGTACGCGGAGATGTACGCCGAGCCGGCCCTGGGTGCGAACACGGTCCGGTTCGCGTTCTTCAGCCCCGCCGCCCGCCGCTTCTACGCCGACTGGGAGCGCGTCACCCGCACCGCCGTGGGTGCGCTGCGTGTCGAGGCGGCCAAGAACCCCTACGACCAGGAGCTGTCGAACCTGATCGGTGAACTCTCCACCCGCAGCGACCACTTCCGCGTGCTATGGGGTGCCCAGGACGTGCACATCTACCGGGAGGGCACCAAGAACTTCCACCACCCGGTGGTCGGCGACCTGACCCTCCACCACGAGCGTCTCGACCTCCCCGACGACTCCCGCCTGAGCCTCGTCGTCTACAACGCGCCGCCCGGCAGCCCGGCCGAGGACAGCCTGAAACTCCTCGCGAGCTGGGCCGCCACCCACGCGCAGCAGGAGCACGAGCAGGAGCAGAGCGCCGATGCGGACTCCTGAATACGGGCATGGGGTGGCGCAGCGGTCTCTCTGAGCGGTGGCGGGGCGCCAGCTCGAGACCCGAGCTTGGGCCGGGCGCAGTCCTCAGGCCAGGACCCGCGCTGGACCAGCGAACACCCGGGCGCACCCTTTCCGCCCGAACACTGCCCCCACTGCACGCCAAGAGCTTCGGATCATGACCACCACCACGCCCGCACCCACAGAATTCGCGTCCGGCCTCGTGCGGTCCCTGTCCGTCGCGGCCCTGCACCCCCGAAGCTGCCGCGAAGTGACGCGCGGCACTCGGCGGCGGTCCGAGCAGCCGCCTGGCGTTCGGCCGCACAGACGGCTTCGGGGCGCGGGGCCGGGTTCTTGACGGACACGGCCCCGCTGATCCGACGGCGCGTCAGCCCGCCCAGACCTCGGCCTCGTCGGCCGGGACGGTGGTGGCCAGGCCCAGTTCCTTGCGGGCGGCGACCGACTTGTTCGGGTCGATGTCGGTGAACGCCGGGTCGTAGGCGATGTAGAACGCGTCGGCGTCGGCGGCGTTCGCGGCCTTCTTCCAGTTCCCGGCCGCCTTCGTCAGCTTCGCGCGGAGCTTGCCGACCTCGGTGCCCTCGATGCCGTCCAAGCCCTTGACGTGTGCGTCGAGGGCGGCCGCGACGGCCTTGGCCTGCGCCTTGTAGCCGGCCAGGTCGTCCTCGACGGCGTCCTTCTCGGGCTGGTTCGCCCACAGGGCCTCGTAGACCGCGTTCGAACCCTTGAGGTACGTGGCCTGCTCGGGCTTGAGGGACTTCGCGGTGTCCAGCGAGCCGCTGAACGTGCCCTTCTCCGCGGTGTAGGTGCAGCTCACCGCGCGGTCACCCGTCGCCCAGCTCTCCTTGGTCGGGGTGTAGTAGAAGAGGGCGACGCCCTTGGGGAGCGCCCAGGTGTCCGGGGCGTACTTCTGCGCCTCGACCGGGCAGCGGTTGTCCGCGATCGTCGAGACCCCGTCGTCGCCGGGGAACTCCGTGCCCTTGCCCTTGTCGATCGCGAACTCGCCGACGACCTGGCCCTCGTGCGCCTCGTCGCAGGGCACGACCTCGACGGCGTACGCTGCCCCCTCGGCCTTGCCGTTCGGGTTGTAGCAGTCGCCGATGTCCAGCGAGAACACCGAGCGCTGGCGAGCCACCTTCTTCGCGCTGTCCTTGGCGCTGCCGACGGCGTCGGAGACGTCCGAGCATCCCACCGCGCCGATCGCGAGCAGGGCGGCAACGGCGGATATACCGCGAAGGGAACGATACGGGGCACGGATTGCCATGACTTGTACATCCTCTTACGTGATCTTTATGAGGGTCGCGCGCATCGTATGTCATTCCTGTGGCCCGGTTGTGCGTAGGCCCTCACCTCATCGCGGCATCTCTGACTCGCGACGGGCCGCGAGAGTTGTATCCGTGCTGCTCGCAGGTGGCGCGCGGCGGCAGGCATCTGGTCGATGACCTGCCGCTCCATGGCCGCAAGAGCGGCCAGTGCGGCCAGTGCGGCCAGGGGATCGTGCAGTCCGGTGGCCGCGACCTGCTGCCGTATGGCATCGCGCCCCGTCGCCGGCTCCGAAAGCCCCGGGGCGTCAGTCGAAGCAGCCGGTCTTCGCCCCGTCCGTCTCGGAGCCGACCTCGATCTCGAATCCGGAGCCCGAGTCGAACATGCACAACCACGGCTGCTGATTCCGTACCTGTGCGCAGGCCGTCCAAGGTGCTGGAGGCGCGGGGCGACCGCCGGCCTCCAGAGAGCACAGCGCTCCGGCGCGATACCCCAGGCCCTGGACCCCGCACGACGCGGCGTCACATCGCTCTGCCAAGGAGCCGTAACCACCTCGCAGTAGCTGCTCTACATAGGAGCAGGCGGGCCGGCATGCTGGTCGGAACACCCCCAACGGGGTCAAGCCGGTACCGAGGCTGACCAGCCGCTTCGGGCGCCGGCCCCGGCACGGCCGGTCTGTTCGTTCGAAGTAGTCCGTCGGCGATGCGGCGTCCCGCCGATGCCGACGGCGAACCGGGCGCTGCCCCCTGGACAGGCGGACCGGCCGGGGGGCAGCGTTCGGACGGAAACTCGCTGCGGGGGCGCGGGCTCGTCGGGAAGAAGGGGCACTGGCCGCGGCCTGCGCCGATGGGCGACCGCGGGTGCCGGTGGGGCTCAGTTCCTGATGAGCAGGACGAGACCGGCGATCACCGCGGCGAGGACCACCGCCGCGACGCCGTACATGAGCCGGTGGGCGCGCAGGACGGGCAGGTAGCGGTCGACTGCGAGTCGACCGGGGCCGGTCAGCGCCAGGCCGGCGGCCGTGGCGGTGAAGAGGAGCTCGTACTCGACGCCAGTTGGCGCGAAGAAACCGCCGCCCCATTTCACGGCCATAGCGTTGATCATCGTGCCGAGCACGGCAGCTGCGGCCAGCGGTGTGAAAAGGCCGAGGACAAGACCCAGACCACCGAGCGTCTCGCTGAGCCCCGCGATCACGGCCATGGTCTTGCCCGAGGGGTAACCGCTCATGGCGAAGAACTGGCCGGTGCCCTCCAGGCCTCCGCCCCCGAACCAGCCGAACAGCTTCTGGGTGCCGTGGGCAGCGGCGGTGAGGCCGAGGGCGAGGCGCACGATCAGCAGGCCGACATCGTAGGGGTGCAACGACGTGGAGGCGGAGCCGGAACCGGTGGCAGTGCGTGGGGGGTTGAGGGTGGAAGCCATGGAGGCCCTCCTGTCGCAGAGATTTCTTGAATGTTCAATCTATTTGAGCCTAGCAAATACGTGAAACTTCAACAACATCTGCTTGGGGACAGGTCCACGCCAGCTCGCTGTCCAGGTCCCGCTCCTCAGCGGCGGACGGGGCTCGGCAGCCCAAGGAGTTCGGAACGACCAGCGCCTTCGTCCCTCTGACTCAGCTCATGAGCACCGCTTCTGCGAAAGCGCCGGGTCAGCACGACAGGCGAGATACCGACCGAAAATCTCCTGACTATCAGGAGTGAAGGTCCACTGCTGCAGAGTCCGCCGCAGCTCGGACTCGGTCAGCCACCCGTGCCAGGCCACTTCTCCCGGGTCGGGGAGGCCGATCTCCGGAAGCACGGCATCGCACACCCCAAGCCAGTGAGGGCTGAGCCCACCCCGGTTGAGGAACTTGAACCGAAGGCACACTGTCGCCCGCGCCCCAAGCTCCTCACTGAGCTCGCGGGCAGCCGCCTGCTCATAGGACTCGCCGACTCCCGCAGCGCCCCCGACCCCGAGTTCGTAGTGCCCCGGGAAACGGGACAGCTGTTCGGCACGCCGATGAACGAGAAAGCGACCTTGCCTATCGCGGCACACCACCACGCCAACCCGGTGCAGCCAGCCCTCCCGAACAGCGTCCCGCCGACTGACCACCCCCAGCACACGATCCTGCGCATCGACGCGTTCTACGAGTTCATCCACGACGCACACGATCGCAGAACCCACTGACACCCGCCCGGAATGCCCGGACAGGCACGCAGTCAACGGCCGTCGGACCGACCTCACCCCACCGGCGCGAGCACGTACAACTGCGGCAACGGGGTCTCCTGGATCTCGGTTGGCTTCGCGATCCCGAGCCACCGAGAGGCCCTGCCTTCATGCCCACGGCCAGCGGCGATCACCCGATCGAGACTGCCTGGTCGGCTGCACCGCCGTCACCCAGCCCCCGGCCGCCGGATGAGTGGGCGAGGGTCGCTGTGGGCGTCTGTCGGCGGGGCGCCCACAGCGTGTGGCGCGGGACCTGCGGGAAAAGCAGTCGTCTCCGGGCGGTGCTGTTCGGCCAGAGTGCTGAAGAATGGCTCTTGACGAGACAAGTAAGGCCCTCGGGAGCAACGCCCCAGCCCCGCGGTCTCTCC
Source organism: Streptomyces sp. NPDC001315 (assembly GCF_042896175.1). Lineage (NCBI taxonomy): Bacteria > Bacillati > Actinomycetota > Actinomycetes > Kitasatosporales > Streptomycetaceae > Streptomyces > Streptomyces sp. NPDC001315. The sequence goes on along the minus strand of NZ_JBIAWZ010000029.1, from coordinate 30,033 downwards.
CTCGTGGGGCGGGCGACTAACGGGCGGGGCTGCGTCGCAGGACCCGGCCCGGGCGGGCGTCGGTGGTCTCGCCGGCCCGGAGCACGCACCGGCCCGCCACCAGGACGTCGCGCACGCCGGTCGCGTACTGCCAGGGGTCCGCGAAGGTCGCGAGGTCGGTGACCTTCTCCGGGTCCAGGACGACCAGGTCGGCGACCTGTCCGGCGGCGAGGGTGCCGCGGTCGGGCAGGGGCAGTCGGGACGCGGGCAGGGACGTCATCTTGCGTACGGCGTCGGCGAGTTCGAGGATGCCGCGGTCACGGACGTAGCGGCCGAGGACGCGGGCGAAGGTGCCGAAGTTACGGGGGTGCGGGTGACCGTCGCCGGGGGCGTGCAGCACCCAGCCGTCGCTGGCGACCGCGCTGCCGGGGTGGCGCAGCACGGTGTCGACGTCGGCGTCCGCCATGGCATGGTTGACGATCATGACCTCGCCCTGGTGCGCGGCCAGGACGTTGAGGACGGCCTCGGCGGGCTCCACGCCCTCGTCGCGGGCGATGTCGGCGATGCTGTCGCCGATCCGGTCGCTGTAGAGGCCGGGACCCATCATCGCGAGGACGACGCCCTCGGGCAGGAACGTGCGGCCGACGGCCGGGCGCAGGTCGGCCAGGACGCGGGCGCGGGTGTCCGGGTCGGCGAGCCGCTGCAGAAGGCCTGCGGGGCCGCCGTCCATCGCCCAGTCGGGCAGCCGGGAGGTGAGCCGGGTCGAGGACGCGGTGTAGGGGTAGACGTCGCAGGCCACGTCCAGGTCGTCGCCCGCCGCCGCGTCGATCGCGGCCAGCGCCTCGTCGACCTTGCCGTGGTTGGCCGGGCCCATCGCCTTCAGGTGGGAGACCTGCAGCCGTACCCCGGACGCCGTCGCCACGTCGATCGCCTCGGCGACGGCTTCCAGGAGGCGGTCGCCCTCGTCGCGCATGTGGGTGGCGTAGAGCAGGCCGTGCCGGGCGGCCTCGGTGGCGAGCGCCTTGATCTCGTCGGTGGTGGCGAAGGAGCCCGGGGCGTAGATGAGCCCGGTCGACATGCCGAAGACGCCCTGGGCCGCCGCGGTGGCGAGCAGGGTGCGCATGGCGTCCAGTTCCGCGGGACCCGCAGGGGTGCGGGCGTCGCCCATCACCGCCGTGCGCAGCGCGCCGTGTCCCACCAGCGGGGCGATGTTGAGGGCGGGCCGGGCGGCCTCCACGGCGGCGGCGAAGCCGTCGAGGTCGTGCCACTGCGCCCCGGCCAGGGTGCCCGGACCGCCGTCGGCGGCCGCCTCTGCGGCGGCGAGCGGGAACGGCGAAAGCCCGCAGTTGCCGGTGACCAGGGTCGTGACGCCCTGCCGGAGACACGCCTTGGCGTCGGGCATGGCCAGGACCGAGAAGTCCGCGTGGGAGTGCAGGTCGATGAAGCCCGGGGTGACGACCAGCCCGGTCGCGTCCAGCACCATGGCCGCCGCCGCCGTCGGGTCCGGGTCGCCGACATGGACGATCCGGTCCGCGCGCACGCCGACGTCCGCGCGGCGCGGGGCGGCGCCGGTTCCGTCGATCACGGTGCCGCCGGTGATGAGGACGTCGTACGGACCGGTCTGGTCGGGCATGGCCATGAAGCTCACTTCCTGGGATACGGGGCGATTTCAGCGGCGGGGGTGGTCGCGGCGCGGTTCACAGGACAATCGTGAGCAGCACCGTGTAGAGCGCGCAGGCGGGCAGCAGCAGGGCCCAGCCGGTGCCGAGCAGATACGGCAGCCGCCCGGCGCGGGCCATGCCCATGGCGCCGACCATGTTGGCGTTGGGCAGCGGCCCGTAGGTGTCCGCCTTGGAGGCCCAGAGCAGGATGATCACCCAGGCGGCCGGTGTGACGCCGACCTCGTGGCCGATCGGGCCGAACACCTCGCCGATCAGGATGACCTGCGCGGCGGTCGCGCCGGGCACGCCCACCCAGCCGAGCGCCGCCACCGCGAGGGCGAACGGCAGCGCGGACATGCCGCGCAGCCCCGGGCCGAAGTGCTCCAGGACCACGTCGTACGGCTTGAGCAGGTCGATGAAGCCGAACAGCGCGGCGAGCATCCAGAACAGCAGGAGCATCGGCAGCATCCGGCGCCCGCCCGTCAGGACCGCCTTGAGCGCCCGCACGGGTGACAGTCCCGCGGCGGCCACCGTCACCAGTGCCAGCACGGGCAGGGCGATCAGCGGGAAGGCGGTGTCGGCCTTGGTGGCGGCGGCGTAGCAGACGGTGGCGAGGAGCGTGAGGGCGAAGGCCCAGGTCGCGCGGCGGGTACGGGCCGCCTGGGCGGGGGTCACGGTGTCCCGGTCCGCCTCGGTGACCTCGTCCGGGCGGTAGAAGTCGCCCTGGGCGGCGCTGCGCCGCTGCACCCACGGGACGACCACGGCTGCCAGCACCAGCGAGAGCAGGGCGAGCGGGCCGGCGCCGACGGTGACGTAGGTGAGGTAGCCGGTGTCGGCGGTCTTCATGATGGCGATGTTGGAGCCTGCGAACGGGGCCAGCGCGAGCCCCGCGCACCCGCCGAGGAACATCGTCGCGGCGGTGGCCGACCGGGTGAACCCGGCGCGGGCGGCGATCGGCACCAGCAGCGGCGCGGCGATGGCGAGCGCTCCGGCCAGCGTGCCGAGGCTGGTCACGAGGACCAGGCAGGCCAGCATCATCCCGTACATGAGGACCGTGGTGCCGTGCCCGTCGGCGTACCGCATGATGCCCCGTACGAGCGCGTCGGCGACGCCGGTGACGCGCAGCGCCTCCCCGACCGCCGACCCGAACACGATGATCAGCCCGATGATCGTGACCGGTTCGGTGAGGGAGTTGCCGAGCACCTCGCCCGCCTGGCCGAGCGGCGGCAGCGCCACGAGGACGGCACTGCCCAGGGCTACGGCGGTCACGGTCACCAGGTTCATGCCGGTCAGGGAGAGGACCGCGTACATCCCGATGGGCAGCAGGCCCCAGACGGTGGGGGCGTCCGTCGTCAGCCCGGCGACCAGACTTGCCAGCAGGGCGACGCCCGCCGCGGCCGGTGCGAGCGTGCGGCGGCCGAGACGTGGTGGGCGTGGGGTGGTGCCGGTTGCGGCGCCGCTGACGGCGGACGATGTCATGTCTGGTCCTGGGGACGTCGGGACGGAAGAGGTGGCAACGGCGTCGTGCGGGAAACTCGGTGCGCGGGTGTGAGGGGGGTGGGGTGAGTCCTTGGTCGGCGACGGGTGGGGGGTTTCAGCGGGTGGTGGACGGGCCGGACGGGGTCAGAGCGAGGAGCCGGTCCGCGTGCCGGGCGCCGCTCTCCGCGGCGATCTCGTCGAGCGTCTGCGCGTCGCGCACGGGGGCGAGGCGCACGGCGCCGCTGTCCGCCGTGTAACCGTGCACGGCGGGGCGAGGCAGGCTGTTGTAGGCCCAGGGGGTGGAGAAGTAGTACGCGCCCGTGTCGTACAGGACGACCCAGTCGCCCTCGGCCAGGACCGGCAGGTCGCGGCCCTCGGCCACGATGTCGCCCGCGAAGCAGCAGGGCCCGGCGATGTCCTGGGCCTCGGTCGGACCGGTCCTGGGCCGCCCCTCCGCGTCGAAAGCACCGACCCGCAGCGGCCAGGAACCGGGCATGAGAACGGTACGGGTCGCGGTCTGCGCACCCGCGTGAGTGACGGCGATACGGCGTCCCCCGGACTGCTTGACGTACTCGACGCGGGCCGCGATGAACCCGTTCTTGGCCAGCAGCGACCGGCCGAACTCGGTGACCAGGGCGTAGCGTCCCTCGAACAGGCCGGGTACGGCGGCCCGTAGGGCACGGGTGTAGTCCTCGAAGGTGGGGCGCACGTCGTCGTCGGTGAAGTTGACCGGCAGGCCGCCGCCGATGTCCAGGCTGGTGATCTGCTGTCGGCCGACCGTGGCGTTGATCTCCTCCGCCAGGCGGTACGTCTGCGCGATGCCCTCGGCGATGAGCTCCAGCGGGCAGCCTTGGGAGCCGACGTGCGCGTGCAGCCGGGTCAGCCAGGGCCGTCGGACGAAGGCCTGGACGACACGGTCACGCCCGCCCGCGTCGCGCAGGGCGACCCCGAACTTGGAGGTGGCGGTGGCGGTGCTCATCGCGCCGATGGTGCCGCCGCCGACCTGCGGGTTGACGCGCAGCCCGATGACGGAGGCGCAGTCGGCGGGCCGCAGCGTGTCGATGCGGTCCAGTTCGTCGAGGTTGTCGGCGTTGAGGGCGATGCCCAGGGCGAGCGCCTCGGCGATCTCCTCGCGGGTCTTGGCGGGCGAGTCGAGGACGATACGGGACGGCGCGAATCCCGCGTCCCGGGCCAGCCGCAGCTCGCCGGGGCTCGCGACCTCGCAGCCCATGCCCAGGCCGGCGAGAAGCCGCAGCACCGGGACGAGAGAGGCGGCCTTGGCGGCGAAGGTGTGCAGCACCTCGGGGACGGTGGCGAAGGCGGTCTGCAGGGAGGCGACCGACGCCCGGATTCCGTCGGTGTCGAGGAATGCGGCGACGGGCTGGGAGGTCCCGAGCAGGCCGTGGTCGAGCGCGTGGCGCAGGACGGTGCCGACGCGCTCGGCCGAGCGCGGAGCGGCGCCGTCGGTGGTGGGCTGCGGGCAGAAGTCCAGGGGGACGTCGCTGTTCAGGGTCACGGGGAGCCTTCGTCACGTTTGAGGGAGTGACAAGAGGGTGTTCCCCGGGGCCGGTCGACGTCTTCGTAGTACGGAACAAAGGATCATGGGTTTTTTGTCAGCCGCTCCGAAAAGGGTGACGAGCCCGGAGAAATCCCCTTACACGCGGACCAACACCGTCAGAACCCCTCGTACTCGTGGTGGTCCGGTGCGTCGCTCCCGGCAAGGCGCACCGCCAGCGTGACCACGAGCCGGGTATCGGGGTCGTCGAGGTCGATGCCGAAGCGTTCCCGGACCCGACGCAGCCGGTAGCGCAGGGTGTTGGGGTGCAGGACGAGACGCTGGGCCGCCCGCGACATGTCGCCCGCCGCATCCAGGTAGGCGGTCAGCGAGCGCACCAGTTCGCCCCCGGCGGCGAGATCGGTGGTCACCATCTCCTGGACGGGGCCGCCGTACCGCTCCCACAGCGGCCGGATCGCGTCGAGGACCCGCAGTACGGCCACGGTCTGCCGCACGTCGCCCGGCCCCGCGTGCCGGATCGGCCCCTGCTGCTCCGCTCGCCCCCCGGTGGACCCGGAGCTGCCGGGCCGGACCGCGCGAGCCTCCCGTTCCCGCAAGGCCCGGACGACCAGGAGCGCTTCGTCGTAGGAGTCGGCGGCGCCGGACGGAGAGACGGCCAGCGTCCCGGCGCCGACCCAGACGGCCGGGGCGTCGGGCATGGCAGCGGCGAGGGAATCGAGCTCGCGGGCAAGGTGCGGGGCGTCGCGCTCGTCGCCGTCCGGGACCGGCAGCAGTACGGTCAGCCGGTGGCTCTCGCGCCAGACGCGGACGGTGGCACGATGCGCGGCGGCCTGGAGGGCGAGGGCCTGCAGAGTGCGTACCGCGGCGGGTCCCGACGCGCGGTCCCGTTCGGCGACGACGACGGCGCAGGGCACATCGGGGGCGAGTTCCAGCGACCACATGTGGGAGTGGCGGTCGCCCTCGCCGAGCAGCAGTCCGCGCAAGGCGTGCGCCTGGCGCCGACGGCTGGTACTCCCCCGCAGCCGGTGCTGCAGCAGGTACGGCACGGCGATCTCCGCGGCGCGCCGCAGCACCTGCGCAGCGTCCGGCGAGAGCTGTCCACCGTCGGCCGCGGCCCAGATGGATCCGAGGACCTCGCCGCCGCTGCGGATGGCGACGACCAGACGCTCGGGGTCGGTCTCGTCGGCGGGGCGGTGGATGACGTCTCGGGAGCTCCACAGGGCGCGCAGCAGTCCGCTGCGGCGCAGCTCGGCGACCCGCCACTCGGGGACCCGGCCGCCCAGGATGGTCGACTGGCGCAGTCCGTCGGCGTCGGCGCTGGTCGCGGAGTGGGCGAGGACCCGGAACTGGGTGTCCTCCACCGTGATGGACGCCCGGCAGTAGCGGGCGACGACCGACGCGAGCACGGCGAGGCCGCCACCGGCGGCGCCCTCGGCCAGGCTGTCCTGGCTGCCGACCGCGCCGAACGCGAGCGCGGACCGCACCAGCTCCAGGGTGTCGCCCCACTCGGCCCACTCGGCGCGGGACAGCAGCGCGATCCCGCTCTCCCGCGCGGCGGCGAGCACCGGCTCGGGCATGCTGTCCCCGCCGCCACTGCGCAGGACGACGGCGACGGCCCCCCGCCGGGCCGCCTCCCGCACCATGTCCGGGGCGCTCACGGCGTCCGGCCGCAGCCCCGCCGCGAGCACGAGGTGCCCGGCATACGGCCGCGCCGCGTCCTCCTCGCCGATGATCACTCCGTGCACGACCGTGTCGTCCTGACCGGACGGCGCGAGGACGAGGTGGAGGATGCCGTCCTCGTCCTGGGCGAGGATCTCCCGCAAGGTGACCCCCGACGACACGCCGTCCCCGGGACCGCTTCCGAGGGATGCGGCGGTCATGGGCGGACGGCTCTGGAGGCGGTGGGCTGGTGCATCGGGCCAGGATACGAGGGGGTGAGGTGCGGCTGGGCGCACGCTGACGCCCTGCACAAGCGGCACGGTCCAGCCGCCTACGCGAGCGGTCTGCACCGCCGGTCATGCAGCGCCGCCGCTGGACCCGGGACGGCCACTCGGCGCCAAAACAAACACCGAGCACCCCGCTACGACGTCGGCAAGACCGTCAAACGCCCCGCGACCCTGAAGGCCATCGGCAAGCCTGGAAGATCTTGGTGGATAAAGAACAGCTCAGCTTGTCCAGGTCTTGATCTGAGCGGCGGCCTCCCGCACGGGGAGCCCGTCCCGGGCGGCGCGGGCCAGCGGGAGAACGGTGTCCAGGCCAGGGCTCACCGGCAGGCCGCACGCAGACAGGTACGCAGCGGTCACCGTGGCCGCGAACAGAAGGTTCCTCAGCTCCAGGCTCGGGTTTCTCGCCAGCTCGCACAGCAGCGCTGCGGCCTTGTGATGGGGCTCGGGGTAGACCTCGTGGTCAAGGATTTCCGCCCGGTGACGTGCTTCTGCTGCGACCGGGACGCCGTAATCGACGACCTGGGGATCTCCCGGGATCTGCTGTGCGACTGCCAGGATCCAGGCGAGATCGATGCGGAGGTTCACGCGGCGTCCTTGGGTGCGGTCTCCGCCGGCTTGTCCGGGAGGCCGGGGTACCGGTCCTCACCGACCTCCGACTCGAACTCTTCCGTGTACGCGGCCAGGAACGCCGCGGCGCCGGCCATGAAGGCGGCGCGTGACTGGTTCACATCGGCCTCGATCAGGTCGGCCACATATCCCTGCAAGCTCAGGCCGCGGCGCTTGGCCCGGTCCTCGGCGGCCGCTTTGACGGCTTCGTCCAGTCGGATGTTCGTCTGCTTTCCCATACCGGCACTGTAGCTATGTGTTGGTACCAGTACATAGCAAACGAGGGTTTGGTCCGGGGGCTCGGACCCCGAAAGGGCGAGACGGGATCATTGTTCCGGGGCGTCAGCGGCCCACCTGCGATGGCGTTTCCACATCGTCTGCCAGGGCCCGAACGCCTCGCGAGGCAGATCTCTCCACGGGATTCCGGTGCGACGCGATACCGGAAGATGATCCCTTCGGGGATGCGACGGTGGTCGGCGAGCCGGCGCCCTGCCTTCCCCGCGTTGCTGCGAAGGCAGGTCGCCAGGCGTGCCCACTACTCGGCGGTCAGTGGGCGCATGCGCCCACTCATGGTCACCGAGGCTGGTAGGCGGTGGCCAGCACGGAGACGGTGACCTGGCCGGGCAGGAGGCCGTCATCGTTCAGCTCTGCACGGCTCACGTGGCGTGCGCTCGGAGTCATCTCCACCAGGTCCAAAGCCTCCAGCCTGGTCAGGGACGTCAGATACTCCACCTGTTCGGTCACGGCGGCCTCGAAGAAGGCGTCCAGCGCTTGGTGAAGGCGCTGTTCCTTGGCCGGGTCGATCGTCACCATCGCAGGCACCCGGCCGCGTAGCTCGGCCAGGTGCCGCGCTGTAGGACGTACCACGATCAACCGGCCGGTCGGGCTGAGCACTCGGTGGAACTCGGCTGGGTTGCGCGGGGCGAACACGTCCAACACGACGTCGGCCACCTCGTCGGCCAGCGGGAAGGGACGGAAGACGTCCCAGGTCGCTGTGGCGGCTCGTTCATGGGATCGGGCTGCCGAGCGCAGCGCGTGCACCGACGTGTCCAGACCCAGCCCACGGGCGTCGGGCAGCTGGTCGAGTACACCGGCCAGGTAGTAACCCGTGCCACACCCGACGTCCACGACCGTGCCCTGCGCAGGCACGGAGTCGGCCGCCAGGCGGGCCACGGCCTGGCGGACAGGTAGGTACCTGCCGGTGGACAGGAACCGGTCACGGGCCTGGACCATGGCCGCGTCGTCGCCGCTGGTGGCGCGGGTGCCCGTCAGAAGGCTGGCGTAGCCGTGACGGCCGATATCGAAGGTGTGACCCACCGAGCAGCGCAGTGCGCCGCGGTCGGGGCGCAGGCGGCGCGTACGGCACGTTGGGCAGCGCAGCAGGTCAACGGACAGTTCGAGGGCAGGGGGAAGCGACATGGACACGAGGCACTCCTGGCAAGGGTTACAGGGAGGGACCGTGCCTGCACGCGCGCTCAGAAAGTCACTGCCCCAGAAGGAACGGGCAGCGCCGGAGACGTGGTGCACGCAGCAGGCACACCAAGGAGGGCGACGCCGTCCGGCATCGCCCTCAACGCCTTCCCATCACAGGAAGCAGCAGTGCGGGGTGCTCATAAATGCCACCCGATGAGTGTACGAGCAACGGCAAGCCCCCTCGTGCCCGCCGGAGTTGGGAAACACGCCCTATTCACGGTTGATCAGGGCCCAAGTCGCGGTGCGGGTCAGCTCGCAGTGCCCGAGGACGTCCGTGGCAGGAACCGGCGTGGCGGTGGGCATTCCGGAGAGTGGGAGTCCGCTCTGCCTGTCTCAATTCGCCCATGCCGGCCAAGGGTCTTCGCTGCTCGACAAAGTTCTCAGAACGGCTCGAAGCTCGGCTGAACGGGACCGATCTCACCGGCGGCGACCAGTTCCTCCAGATCCTCCGGCTCCAAGAACTCCAGAGCTTCCGGTTCGATGCCGTGGTACTGGTCGACGTCGAGCAGTCGCCGCACGAAACCCAGGGCGAAGTCAGAGAACGGGCCGTCAAAGGTCTCACAGCCCTCTTCGTGGACCATCGTGACGATCTTCCATAGGTCCGGGTTCGGATCACAGGGCAGGAAGAAGTGCTCATCGCCGCTGTAGTCGTAACCCCAGGAGATCAGCCCGCCGGCGGCGGGGTGGAAGGGGTACGGAATGTGTGGGGAGTCTCCGCGGCGAAGGGCCCTGTCTCGACGGTCACTGAACATCTCGTGCGTCGTGCGCATACGCTCAAGCAACGGGCTTGAGCCACGCGGGTGGAAGACAACGAGTTCGCCGGAGAGGACCCCGCTGCCGTAGGCATCGAGGAACGTCTTGAAGTCGCTGGGCAAAGCAGTGCCGATGTGCTGCTCGACTTCGTTCCAGTCGTTCGGGTTCAGCTGCCTGCGGGCGGGCTTGCCCAGCAGAGCCCGCAACTCATCCAACGACGACATGCACTGCTCCAGGCCGATCAGCGGGGATATGTGCCGCCACCATAGCCCTGCTCATTCCAGGCCCAGAGTCACCCGAGCCCCGAGGGGGCCGCAGCCGCGCCCCGTTACCGCTCGCTCACTTGCAAGCCAGTGTGATGCGCCAGAAATTCTGAGGGTTGGGTTCTCCTCTGTTTTCTTCTGGTTGTGGGCTCCGACCTTGGTGAGGTAGTCGGCTGGGGAGTTGAGGATCTCGTCGGCGGTCTTGGTCCAGGTGAAGGGCCGTGGGTTCTCGTTCCAGGTGTCGATCCATCCGGCGATGTCGTCTTCCAGGGCCCGCACGGAGGTGTGGACGCCCCGGCGGATGAGTTTGCCGGTCAACAGGCCGAACCACCGCTCGACCTGGTTCATCCAGGAGGAGCCGGTCGGGGTGAAGTGGACGTGGAAGCGCGGGTGTCTGCCCAGCCACGTCCTGATCTCGGCGGTGCTGTGAGTGGCAGGTGTCGCACACGAGGTGGACGTCCAGCCCGGCGGGCACTGCCTTGTCGATTGTGACCAGGAACTTCTTGAACTCGATCGCCCGGTGGCGGCGGTGCAGCTGCGATATGACGGTGCCGTCGGCGATGTTGAAGGCCGCGAACAGGCTGGTGATGCCGTGCCCGTAGTAGTCATGGGTACGCCGGCTCGGGCATGCCCGGCATCATCGGCAGCACCAGCTGCGAGCGGTCCAGCGCCTGGATCTGGGACTTCTCGTTTATACACAGCACCGCCGCCTTCTCGGGCGGGTGGTGGTACAGGCCGACGACGTCGACGACCTTCGCGACGAACTGCGGATCGGTGGAGAGGTCGTTCGGCAGGAGAGCCCACTGACAGCCGGTCCGGGACTGGTAGAGGATCGAGTTCACGATCTCCCGCATCGAGTAACGGCCCTGGTGGCCACTGACGGAACGGTGCCGGTTCTTCCAGGCCGTGAGCACGGGCTCGATCAAAGCCCATTGCTCGCCCGTCAAGTCGCTCTGGTGCGGCTTGCGTTCACTCACCCCACCGATCCCAGCAGGCCACCGGCATCGGACCGGCACGTTCGGCCTCGCCCACACCATCAGGCGACATCAGAACCACGCATAGACTCACGAACCGCCCACTGAGTCCGGCTATGTGCTGACCGCGTGGACTCAGCTGATGGGCCATGTGCGCTTGGCCGCCCAGGTGCCGAAGCGCTGCCAGCCGATCTTCGGAAAGTCGCGCCGCAGTGCGTCTACCTCCACATCGAGGCCGACCTCGGTGAAGTAGCGGAACATCGCGGCGAGATCGGCCGAGAACGCCTCGACGTGGGCGATCGGTAGCCGCTCGAAGACGATCGGCCGGCCGCACACGCCGGTCAGGGCTTCCGCGATCTCCAGGCAGGTCAGCTTGTCGGAAGCGATGTCGATGCGCCGGCCCTCGAACTCCTGCGGCTGCGCAAGAACATGGGCTGCGAAGGCGCCGATGTCCCGTGCGGGAATCAGCGTCAGCGGCCGGTCGGCCGCCATCGGCAACACGAACCGGCCTTCGCGCAGACCCTCAAGCGACCACTCGACCGTGTAGTTGTCCATGAACGCGGCCGGACCGAGGATCGTCCACGGCACACCCAGCCCTCGCAGGTGCCGCTCGATGCGGTACTTGCTGTCGAAGTGCGGGATGCCCGTGCCGCGGTCGGCGTGCGCTGCCGAGGTGAACACGATGTGCCCGACACCACGGGCGGCCTCCAGCAGGTCGATGCCCTGCCGGACTTCGGTCTCCGGGTCGGAGCCGAATGGCGTGGACATCGCAAACAATCCGTCGGCGCCCTTGAGGGCTGCCTCCAGCGACTTGCTGTCGTCGAAGTCGGCCGCGTGCACCTCGGCGCCGAGGCTCCTCAGCGCGTGTGCGGCGGCCGAGTCGGGAGTGCGGGTCAGGGCCCGGACCTGGAAGCCCTGATCGAGCAGCGAGCGGGCGGCCGCGCCGCCTTGGGCGCCGGTCGCTCCGGCGACGGCCACCACGGGCCGGTACGATTCCTTCGTCATGCGTTTACCGTACGACACAGTTACTGCGTTACGCAGATATTTAACGAGGGTGCGCATGCTGACTGACGATCTCCAGCAGGAGTCCCGCCGCTACCTGGCCTCGTACGTCATGTTCAACCAGGCGGTCGCGGACCATCTCAAGCTGCACCCCACCGCCGTCCAGTGCCTCAACCTGCTGACCGGCGACCCCGGCCCGTTCACCACCGGCCGGATCGCCGAACTCACCGGCCTGACCAGCGGATCGGCGACCCGGCTGGTCGACCGTCTCGAGAAGGCCGGCTACGTGGTCCGGCACCGCGACCGGTGGCGGCGCTGCCGGCGTCGGCGGCCGACCATGCCGCTCCGACCGCTCGCTGAACAAGGAGTGGGTGGAACTCACCAACACCACGCGTCGCTCGGTCAACCTCGACGGCTGGACCCTCGAAGACGAGTCCGGCCCCACCTACACCTTCGACCACTACCGCCTGGACGGCCGCGCCACGGTGCGCATCCACACCGGTGAGGGCCGCGACACCCGTACCGACCTGTACCAGGACCGCCGTCAGTACGTGTGGAACAACGACCACGACACCGCCACCCTGCGCAACGACCGCGGCCGCTTCGTCGACGAGGAGTCCTGGGGCTACGACCGCCACCATGGCGACGCCCGCCGCTGACGCAGCACACCGCACGGGTGGCTGAGAAGGTGGCCGCCGACAAGCCCCGCCGTACCGCGTAGGCGGCCCGAAGTCGCGCTCGGGGGGAAGATGGTGGTGCGGGCCTTCGTGCCGAGATTCCCCCCGAGCCGGCGCGGAGGTCCGCCCGGTGGCCGGTGGCCCGTGCTGGGAATGGTTTCGGGGTCCGGATGGTTGAGGCAGGCGTGGTTGTGAAGGGGACAGTGTCCCCGGGCCTCACCTATTGCCTGCTGGGACGATCGTTCGGCTGAAGCCCCGCAGAGCCTTTCGCCGCGTAGGCGACCGCCCCTTCACGACCACGCTTTTCGTCTGTGGCCCCGGTTTCGGCACTCCTGCCGAAACCGGGGCCACATGCGTCCCGGGCTGGTGCGTGACGTGTCGTCGTGGGACGCGTGGCGCCGGTCATGGCCGACGATCACGACCGCTGGACCTGGCCGCCGTACAGCTCGGCCTTTCAGGGGGACACCCCGACCATGACCCCGACCACGGCAGGTCAGCGTGCCGGCGTACCTCGCCGATCGCCGCGCCCGGCATTCCTCGAGGAAGCTGTCTGGGTGGGTGCCTTCTTCGCCGTCTTCCGTGCCGCGGCCTTCTTTGCGGGCTTGGTCGGCGCCGCGTGCATGTCTGCGTCGCCCGTCTCGCCGCGCGCCGCGCGGGCCCCACTGCTTCATCACCGGTGCCATGCACCACTGGCACAAAGGATTCTCTGGGCTGGTGCTGTGGCGTGAGCTCGTCGGTGGTCGTTCGCAACCACGAAACCCCAGGTCACAGTCACGACCCAGAGTCTCGATCAAACCCGGAACGGTTCAGGGTCACTAGCTGCATTGGTTCGACACCAAAGCGGCTGAGACCACAAGCGACCTCTGTAGGGGATCCCGAGGTCGACACTGGTGCCTGTTTTGGGTTTCCGGCCCGTACCTCCCGGTCGGCCGGACTGCGTGAGAGGACAAAGATCTGCTGTGAAGGCGTGCGGAGTGTCCGGGGCCGAGAAGGAAGCCGCCCTGCTGGAGTTGCCCGAACCGTCATCTCCCGGGCCCGGTCAGATCCTGGTGTCGGTTGAGGCGGCCGGCGTCGGCCCATGGGACGAACTGCTGAACGGCGCTGGCTGGGACGTGGGGCTGCGCCCCCCGGCGGCGCTGGGAGTGGAGGGTGCGGGCAAGGTGCTGGCCGTCGGCGCGGGTGTCACCGGGTTTGCCGTAGGCGACCGGGTGCTCGCGCACGAGGCCCCGCTGCCCGGGGGAAGCGGCTTCTGGGCCGAACGCGTTCTGATCAACGCGGATCACACGGCAGCCTGCCCACCCGGGCTGGACGCCGTGCACGCGGCGGCGCTGCCGGTCAACGGACTCACCGCGGTGCAGGCCCTGGAGAAGCTGGACCTCAGCCGAGGACAGCGGCTCCTGATCACCAACGGAGGCGGGGCCACCGGAGCCCTGGCCATCCAGCTTGCCGCGGCCAAGGGCATCGAGGTGACCGCGACCGCGTCTACGGCCGCCGCGGAGCGCCTGCTCGGTCTGGGAGCGACGGAGGTCGTCGACTACCACGACCCGAACTGGCCCGCCAAGGTACGCGGCGGGTTCGACGCCGCCCTCACCATCGCCACCAACACGGCGGACGCCGCCCTGCCCTTGGTGCGAGACGGCGGCCGACTGTGCTCCCTGACCTCGGACGCACCTCCGGAGGAACGAGGCATCACAAGTTGGGACCTCTACCTTGAGCCCAACGCCGCGCAGCTTGTCCAGCTGGCGGAGCAGGCCGCCGCGGGGACCTTGAAACTCGCACCGGAACCCCTGCCACTGAGCGAAGGACCGGCTGCGTTCGCCCGGGTGGTTACCGGACGGGCCGGCGGAAAGAAGATCGTGCTCACCCGAGCATGACCCGACCGGGCACCGCCCAAGAAAGCGGACAGCCAGCCCGGTCGTACTTGTGGGTCTTGCGCTGGCACGCGGCGCACAATCCAACCTGGTCACCACGGCAGATCAGTGCGGACGGGTCCGGCTCCGTGAGCGGAGGAGGGGGAGTGCTGGTCATCGGGGGGTGTTCCGAAATGCGGCGTAGCTACTGGTCGGTTCGACAGGCATGCCGTGGCGGGGCGTCCTGGTGGCATTGTGCGGCGTTCCGGCAGCACACCGTCGGCTAGCTAGATGTGGATGAGAATCTGTCGTAGGGGATGTCCGAGCGCGTTCGTGAGAGAGGCCAGTTCCTCGTCGGTCAGCCATGCCCGGTTCGGATACAGGACCTCGATCCTGAACCGCGCGAACCCCATCGGCCAGTCGTACACCAGCTCGTTGAGCGACGTCGCGGCGTCACAACAGGGAACCGTCACCATGAGCGTCGAAAAGCCTTCGTCGTAGCGCTCCGAGACGGCCTCCCCCCACCAGCCGGGTGGGAAGTTGGCTCCACAGCACGGGCAGGAGATCTTCTCCAGGTTGGCGCCGCAGAAGACCACCTCGACGCTGTCGTGCCACTTGGCTTCCAGGCCATGGCGGGCGTCGTCGTCGGGAAGCATCTCGGACAGCACGGCAACAGCACGATCCGCCGCATCCTTACTGGGCCACCAGTACGGATCAGTCGGAATTACCGTCAGGTAGTTGTCACTCATCGCCCGCCTCCCCCTGCCCGCCAGGGGCCGCTCCTCGTCCACCGACACTGCGAACCTATCCGGTCGCAGCATGGTGTCGACCTTGGCCTCTTATCGCTTCACCCAGCCGGAGTCGATCAACGGGGTCAGCCAGTCCGGGGCGGACGCCGTCAGCGCCTTCAGCGGCGTCCGCAGCGTCTCACCGACGAACTCCATCCGGTTCAGCGTGCGCACCGCGGGCAGCACGTGTGTGGAGTCGGTGCGCTGTCGGCCACCGGTCCGCAGCAGTCCCGGCCTGCGACAGCCGGGCCAGCACCACCTTCAGGACCTGCTCCTCCAACCGGTGGGTGATCAGGCGGGAGCGGAAGTCACCCAGGACTGTGAAGTCGGCGCGTCCCAGGTCGACATCGTCGGCCACTCCCTTTGACGGGGCGGTCTCGTGGCATGCCGCGTGCGGCGCCCGCACGGACGCAGGTGTCGCACGCGGCCGAACGCCAGGCGTCAAGCGGAGGGCGCCGAGGCCGGGGCGTACTCGAACCAGTCGAAGGCGACCGTGCCCTCGGTGGCGTACATGCCGATGACGCGGCCGGTGAAGCCGCAGGCGACCTCGGTGGACAGGTAGCGCCCGTCCAGTTCGACGAGTGGCTGGGCGTCCGAGGCGTCGGGATCGCCGACCCAGAAGGCGACGGTGTCAGGGCCGGTGGTCCCGCCATCGGTGAGTTCGGGCGACGCGGGCACAAGGTCGTTCGTCCGGATCGCGACGGTGAGGGTCAGCGGCCCGGACGGGACCGGTCGGCTGGCCACGGTCTGGCGCAGCGGACCGATCCGGGCGACGACGCTGGCCTCTCCGTTGCCGACCTCCAGTTCGTAGTGGTGGGCTTCGTCCAGGCGCACGCAGAGGCCGCCGCGTCCCGTACCCGGGTCGATCGCCGCGGTGACGCGGCAGTCGTGGTGTTGCTGGCGGCGGCCGACGAAGGTGTACCCGGGGCGGTCGAGGGTGGCGCCGGTGGCGTTGAGGGCCAGCCAGCCAGGGCGCTCGGTGAGCGACCAGGAGCCCTCCGGGCGGGTGAACGGCGAGACCCACTGCGGAGCGAGAGCGGACTCGTCGAAGTCGTCGCGGGCGGGCAGAGCCGGAACGGGGTGCCAGGCACCGCCCGGGGCCGCGTGGCTCTCGGGAACGGGCGCGACGACGGGCCAGCCGTCCTCGTCCCACTCCACGGGGGTCAGGAACGTCTCGCGGCCGAGCACGTGCACGTCGGGCGTGAAGCCGCGGGGCCGGACGCCGAGCAGCACCATCCACCAACTGCCGTCGGGAGCCTGCACCAGGTCGGCGTGGCCGGTGTTCTGGATGGGGCGGCCGGTACCGCTGTGGGACAGCAGGGGGTTGGCGGGTGCGCCTTCCCAGGGGCCGCGCGGCGAGCGGCCGCGGGCGATGGACACGCTGTGGCCGCGTTCGGTGCCGCCTTCCGCGATCAGCAGGTACCACCAGTCCCCGATGCGGTAGAGGTGCGGCGCCTCGGGAAACTTGAGGCCGCTGCCCGACCACGTGGCAAAGGGCCCCTCCAGCACCTCCCCCCTGACCGGGTCGATCCTGGCCATGTTGATGCCGCCTTCGGGCCCGGAGAACGCGCACCAGCAGGTGCCGTCCTCCTCCCACGCCAGATCGGGGTCGATCCCGTGCAGGTCGATCCACACCGGGTCGCTCCACGGCCCCTCGGGCCGCTCGGCCGAGACGACGAAGTTGCCGCCGCCGTCGATATTGGTGTTGATGACCCAGTAACGGCCGTCGTGGTGGCGGATCGTGGGGGCGTAGAGGCCGCCGGACGCCTTGGCGCCGGGGAGAGGCAGCGGCAGTTGTTCGGACCGGTCGAGCACGTTGCCGATCTGCTCCCAGTGCACGAGGTCCTTGCTGTGGAAGATCGGCAGCCCGGGGAAGTATTCGAAGCTGGAGCACACCAGGTAGTAGTCGTCACCGACCCGGCACACGCTCGGATCGGGGTGGAACCCGCTGATCACAGGGTTGTCGTACGTACGCACAGAATGTGTTCCTTTCGGGCAGCCGGGTGCCGTGGAGCGAGTCCAGGGGGTGCTGTAACTGCTGGTTACGGGTGAGATGATCGTGTCGTGGCTGGTTGGATCACGGCGTTGAACCGCTCCTGGACAGCCCTGTTCACCGGGTTTCGTCCGCGTCGGTTCGGAAAGCTGATCTCCGCGTGCGGCAGGAGGGGGCGGACCCGGTGCGCAGCGACTCACTCGTCACCCGTCCGGCAGTTCGGCGTAGGAGCCGTGGCGCCAGGTCGGGGACAGCGAGTGCGGTGCCGCCGCCCTGGCTTTGACCGATCACGGCGACCCGGTCGGGGTCGACGCGGTCCAGCCGGCGGACGGCGTCCACGGCCCGGACCGCCTCGGTGAGCAGTCGGCGGTAGTAGTACGTGCGCGGCGAGCTGATGCCTCGGGTCATCACGCCGGAGACCTCCGGCCCGGTCGGGCCGGAGTCGGGGTCGCGCCCCGGCTCCAGCCCGAGCCCGGCCCGCGCGTGTCCACCTGGAGGTGGGCGTACCCGGCGGACGCCCAGAGCAGGTTCTCCAGCACATGCCCCCGTCCGCAGCCATGACCGACGAACTGCACGACGGCCGGAAGCGGGCCGGTCGCCGTGCCCGGCAGGCGCAGCCACGCCTTGACCGGCTCCCCGCCGAAGCCCGGGAAGGTGACGTCGAAGGTGTCCACGGTGCTCAGTCCGGTGCTGACCGGCGTCAGGCCGGCCTCGCCGCCGTACGAGCGGGCCTCCTCGGGCAGGTCGGTGTACACGCGCGGCTCTCGTTGCGTCAGCGGCACTCGACGGTGACGACGGGGTGCAGCCTGCGGGTGTGGTCGACCTCCCGGGCGTGGCCGGTCAGGCGCAGCGGGACCGTGATGCGGTGGTCGGTGCTGCTGGCGGAGATCCGCAGTTCCAGCTCGCCGGGTTCGACGATGCGACGGCCCGTGCGGCCGGTGAAGGAGGCCAGGTCCGCGGGCAGTTCCAGGAGGACCCGGCAGACTTCCCCGGTTTCGAGCGGGAGGCGCCGGTAGCCGACGAGTCGCTGCATCGGCTGGACCACGGAGGCCACCGGGTCGTGCAGGTAGAACTGCACCACCTCGCAGCCGGAGCGTTCGCCGGTGTTGCGGACCTCGAAGGCGATCCGGAAGCTGCCGTCGGTGCCGGTCTCCGCGACGCTGACGTCGAGCGCGGACCACTCGAATTCCGTGTAGCCGAGACCGTGCCCGAACCCGTAGGCCGCGCTGGTACTGGTGCTGGACACGTCGCTGTCCTGAGCCAGCCGGGCGGCCAGGTAGGTGGAGGGCTGAACACCCTTGTGCCGCGGCACACTCACGGGCAACCGTCCGGAGGGGTTCACCCGTCCGCTCAGCACGCCGGCGATCGCCTCGGTGCCCGCCTCCCCAGGGAAGAAGGACTGCACGATCGCCGCCGCCTCCGTGTCGGCGCGACCCAGTGCGTACGGGCGGCCCGCCAGCATGACGAGCACCATGGGCGTGCCGGCATCCAGCAGGGCGTCCAGCAACTGCTGCTGCACGCCGGGCAGTTCAACCGATTCGGCGTCGCATCCCTCGCCGCTGGTGCCGCGGCCGAACAGGCCGGCGCGGTCCCCGAGGGCGAGCACCACGACGTCGGCGACGCGGGCCGCCGCGACCGCCTCGGCGAAGCCGGCCGTGCTGTCGCCGTCGACCGTCGCACCGGGCGCGGAGAAGATCTCGGCGTCGGGGAACTCGGCCGCCAAGGTCTCGCGCAGCGTGGGCAGCGCGATGCCGGTCGGGACCTCGGGGTGTTGCGAGCCGACGTGCACGGGGAAGGAGTAGCAGCCCAGCACGGCCGTCGGGGTGTCGGCGTTGGGGCCGATCAGCGCGATCCGGCGGGGGCGGCCGAGCGGCAGTGTGCCGTCATTGCGCAGCAGCACGACGGCCTGCTCCGCCAGCTCGCGCGCCAACTCCCGGTTGGCCGGGGGGTCCAGGTCGACGCTGCCGCGCAGCGCCTCGGGATCGGCCAGTTCCGCTCCGGAGAGCGCCTGCGGAACCGGGTTCCACTCGGGGTCGAGCAGGCCGAGCTGTGCCTTCTGGATGAGGACCCGGCGCAGGGCGCGATCGATCAGCTCCTCAGGGACGGTGCCGGCCTCGACCGCGTCGAGCAGCGGCTGTCCGAATGTCTTGACGGTCGGCAGCTCGACGTCGACGCCACTGGCGAGGGCAAGCCCGGCGGCCTCGTCCCAGCTTCCGGCGACGCCGTGCAGGAGCTTGAGGAAGGCGATGCCGAAGTAGTCCGCCACCACCGTCCCGTCGAAGCCCCAGGTGTCCCGGAGCAGACCGGTGAGCAGTTCCTGGTCGGCGGCCGAGGGGATGCCGTCGGTGTCGGTGTAGGCGTGCATGACCGAGCGCGGTCGGCCCTCGCGCAGCGCCATCTCGAACGGGGGAAGGATGACGTCGGCGCGCTCGCGGGCGCCCATGGAGACCGGTGCGAGGTTGCGGCCGGCCCGCGAGGCGGAGTAGCCGGCGAAGTGCTTGAGCGTGGCGACGATCCCGGCGGACTCCAGGCCCTGCACGTAGGCGGTGGCGATGGTGCCGACCAGGTACGGGTCCTCGCCGATGGTCTCCTCGACGCGGCCCCAGCGGGCGTCGCGCACCACGTCGAGCACGGGGGCGAGGCCCTGGTGGACGCCGACGGCGCGCATGTCGGTCCCGATGGCGCCGGCCATGGTGTGCACCAGCTCGGGGTTGAAGGTCGCTCCCCAGGACAGCGGGACCGGGTAGGCGGTCGCCCCCCAGGCCGCGAACCCGGCCAGGCACTCCTCGTGGGCGATCGCGGGTATGCCGAAGCGGTTGGCGGCGACGATGCGCTGCTGGGAGCGGGCGAGCGAGAGCGCACCGACGGCGGCGTCCACGGGAACGGTGCCGAAGGGCCGGGTCAGCTGGCCCAGACCGTTCGGCAGCAGCTCGTCCAGGTCCGGCGGCTCCTCCATCTCGTGCTGGTGCGGGGCGACCTCGCCGCCCTCGTCGGAGGCGCCCACCCAGATGCCGACCAGCTGCGCTGTCTTCTCCCGCAGGGTCATCGCCGCGATCAGGGCGTCGGCCCTGGTCGCGGGGTCGAGCGAGACGTCCCGCCACACAGGGGTGGTGAGCTCGGCGGTGGGGTTCATGTTGCCGGTCACTTTCCTCCGACCCCCATGAGCCCCTGGACCAGGGCGCGGCGGGCGAACAGGTAGACGATGAAGATGGGGAGCATGGACAGCACCACGGCGCTGAGCAGTCCGGGGACGTCGACGCCGTGTTCGGTCTGGAAGTTGTACAGACCGAGGGTGATCACCTTGGTCGACTCCGACTGGGTGAGGATCAGCGGGAAGAGGAAGCCGTTCCAGGCCTGGAGGGCCGAGAAGACGACGATGGAGGAGAGCCCGCTCTTCGACAGCGGCAGGACCAGTTGCATGAAGACCCGCCGCGGGGAGGCTCCGTCCATCGCCATGGCTTCGTACAGCTCAGGGGTGATGTCGCGCATCGTCCCGGTCAGCACCAGGGTGCACACCGGCAGCGAGAACGCGGCGGTGGGCAGGATGACGCCGATCAGGTGGTCATAGAGCCCGGCCTGGCTGATCACGTAGAACATCGGCACGATCACCGCCTGCGCGGGGATCGCGAGTCCCAGCAGGAAGACCCGGAACACGACGGTGATGGTCCGGCCCTGGGCGCGCACGATGGCGTAGGCGAGCGGCGGCACCACCACCAGCACGATGCCGACGACGCTGACGGTGACGATCAGGGTGTTGAGGAAGTCCTGGCCGAAGCCGTTGGAGAACGCGTTGAGGTAGTTGCTCAGGGTCAGCTGCGACGGAAAGCTCAGCGGGCCCTGGGTGGAGTAGTTGGAGGTGGTGCGCAGGGTCGAGATCAGCAGCACGTAGAGCGGCAGACCGACCAGAGCGAGCCATATCAGGGAGCCGAGTCCGGCAAGGTAGTTGGGGCGCTGTCGCATCAGATCCCCTCCGCCGTGCTGCGCATCTTGTCGTAGCCGGAGAGCCGGACCACGGCCAGGGAGATGAGCGTGGCCACCACGACCAGGACCAGCGCGATGGCCGAGCCGGCGCCGAAGTCGAAGTTCTTGAAGCTCTGCTGGTACATGTAGTAGGCGCTGACCGTGGTGTCCGTGCCGGGGCCGCCCTGGGTGAGGATCAGCACCGTGTCGAACGTGGTCAGCCCGCCGACGACCATGAGGATCATCGAGGTGATCGCGGTGTTGCGCAGTTGCGGCAGCGTGATGTGGAAGAACTGCCGCACGGTGCCGGCCCCGTCGATCGCCGCGGCCTGGTAGAGCACCTGCGGAATCCCGCGGGCGCCGCCCTGGTAGAGGAGCGTGTGCAGGGGGGTGAACTGCCACATTCCGACGAAGGTCAGCACCCCGATCGAACCGGTCTGGCTGCCGAGCAGGTTGCCGTCACCGAACAGCCAGGGAAGCTGGCCCGGCATGCCGAAGTTGGGGTCGAGCAGGGCGCGCCATACCACCGAGACCGCGGTCGCCGAGAGCAGCAGGGGGACGAAGAAGATCGCGGACAGCACGGCCCGGTTGCGCTGGTGGCCGGCCGCCCAGACGCCCAGCAGGATGCTGATGGGCGTCTGCGTCACGACCCCGAGCACGGTGAGCACGAGGGTGAGCCAGATGCTCTGGGTCATCACCGGGTCGTGGATCAGCTTGGTCCAGTTCGCCAGGCCGTTGAAGTGCGGCGAGGTGATGCCGTCCCAGCTGGTGAAGGACAGCACCGCGACCAGCACCAGCGGGAGGATCGCGAACAGGAGGAAGAAGACGGTCGCGGGTACCGCCCAGGCGAAGCCCGGGCGGGTCACCCCGACGCCGGCCCGGCGCGCCTTGCGGCGGCCGGACACGGCTGCGAGAGAAAGTGAGCTCATCGGTCCTACTCAGGAGTTGGACAGCGACTGCATCGCCTGGATGAAGCCGTTGGCGTCGGTCTTGCCGTCGAAGAACTTCACAATGGCCGTGTGCAGCGGCGTGGCCGCCGCCGGCGGGTAGGCCTGGTCCCAGGACAGCTGGAACGACGGGGCCGCCTTGACCAGGTTGAACTGGAACTTCGAGTAGTCCGGGCTGGCCGAGGTGGACAGGAACTTGTCGGTGTTGGTGGTGGTCGGCAGGTTGCCGATGCCGAGCTGGGCCTTCACGAACTCGTCGGAGTACATGAGCTTGAGGAAGTCCGCCACGGCCTCGGGGTGCTTGGTCTTCTTCAGGACGGAGTAGAAGTTGTTGGTGTTGCCGACGAGGTTCTTCGGGTCGCCCTTGCCGCCGCTGATGGTCGGGAAGGCGCTGTAGCCGAGGTCGTTCTTGGCGAAGTCGGGGTTGTTGGACTGCTGGGTGGAGTACTCCCAGGAGCCCATCAGCTCGAAGGCGGCCTTGCCCTTGGCCAGCAGCGCCGGGGACCCGCCGTCGGTGAACTTCACCGAGTCGAAGTTGCTGCCGAATGCGCCGGTGTCGACCAGCTGCTTCAGCATGCCCAGGGCCTTGCGGCTTTCCGGCCTTTCCCACGCGCTCTTGTCACCGGCGAGCGCCTTCTCGAACAGGTCCGGACCGGCGACCCGGTCGAAGATGTACTCGAACCACATGAGGGTGGGCCACTGGTCGCCGCCGCCGAGCGCGAACGGGGTCACGCCCTTGTCCTTGAGCACCTTGACGTCGTTGATCAGGTCGTCCCAGGTCTGCGGGACGCTCAGGCCGGCGCTCGCCAGGACCTTCTTGTTGTTGAAGAGCAGCACGGGCTGCGTGCCGCGCATCGGGACACCGTAGGACTTGCCGTCGATCACCGCGGTGTTGAACACCGAGGGGAGGAAGTTGGCCTTGAGCCCCGGGTCCTTGGCGATCATGTCGTCCAGGGGGAGCAGGAGGTTCTTCTTGACGTAGGGCGCGATGCTGCCGCCGCCCCAGTTGAAGAAGATGTCCGGGGCCTGCGGGGTGTTGATGATCGTGTTGAGCTTGGCCTGGTAGTCGGCGCCGGGGATGGTGTCCAGCACCACCTTGACCTTCGAGGTCTTGTTGAACTGGTCGACGATCTGCTTTTCGACCTTGTTCGCGGAGTCCCCGTAGACGAGGACGTGGATCGCCCCGGAGCTGGAGCCGCCGCTGGACCCACATGCGGTGGTCAGACCGAGCAGCAGCGCGGTCGTTGCCGCTACTGCGGCGAGTCTGTTCCGGGTCGCACCGTTGCGAACGGTCACGCGAAGAGAACCCATTGGATTGCCACTCCGTCGATAATTTCGAAGAGATTTCCGAATGCTGCGGGAAACCTAGGCGTAACATCGATCTTCGTCAAGGGTTTGGAAGATCTCGATTCGGCCCGTACCGGCTGGGGCCCTGACCAGCTAATATCCGCCTTGTACAGCCGCAATGACTACGTAGTCACACCAGGGCAGCACAGGAGGGGCTCGTGACCAGAGCGGCGACACTCGACGAAGTCGCGCGCGAGGCGGGGGTGTCCACACCGAATGTTTCGAAGATCGTCAACGGCCGCGCGGACGTTGCCCCGCACCCGGAGCGGGTGGAGGAGCTGCATCACTACGGCTACCAGCGGCGACGCAGCAACAGCGCCCCGTCCAGCCCATTGCTGGAGCTGGTGTTCCACGAGCTCGAGAGTCATCCGTGGGGGCGAGAACGTCGTCCGCGAAGAGGGGATGAGCGCGTCCTGTCGGAATCCTCGGGCCGGCTCAGCCTCGGGCAGTCCTGGATGGACGGGGTGCTCGCCCGCCGCCCCGGCGCATCGGCATGATCGCCGGACCACGGCGGATGACGTGCAGCCGCGCCCGGATTGACGGCTATCGGGCCGCGCTGGAGACGGGCGGCGTCGCCTTCGATCCCGCACTGATCCGCGAGGGTAACTTCTACCACGAAACCGGCTACTGTGCGGGCCTGGGGCTGCTGCGCCTCAAGGACCGGCCCTCCGCGATCTTCACCAGCAACGACCTGCAGGCGCTCGGCGTCTACGAGGCCGCACGGGAGTTGGGCCTACGCATCCCCTAGGATCTCAGCGTCGTCGGCTTCGACGACCTGCCCATCACCCGCTGGGTCGGCCCACCCCTGACCACCGTCCGCCAGCCGCTGACCGAGACGGCCGAGGTCGCCGCGCGCATGGTGATCGACCTCGCCCGCGGCAACCCACCGTCCGCGCTGCGCGTTGACCTGGCCACCAGCCTGGTCGAGCGCAGCAGCACAGCCCAGCCCCCGACCGCCGGCCGCCACCGAGTCGTCGGCACCTTCGAAATTTCGACAGCACGTGGCGCATCGCTCCGGTCGCGTACCGCGGGCTCTGGAGCCATTCCCGCCGACCTGCCCCACTGCCGGCTGCCGGCCAGGTGTGCCCCGCGAACATCGACTGCTTCGGGCGGCGTCCCACTTCCCGCAACGGCATGCCCTGGGACGACTCGAGCCCCAACGGAACCCAGGTGAGTGGTGTTGAGAAGCCGTATCTCTATCGATCATGAGGACGGTTCTGATCGAACACGGTCCCTGGTTGGGTGATCTCGGCCGGGTGGATGCATGAGGACAGGGCCCCTTGGTAGCTCGAGGTTGCGACACCAAACGAGTCTCAGGAGGCCCTGTCCCAGTCTTGCGTGCCGGTCCCCGTCCCGTCCAACTCCCGTGTGTCTTCGTGCGATTGCCTCGCGCACCGGTTCGGGAACGCGGCCGACCGCCCGGAGAGGATGCCGGTATGTCCGTCGGACATGACGGATGCGCAGTGGGCGGTGGTGCGGGATGTGATGCCGGTGCCGGCCTGGCTGGGGGCCGGGGCGGGCAGCCGGAGGCTACTGCCACCGCGTGATGCCGGATGCGATCTTCTACGTGACCGACAACGGCAGTGGCGCTCCATGCCTGCCGATTTCCCCGCCTGGGACCGCGTACATGCCTTCTTCCGCAGGTGGCGGGAGCGCGGTCTGGTCAAGGAGTTCCACGACCGGTTGCGCGGCCGGCCCCGTGAGGCCGAAGGCCGCAAGGCGGAGCCGACCGCGGCCATCATCGACTCGCAGTCGGTCAAGGGCGCCGCCTCGGTACCCGCGGCCCTCGCGGGGCTATGACAGCGGCAAGAAGATCAACGGCAGGCGCCGGCACGCCATCACGGACACGCTCGGCCTGCTGCTGATGGTCCCGGTGTGTGCCGCCGACGTCACCGACCGCCAGGCCGCCCGCGTCATGCTGCCCCGCCTGCGGACACGGTTCCGCATGATCACGCTGGTGTAGGCCGACGGCGGCTACACCGGCCGCCTGGTCACCTGGGCGAAGGAGAAACTCCAGCTCACCCTCGAGATCGTCGAGCGCAGTGACGACATGAAGGGGTTCGTGGTGCTGCCGAGACGCTGGGTAGTAGAGCGCACGCTGCAACGAAGTGGCTGATACGTTCGCGTCGTCTGGTGCGGGACTTCGAGACGCTGCCCGCTTCCAGCGAGGCGTTCGTCTACTTCTCGCAGGCCATGCTCATGAGTCGTCGCAAGGCGATGCCCATCGCGCCGAGGATGACTGGGGCCGCGCCGTCCACGGAGGAGATCCACTCGTGCTCGCGTTGCCCGATCAGCTCCAGGTGTCCGGTCCGGCCCGAGCCGAGGAGCCGGTAGACGATCAGATCGTCGACCAAACCGCGGTCCTTCAGGTAGGCGGTCGCCAATCAGCGGGTGCGGCACAGCTGCCCGTCGGGATCCGGCCGACGCGATGCCGGCAAGGCGATGGCCCCGGCCCAGTCGCTGGTCACGAAGGCGTCGTAGGTGCGCAGCCACTCTTCGTCGTCCGCCGCGTGCAGGACCGCGCACAGCCGGAATGCGTCGCCGGACTGCTCCCGGATCTCGCGCGCGGCCTGCTCGCTCGCCTTCAAGGTCGCGGCCCCGTCCCGCATGACGTCCGGCAGGATGATCTCCCTCGCGGACACCGCGCGCGGCTTCGACGAGGCTTTCCGCCGGCAGGGCATAGCCGAGGTCGAACAGCCCGTTGTCCACGATGATCTCGGCGCCGCGCTCGGCCTCGCGAGTAAAGAAGACCCGGTAGATCTCGTCGGACAGCACGCGCTGGGCGGCCACATGGTGGACGCGGGCCGGCTCCTCGGCGACGAAGTCCTCCAGGTAGGCAGGCGGAGCGAGGACGGAGAAGTCGATGCCCGTGGCGGCCATCACGGCGCCCCCAAAGCCCGGCGGTGAAGTTTCCCCGTGATCTCGGACACGTGATCGTTATGCTTCGTCTGCTGCTGTTCACGGACCTCCTTGCGCAGCCGCTTGAGTTCCTCGCGCTCGGCGCTGGCCAGCTCACCGGACTCGCCCTCACCCCGGTCCGCCTTCGCCCGGCGGTACCAGCCGCGCAGGGACTCCGAGCTGATCCCGAGCTCTCGGGCGATGGCGGTGACCGTCTTGCCCGTGGAGTCGACGAGCGCGATGGCGTCCCGCTTGAACTCCTCGGTGTACCGCTTCGTGTACTTGCTTCCCACCTGGTGCTACTTCCTCTGGAACCTCAAGATCCCAGTCTCCAGGTGTCCACGATCAAGGGGAAGCTTCACTTCGTCGTCGTGACCTGGTCGGTCTGCGTCGAGTGTTCGGCACCGGACGAGGCGACCACCTGGGAGCGGCGCGTGCCACGGTCCATGAAGCCTCCCGCGAAGGCGAGGCCGAGTCCGGCGACGGCGAGGGCTGCGCCGACCAGGTTGGGCGAGGCCCAGCCCCAGCCCGCCGAGATGGACAGGCCGCCGAGCCAGGCGCCGCCCGCGTTGGCGAGGTTGAAGGCGGAGTGGTTGGAGGCGGCCGCCATCGTCGGTGCCGCCTCCGCCTTGGACATCAGGAGCATCTGCACCGGCGTCGTGATGAGCGAGCCCAACGCCCCGATGCAGATGATCGTGATCAGCGCGGGCACCGTGCTGTGGACCGCGAAGTAGAAGGTCACCAACGCCGCGGCGAGCAGGGCGAGGCCCGCGTACAGCGTGGGCCGCAGCGCGCGGTCCGTGAGCGGGCCCGCGACCAGCGTGCCCAGCGTCATGCCGACGCCGTAGAGCGCGAGGACCAGCGTGGTCGAGGAGTCGGAGATGCCCGTGACGTTCGTCAGCATGGGCACCAAGTAGCTGTAGACGGCGAAGAATCCGCCGAATCCGACGACGGCCGTGGCCAGGCCGATCACGACCTGCCGGTTGCCCATCGCACGCAGTTCGTGCCGGATCCCGGTCTGCCCGCCGCGCGGCTGGTGCGGCACGAACAGGGCCAGCGCCGCGAGCGCGACACCACCGATGACGGCGACCGCCCAGTACGCGGAGCGCCAACCGAGGTGCTGCCCGAGGGCCGTGCTCGCCGGTACGCCGACGATGTTCGCGACGGTGAGCCCGAGGAACATCTTGGACACGGCGCGGGCGGCCCGGTCGGGCGCGACGAGCCGGGACGCGACGACGGCGCCCACACCGAACAGCGCGCCGTGCGGCAGGCCGGCGAGGAAGCGCGCGGCGAACAGCGTGCCGAAGTTCGGGGCGAGCGCGGACGCGGCGTTGCCGACGACGAACAGGCCGGACAGGAGCAGCAACAGCCGCTTGTGGGGGATGCGCGCGCCGATGCCCGTCAGGACGGGGGCTCCGACGACAACACCGAGCGCGTACGCGGAGACGAGATTGCCGGCGTGCGGCACGGACACGTCGATCCCGTCGGCGATCTGGGGCAGCAGCCCCATCGTGGCGAACTCGGTCGTGCCGATGCCGAACGCGACAACAGCCAGGGCCAGCAGGGCCAGCGGCATGGTGCAGAAAACCTTTCGAGGAACGGGGAGGCCCACCCCTGGGACAGGGGTGGGCTCATAACACGTGCAGCAGCAGGAGCGTCCTCTCGCATTCCGTGATCGCCCCGTTCGCCCCAGTGACCTCTGTCACCCCGCGCCAACGTCCTGGACCAGGACTTCGTCCGCACCGCCTCCCGCCGCCCCGGCAGCAGCAGGCACAGGGCCGCGGCGGCGAGGGTGAAGCCGGTGGCCCACCTGAATGGTCGGGGCGACCAGGTGGCCGTGGGCGGGCCTGTGGTCGGGGCATTGTGCAGGTCTGGCGCTGCGCCCGGTCGCGGTCCGCGTTTCGGGCCGGCGCGGGGGCGCCTCCGCGGCGAGGTGTGGTCTGCCTGGGCCGGTGGGTGCAGTGGACGGCGTTCGGTCGCCGGGCCCTCAACATCGCGCCGAACGTCGCCCCGGTCGGGCACGTCAGAGGAGCTGGAGCACCTCGGCCAGCGCGCCGGGACGCTGGTCAACGGGCAAGGGATCGACTAGGTGGACCCGGCACCCCAGCGTGGCAGCGCCGACGTCCGCAACAGGCTCGTCTCCCACCATGAGTGCATCGCCGGGCGCCACTTCGAGCTTGTCGCACGCCATCTGGAAGATCCGGGGATCGGGCTTCTTCACCCCACACTCGAAGGAGAGGAAGTAGGCGTCCACGAGGTCATCGACACCGTGGTCGCGGAAGACAGGGCGCATGTCCCAGCCGATGTTGCTGACGACAGCGACCGGGATGCCTCGCCCGCGCAGGGCGCGGAGGGTTTCCTCGGTGTCGGGATAAGGCAGCCATGCTCCAGACACTTGGGAACGTTCATACAGGGCCTCGGCCAGGTCAGCCGCAGGCAGCTTCGCTTCCCGGGTAAGGGCTGTGAAGGCAGCCCGGTGTCGTTCGGCGGTCAGATCGCGCTCCCGCCACAGTGCCTCCAGATGGGGCGGCACTTTGCGCGGAGGAACCCCTCCGGGCTGAGCCCCGAACTCTTCCAGCCGGCTGACGCACGCGTCGAGTTCACCCTCGGGCACGTCCAGACCGGCCTTGGTTGCCACCGTGCGCAGCCACTGCGCGGCCGATTCGATCCGGAAGAGGGTCCCGGAGAAGTCGAACATCACACCCTTGATCATGCAGCCGATCCTGGAGGCGTCGACGAGCCGGCCGCAAGCCCAAGACGATCAAGATCTGCAACCCGGGCAATCCACCAACGTCCTCAGACCCTTGATGTCCGAATCAACTGAGGAACAAGATCCACGCTGGTCGATTCAGGAATCGCCATCACGATGAGCGAACTCGAGTGGATGCTGGGGCCTCCGGTCCAGAGTGAGGCTGCGGCAACTCAACGACGACGTGCCCTCTTCGGAGTGAATGCGCTGCTCCGTCCGCCCGGCGGCGGCAGGGTTTGTGCGTCGATCACGGTCATGCTGGAAGAGGGTACTGCCTCCTTTAATATCCGCACCATGCGTAGGTTCTTCATGGTGGGTGGGCGGAAGCTGTCGTATCTGGACTTCGGGGGTCCGGGAAGGCCGCTTCTGGCCCTGCACGGGCATTACAACGAAGCGTTGGCGTTCGCGCCGTTGGCTGCGGCACTGACCCCACGGTGGAGAGTGATCGCGCTCGATCAACGCGGGCATGGAGAGTCCGACCGTGCTCGCAGTTACGAGCGGGACGAGTACGTGGCCGATGTGGCTGCCTTTCACCGGCATCTGGGAGTCGGCCCTGCGGCGGTGCTGGGCCACTCACTGGGTGGAGTGAATGCCTATCAGTTCGCGGCCCGGCACGCGGACAAGGTCAGCGCGTTGATCGTCGAGGACATCGGTGCGGTCGTGGACTGCGACTGGTCGTTCACCACACGCCTTCCCGGTGTCATGCCGTCCCGGGAAGCGCTGGTCGCGGCTTTGGGCGCGACGGCGCCCTATCTGGAGTGTTCCCTCCGGCAGGCAGTCCAGGGCTGGGGGTTCTCGTTCGACATCGCTGGCACTGTGGCGTCCCAGAAGGCTCTCAATGGTGATCATTGGAACGACTGGATGTCGGTGTCCTGCCCCACGCTGCTGGTCCATGGAACGCGCAGTGACGAATTGGCGGCCGATCACGCTAAAGAGATGGTGGCCCGCTGTGCCGGCAGAGTCCGCCTGGCCGAGCTGCCTGCCGGTCACGTCGTGCATCACGATGTTCCAGCGCAGTTCGCCGATGCGGTCGCCGTTTTTCTCTCCGAACCCTGCTAGGGCGCGTATTGAGTCGCGATCAACGGGCGGTCCGGGTGAGGTCTTTGATCCAGATCATCGAGGCGCGCAGGTGTAGGCCGGCGAGGTAGCTCTGAGGCGTTTTGTCGTATCGG
>NZ_JBIAWZ010000028.1:0-93733 GCF_042896175.1 Streptomyces sp. NPDC001315 | reverse complement strand
GCACACGCACCAGCCACTTCGCACGACTTCGCCCCGCCGACCAGACGGCCGACGGGGCGAAGAAGGCGTAAGACCCCGGATTAACCAACAGCATCACGGAGTCACGGGGCCCTTCTTCCGTCAGCACCGACGTCAGGGCAGCGCCGGTGCCTGGGAGCGGCGCCGGGGGGTTGCGCCGCTTGCCATGAACCGCCCTCGAACGCCCCGGTCGGCGCCCTGGCACACGCGGGGCGCACGGCAGGCCTCGACCTCTGGCGATCGGGCAGTGCCACTGCCATGCACTGCAGTTGTCTGCGGCGGTACTCGGAGGTTCGGGAAGGACTTTCGGGGGTGGGACTTGGGGCTTGTACGCATCGTGCTGGACAGCCGCGGCCATCGCAACCGTTTCACCCGGCATTGTGCATTTTTGCAATTTCCGCCGGTCGGCTCCGGGCGTCCCCGGAGCCGACCGTTCTCTTGGGTGACCGGGCTGCTGTCCCCTGCCGTCCGGTCACTTCCCTGGAGCGAGGTCCCACGACGCACGGCACGATCCGTACGCCTCATCGCTCCAACAAGCCACGCGTGGTCTTTCGGGCCCGCCCCTGGCTGGCACGGACACCGGGACCAACGAAGCGGCTCGAGCGGCGGTCACGCGCCGTACGGGTGAGAACGGGCCCGAACTCAGATACGACCCCGGCACAGCTCGAGGAGCAGCATCGCGAGAGACGTGCCGGGCTTGCCCAGCGCCTCCCTGTAGTGGCCGAGGATCTCCATCTCGCGGGAGAGGTTCACGCGCCGGCCGCCGGAGGCGATCCGGGCCTCCTGGATGACGGCGGAGACGGCCATCCGTTCCTGGACGAGACCGATGATCCGGTCGTCGAGGGCGTCGATGCGCTCACGGGCACCGGTGATCACGTCGGCGGCCTCGTCGGTACGGGCGCCGGTCTTGTCGAGTACGTCGGCCATGGTGGGCTCCTCATCGGTTCGGGTGCGGTGTGGTGCCCCGGAGCGGCAGGACCCGGAAACGCCAGACGCCCCGGGCCTTGTCGGCCCGGGGCGCCTGGGAAGTCGCTTGTCAGTTGATCAAGCAGCACGACCATGGCAGCCGGTGGGCCGGTTGCCATAGGTAAAGAGGAAGGTCGTGTGCGTGAGCATGGGCTCAGTATGCCACGGCGCCTTTTGCCCGACCGAGTCGTGTGGTGGAGCACACAGGCCGGGGTCCGGGGCGGAGCTCCCGGTACACGGGAGGTGACCCACTCGCACCCCGGTAGAATTGGTGGCGAGACCCCCCGCCCAGCCGCCGGAAGGCAACCCGTGTCATCAGCGACTCCCGCTGCCGCCGCCCCCGACACCGTCCTGGTCGTCGACTTCGGCGCGCAGTACGCCCAGCTCATCGCCCGCCGCGTCCGCGAGGCCCGGGTCTACAGCGAGATCGTGCCGAGCACCATGCCGGTCGCGGAGATGCTCGCCAAGAACCCGGCGGCGATCATCCTCTCCGGCGGGCCCTCGTCGGTCTACCAGGAGGGCGCCCCGACCGTCGACCGCTCCCTCTTCGAGGCCGGCGTCCCGGTCTTCGGCATGTGCTACGGCTTCCAGCTGATGGCGACGAGCCTCGGCGGCACGGTCGACAACACCGGCGCCCGTGAGTACGGCCGTACGCCCCTGCACGTCAGCAAGCCCGGCTCGACCCTCTTCGAGGGCACCCCGGACGAGCAGTCGGTGTGGATGTCGCACGGCGACGCCTGCTCCGCCGCTCCCGAGGGCTTCACCGTCTCGGCCTCCACGGACGTCGTCCCGGTCGCCGCGTTCGAGAACGACGAGAAGAAGCTGTACGGCGTCCAGTACCACCCCGAGGTGATGCATTCCACGCACGGCCAGCTGGTGCTGGAGCACTTCCTCTACCGTGGCGCGGGCCTCACCCCCTCCTGGACCACCGGCAACGTGATCGAGGAGCAGGTCGCCGCGATCCGCGAGCAGGTCGGCGACAAGCGCGCCATCTGTGGCCTGTCCGGCGGCGTGGACTCCGCCGTGGCGGCCGCCCTCGTGCAGAAGGCCATCGGCTCCCAGCTGACCTGCGTGTACGTCGACCACGGCCTGATGCGCAAGGGCGAGAGCGAGCAGGTCGAGAAGGACTTCGTGGCCTCGACCGGCGTGCAGCTGAAGGTCGTGGACGCGGAGGAGCGGTTCCTCAACGCGCTCGAGGGCGTCTCGGACCCCGAGGAGAAGCGGAAGATCATCGGCCGCGAGTTCATCCGGGTCTTCGAGCAGGCCCAGGCGGAGATCATCGCGGACGAGGGCCCCGAGGTCGCCTTCCTGGTGCAGGGCACGCTCTACCCGGACGTGGTCGAGTCCGGTGGCGGCACCGGCACCGCGAACATCAAGTCCCACCACAATGTGGGCGGCCTCCCCGAGGACCTGGAGTTCCAGCTCATCGAGCCGCTCCGCAAGCTCTTCAAGGACGAGGTGCGGATGGTCGGCCAGGAGCTCGGCCTCCCGGACGAGATCGTCCAGCGCCAGCCCTTCCCCGGCCCCGGCCTCGGCATCCGTATCGTCGGCGAGGTCACCAAGGACCGTCTCGACCTCCTCCGCGAGGCCGACGCCATCGCCCGCGAGGAGCTGACGGCGGCCGGCCTCGACCGTGACATCTGGC
Organism: Streptomyces sp. NPDC001315; assembly: GCF_042896175.1. NCBI lineage: Bacteria > Bacillati > Actinomycetota > Actinomycetes > Kitasatosporales > Streptomycetaceae > Streptomyces > Streptomyces sp. NPDC001315. The sequence goes on along the minus strand of NZ_JBIAWZ010000028.1, from coordinate 91,104 downwards.
AGTGCCCGGTGGTCCTGCTCGCGGACGTCCGCAGCGTCGGCGTCCAGGGCGACGGCCGCACCTACGGCCACCCGATCGTCCTGCGCCCGGTCTCCTCCGAGGACGCGATGACCGCCGACTGGTCCCGCCTCCCGTACGAGGTCCTCGGGAAGATCTCCACCCGCATCACGAACGAGGTCCGCGACGTCAACCGAGTCGTCCTCGACGTGACCTCGAAGCCCCCGGGCACCATCGAGTGGGAGTAACCCCCTTTACGGGGTTCAGGTCCGCTTGAGAGCCCGCACCGGCTCTCCGGGCTGCCAGACCTCGACGACCAGATACGTGTCGTCCTCGACGTAGGTCCGTACGACCTCCGTCAGCTCGGTGCGGAAGAGGTGGAACGGCTGCGGCGGTTCCACCTCTTTCACGTACGCGCCCTTCGTCGCGGGGTCGTCCACCTCGATCGCCCGGCCGCTGATCCGCACGTCCCCGCCGCCCATCCCGGTGCCCTCCCCGGGGTTCGCCTGGAGCGCGAAGCGCGGGTCGCGGCGCAGGTCGAGCGCCTTGAGCGAGCCCGGCATCATGCCGAGCCACAGTTCGCCGTTCAGGAAGCGCACCTCGAGGCCACTGGTGCGCGGGGAGCCGTCCTGGCGCAGGGTCGCGAGGACGTGATGAGTGAAGGCGCCGAACCGCTCTTCGACGGTTCTGGCGAGATCGGGTTCCGCCGCGGAGAAATCTGCCCAGTTCATACAGGCAGTCTTCCCCGGATACCGGACACGTGCTGTCGGGTATCCGGGTAAACGCGACCCGGCCTGCGCGGTGCCGAATTTCTGTTGCGCACGTCATCTTTGCATAACATCCCTGTTCTCCTGCGCTGACCGAGGGTAACTTCCGCCCCGTAAAGCAACTCAGCGCTGGAGGACCTATGCACGGGCCCACCCCGCCCCTGCCCCTGCCCACCGACCAGCTGCAGTTCGCGATGCCGCCGATGCACGACTCGCTCGAGGACGAGCGTAGGCACCGCAAGGAGCGGCTGGCGGGCGCGCTGCGGATCTTCGGGCGGCTCGGCTTCGAGGACGGCGTCTCGGGGCACATCACCGCACGCGACCCAGAGTTCAGCGACTGCTTCTGGGTCAACCCGTTCGGCATGCCGTTCAAGCACGTCACGGTGAGCGACCTGGTGCTGGCCAACGAGGACGGGCAGGTGATCGAGGGCCGTTACCACGTGAACCAGGCCGCGTTCACCGTGCACTCCCAGGTCCACGCCGCCCGCCCCGACGTCGTCGCCGTCGCCCACTGCCATTCGGTGCACGGCCGCGCGCTGTCGGCGCTCGGTGACCTTCTGGACCCGATCACTCAGGAGAGCTGCGCCTTCTACGAAGATCACGCTCTTTACGACGCCTATACCGGCGTCGCCGTCGACGCCGAGGAGGGCCGGCGCATCGCGAGCGCGCTCGGCTCGCGCAAGGCGCTCGTCCTGCGCAACCACGGTCTGCTGACCGTGGGCGACTCGGTGGACGCGGCGGCCTGGTGGTTTTTGTCGATGGAACGATCCTGCCAGGTGCAGCTGATGGCGAAGGCCGCGGGCCGGCCGATGCTCATCGACCACAAGATGGCGGCGGCGACCAGGGAGCAGCTCGGCGGCGACCTGGTGGCATGGATCAACTACCAGCCGATGTGGCAGGACATCAGCCGGAGCGAACCGGACCTGCTGAGCTAGCGATCCAGGTTGAGCTAGCGATCCTGCTGGAACCCGCTGAGTACGGCCGCCTTGGTCATCGCGAACTCCTCGTCCGTGAGGACCCCGTCCCGGTGCAGTTCGCCCAGCTCCCGCAACCGGCGCAGGAGCACGTCGTGGTGGTCGGGCGGGGGCGGGACGGCGGGCTCCGGATGCCGGGGGCGGCCGACGTGACGGTCGGTATACGTGCCGCCCGTGCGGGTGGAAGGGTGCGGCAGCCGGGCGGTGACCGCGGTCGCGACGAGCGCGGTGAGCAGGTCGCGGCGGGCGCTGCCCCACAGGTCCAGGGCGTACGGGTCCTTTTCGGGCGGCAGCTTGGAGAACGCCGTCTCGCGCGTGACGAAGCGCAGGAAGCCCTCCTCGTAGCCGGAGTTGGGCAGCCACTCGACGTCGACGAGATCGCCCACGCCGATGATCCGCGGCCCGGTGGCCCGCTTGACCCGGTCGGAGGTGTCGGACCAGTCGATACGCACCTGGCCGCCGTCGAACGACACCGTCCCGTCGGAAGACCGCACCGAGACCGGAACCGGCGGCCCGGGCAGCAGATAGGCCTTGGACGGCTCCTTGGGGACCTCGTCGAGCAGCAGCGCGTGCCGGATCTCCTCGGCCACGTACTCGGCGACCCCGGAACGGTCGATGTCCACCGCCAGCCGGTATGGATCCGCCGCGTCAGGCAGCCTGCCCCCCGTCGCCTGGAGCAGCGGATCGGCCCCCTCGCGCAGCCGCATACGCAGCCGGCCGCGCTTGCGTTCCGGCTCGTAGACGACACCCGCGACCGCTTCGAGCGGCACCGCGACCTCCCCGTACGTCTGCCGGAACAGCGGCACGGAGCGGTGGAGTCCCGGCGTGATCCGGACCGTTGTGCCGTCGAAGGCCCAGGTCCCGTCACGCTGGATGATCTCGGCCATACGGAAATTCTCGCAGCCAGGTCAACACGGTCGTCCGCGCTTCACCCGCTCTGACCAGACCTGCCGGACACACACCGTGTGCCGTAGGGCACAATTCGCTGTCGTCGCGGGGGAGTTGTTCGAAGACCCGCGGCGGTGTCCGGGCTCTGCGGAGAGCCGCCGGTCGGTTGATTGTGGTCGTGGGAAGGCGGGCGTCGGGCGTGGCGGTGCAGGAGGCGAGACAGGGCGCGGAAACGGGCGCGCACGCGGGCGGCTGCACCTGCGGGGACTGCCCGCACGGGGTCCGTGAGGGGCATCGGCGCGCGGTCGCCGAATTCCTGCTGAAGCGGGACGAGTTCGCCGCCGGGCAAGGTCTGCCGACGGCGGTCGCGCACTCGGCCTCGGCCTCCCGCCAGTGGGTCTCGGAGGAACTGACGCAGTCCGCGGAAGCCGTCGCCGAACGCGGCCGCGCCGAGGGCGGGGCCTGGCTGGCCCGGCTGTGGCGCCGCACCGCCTGCACCGTGTGGGCGACGGTCGTCGCGCTGCTGCTGGCACAGTCGCTGACGGCGATCGGCGCGGGCTGGACGACGGCCCGCACGGCCGGACTGCTGGCGGCACTGGTGGTGGCCGGTGCGCTGACCGCCGCGTCGTGGTTCCACCGGGCGCGCGGCGGGGCGCTGGCCCCCGTCATCGGCGACGACAACCGCCTGTCCACCTCACGTGCGGTGGCCGCGGCCTGGGTGCTGTTCGTGGCCTACGCCGTCCTCGTGCTGGTGGGCCGGCTGGCCGCGGCCTCCGGCCACGCCGAGCGCGACGCGCTGATCTCCGGTTTCGAAATCGCCCGCGGGGCGGGTGTCGTGACCGTACTCGCCGTGGTGTGCGGGATCGCGGTACTGGTGCGGCGGGTCGTCGGCCTGCGAGTGCTGGGACAGAAGCTGCAGAAGGTGCGTGCGTATCGCCCACGCGCGGCCGACCTGCTGACCGACGACGCCGGGCGCGGCACCTTCGCCGACATCCAGTACGTCGTGATCAGCGCGGTCGCCCTGCTGTTCGCCGCGGTACGGCTGGCCCGCCGCCCCGACCAACTGCCCGACCTGCCCTGGGGCCTCGCCGTGGTGGTCCTGGTGTCGGCCGCGACCTACCTGGCCGGCAAGTACGCCGAGGGTGGCCGCCCGGTGATCCTCTCCGTCGTACGGTCCCGTGAGGCCGGCGACCTGGACGCCCCCATCCGCACGGGCGACGACATCGAGATCCGCGGGGCCGGCTTCGTACCGCCGGGCGCCCAGGGTGCCGACCGGCTGTCCCGGATGGTCGTCCGCATCGGCCCGGTCCACGTCCACGTCCCCCTGGTCCCGGTCACCGGTGGCTTCAGCAACCCCACGGACGCTCTCCTCACCGTGCCCGTCCCGGCGGACGTGGAACCGGGGCGGGTGGAGGTACAGGTGGTCACCGCCGCCGGGGTGGAGACCAACCGGTACGAGATCGACGTGACGGACTGAGGGCTGATGGACTGAGAGCTGGCTGATGGACTGAGGGCTGACGGGCTGCCAGGTGGGGGGCGGCCCGGCGGGCGCGGCGGCCGGGTGTGCCGCTGGGGTGGAAACCGGGAAACGGCGGCGACGGGGTTGAGCCGGACGCCCGTTTCGTACGTATGGTCTGTCGAGGGGCCACGTCACCGCGGCGAGAGGCGGCTACGAGCGATGACTCACGGCATTCGTACGGACACGCATTCCTCTTATTTCGACAGCGGCCGATCCTGGCGGGACACCGTCGGCCGCTATGCCCTGCTCCCACTCCGCGTCTTCCTCGGCGTCACCTTCATCTACGCCGGGCTCGACAAACTCACCGACAGCGCCTTCATGAAGGCCTCCGGCGCGGGCTCGATCGGCGACACGATGCGCGCCGTCCGCGACTCCTCGGCCATCCCGGCCCTGGTCGACCTTGCTCTGAAAAGCCCTGTCGGCTTCGGCTACACCATCGCCTTCGGTGAACTCGCCGTCGGCATCGGCACCCTGCTGGGCCTCCTGTCACGCCTCGCCGCACTCGGCGGCGCACTGATCTCCCTCAGCCTCTGGCTGACCGTGAGCTGGTCCACCGACCCCTACTACTTCGGCAACGACCTCGCCTACCTGATGGCCTGGCTGCCCCTGGTCCTCGCGGGCGCCCCCATGTTCTCCCTGGACGCCGCCCTGCGCGCACGGCGGCGACGAGGTGGCGGGTACCGGTAGCCGGCGGCCGGCAGTTGGTCGGCTGCTCGCGACCGCCTGCCGGCACGGAAACAGGCTGCCGGCAGGCGCCGCGCCCGGTCAGACCGGAGTCTCCGGCCGTGTCTCCCCGTTGAGGCTCCGGTCCCGGCCACGGTGTCGGCGTATGCCCTTGGCCAGGACCCCGACGGCACCTGCCAGGCAGAGGCCGCCCACGACCAGCGGGATCATCACAAACCACGGGGTGTCCCAGACCCCGCCCGCGTCACCGGCGTACGCGGTGCCCGCGATGATCAGGAAGACCCCGGCGACCAGCTTCCCCGGCTGGAACTCATGACGCAGCACGCGTCACCTCCGCCTGCCCCACGCCCACCTGGAGATCCAGGTCGAGCGTGCCGGAATTCGTGCCGCCCGACGCCGGGGGCAGGGTCACCTGCTTGTGCTTGCCCGGTTCCACGTCCACGTCATTTGCCTCGTCACCCGGCAACTGAATGTCCCCCATCCCTACGTCGATGTTCAGCTTCACGGTCACGTCCGGCGGCAGGATCACCCGCAGCCGGCCCACCCCGACACTGGCGTCCGTCGACACCGTCCGGCCTTCGGCCAGGTCCAGCCGGGACAGGTCCAGGGTCCCGACGCCGTTCCCGAGGCCGTACTTCTGTTGGACATCCGCCGCCGCGGCGGGCCGCCACGTCGTGCGTATCCAATGCGTGCCGATGTCCTTGGGGAGAGCCGTCGCCCCCGCGAGCAGGGCAGCCGTGACGACCGCCAGGAAGACCGACCCCGCCCCCGTACGGCCCAGGACCGCACTGACCGCGATGCCCCCACCGAACACGAGGAGCGCACAGGCCAGTCCCGTCTGCAGACTCGTCCCGAGTGGCTGGTCCTGCCAGGTCAGGCCGGTGCCGAGACCACCCGCGACCAGGGCGAACAGGAAGATCCGGCCGCCGATCCAGCGAGGCCCGCGCGGCCTGGGCTGCCGGGCGTCGGGGGTATGTATGTCGGCGTGGCTGCTTCCGTGGGCGCCGAGGCTGATGTTGACGGCCGCCGCGATGTCGCGCTCGCGCGAGTCCCGGGGTCCCCAGAGATAGCCCGTGCCACCGACATGCGTCCCGTCCTTGACGATCGGGTCGCGCCACCACGACGGGTAGGCGGTCGGGATCGGTGGGGCCTGAGCCTCCGGTGGTGCGTCGGCCACGGCCTGGGCGGCCAACGGATCGGGGTCGGAGGCGCCCCGCCGCTGCGACCAGTACCCCGCACCCGCGAGGAGGAAGGAGAGGACGACGGCGAAGGCCAGCACCCCGCCGTTGTTCAACATCGACAGGAACACCCCGCAGCCGACCAGCGCGAACAGCACGGCGGCCAGCGCCTGGCCGTCGACACGGCCGGTCAGGAGCTTGCGCACCTCGTTCGCCTCCTCGTCCTCGTACGGGACCAAGAGCCAGGCGAAGCCGTAGAAGATCAGGCCGATGCCGCCGGTCGCGGCGAGCACCGCGAGCGTGATCCGGAAGATCACCGGATCCATGTCGAAGTGCCGCCCGAGCCCGGAGCACACCCCGGCGAGCGTCTTGTACCGCCGATCACGCCGGAGTCCATGGGGCGTCCGGGACGCCTCGGCACCGTCGGACGCCCCGGCTTCCGGGGGTCTTTCGGCGTCCGTGCCTTTCCCGGCTCCGCCGCCCGGAGGCGGTTCCCCGGCCCTCCCCGTCAAGCCGGCCATCACCGCCTCCTCGGCCACGCTCGTCCCTTCACCCGCTCCCGCCCGCTCGTGTGCGCGCGGTTCCTCACCTGCGGTGGCCGCGTCGGCGTGCGCGCCGGACGAGGCGTTCTCGTCGGGCACGGCGTCCGCGGCGTGCTGGTGATCAGTCATGAGTCCATGGTGACGGGCGAGCCGCCGCCGCGGCAGTCGGGATGACCCTGGACCGACCCTGATATCGGCCCTGAGCCGCGGCGGGGAAGCGTTCGACGGACCGCGAACCGGAACCGTGCGACGGAACCGCGAGCCGGAACCGTGCGACGGAACCGCGAGACGGAACCGCGAGCCGGCTCGCGAGACGCCCCGTGCGATGGGCTCGCGAGACGCCCCGCCCGGACGGTCCCGCGAGACACCACGTGATGGACCGTGAGACGGACCCGTCAGACGACGGACCCGCGAATCGTGCCCGCGAAACGACGGACCCGCGAAACGGACCCGCGAAACGGGCCGCCAGTCCGGCCTGCCCGGGATCCGTGCCGGAGATCAGGGGAGTCTCGGGGCTCGACCCTGATGCCCTGGTCCGCCGTCCGTGTGACCATCATTGGCATGCCGGAAGCCGCAACAGCGCCACTCGTCGAACCGCGGCCCCCGCGCAAGCTCTACCGCAGCAGCGATGGACGCTGGCTCGGAGGCGTGGCGCGGGGGCTCGCAGGGCATCTCGGGCTGCCCGTGATCTGGGTGCGGCTCGTCTTCGTCGGCCTGTTCATGGCCGACGGCCTCGGCGCCCTGCTGTACGCCGCGTTCTGGTTCTTCGTCCCCCTCGGCGTGGGCGGCGTGGGCGACCAGAAGCCCCCGTCCCTCGTCAGCGCCGAGACCTCCCCCGACGGCCGCCGCAGACTCATCGCCCGCAAACCGGACAAGGGGCAGATCGTCGCTCTGCTGCTCATGGTCGCCGTGGCCATGGTCTTCGTCAGCAGTGTGAACCTGGGCAGCGGCGCCAAGGCGTATCTTCTGCCGGCCGTCCTGGTCGGCGCGGGCGTCGCTCTTGTCTGGCGCCAGGCGGACAACGCCCGGCGGGCTCGCTGGGTCGAGGTCGGGCGCCGCCGTCGCACGCTGAGCCTGCTGCGTGCCGTGGGTGGCGTGCTGCTGGTCACCGCGGGTGTCTCCGGCATCTTCGTGCTCCAGGGCTCCGCCGCCCACCTCGGCTCGGTGCTCCAGGCGGCCCTCGCGGTCCTCGTCGGCATAACGCTCCTCGCGGGGCCCTACCTCGTCCGCATGACCCAGGATCTCTCCGAGGAGCGCCTGATGCGCATCCGCGCCCAGGAGCGTGCGGAGGTCGCCGCCCACGTCCACGACTCGGTGCTGCACACCCTGACCCTGATCCAGCGCAACGCGGAGAACGCGAACGAGGTGCGTCGGCTCGCCCGCGCCCAGGAGCGCGACCTGCGCACCTGGCTCTACAAGCCCGAGGGCACCGGCAAGGACGAGGCCGACGAGCCGACCACCCTCGCCGACGCGGTGCGGCGCAACGCCGCCGAGGTAGAGGACAAGCACGGCGTCCCCATCGAGGTCGTGGTCGTCGGCGACTGCCCGCTCGACGAGAGGACCGGCGCGCAGATGCAGGCCGCGCGGGAAGCAATGGTGAACGCCGCCAAGTACGGTGGCGAGGGCGGCGCCGTACAGGTCTACGCCGAAGTCGAGGGGAAGACGGTCTTCGTGTCCGTCCGGGACCGCGGTCCCGGCTTCGACCTCGAGTCGATACCCACCGACCGCATGGGCGTCAGAGAATCGATCATCGGCCGTATGGAGCGTCACGGCGGCACGGCCCGGCTGCGGGCGGTGCCCAGCGGCGGCACGGAGGTCGAGCTGGAGATGGAGAGGGCGGAGAAGACGTCATGAGCGACCCGACCGAGGCGAACGGTACTGCGGGGGCGGAACAGCAGGCGGCCGGGCGCCACGTGCGCGTGGTTCTCGTCGACGACCACCGCATGTTCCGTACAGGTGTACAGGCCGAGATCGGACGGACCGACGAGACCGGTGTCGAGGTCGTCGGCGAGGCCGCGGACGTCGACCAGGCGGTCACGGTCATCACCGCGACGCGGCCCGAGGTGGTCCTCCTCGACGTCCATCTCCCGGGCGGTGGCGGGGTCGAAGTGCTGCGCCGCTGCGCCCCGTTGATGTCCGACGCCGAGCAACCCGTCCGCTTCCTCGCCCTGTCCGTCTCGGACGCGGCGGAGGACGTGATCGGCGTGATCCGTGGCGGCGCGCGGGGATACGTGACGAAGACGATCACCGGCACCGATCTGGTCGACTCCGTTTTCCGTGTCCAGGAGGGCGATGCGGTCTTCTCCCCGCGACTGGCCGGCTTCGTCCTCGACGCCTTCGCCTCCACCGACGCCCCGCCGGTCGACGAGGACCTCGACCGCCTCACCCAGCGCGAACGCGAGGTGCTGCGGCTCATCGCCCGCGGTTACGCCTACAAGGAGATCGCCAAGCAGCTCTTCATCTCGGTGAAGACGGTCGAGTCCCATGTCTCGGCCGTCCTCAGGAAGCTCCAGCTCTCCAACCGGCATGAGCTCACCCGGTGGGCGACGGCGCGCCGGCTGGTGTGAGCTGCGGGCGCCGCGGCTGCGGAGGCGATGTCCAGCGGCGCCCCGGCGCCGGCCCCAGCACCCGCAGCGCCCACCGGTAGTGCCGTACCGCCTTCACCACGCCGATCACGCCCGCCAGCCACAGGATCGCGCCGATGCCCATCCCGAGTGCGACATCGCTGTAGGCCGAGCGGCCGAGCGGCCGAGCGGCCGAGCGGCCGGGCTCCGCGCCCGCCGCGGCGGGGCGGCGGCGCGGCAGCATGGACCGGGACATGGGACCCTCTCGGACGGCGCCGGGACGGCGGCGGAACTGCGGACGGCGTACGGGCGGCCCACTGCCGCTTCGCGCGCCGACGCCACTGTGCCGCCGTGCTCATGCCAGTCCCGGCGCCGCCCCGCCCGGCCTCATCAGGCCATCCCCGAGCGGCTCTTGACCCCTTTGGCCTCCTTGCCCCTGACTCCCTCGGGGCCCTTGACGTTCATTGATGTCCCTTGATGTCCGTTCCCGTCCCCTCGCGGCCACATCACGCCACCCGCGTGGCTCCCGCGAACGGCATCTCGTCGATGGGCGCCAGCCGTACCGGTGCCGAGGGGTTCGGGGCGTGGATCATCTGTCCGTTGCCCACGTAGATGCCGACGTGAGTGATGCCCGAGTAGAAGAACACCAAGTCGCCCGGGAGCAGTTCGGAGCGGGAGACGCGGCGGCCCGCGTCGATCTGCGCATACGTCGTGCGCGGCAGGGAGATGCCGGCATCGCGGTACGCGGCCTGGGCGAGGCCCGAGCAGTCGAAGGCGTCCGGGCCGGTGGCGCCCCACACATAGGGGCTGCCGAGCTTCGAGTAGGCGTAGGAGACGGCCGCCGCCGCGCGGGAGTTGGGAGCCGATGCCGTCGCGGCCCCGGGCGCCTGAAGGCCGTCGCGTCCGGTCGCCGACGCCCGCGACGCCCGGCCCGTGCCGTCGGCGCCACCCAGTCGCGCGCGCTCCGCGGCCGTCAGCTGGGACAGCAGCTGACGTGCCGCGTCCAGCTTTCCGGTGATCGTCTGCTTGTGCCGCCGCAGCTCCGCCTGCCGCGATCTGAGCGAGGTCAGCTCGACACGCGCGGCCCCGCGCAACTGCTCGATCTCCCGCAGCTGCTTGCGTACGCGCGCGACGGCGCCCGCCTGCCGGTCGCCGGCCCGTTCGGCGAAGGCGGCGCCCTCGAGGTACTGGTCGGGGTTGTCGGAGAGCGCGAGTTGCAGCGCGGGGTCCATGCCGCCGTCGCGGTACTGCGCGGCAGCGACCGAACCCAGTGCGTCCCGCGCCGAGTTGAGCCGCTCCTCCCGGCGGGCCGCCTCGTCCTGCAACGTCTTCAGCCGCTCCTCGGCGGTCTGCGCCTTCTCCTTGGCACCGTTGTACTTCTCGGTGGCCGCCTCGGCCTCCTGGTACAGCTTGTCCACCTTGGCCTTGACCTGCGACGGTGTCAGATTCGGCTCGGCGTGTCCGGTCCCGTCGAAGGCCGTCGCGGTCGCCGCGCCCGCGAGGGCGAGCGTGGCGGCGGTACGGGCCGTATTGCCGCTGAGCGAGCGCTGGCGGGGCTTGCGGTGCGCTGCCACGTGGACTTGCACGTCCTTTCGTACGACCGCCCGGTCCGTACGACCGTCAGGCGGACGCGCGGCCGCCAGGGAGAGCGGACGCACGGCCGCCCGGAGGCGGTCTTCGCGTCCGGCGGCGGCCCGCACAGGGGGAGTGGGCCGCCGCCGGACCTTCTCGGCGGTGGTGTCCGACTGCCGCCCCTGGTCCGGGCGGCGGTGGGGAGCCGGTCACCTGGGGGAGGACGCTAGGCCTGTCTGTGTCGGCTTGGTAACGCCATGTGCGGAACTGGCGCGAGCGGACCGAGTGGTGACCTAAGGTGACCGTGATCCACACGCGGTGCCGTCAACTTCACGCAGTGTGATGACCGATGTCGGGATTCCTGGACCCATTCGGGTGACACGGTGCTATGGGGCGCATATATGCAGGCGCTGTCACATGCGGTGGCCCGGTGTCGGAGGGCTTGGGCGGGCCTGGTTAGGCTCCGGCCTCATGGACGTACTCATCCATCTCTTCGTCGGCCTGCACATCATCGGCATCGCCTCGCTCCTCGGCGGCTTCCTCACCCAGATGAAGGCGATGGGCCAGGGCACTGCCCGCTTCGTCCCCGCGATGCTGCACGGCGCGGCGACGATGCTGGTCACCGGCGTGATCCTGGTCGGCCTCAACCAGGCCGACGATCATCCGGTCAACAACATCAAGATCGGCGTGAAGCTGGCCCTGCTGATCGTGATCCTTGGCCTCGTCTACGTGAAGCGGGACGACGAGAAGGTCGACAAGGGCCTGTTCGGCCTGGTGGGCCTGCTGACCATGGCGAACATCTTCATCGCGGTGCTGTGGACGTGACATCGGCACGGACGGCCACCGAGGCCGCCCGGACCGCCGCCGCGGCGACCGCGAGCCACACGACCACGGCGATCCACAGCAGCACCTCCCCGAGCCCCTTCAGCCACGGGACGCCGACGGCCGAGGCGACGGACAGCGTCGCCGCCGCCGTCACCCCCGTCGGGAACGCGGTCGACCACCGTCGCACGTCGTAGCGCAGCCGCGGCCGCAGCAGCTCGGCCACCAGCAGGACGGCGTACCAGCACAGGGCGAGCACGAGCAGGGCGCCGGTCACGGTGCGCAGGACGCCCAGGTTGTCGTCGTTCCACAGGTACAGGCTCGCGCTGTCGGCGGAGATCAGCTTCGCCCCCGCCAGCGCCGAGATGGCGAGCGCCCCGCCGGCCACCCACTGGTCCCCGGCCCCCTCGACGGTCTGGCGCAGGTCGAAGTAGGCCAGGGCGAAGCAGTAGAGCACGATCCCCAGCCAGAACAGCACCATCGCCGCGCGCGCGAGCCAGGCCGTCGACAGAGCCGCGGCGAGGGTGGCGCCGAGCACCGCGAGCCCCTGCGTGGCGACGCACCCGAGGAACACCGTCCCCGGCATACGCCGCCGCCAGTGCCGTACGACGTCGACGAGCAGCACCGGCCACAGCACCGCGGACAGCGCCAGCAGCGCCTCGGCGAGGGTGTGCCGGCCCAGTGCGGAGAAACGGGTGCCGAGCACGGTGGTGGCCGCGACCGAGGTGAGCGCGGCGGGCGTGCCCGCCCGGCGCACCCATTCCTCCCGCTCCCACAGCAGCTGCAGGACGAAGTCCGCCGCCAGTGCCAGCCAGGCGGCGCAGGCGAGCACCAGGGCGATCCAGGACAGGGCCTCGTACCCCGACAGCTGCAGACCGACGGACAGGATGCCGGTCGCGAGCACGGCGGCCCCGGCCGCCGGCGGACGCTGCGCCCACCAGGCGCGGGGAGAGGAGGAGCGGGGCATGGGCCGATGCTAAGGAGCCCCGCGCGCGTTGCGAGCGGGGCACGCGCGCGGGCGCCCGAAAATACGCGCGGGCGCAGGCAGAGCACCGCGCTCCCTCAGGAGTAGTGCTCCCCCACACCCACGCGCGCGTGCCTCACCGCAGCCGGCGGTCAGGCCGGACGCACCACGCTGTGGATCCCCGACTCGCCGTCGTAGTAGATCGACTCCTCGCGGACGTACGCGCCGGGCTTGGGGGCGTGGATCATCATGCCGTTACCGATGTAGATGCCGACATGGCTGACGTCGTCGTAGAAGAAGACCAGGTCGCCGGGCTGGGCGTCGGCGAGGGAGACGGTGGTGCCGGCGTTCACCTGGTCGTAGGTGGTGCGCGGGAGGGTGACGCCGGCGGCCTTCCAGGCGGCCTGGGTGAGGCCGGAGCAGTCGTAGGAGTCGGGGCCCGTGGCGCCCCAGACGTACGGCTTGCCGATCTGCGCGCGGGCGAAGGCGAGCGCCTTCTCGGCCTTGGTCGACGAGGAGGACGAGGAGGACGAGCCCGAGGCCGAGCTCGACGGCGTGCTCTCGGCAGCGGCAGCCGCCGCCGCTGCCGCCTGCTGCTTCGCGAGCTCCGCCGCCTTACGCGCGGCCTCCTCCTGCTTCTGCTTCTCGATCTCCGCCAGCCGGGCCTTCTCCTGGGCGGTCAGCTCCGAGAGCAGTACGCGCGCGTCCGTGAGCTTCTTCTGCACGGTCGCCTTGGCCGTCTTCAGGTCGTCCTGCGAGTCGGTGAGCGTCGCGAGGCTCTCGGCTGCCTCCCGGCGCTGCTTCATCGTCGCGGACTGTTCGGTGACGTACTCGTCGACCGCGTCCTTCTGGCGCGAGGTCAGGCGGCTCATCAGCTGGGCCTGGTCGAAGTAGTCCTGCGGCGAGTCCGCGAGCAGGAAGGTCGCGGTGTCGGGCGCGGTGGCGCCGGTCCGGTACTGCGCCGCGGCGAAGGAACCGAGCTCCTCGCGCGCTTCGTTGAGCTTCTGGGTGCGCTGGGCGACGTTGTCCAGGAGGGTGTCGACCCGCTTGCGCTGCTTGGCGGTCTTCTCCTTGGCCGCGTTGTAGTTCTCGGTCGCCGACTCGGCCTGGCGGTACAGGTCGTCGACCTTCTTCTCGACCTCCTCGAGGCTCGGCCTGCCGTCGTCGGCCGAGGGACTGGCGTTGGCCGTCTGGGAGAGCAGGGCGACGGAGGTGAGGGCCGCCGTGGCGAGGGCGGGGGTCCGTATGCCGGCTACGCGCGTACCTGCGGGACGCGACTTGCGGTGCGACGCCAAGAGAGGCGACTCCTTCCACGCTCCGCCTACCGGGTTAGCTGTCGGGTTCGGGCGGATGGATCGGAAGGGTTGCCCTACGGCCTGTCCCCCATGGGGAGTCGGGCCGATTCACCCCGGGTCTCGGTTGGGTCCCCGGTTCCGGTCGCCGTGCGGGCGTACCGGACTCGGCGGAGGCCGCGCGGCCCGGCGACGTTCGCCGGTGGGGGTCGTGCGGCCTGTTGGGCACGGTAGCCAACTCGTGTGACGCCTGTGAAGGTTGATGGGTGATATGCCCGATACATTTTCGTGACCTAAGGCCAGGGCGTTGCTGGCCGTGGTCAATCTGGAGTGATCTGTGGTGACTTGTCCGGAGTGGTGACGTCCGCCCACTTCGTCGCGCTAACTTCCAGCGAGCCACGGTGGGGTGCCGTGGCGGGGGAGAGAGGTACGGCCATGAGGAAGCGCACAGCACTCGTCGTCGGCACATCGGTCGTGCTCGCCGTCACCGCGGGCATCGCACCCGCGAGCGCCACGAGCGCCATGAGTGCCGCCGGCACCACGGGCGGACACGTCGGCGGCAAGCCCGTGATCCGCGTCATCGCGAAGGGCCTGGACAACCCGCGCCAGCTCTCCTACGACGACGGGCACGTGTACGTCGCCGAAGCCGGCCGGGGCGGCAAGAAGTGCGTCGGCGAGGGAGAAGAGGGCCGGACCTGCGTCGGCCTCTCGTCGGCGGTCACCAAGATCTACTGGGACGGGAACGCCTGGCAGCACTACCGGGTGGTGGACAGGCTGCCGTCAGGCGCCGCGCCGGACGGCGGTTTCGCGACCGGCGTGGACGGTGTCTCCGCGCTCGACGGCTGCGTCTGGGCCGTCGAGACCTACGCCCCGCCGGAGGCCGGCATCCCCACCGGACCGCCCTGGAACACGCTCGGCAAACTGCTCTCCGTCGACCACGGCAAGGCACGGATCACCGCGGACATCACCGCCGTCGAACAGAAGTACAACCCGCACAAGGCGACGGTCGAATCCAACCCGTACGCCGTCCTGGCCCTTCCCGACGGCCGCAGGATCGTCGCCGACGCCGCCGGAAACGACCTGGTCGTGGTGTCCCCGTCCGGCAAGGCCCGGCCCTTCACGGTCTTCCCCGACCACGACAGGCACCAGGCCGTCCCTACGTCCCTCGCGCTCGGCCCCGACGGCAAGCTCTACGTCGGCGAGCTGAACGGTGAGGCGGAGAAGCCCACCGCGCGCGTATGGAAGGTCGACCCGCGGACCGGAAAGATCCTCGGCTGGAAGTCGGGCTTCGGCTCGATCACCGGGATCGCCTTCAACGGCGACGGCGACCTGTACGTCAGCCAGCTCTTCGCGAGCAGGGTGACGAAGGTCTCGGGCAGCAAGCGTACGAACGTCCAGGTGCCCTTCCCGGCGGGCGTGGCGGTCGATCCGTACGACGGCAAGGTCTACGTCTCCGCCTGGTCGATCGCGGACCGTGACGGGACCGTCCTGGACGGCAGGAAGACGCCGGGCGGGCAGGTCTGGAAGATCCTCGGCTTCTGAGGCCCGCGGTCCTCGGTCGATCGATTCCCGGTCCTCGGTCACTCGATTCCGGGGATGTTCTCAGGGCGGCGGCGGGTTGTCGGTGGGGCGGCCTAGACTCGGAGAGCGATGAGCAGCCTCTTTGACGACAGCTTCCTGGCGGATCTCCAGGCCCCTCGGGCCCATGGGGAGGAACCCCCGCCTCCGCCCGAGGACGAGCACGTGTCGGAGCCGATTCCGGACGACCTGTTCGGCGGGAAGTTCGACGTGCCGCCGGACCGGGACGTGTACTACCGCGACGGTGCCCCGCGCCCGGCGATCGACCCGGCCGCCCTCCTGGAGGGGCTGAACGAGAACCAGCGTGCCGCCGTCGTCCACTCCGGCTCCCCGCTGCTCATCGTGGCCGGCGCCGGGTCCGGCAAGACGCGCGTCCTCACCCACCGCATCGCCCACCTGCTCGGCGAGCGGAACGTGCATCCGGGCCAGATCCTCGCGATCACCTTCACCAACAAGGCCGCGGGCGAGATGAAGGAGCGCGTCGAGCACCTCGTCGGCCCGCGCGCGAACGCGATGTGGGTGATGACCTTCCACAGCGCGTGCGTGCGCATCCTGCGCCGCGAGAGCAAGAAGCTGGGCTTCACGTCCGCCTTCTCGATCTACGACGCCGCCGACTCCAAGCGGCTGATGGCCCTGGTCTGCCGCGACCTGGACCTCGATCCCAAGCGTTTTCCGCCGAAGTCCTTCAGCGCCAAGATCTCCAATCTGAAGAACGAGCTGATCGACGAGGAGGACTTCGCCGCCCAGGCCACCGACGGCTTCGAGAAGACCCTCGCCCAGGCCTACGCCATGTACCAGTCGCGCCTGCGCGAGGCCAACGCCCTCGACTTCGACGACCTGATCATGACGACGGTCAACCTGCTGCGCGCGTTCCCGGACGTCGCCGAGCACTACCGCCGCCGCTTCCGTCATGTACTCGTCGACGAGTACCAGGACACCAACCACGCCCAGTACGCCCTGGTGCGTGAGCTCGTCGGCACGTCCGAGCACCCCGTGGACGTGCCGCCCGCCGAACACGACCTCCAGCCCGCCGAACTGTGCGTCGTGGGCGATGCCGACCAGTCGATCTACGCGTTCCGCGGCGCGACCATCCGCAACATCCTCCAGTTCGAGGAGGACTACCCGGACGCGACGACGATCCTGCTGGAGCAGAACTACCGCTCCACGCAGACCATCCTGAGCGCCGCCAACGCCGTCATCGAGCGCAATGAGTCCCGCCGCCCCAAGAACCTGTGGACCAACGCGGGCGCGGGCGCGAGCATCACCGGGTACGTCGCCGACACCGAGCACGACGAGGCGCAGTTCGTCGCCGACGAGATAGACCGCCTCACGGACGCGGGCGAGGCGAAGGCCGGCGACGTCGCCGTGTTCTACCGCACCAACGCCCAGTCCCGTGTCTTCGAAGAGATCTTCATCCGCGTCGGCCTGCCCTACAAGGTCGTCGGCGGCGTCCGCTTCTACGAGCGCAAGGAGGTCCGGGACGTCCTGGCCTACCTGCGCGTCCTGGCCAACCCGGAGGACTCGGTCCCGCTGCGGCGCATCCTCAACGTGCCCAAGCGGGGCATCGGCGAGCGCGCCGAGGCGATGATCGACGCCCTCTCCCAGCGCGAGAAGATCAGCTTCCCGCAGGCACTGCGGCGCGTCGACGAGGCCTACGGCATGGCCGCGCGGTCGACGAACGCCGTGCAGCGGTTCAACACGCTGATGGAGGACCTCCGTACGATCGCCGAGTCGGGCGCCGGCCCGGCGACGGTCCTGGAGGCCGTCCTCGAACGGACCGGCTATCTCGCCGAGTTGCAGGCCTCCACCGACCCGCAGGACGAGACCCGCATCGAGAACCTCCAGGAACTCGCCGCCGTGGCCCTGGAGTTCGAGCAGGAGGCCGGCGAGGGCGAGGCGGCGGGCGGGCTCTCCGACTTCCTGGAGCGGGTCGCGCTCGTCGCCGACTCCGACCAGATCCCCGACGAGGAGGACGGCGACGGGGTCATCACGCTGATGACCTTGCACACCGCCAAGGGCCTGGAGTTCCCGGTCGTCTTCCTGACCGGCATGGAGGACGGCGTCTTCCCGCACATGCGTGCCCTCGGCCAGGCCAAGGAGCTGGAGGAAGAGCGCCGTCTGGCGTACGTCGGCATCACCCGCGCGCGTGAGCGGCTCTACCTCACGCGGTCGGCGATGCGCAGCGCCTGGGGGCAGCCGTCGTACAACCCGCCCTCCCGCTTCCTGGAGGAGATCCCGCCGGCCCACCTGGAGTGGAAGCGGACGGGCGCCACGGCACCGGTGTCCTCGGGGCCGGCGGCCTCGCTGTCGTCCTCGCGTTCGCGTTCGTCGGCGTCGGGCGCGTCCGGTTTCGCCACGCGCAGGGCATCGGAGAAGCCGGTGGTGTCCCTGGCCGTCGGCGACCGGGTCACGCACGACCAGTTCGGACTCGGCACGGTCGTCGGAGTGAAGGGCACGGGCGGGAACGCCGAGGCGACGATCGACTTCGGGGACACGAAGCCGAAGCGGCTGCTGCTGCGGTACGCGCCGGTGGAGAAGCTCTAGCGGTCACGAGTCGAGCCCCCGGCGCAATGCCGGGGGCTCGACTCGTACTTACTGCTGGCGCTCACTGCCGACGCTTACTACGGGGTCCTACGTCGGGTCGAGGCCGTGGCTCCGCAGCCACGGGAGCGGGTCTATCGCCGAGCCGCCACTGGGCCGTACCTCGAAGTGCAGGTGAGGCCCGGTGGAGTTGCCCGAGTTTCCGGAGTACGCGATCGGGTCGCCGGCCTTCACCGTCGAACCGGAGGCGACGCGGTAGCTGGAGAGGTGGCAGTACCACGTCTCCGTGCCGTCCTTCGCCGTCACGATCATCATGTTGCCGTACGCGCTGTTCCACTGCGTACGGACGGTGCCGTCGGTCGCGGACATCACGGTCGTGCCGTACGAGACCGGGAAGTCGATGCCGGTGTGCACGGACATCCAGTTGATGCCGGCCTGGCCGAAGTACGCGCTCAGCCCCTTCTGCTCGACCGGAAGGGCGTACTTCGGGCGCAGCCGCTCCTTGCGGGCCGCCTCCGCCGCCGCCTTCTTCTTCTCGGCCTCCTGCTGGGCCTTGAGGTCGATGCGTTCCTGTGTGCGGCTGGCCCGGTCGGCGAAGTCGTCGGCGCCGGCGGAGAGGCTCTCGAGCTGGGTGTCCAGCTTGTTGTTGGCGGCGGCCGGTTTCACCGCCTGCGCGTCCGAGGCGGACGCCGTCGTGTCCTTGCCGTCGTCCGTCAGGGTGCCGACGGAGGCGGCCGCGATCCCGGCGACACCCATCACACACGCCGAGGGCACGGCCACGGTGAGCAGCGCGGAGCGCTTCGGGGGCGTACGGCGGCGGGAACGGGACGCGCCGCGGGACGCCGCGCGCGGGGCCGGGAGCGGGACGGCCTCCTCCTGGTCGTCAAGGAGGGGCGCTTCGGAGGGGAGTTCGCCGGTGTCGGTCGACTCGCCCTCTGCCGGGGCCGGTTCGTCGGCCGAGGTGGGGGACTCCTCGCCGTCGGTGTTCCACTGCGTGGCGTCGTACGCGCCGGTGTCGAAGGCCTGCGCGCCCCATTCCCACTGCTGGGTGAGGTCGGCCGGAGTGCTGGACCGGTCGGGCTGCAACCAGGTGTTCGCGTCCCACTGGCCGGAGACGTCGGAGGCCGTGGTCTGCTGCGGGACGGTGGACAGCTGCCGGTGGTCGGCGGACCAAGTCGTCGTGTCGTACGCGCCGGTGTCGTAGGCGGCGTGGTGCTGGGCCGCGTACGGGTCGTAGTTCAGGGTCTCGTGCGCGCCGGTGGACCACTGGCCCGCGTCGTACGAGCCGCTGTGGTGACCGGTGTGGTGGCCGGTGTCGTACGAGCCGGTGTCATGGGCGTTGCCCGGAAGGCTGCCGAAGAGGGGGTCGGTCGCGAAGGCCGTGGTGGCGTGGGCGCCGGTGTCGAAGCTGCCCGTTGCGAAACCGTTCGCGTCGTACCCGCCGCCGTACGTGGTGAAGTCGCCGTACTGGGCTTCCTCGGTGCCGTACGGCGCATAGTGCGCCGAAGCGGCGTCGGAAGCCGGAGCCGGGGTGGTCATGGTCCCCGACGGGTGACGGTCGTTCACCAACTTCTCTTTCGCCTCGACAACAGGGGCTGCCAGAGCAGTGCGGTGACTGTACCCGTCGGTATGCGGGCGCGACAATCTTCGGCAGGTTTCATGCGCGCAGGAAACGGGCATTCGGCCGTGTTTCGGGGGACTGCGGGCACGAGTTTGGCCTTGCGTTCGAAGATTGTTCGAGTTCTAGGTGCCCTCGGGCCTCGGTATGCCGGCTGCGGCGGGCCGCCGTTAGGGCGAAGCACGCCATATGTCTGCTATTTCCGTCGTGTTCTTATGCCACGGTCAGGTCATCGGTGTGCGCGGCGGAGTCGGTGACGGCGTCCGATGCCGGCCGCTGTGTGGTCTCGAGGGCCTGTCGTATCCCGGTCGCGACGGCCGGGTGCACGGGCAGGGCGAGGTGTCCGATCCCGCTCACCCGCACGTTCTGCGCCAGTAGGTCAGGGTGGTCGATACAGGCGGTCTCCAGTGGGTCCATCACGTGGTCGAGGTCGCTCCAGAAGCTGACGAATTGCGTACGGCAGCCGGGGGCGGGCAGTGCCAACTCCTCGATGACCTGGGAGCCGGGACGCATCTGGCGCACGATGGGGTGCGCGTTCGCCAGCGGCACCGCCCGGGTGCCGGAGTGCGGGGTGCCGAGCGTGACCAGCGTGCGGACGCGCAGGTCACCGCCGAGCCGCTGGACGTAGTACCGCGCGATCAGGCCGCCGAGACTGTGCCCGACGATGTCGACCTGCCCGCTGCCCGTGCGCTCGCAGATCTCCTCTACGTGCCGGCCGAGCAGTTCTGCGGCGGTGCGGATGTCGCAGGTGAGCGGCGAGTAGTTGAGTGACATCAGCTGGTGACGGCCGTGCTGGGCGAGGCTGCGGCGCAACACGACGAACACGGAACGGTTGTCGATGAAGCCGTGCAGCAGGACGACCGGGGGGTGGTCGGGACGGGTCGGGAGCTGGGGAGTGTCAGGGGTGTCCGGGGCGGCCGGCGACCGCCGCTCCTGGGCGATGCCGGAGGGGTAGAGAAGGAGGTGGCCCGCGAGGATCACGACCTCCAGGGCGGTGGCCTTCAGGAGGGCGACGGAGAGTCCCGCCAGTCTGGTCGGCACAAGCCACTGGCAGAGGGGCGGTAAGGGCGGCAGTGCCCGGGTGACCTTCATGGCCGACCTCCTGTCGGCACACGGAGGACGACTCTGTCCCCCCGTGTGCTCTCGTGGAAGTCGCGGCGGAGGCTGTCGGTGCGGGGTGCGCCGGGTGCGCTGTCGTTCCGTGCTGCCCTGCGTGCCCGGCTTTCCTGCGTCGGCTCGCCGCACCGCCACGGCGCGCGGTCTTGCGGCGCGGTGGTGCCGGCGACCTCGTTGCGGCTCCCGTGCGCGGGTTCCCTCCTCGCCCCTCGGCCGCAGGGCATGCGGCGCGTGGGCCGCGGAGACTCGGAACGATGCGCGGCGAACGTGTCCCATCGTGTGATTTCCCCCTCGGTGTCCTCCGCGAAACCGCCGGTTACGGGATGCTGGCGATAACGTTCGTTCACTTCCCCGGCGGTGTGACGTGTGCGGTACTTGTCGGTAGGGATGGATGCAGTCGCTTCATGGAGGCAGTGATGGGTGTGGCAGCCGGTCCGATCCGCGTCGTAGTGGCCAAGCCGGGGCTCGACGGCCATGATCGCGGGGCCAAGGTGATCGCGCGGGCGCTGCGCGACGCCGGCATGGAGGTCATCTACACCGGGCTCCACCAGACTCCCGAGCAGATCGTCGACACCGCGATCCAGGAGGACGCCGACGCGATCGGGCTGTCCATCCTCTCCGGTGCCCACAACACGCTCTTCGGGGCGGTGATCGACCTGCTCAAGGAGCGGGACGCGGAGGACATCCTCGTCTTCGGCGGCGGGATCATCCCCGAGGCGGACATCCCGCCGCTCAAGGAAAAGGGTGTCGCGGAGATCTTCACGCCTGGAGCGACGACGGCGTCGATCGTGGACTGGGTCCGGGCGAACGTACGGCAACCCGCCGGAGCGTAGCGGTCAGCTACGGACGGTGACTGCCGGGGTATGGGCGCCGTGGTGGCGGGGGCGGCCGCTTCCGGCCTCTCCTCCATCACCCCGGGGCGACCGCACCCAGCACTTGCGTCATCACCGGGCGGCCGCGCCCAGCACTTGCGTCATCACCGGGGCGGCCGCGTCCAGCTCCTCCGCCATCACAGCGCGCAGGCGCAACGTGGTGACCAGGCGCTGGAAGGCCTCCGCCCAGTAACCCGCGGCCCCCGGTGACGCGTCCTCCGGCTCGTCGGGTATCGCCAGCAGGCCGTCGAGCCGGCTCGCCGCGGCCGGGGCGAGGCAGCGCTCGGCCAGCCCCATCACTCCGCTGAAGCTCCATGGGTAGCTCCCGGCGTCCCGTGCGATGTTGAGCGCGTCGACCACCGCCCGCCCGAGCGGCTCGGCCCAGGGCACCGCGCACATGCCGAGCAGCTGGAACGCCTCGGACAGGCCGTGCGCGGCGATGAACCCGGCGACCCACTCGGCCCGCTCCCGGGCGGACAGCGTCCCGAGCAGCTTCGCCCGCTCGGCGAGGGACACCGCGCCCGGTCCGCCCGCCTCGGGCGCGGAGGGCATCCCCAGCAGCGCCCGCGCCCACTCGGCGTCCCGCTGGCGCACCGCCGCCCGGCACCACGCCGCGTGCAGTTCTCCCTGCCAGTCGTCCGCCACGGGCAACGCCACGATCTCCTGCGGGGTCCGTCCGGCGAGCCGCCCGGACCAGGTGGCGAGCGGTGCCGCCTCCACCAGCTGGCCGAACCACCACGACCGCTCACCCCGGCCCGCCGGCGCCTTGGCCAGCACACCGTCGCGCTCCATGTCCGCGTCGCACTCGTGCGGAGCCTCGACGGTGAGCATCGGCACGGCCCGCATGTGGTCGACGGCCACGCAGGCCCCGGCCCGCACCGCCATCCGTGCGGCGAGCGCCGAGCCCGGCAACGCCGACAGCAACTCCGCCGCCGTCGCCCGCACATTGCGGCTCCGGTCGGCCAGGGCCTGCTCCAGGAAGGCCTCGTCCCGCGGACCGAGGCCCGTGCGCAGGGAATCGAGGAACATCAGCCGGTCCTCCGCGCGTTCCGTCGCCCAGGTGGCCGCGAGCAGTTCGCGTGCGGCCTCAGGCTCGCGCGCCCGTATCGCCGACAGCAGGGCGACCCGCTCGGCGAACAGACCCTCCTGCCACAGCTGCCCGATCCTGTCCGTTTCCTCCGGGGCCGGCAGCGCCGTACCCCCGCCCGGGGTCGCGCGCAGGGCGAACCGCCAGTCCGGGTTCAGCCGGGCCAGCCATACGGCGCGCGGGCCCGCGAACGCCAGCGCCGCCGGCCGCAGGTCCGTACGGCCGCGGGCCGCGTCCAGCAGCGCGGGCAGCGCCTGAGGGGGTGCGGCGAAACCGCGGGAGTTCGCCACCGCGAGCCACTGGGGCAGCAGCTCCATCAGGTCCGGTGCGGTGCCCCTGCGACCTCCGCCGCCCACACCGGAACGGTCGGCCAGCAGCATCGTCAGCCTGTGCGCCGCTGCCGCGGGCAGCGCCGGGCGCGGGTCGGCGGGGGCCGGTTCCGGGCGCCGTGCCGCGCGGGCCGGCCGCAGTCCGGCCCGTCGGCGTACGGTCTCCGCGGCCGCCGCGTCCAGCAGCGCCACCGGTGCTTCCCGGCCCCGGCCGGGCCCGGAGGCGGGAGGAGTACGCCGGTCCGTCCCGAGCAGCGCCGTGGTGACCAGGTCCTCCCAGGCGCCCGGCGTGGGCGCGTCCACGGGAACGGACGTCCTGTTCATGGGGTTCCTTTCCACAGGTGGGTGGCGTGCGGTGGCCGACGGTTCAGCACAGCGGCACCGCCTCGCCCGCGCCCTCCGGCCAGGCCGTCAGCGGGGTGAAGCCCCGGTGGCCGCACTCGCCGAAGACCTTGACGGGGCCACCCCCCGACAGGGCGACCAGGCGCCACAGGCCCGGGCGTGTGCGGGCGGTGGGGGTGAGCGGCAGGGCCGTGTCCTTGTCGGCGTCAGCCAGCTGCCAGGAGTCGCCGTCCGCGACCGGTATCACCCGGTCCAGCGTCACCGGGACCGAGTCCAGCCAGGGGTCGTCCCGAAGCGCCTCGCCGTAGCGGGCCGCCGCCTCGGTCGCCGTCACTCCCGGCGGCCGGAGCGCCGTCGGCGCGGGTGGTGCGAACTGTTCGCCCAGGGCCGCCCGTGGCTGTCCGGCGCCCGGGTACGCGGACACCTCGGCCTCCAGGGTCAGCCCCACCGGCAGCGCGAGCTCCGGGGCCCGGCCCGCGGCGCCGTAGGAGAGGAGGAGCGCCGTGCGCCCCGAGTCGGCGCCGTGCAGCCAGATGCGGCGGGTCGTCAGCTTCGCGTCCGCCGTGTCGTACTGGGCGAGGACCAGCCAGCGGTCGCGCAGCGGCGGGCCGTCCGCCGCGCCGGGCAGGCCGATGCGGGAACGGACCGTCGCCGCCAGGCCGTCCGGCAGCCGCTCCCGACGCAGCCATCCCTGGTCGAGGAGGTGGAGCAGCGCGCACTCCTCCAGCAGACGCATGGGCCAGCCGGGCCCCGACGACGGGATCGCGCCCAACTCGCGTACCCGGGCTGCCAGGCCGGGCGCCTGTGCGTCGACCATGCGGGCCGCCGTCTCCTCCCACAGCCCGTACCCCGCCTGCTCCGCCGTGGCCAGGCCGCCGCGCAGCAGGTCCGTCAGACGGTGCTCCAGCTCCGTCGCCCCCGCCGTGATCCGCTCGGCCCGGCGCTCCGCCCTGCGCCGCGCCGCCTCGGGATCACCACTTCCCGGCGAGGAACCCCCGGCGCCCGCCGGCCGTTTCTCCCCCGCACGCTTCCTCCTCCCCGCCAGCCACTCCCCGGCCCAGGCCGGCGGCTGCCCCGGCGGCATCGCGGCGTCCCCGCCCGCCCAGAGCAGCAGCAGCCCGAGCGCGTGCTTGCAGGGGAACTTGCGGCTCGGGCAACTGCACTTGTACGCGGGGCCGGACGCGTCCGCGACATCGACGACCGTCTGATACGGCTTGCTGCCACTGCCCTTGCACAGTCCCCACACCGCCCCCTCGTCAGAACTCCCCGCCTCGGACCACGGGCCGGCCGCGCCGAGTTTGCTCCCCGCCTTGCGTGAAGCGGCGTCAGGTGCCAGTGCCAGCACCTGGTCCGCCGTCCAGCGCACCCCCTGCTGAGTCATGCCATCGAAGGTAGATCCCACCACTGACAATCGGCCCAACGAGCCGGATCGCGCAGCGTTTGTGCAGGTCGGAACGCATTGTCAGTGCCGTGGTGCACGGTGGACACCAGATCCGAACCGGCCGAGCTGGAGGGGGCCTCAGCCATGACTGTGTCCGTGGAACCGACGGTGGTCGATCCGTCCGCGCAAGGGACGGGCGAGGCGTTGCGGCCGCACGCCGAGGACGCCTTCGCCGCCGAACTCGCCGCACTGGCCGCGCAGGACGACCGCCCGCGTCCGGCCCGCTGGAAGCTGTCGCCGTGGGCGGTGGCGACCTATCTGCTCGGTGGCGCCCTGCCGGACGGCACGGTGATCACGCCGAAGTACGTGGGCCCGCGCCGTCTCGTCGAGGTCGCCGTCACCACGCTCGCCACCGACCGGGCGCTGCTCCTGCTCGGCGTGCCCGGCACCGCGAAGACCTGGGTCTCCGAGCATCTGGCCGCGGCGGTCAGCGGCGACTCCACCCTGCTGGTGCAGGGCACGGCCGGCACACCGGAGGAGGCGATCCGCTACGGCTGGAACTACGCGCAGCTGCTCGCCCACGGCCCGAGCCGCGACGCCCTCGTGCCCAGCCCCGTCATGCGGGCCATGGCGGAGGGGATGACCGTGCGCGTCGAGGAACTGACCCGCATTCCGGCCGACGTACAGGACACGCTCATCACGATCCTGTCGGAGAAGACCCTGCCGATACCGGAGCTGGGCCAGGAGGTGCAGGCGGTCCGCGGGTTCAACCTGATCGCCACGGCCAACGACCGCGACCGTGGGGTCAACGACCTGTCCAGCGCGCTGCGCCGCCGCTTCAACACGGTCGTGCTGCCCCTGCCGGAGAGTGTCGAGGCCGAGGTCGACATCGTCGCGCGCCGCGTCGACCAGATCGGCCGCTCTCTCGACCTGCCGGCCGCGCCCGACGGCATCGACGAGATCCGCCGCGTCGTCACCGTCTTTCGCGAACTGCGCGACGGGGTCACCGCCGACGGCCGTACGAAGGTGAAGTCGCCCAGCGGCACGCTGTCCACGGCCGAGGCGATCTCCGTCGTCACCAACGGCCTCGCGCTGGCCGCCCACTTCGGCGACGGAGCGCTCCGGGCGGGCGATGTCGCCGCGGGCATCCTCGGCGCAGTGGTCTGCGACCCGGCGTCCGACCGGGTCGTCTGGCAGGAGTACCTGGAAGCGGTCGTACGCGAGCGGGACGGCTGGAAGGACTTCTACCGGGCCTGCCGGGAGGTGAGCGTGTGAACGGCACCGGATGGGGGTTCCGGGATTGCGCGGGAGGGCGCCGGCGAGGACGAGGGGGAGTGGGATGACGACCGGTGCCCGCCCAGGGCCGCTGCTGCTGGGTGTACGGCATCATGGGCCGGGGTCGGCGCGGGCCGTGCGGGCCGCGCTGGAGGCGGCGCGGCCAGGAGTGGTGCTGATCGAGGGACCGCCCGAGGCCGACGCCCTGATCCCGCTGGCCGCCGACGAGGACATGCGACCGCCGGTCGCCCTCCTCGCCCACGCCGTGGACGAGCCCGGCCGCTCGGCGTTCTGGCCGCTGGCCGAGTTCTCGCCGGAGTGGGTGGCGATCCGCTGGGCCCTGGAACACGGCGTCCCGGCCCGCTTCATCGATCTGCCGGCCACCCACACCCTGGCGTGGGGGAGGGCAGCGGGCGGCTCTGGCGCAGAAGAAGGGGAGACCGAGGAAAACACTCCTGGCGCCGACATCCGGATCGACCCCATCGGCGTGCTCGCCCAAGTCGCCGGTTACGACGATCCCGAGCGCTGGTGGGAGGACGTCGTCGAGCACCGGGGCGCGGGTGAGGCGGACGTCGTCGAGCGTCGGGGCGCGGGTGAGGCGGACGTGTTGGCTCCGTTCCTGGCGCTCGAGGAAGCCATGGGGGCGCTGCGGGAGGCCTACGGCAGCGGGGGCCACGACCGTGATCCCCTCCGGGAGGCGTACATGCGGCTCCAGGTGCGGGCGGCGCAGCGGGAGTTCGGGTGTGACGTCGCCGTGGTGTGCGGGGCCTGGCACGTGCCCGCACTGCGGCAGAGGACCACCGCGGCCGCCGACCGGGCGCTGCTGAAGGGGCTGTCCAAGGTCAGGACGGACATGACCTGGGTGCCGTGGACGCACCGCAGACTGTCGCGGGACAGCGGGTACGGCGCCGGCATCGACTCACCGGGCTGGTACGGGCATCTGTTCGGCGCGCCGGACCGGCCGGTCGAGCGGTGGATGACCAAGATCGCCGGACTGCTGCGTGCGGAGGATCGTCTTGTCTCCTCGGCGCACGTCATCGAGGCGGTGCGGCTGGCCGGGACGCTCGCCGCGATGCGCGGCCGCCCGCTGCCCGGGCTGAGCGAGACCACCGACGCCGTGCGGGCGGTGATGTGCGAGGGCTCGGACGTCCCGCTGGCGCTGGTGCACGACCGGCTGGTCGTGGGAGACGTACTGGGGGAGGTGCCACGGGCGGCGCCGGCGGTGCCGTTGCAGCGTGACCTCGACCGGTCGCAGCGCCGACTGCGGCTCAAACCGGACGCGTTGGAGCGGGAGCTGGAGCTCGACCTGCGCAAGGAGACCGACGCCGGACGCAGCAGGCTGCTGCACCGGCTGCGGTTGCTGCGGGTCGACTGGGGCGAGCCGGCCGCCTCGCGGGGCAGCACGGGCACGTTCCGCGAGACGTGGCGGCTGCGCTGGGAGCCGGAGTTGTCCGTGCGCGTCGCCGAGGCCGGGGTGTGGGGGACCACCGTGCTCGCCGCCGCGACCGGGAAGGCGGAGGCGGACGCCGTCGCCGCGCGGAGCCTCGCCGACGTCACCGCACTCGCCGAGCACTGCCTGCTGGCCGACCTGTCCGACGCGCTCCCCACGGTCATGCGGATCCTCGCCGACCGCGCGGCCCTCGACACGGACGTCGGCCACCTCGCGCAGGCCCTGCCGGCCCTGGTCCGCTCCCTGCGCTACGGCGATGTGCGCGGCACGGACACCGGGGCGCTCGCGGAGGTCGCCGCGGGCCTCGCCGAGCGGGTCTTCGTCGGCCTGCCGCCGGCCTGCGCCGGACTCGACGCCGATGCCGCCGACGACATGCGGCGCCATGTGGACGCGGTGCACGGGGCGGTGGCCCTGCTGGGCGACGATCCCGCACCGGGACACGGCGACCTGCGCGGGCGCTGGCACCGGGTGCTCCGGGTGCTGTCCGCGCGGGACAGCGTGCCCGGCGTGGTTCAGGGGCGGGCCGTGCGGCTTCTGCTGGACGACGGGGAGTTGGCACAGGACGAGGCGGCGCGGCTCATGGGGCTCGCTCTGTCACCGGGGTCGCCGCCCGGGGACGCGGCCGCCTGGATCGAGGGCTTCGTCGGCGGCGGGGGCGGCGGGATGCTCCTCGTGCACGACGAGCGACTGCTCGGCCTGGTCGACGGCTGGCTCACCGGGGTGCCGGCAGGTGCCTTCACGGACGTGCTGCCGTTGCTGCGGCGCACTTTCTCGGCGTACGAACCGGGGGTGCGCAGAACGCTCGGCGAGCTGGTGCGGCGCGGGCCCGGAGAGCGGGGGAGCGCGGCGGGCGGTCCGGGCTCCGGCGTACCCGGCTTCGACCCGGAACCGGACCTCGCGCGCGCGGACGCCGTACTGCCGGTGGTGCGGCTGCTGCTCGGCCTGGACGCCGAAGAGGACAGGACCGACGAGGGGCAGGCCGACGACAACGACCTTGTGGGGGTGGGCGGATGACGACCGAGCCGACGAGTGCGACGGACCCCGTCCAGGAGCGGCTGCGGCGCTGGCGGCTGGTGCTCGGCGGCGACTCGGCCGACGGCACCGGGTGCGCGCTGTCCGGGCCCGACTCCGCGATGGACGGGGCGCTCACCGCCCTCTACGGGAAGGGGGACAAACCGCAGTCGGGGCGGGACCGTTCGGCGGGGCTGGGGGCGTCGGCGCCGTCCGTGGCGCGCTGGCTCGGGGACATCCGGACGTACTTCCCCTCCTCCGTCGTGCAGGTCATGCAGCGCGACGCCATCGACCGGCTCGGGCTGTCCACGCTTCTGCTGGAGCCGGAGATGCTGGAGGCGGTGGAGGCCGACGTGCACCTGGTCGGCACGCTGCTCTCGCTCAACAAGGCGATGCCCGAGACGACGAGGGAGACCGCACGGTCCGTCGTGCGCAAGGTCGTCGAGGACCTTGAGAAGCGGCTCGCCACCCGCACCCGCGCCACCCTCACCGGCGCCCTCGACCGCAGCGCCCGCGTCAGCCGGCCGCGCCACCACGACATCGACTGGAACCGCACGATCGCGGCCAACCTCAAGCACTACCTGCCGGAATACCGGACGGTCGTGCCGGAACGGCTCATCGGGTACGGGCGCGCCTCGCAGTCGGTGAAGAAGGAGGTCGTCCTCTGCATCGACCAGTCCGGGTCGATGGCGGCATCGGTCGTCTACGCGTCGGTGTTCGGGGCGGTGCTGGCGTCCATGCGGTCGATCAGCACGCGGCTCGTCGTCTTCGACACGGCGGTCGTCGACCTCACCGACCAGCTCGACGACCCCGTCGACGTCCTCTTCGGGACGCAACTCGGCGGCGGTACGGACATCAACCGGGCGCTCGCCTATTGCCAGTCACAGATCACCCGGCCCGCGGAGACGGTGGTCGTGTTGATCAGCGACCTCTACGAAGGGGGGATACGGAACGAGATGCTCAAGCGGGTCACCGCGATGAAGGCGTCGGGGGTGCAGTTCGTGACCCTGCTCGCGCTGTCGGACGAGGGGGCGCCGGCCTACGACCGGGAGCACGCGGCCGCGCTCGCCGCCCTGGGAGCACCGGCGTTCGCCTGCACACCCGATCTGTTCCCGGAGGTGATGGCGGCGGCGATCGAGAAGCGGCCGATACCGGTACCGGACAGCCAGTGACGGCCCATGGGCCGGTGGGCGGATGGGTCGGTGGGCCAGTGGGCCGGTAGGCCGATGCTCCGACGGAAAGGGGGGCACGAAACCGGACATGACTACCCATCGGTAATAGGGGGCTTGCGCAACCTCGGGAGTTGCGTGCGAGGATCGACGCCACGCGCCATCTGTCACTCGTCCCGCCGCACGGGAGGATCCTCCCCCTCTTGACCTGGCCAGCAGCCCTGCCCGGTGCCGCTCTGCGTGTCTTGCGCACGGCGGCCGGGCGGCGTGCGCTGCAAGTCGCTCTGCTGGTGGGCGGATTGTTCGCGCTCGGGTTCCTCTGCGGGGAGCAGGCGCATGCGGCGGAGGGCCCGACGTCGCTGACCTCGACCTCTTCGACTTCGGCCTCGACCTCAACCCCTGCCGTCCCCTCGCCCCTTGCCGTGCCGTCCGCCGTGACGGACGGGGTCGGGTCGTTGACGCAGGGCACGCCGGGCACGCTCACCGCGGACAAGCCTGTCGTACGTCCAGTGGGTTCCCGTGTCGCCGCTTCCGTCCAGGAGGAGATCGCGCACCCGGTAGCCGAGGCCGTGACGCAGCCGGTCGGGAAGGTGGTGAACGGGGTCGCCGAAGGGCTGATGGAGACGCGGGCGCAGGTATCCCCGTTGCCGTCTCTGCCCGCGTTGCCCGCAGCGCCCTCGCTGCCGGGTCTGCCCTCGCTGCCGGGTAGGACGCTGCCCGCGCCCGGCACCACGGCAGCGCAGCCGGCGGGCTCAGCGGAGATGGTGTCGTCCGGCGGGCGTACGGAACAGCCGGCGCCGACCGACTCGTACGGACCGCGTCCGGCCGTTGACGGCATCGGCATCGGCATCGGCACGGGCACCGCGGCCGGCCTCATCCGCCACCGCCCCGCCCATGCCGGGCAGGCCGCGCCCGCGCACCCGGCGCCCACCGGCGACCCCGACGGCGCGCTGGTCAATCAGTCGGCGCTCGACAACGGCACGTCGCGGCACGGCGACGCGCATGCCGTGCCCCCGAATCGCCAGGCGCCGCTGCGGCTCGTGCCCGGCACCGCGGCGCGTGCCGACGCCGCCGGGACCAGGGACAGGTACCGGGACATCCCCGTATTCCCCGCCTAGGGCAGGCCTTCCCCCGCTGTTGACCTGCCGCGCGGGGGCGGAACAGGTCTGCCCTCCCGTCCGGACACCCCTCCGTTCTCCGGACCTCATGTCCCGAAGTCCCGAGGTCACGACGTCTCGGAATCCCCTAAGGATCTGACGCACGCATGAACAAGAACATCCGCCGCTCCATCGTGATAGCCGCCGGCGTCTCCGGCGCGTGGGCGCTCGGCTCCGCCGCGGCCAGCGCCGACGAGCTGCCCGCCCCGACCGTGTCCGTACCGGACGCGACCACCGACGCCGGTGACACCCTCGGCTCGGTCACCGACACCGTCGACGCCGTCACCGGCACGGTCACCGACACCGCGGCCGAGGTCACCTCCTCGGTCAGCGAAACCCTCGGCACCGCGACCACCGGCACCGGCGTCGGCACCGGCGCCGCCCCCCACGCCAAGTCGGCGGCCCACGCCGCCGACACCGCGGAGCAGGCTCGCCGCTACGTCGACGCCGAGGTCACCGCCTCCACCGCTTCCAGGATCAGGGGCGCGCAGGCCATCCAGGGCGCCCGGGCCGCGAAGTCCGCGGCCGCGGCCACGGTCACAGTCGCGGCCGGCAAGTCCGCCGACGCCGTCTCCGACGCGGCCCCGGCCGTGACCCGGACCCCGACGCAGACCCCGACCACCCCCCAGGACGGGATCGACTACCTCTTCGGCCCGCTCTCCGTCTTCGCACCGGAGCTGGAGCAGGCCCTGGCCGCCGCGCAGACGAAGCTGCAGGGTGCCCAGTCGGCCGCCCGCCGTCAGGCGCAGGGCGTCGACGGCGTCGTACGGACGAAGGCGCGGCACACGGTCGCGGGCGCCGGCCGTATCGGGGCGGGAGTGACCGCCGCCGCGCAGGGCTCGGTCGCCGGCGTCGACTCCCGCACCTCGGGAGCGGTCACCACCGCGCAGGGCACGGTGGCCGGCGCGAAGTCCGCCGCCGAGGCCACCGTCAGCTCCGTGCCGAGCCACGTCACCGGCACGGTCGGCGGGGTCGAGCAGCGGGTCGTCGGTACCGTCGCCGCCGTCCCCGGGGCGGCAACCCCGGTGGTCGAGCGGACGGCCGGTGCGGTCGTCCCGCCGGCGGCCTCCGCCGCGGTCGACGGCGTGCTGCCCGTCGCCGGCCAGGCAGTGGCGGGCGTGACGCCGGTCGCCGGCCAGGCCGTGTCGGGCGTGGTGCCCGTGGCGACGGGGGCGGTGAGCGGGGTGACGCCGACCGTCACCGATGCGGTGACCGGGGTCGGGCCCGTCGCCACGCACGCGGTGACGGGGGCCGGGTCGACCGCCGGTCACACCGTCGATGCGGCGACCGGTCTGGCGTACGGGGTCGTCGCCGACGTCCAGCTGGTCGCGGGCGGTGTCGCCCAGGACGTGCCGCCGGTCGCCTGGGGCGCGGTCTCCGACGTGCGTGGGGTCGCGGGCGGCGCGGTCACCGGTGTGCAGCCCGTCGCCGCCGGGGTGGTCGCCGGCGTCCAGCCGGTGGTCGGCGGCGTCGTCACGGACGTACCGCCGTACGCCAACGGCCTCGTCGGGCAGGTGGCCGCCGACACGACCGGCGCTGTTCTGCCGCCCGTCGCGAACACGGCCGTGCACGGGATCGTGCCCGTCGCCGGGCAGGTCGTCGCGGACGCGGGTGGTCTGGCGTACGGCGTCGTGGGTGACGTGGAGCCCTTCGCGGGCGGCGTCGTCGGTGCCGTACCGCCTTTCGCGGACGGCGTGGCCGGGCGGACCGGGGCCTTCGCCGGGGGCGTCATGGGTGAGGTGCCGGCGTTCGCGCAGGGGATCACCGCGGCCGTGCAGCCCGTCGTCGACACCGTCACCGAGACCGTGCGGCCGGTCGTCCAGGGCGTCGGCGGCAGCGCCACGGCGCTGGCGTACGGCGTCACGGGCGATGTCGCTCCCTTCGCGGACGGGGTCCTCGGCGAGGCCGCGCCGTTCGTCCACGGGGTCTCGGGCCAGGTGGCGCCCTTCGCGCAGGACGTGACCGGGACCGTCGAGGCGACCGGCGGTCCGCTGGCCGGCCACGCCGTCACCGGCGTCGTGGGCGTCGCCGAGTCGATCACGCCGAGCCACGTGCAGTCCGCGCAGTACGCGTATGACGCACAGGGCGTGCAGAACATGCAAAGCGTGCAGAACGTGCACTACGGAAGCACGTACAGCATCTGACGCCGCGGGGCCGATGGACTCGGACGGCCGAAAGCCGTCGGTCGGTCCGGTCCAGTCTCCGCGGATGGGACGGGTGGTCCTCATTGGGGTGAGGCTCACCCGGCCTGGGCCCCTTGTGGGCTGTTCAAGGGGCCTCACCGGGTCAACCCCAGCCCGGTGAGGCCCCACCTTCGCGGCACGCCGTGCCAAAGAGGGCCGTAGAAACGGCATCATGTGACAGGTATCACCGCTCAGGTGTGACCCTCGATTTAGAGACCCCCTTCAACCGGCGATAACCTGCGAGACGGACATGCCGCGCGCTCGGACACCGTGTGCGCATCCCCTGTGACACATGCGGTCGTCACGTTGCCCTTCGCGGCACGCCCACGCATCCAACGAACCGCGAGATCACTGATAGGGACGGAAGCGCGTGGACCTGTTCGAGTACCAGGCGAGGGACCTCTTCGCCAAGCACGATGTACCGGTGCTGGCCGGTGAAGTCATCGACACGCCTGAGGCGGCCCGCGCAGCCACTGAGCGTCTCGGTGGCAAGTCCGTCGTCAAGGCGCAGGTGAAGGTCGGCGGCCGCGGCAAGGCCGGCGGCGTGAAGCTGGCTGCGACCCCGGACGAGGCCGTCGCCCGCGCGACGGACATCCTCGGCATGGACATCAAGGGCCACACGGTCCACAAGGTGATGATCGCCGAGACGGCCCCGGAGATCCTGGAGGAGTACTACGTCTCCTTCCTCCTCGACCGTGCCAACCGCACCTTCCTCTCCATCGCGTCCGTCGAGGGCGGCATGGAGATCGAGGAGGTGGCGGCCACCCGCCCCGAGGCCGTCGCCAAGACGCCGATCGACGCCAACGAGGGTGTGACCCCCGAGAAGGCGCGCGAGATCGTCGAGGCCGCGAACTTCCCGGCCGAGGTCGCCGACAAGGTCGCCAACGTCCTCGTGACGCTGTGGAAGACCTTCATCGAGGAGGACGCGCTCCTCGTCGAGGTCAACCCGCTGGCCAAGGTCGCCTCCGGTGACGTCATCGCCCTCGACGGCAAGGTCTCCCTGGACGAGAACGCCGACTTCCGTCAGCCGGAGCACGAGGCGCTCGTCGACCACGCGGCGGCGAACCCGCTCGAGGCCGCCGCCAAGGAGAAGAACCTCAACTACGTCAAGCTCGACGGTGAGGTCGGCATCATCGGCAACGGCGCGGGTCTCGTCATGAGCACCCTGGACGTCGTCGCGTACGCCGGTGAGAACCACGGTGGCGTCAAGCCGGCCAACTTCCTCGACATCGGCGGCGGCGCGTCCGCGGCCGTGATGGCGAACGGCCTGGAGATCATCCTCGGCGACCCGGACGTCAAGTCCGTCTTCGTCAACGTCTTCGGTGGCATCACCGCCTGTGACGAGGTCGCCAACGGCATCGTCCAGGCGCTGAAGCTCCTCGAGGACAAGGGCGAGGAAGTCACCAAGCCGCTCGTCGTCCGTCTGGACGGCAACAACGCCGAGCTGGGTCGCAAGATCCTCTCCGACGCCAACCACCCGCTGGTGCAGCGCGTGGACACCATGGACGGCGCGGCCGACAAGGCCGCCGAGCTCGCGGCTGCGAAGTAAGGACGAGGGAACACAGCCATGGCTATCTTCCTCAACAAGGACTCCAAGGTCATCGTCCAGGGCATGACCGGCTCCACGGGCATGAAGCACACCAAGCTCATGCTCGCCGACGGCACGAACATCGTCGGTGGCGTGAACCCGCGCAAGGCGGGCACGACCGTCGACGTCGACGGCACCGAGATCCCGGTCTTCGGCACCGTCGCCGAGGCGATCGAGAAGACGGGCGCGAACGTATCCGTCCTCTTCGTACCGCCGGCCTTCGCCAAGGCCGCCGTCGTCGAGGCGATCGACGCGGAGATCCCCCTCGCGGTCGTCATCACCGAGGGCATCGCCGTCCACGACTCGGCCGCGTTCTACGCGTACGCCGTGTCGCAGGGCAACAAGACCCGCATCATCGGCCCCAACTGCCCGGGTCTCATCACCCCCGGCCAGTCGAACGCCGGCATCATCCCGGGCGACATCACCAAGCCGGGCCGCATCGGCCTGGTCTCGAAGTCCGGCACGCTGACGTACCAGATGATGTACGAGCTCCGTGACATCGGCTTCTCGTCGGCCGTCGGCATCGGTGGCGACCCGGTCATCGGCACCACGCACATCGACGCGCTCGCCGCGTTCGAGGCCGACCCCGACACGGACCTGATCGTCATGATCGGTGAGATCGGCGGCGACGCCGAGGAGCGGGCCGCGGCGTACATCAAGGAGAACGTGACCAAGCCGGTCGTCGGCTACGTCGCGGGCTTCACCGCGCCCGAGGGCAAGACCATGGGCCACGCCGGCGCCATCGTCTCCGGCTCCTCCGGTACGGCCGCCGCCAAGAAGGAGGCCCTCGAGGCCGCCGGCGTCAAGGTCGGCAAGACGCCGACCGAGACGGCGAAGCTCGCGCGCGAGATCCTCGCGGGCTGACGCTCTGGCATGACGCAAGGGCCCGCACCCTCACGGGGGTGCGGGCCTTTCCGCATGCTCAGCGCGACAGAGGCACCAGCCTCTCCGGCCCGTGCTGCGCCTCCGAGCGCAGCTTGGCCCGCAAGGTCAGTTCCCTGTGCGAGAGGGTGCCCGGCGCAGCCTTCGGCGGGACTCCCCGTACCGTCTCCCCGGCGGGCACCGGTGGCTCGTAGCGCGTGGGTGCGGTGCGCAGGGTGAGGGAGGTCGCGCCGACGATGGCGACCGTGAAGGCGATCGCGGCCCGGGTCCAGAAGCGTGCCCTGCGTTCGCCGCTCACCCGCACGGTCGTCGGCTTGGCGGCCTGGAGGCGTTCCGTGGAGGCCAGTTCGGTCAGCCGCCGGTGCAGGCCGGACGGCTCCGCGAGCTGCGGCAGGCACGCCGCGAAGGCCTCGCGCGCGTGCAGCAGCCGTTTCGCTGCCGCCCGGGTGCTCGCCTCCGTCTCCGCCGCGGTCTCCGGCAGACCGAGGCCGACACCGTCGTAGAGAAGGAGGGTGCGGCGGTGCGGCGGCGGGAGTTTGAGCAGTGCGTCCAGCAGCGCGCGGTCGGTGGCGTCGGCGGGCGGGGGTTCGGGGTGCCGGTAGCGCAGGCGGAAGCGGTGCCAGGGGGAGAGCGCGTACTCGTACGCCGTCGCCCGAACCCAGCCCGCCGGGTCGCGGTCTTGTGCCACCTCGGGCCAGCGCTGCCAGGCGAGCTGGAAGGACCGTTCGACGGACTCGCGCGCGAGCTCGCGGCGCCCGGTGAGCAGGTACGTCTGGCGTACGAGGGCGGGGGCGCAGAAGGCGTACAGCGCGTCGAAGGCCTGAGCGGGCGTCAGAGCGTCGGTCGTCCCGGGGGGCTTCCATGGCTCGGCGGCCGCCGGTGCCTGCTTCTCCAGACGTGCGGTCACCTCGGTGTCGCCCGCCGTGTCCTGACCGGTCGTCATGCCGCTCTCGGGCTCGGCGGACGCGGCCAGCAGCTTGGCGTACTCTTCCCGTTTCCGGCCCCGCGGAGCCGTGCGGCCGGCCTCCCATGCGCGCACCGTCTTCCGCGTGACGCCCACCCGTGCCGCGATCTGGTCCTGCGTCAGAGAGGCCTTCTCACGCAGGCGTCGGCATTCCTCGGGCGGGGGGAGCGGGGGTGCAGGGCTCTGTGTCACAGGGTGCCCTTTCGTACGAAAAAGTACATAAACATATATTGAGTGACACGGCGGAAGTTCGCCTGTTACGACGGGAAAGCGCGTGTCGTTGGGAGCATGACGGTCGTGATCCAGATGACCGTTCGCCGACCGTCGTTGTCGCCCCTGCTCACCCGGATGCGCGACCGTTCGCCCGGACTCGCCGCGAGCTTCCTGGGTGGTGCCGTCGCCGCGGGGCTGGGGCTCGGCTCGTTCGCCGTGCTCGTGCTGGCGCTGTGGATCAGTTCGCCGTACCCCGACAGCGGGCCGGGCGGCGCCCTGCACGCCGCCGCCGCCCTGTGGCTGCTGGCGCACGGTGCCGAGCTGGTCCGCACCGACACCCTCTCCGGCGTCCCGGCCCCCCTGGGCGTCACCCCCATGCTGCTGCTCGCGCTGCCGGCCTGGCTGGTGTACCGGGCGGCACGGGACGTGGCGGACGGCGGCGGAGACGTGGACACGGATGGGGGCGCGGAGGGGGAGGCGGATGCGGATGCGGAGGGACCGCGGGTGGCCGCGGGCACGGCATGGGTGGGCGTCGTCCTCGGCTACCTCGCCGTCGGCGCGACCGCCTCCCTCTATGCCGCGGGCGGCGCGCTGCGGCCCTCGTGGGCGTGGACGGCGGCGTGCCTGCCGCTGGTCGCCGCGGTGGCGGCCGGGGCGGGGGTGTGGACGGCGTACGGGCGGCCCCACGATCCCATGGACAGCGTGCTGGTCCTGCTGCCGGGCGCGCTGCGGCGACTCGTTCTCGGGGCGGACGTGCTCGGGGCGGACGCCCGGGTACGACTCAGGGCCGTCGCACGAGCCGCGGGGGCCGGCACGGCGGTGTTCTTCGGTGGCGGCGCGCTGCTGGTGGGAGCGTCGCTGGTGTGGCACGGAGGGGCGGCGCGCGCGTCCTTCTGGCAGCTGACGGACGGCTGGTCCGGACGGTTCGCCGTCCTGCTCCTGTGCCTCGTGCTGATCCCGAACGCGGTGGTGTGGGCGGCCGCGTACGCCGCCGGCCCCGGCTTCGCGCTGGGCGTCGGCCATGTGACGGGCCCCCTGTCCTCTGCTCCCGCCCCGCTGCTCCCGCCGTTCCCCCTGCTGGCGGCGGTACCGCATGCGGGCCCCGGAACACCGCTGAACTGGGCGTCCGTGGCGGTGCCGGTGGCGGCCGGGATGACGGTGGGGTGGTTCATCGCCGGAGCGGCGTCGGCGGTGGGGACGCAGGAGGTGGGGAAGCAGAGGGTGGGGGTCTGGTCGCGTGGGCGGACCCTTGTCTCCGCTGTGCTGGCGGCCCTGCTGTGCGCGGTGGCGCTGGCCGTGCTCGCCGCGCTGGCGGGCGGACCGCTCGGCGTCGCCGCGCTCGCCCGCTTCGGGCCGGTGTGGTGGCAGGTGGGCGGGGCGACGCTGGTGTGGACGGTGGGGGCGGGGGTTCCGGTGGCGGTGGTGGTGCGGGAGTGGCGGTGCAGGGGCGGTCGGGGGGCGGGGCAGGAGCTCGGCGGGCCACGGGGGGAGACGCCGAAGGAGGAGTCGGCGGACACGTCGGGAGAGGCGCAGCTGGAAGGACGTTCCAGCGGGCGTCGGCATCGGCTACGGATGCGGAGGCCGGGGCGCTCGCCGGGCGGCCGGCTGTTCCGGGGGCAGGGGCGGGGGCAGGACTCGACGGGGCGAGGGACGATGCCGGGGAGCCGCCAGGACACCGAGGAGCACAGCGAGCACGAGAGCCTGTACGACCTCCTGCCCGCCGATCCGCCGGCCGTCGAGCCGACGTCCGAGCTCTGGTACGACGACGCCTTCCGCGAGGCTCGCTGGGCGGCGCTGAGGGACGTGTCCGGCTCGCCGGAGGACGCCCCTGGCGGGGCGCCCGGGCACTGACGTCACCGAGAGGCGTCTCGCCCCCGCCGCCCCTGCCCAGACCTCTGGGACCCCATCCCGTCCCAGGGCCGGCGGGCCGGGTCATACGGACCGGCGTCGAAGACAGTCGTCGACCGTCAGCTCGTGCCCAGTACCCCCCGCAGCTCCTCCGGCAGAAGCTGCTTGCAGGACTGTTTGGCCTCGTTGGTGAGGGCGTCGGTCGTGCAGGTGTAGTAGTCGCGGTAGACGAGTTGCGCGGTGAAGCCCGCGGCGACCAGGGCGATGGCCAGGGACGCCGTGACCAGGCCGCTCACCGCGGCCGTGGTCTGGGGGCGGCCGCCGGTGTCGGTGGCGGGGGTGTTCGGGTCGGCGGCGCGGGGCTTGGTCCGCAGGGCGCTGATGCCCCAGTAGAGGGCCAGGGCGCCGAGCAGCAGGGCCACATAGGGCCAGCTGAAGAGGGCGAAGAAGAAGGCCCACATGCCGGACAGGAGGGCGAAGCGCGCACGGCGCTGGACCGGGTCGGTCGGGTCCCAGCGCATACCGCTGCCGGGGCCGCCGCCGGACGGTCCCTCGGGACCACCGCCGTTGCCGTTGTTGTTGCCGTTGCCGGGGCGCTCGCCGAAGCCGCCCTGGGAGCGGCCGGGCTGCCGGTCGCTCCACTGGCTGCCCCACGGGGAGCCGCCGGAACCGCCGGAGCCGCCGTCTTCGCCCTCGCCGCCCGCCGGGCGGCGCGGCTGCCACGGCCGGTCGGGCGTGCCCTCCGGCGGCGGCGCGAACGGGTTGTCCTCCTGGGCCGGGCCGTTTCCGCCCTGCTCGCCGCCGTTCTTCTTGCCCGAGGACGCGTCGGGCGGCGAGGCGGGGTGCTCGCGCAGCAGCACCCCGCTGCGCACCGCTCCCTGCACCGACTGCGGGGGGAGCGTGAGGAGTCGCTGGCTGCGGTCCGGCATCAAGTGAGCGTCTTCCCCTTGGTGAATACGACTGGTGTCGCGACGGGTTCTGGTCCCTGCGTGAGCTGTCACTTCGTGAACGCGCCGCACAACGACCGCGTTCCCGAGCCCGCTCCTCCCAGACGCTACCTTCCGGCCACGCCCCCGTCCCGTGGGGGCCGCCCCGTGTGCCGGTATCGTTGCTGACGGTCGGCCGCTTCGTAGACTTCCCCGTATCCGGGGGCGCGAAGCATTCGTACGACTGTACAAACGCTTCCCCGAGAAAGGGCCCCACCGTGGCCGCCAAGCCCGTGGCCAAGCGCCTCGTCGTGCTGGTCTCCGGATCCGGCACCAATCTGCAGGCGCTCCTCGACGCCATCGCGAGCGCCGGCGTCGAGGCGTACGGAGCCGAGATCGTGGCCGTAGGCGCCGACCGCGACGGCATCGAGGGGCTCGCGCGCGCCGAGCGCGCCGGGCTGCCGACCTTCGTGACGAAGGTGAAGGACTACGGCAGCCGGGAGGAGTGGGACACGGCCCTCACCGAGGCCGTCTCCGCCTACGAGCCCGACCTCGTCGTGTCGGCCGGGTTCATGAAGATCGTGGGGAAGGCGTTCCTCGCCCGGTTCGGCGGGCGGTTCGTCAACACGCACCCCGCCCTGCTGCCCAGTTTTCCCGGAGCCCACGGTGTGCGGGACGCGCTCGCGTACGGCGCCAGGGTCACCGGCTGCACCGTCCACTTCGTCGACGACGGCGTCGACACCGGACCGATCATCGCTCAGGGCGTGGTGGAGATCCGGGACGAGGACGACGAGAGCGCTCTGCACGAGCGCATCAAGGAAGTCGAGCGAAGGCTGCTCGTCGATGTCGTGGGGCGGCTCGCCCGCAACGGCTATCGCATTGAGGGACGAAAGGTAGTTATCCAGTGACCGCCACCGCCGAGAGCAACAAGCGGGCCATCCGTCGCGCGCTCGTCAGCGTCTACGACAAGACCGGGCTCGAGGAGCTCGCGCGCGGGCTGCAGGAGGCCGGTGTCGAGCTCGTCTCCACCGGGTCCACGGCCGCCCGTATCGCCGACGCCGGCGTCCCCGTCACCAAGGTGGAGGAGCTCACCGGCTTCCCCGAGTGCCTGGACGGCCGGGTCAAGACCCTGCACCCCAAGGTCCACGCGGGCATCCTCGCCGACCTGCGGCTGGACAGCCACCGCGAGCAGCTCGCCGAGCTGGGTGTCGAGCCGTTCGACCTCGTCGTCGTCAACCTCTACCCGTTCCGCGAGACCGTCGCCTCGGGCGCCTCCCCCGACGAGTGCGTCGAGCAGATCGACATCGGCGGTCCGTCGATGGTGCGTGCCGCCGCCAAGAACCACCCGTCGGTCGCCGTGGTGACCAGCCCGGCGCGGTACGGCGACGTCCTCGCCGCGGTCCGGGACGGCGGCTTCGACCTGGGCGCCCGCAAGCGGCTGGCCGCCGAGGCCTTCCAGCACACGGCGTCGTACGACATCGCGGTCGCGGGCTGGTTCGCGAGCTCCTACGCCCCCGTCGACGACTCGCTGTTCCCCGACTTCGTCGGCGCCACGCTGGAGCGCAAGAGCACCCTGCGCTACGGCGAGAACCCGCACCAGCCGGCCGCCCTCTACGTCGACGGCACGGGCGCCGGCCTCGCCGAGGCCGAGCAGCTGCACGGCAAGGAGATGTCGTACAACAACTACACGGACACGGACGCCGCCCGCCGTGCCGCGTACGACCACGACGAGCCCTGCGTCGCGATCATCAAGCACGCCAACCCCTGCGGCATCGCGATCGGCGCGGACGTCGCCGAGGCGCACCGCAAGGCGCACGCCTGCGACCCGCTGTCCGCGTTCGGCGGCGTCATCGCCGTCAACCGGCCGGTCAGCAAGGAGATGGCGGAGCAGGTCGCCGAGATCTTCACCGAGGTCATCGTCGCGCCCGACTACGAGGAGGGTGCTCTGGAGGCACTCGCCAAGAAGAAGAACATCCGGGTGCTGAAGGCCCCGACGGCGCCCTCGCACCCCGCCGAGGTCAAGCCCATCGACGGCGGCGCGCTGCTCCAGGTGACCGACCGCCTCCAGGCCGACGGCGACGACCCCGCCAACTGGACGCTGGCGACCGGTGAGGCGCTCACCGCGGACGAGCTCGCCGAGCTCTCCTTCGCCTGGAAGGCCTGCCGGGCCGTGAAGTCCAACGCCATCCTGCTCGCCAAGGACGGCGCCTCGGTCGGCGTCGGCATGGGCCAGGTCAACCGGGTCGACTCCGCGAAGCTGGCGGTGGAGCGGGCCGGTGAGGAGCGGGCGCGCGGCTCGTACGCCGCCTCCGACGCCTTCTTCCCGTTCCCCGACGGCCTGGAGATCCTCACCGCGGCCGGCGTCAAGGCCGTGGTCCAGCCCGGCGGCTCGGTCCGTGACGAGCTGGTCGTGGAGGCCGCGCAGAAGGCGGGCGTCACGATGTACTTCACCGGGACGCGGCACTTCTTCCACTGATCGCCTGATCGCCTGATCGGCTGAGCGCTCGGGTCGTCCGATCGCCCGATCGCTCGGCCGCCTCGCCGAAGACACCAGGGCCGTGTCTCTCCCCCTCCGCGGGGGTGAGACACGGCCCTCGGGTGTTGCTGGCGCGAATCTCCGGCGCGTTCGGCCCGTTCAGTACCGCGGGCGGTTGAACCAGGCCGAGCCCGACGGGGCGATCATCGCCGCCGCCATGATGCCGCCGAAGCCGATCCACAGCAGCGCCCACACCAGGGCGGCCGAGGAGCCGGCGTCGGCCGCGCCGATCAGGATGAGGACGCCGAAGAGGGCGCCCAGGATGCCGTAGATCATGGTGGTGATGCGGATGCCCTGGCCGCCGCGGGTGAACTTCACGCCCAGGGTGATCGACAGTCCCGCGAG
Source organism: Streptomyces sp. NPDC001315 (assembly GCF_042896175.1). Classification (NCBI taxonomy): domain Bacteria; kingdom Bacillati; phylum Actinomycetota; class Actinomycetes; order Kitasatosporales; family Streptomycetaceae; genus Streptomyces; species Streptomyces sp. NPDC001315. The sequence goes on along the minus strand of NZ_JBIAWZ010000028.1, from coordinate 48,930 downwards.
GGCCAGGAAGAGCACGGCGACGACGAAGATGATGCCGGCCGAGGCGTGGCCGATGTCGGAGAAGTCGTTGCTGCCGAAGGCGTCCTCGCCCGAGTTGGAGGCGTCGTTGATCGTCGCGGCGCCGAAGATGGCGAAGATGCCGATGAGGACCTGGACACCCGCCACGATGTAGAGCAGGACCCGCGCGGTCACCATCAGACCGGGCATCGACTGCGGCAGCGTGTTCGCCCCGGCGTAACCGGGGTACGCCGGCTGCTGCGGGTAGCCGTAACCCTGCGGCGGAACGCCGGGCGGATGCTGCGGGTACCCGTAGCCGGGAGCGGCCGGCGGCTGCTGGGGCGGCTGCCCGTAGGGGTTGTTCGGGTCGCCGAAACTCATGGCGGTCCTTCCTCCGTGTTGCCCAAGTGCGGGGACGACGCGCGGCACGGTTCGGAGGAAAGTTCTACAGATGCGGTCCGTCCCCCCGGTACTGCCCGCGGCACTGTGCTGCTCATCGTTCTTTAGTCGCCTCTTACTTGTCCAGCCGCATTCCGCATGTGTTGTGCAAGTGCAACATCGTCGATCATGGGGGGATACGGGCCGAGCGGCGCGGTATGGACCCGGATTGGAACCAAGGGGCGGTCATCCGGGAGGATGGGGTCATGACCGCCCAGATTCTCGATGGCAAGGCCACCGCAGCTGAGATCAAGTCCGATCTGACCGCCCGCGTGGCGGCGCTGAAGGAGAAGGGCATCACGCCCGGCCTCGGCACGATCCTCGTCGGGGACGACCCCGGCAGCCAGAAGTACGTCGCCGGCAAGCACCGCGACTGCGCAGAGGTCGGTATCGCGTCCATCCAGCGCGAGCTGCCCGCCACGGCGACGCAGGAGGAGATCGAGGCGGTCGTCCGGGAGCTGAACGACGACCCGGCGTGCACCGGGTACATCGTCCAGCTGCCGCTGCCCAAGGGCATCGACGAGAACCGCATCCTCGAACTGATGGACCCGCACAAGGACGCCGACGGCCTCCACCCGACGAACCTCGGCCGGCTGGTACTCAACGAGCCCGCGCCGCTGCCCTGCACCCCCAACGGTGTGCTGACCCTGCTGCGCCGCCACGGCGTGGAGACCAAGGGCGCCGAGGTCGTGGTCGTGGGCCGTGGCGTCACCATCGGGCGTTCGATGCCGCTGCTGCTGACGCGGCGCAGCGAGAACGCGACGGTGACCCAGTGCCACACCGGCACCCGCGATCTGTCCGCCCACCTCAAGCGCGCCGACATCATCGTCGCCGCGGCCGGTTTCGCGCACCTGATCCGCCCCGAGGACGTCAAGCCGGGCGCCGCCGTGCTCGACGTCGGCGTCTCGCGCAACGCCGAGGGCAAGATCGTCGGAGACGTCCACCCGGGCGTCGCCGAGGTCGCCGGCTGGATCTCCCCGAACCCCGGCGGGGTCGGCCCGATGACCCGTGCCCAGCTGCTCGTCAACGTGGTCGAGGCGGCGGAGCGCAGTGTCGGCTGAGGCGGGGGGCACCCCGCAGGAGTCCGCGCTGGACACCGCGGAGGACGACGCGCGAAGCGACAAGCGCGGTGAGACGCAAGGCGACGCGCAGGGTGACTCGTACGGCGACGCGGAACTCACCGTCCGCGATCCGGTCGGCGCGCCCGACGCCGAGGGGAGGCCGAGGCGCACCACGCGCCGGTTCCCGCTGTTCACCAAGGACACCGCGCGCCCCGAAGGCGGCGGCCGGGCCGCCGCCGGTGACGCCCCGGCGCCCGCCCGGCAGTGGCCGATCCTCGCCGTGCTCATCGTGGTCGCGCTCGGCCTGCTGCTGACGGCGCTGGACCTGTTCCGGATCGGGACGATACTGATCGGCGTCGCCCTGCTCGCCGGAGCCGTCATGCGCTGGATACTGCCCGGCGTCGGCATGCTCGCGGTGCGCTCCCGCTTCACGGACATCACCACCTACGGCGTGCTGGGCCTCGCCATCGTGCTGCTGGCGCTGATGGCACAGCCCAACCCGTGGCTGGTGATCCCGTTCCTGAAGGGCGCGCTGCACTTCACCGTCAGCAGCTGAGCGAGCCCGAGGCCTCGCTTCCCGTACGGCGGTCCGTCCTCACCCCCGATGAAGGACGGACCGCCGCCGGAAACCACCCTCCCCCGCCGTGAATGTGCTGTTCAACGGCTGTCTGTGCGCTGTGGCACGGAAGTGACCGTTCCGCTACGAGGGTGCGTCCGGGAACCGATCGCCGTCCCGTGTCGTCCCTCGATCGGGCAACGTGAGGAACGCCGTGGAGGTGGACGATGGGCGGCTGGCAGCCGCTGCCGGACGGGCTGCCGCCGGAGGTGCGGCACTTCGTGGAACAACTGCGGCTCCTGAAGGACCGCACAGGCCTCAGCCTGGCCTCGCTCGGCGCGCGCACCGCGTACAGCAAGTCCTCCTGGCAGCGCTATCTCAACGCCGTACAGCCCCCGCCGCGGCAGGCCGTGACCGCGCTCTGCCGCGTCGCGGGCCTGGACGGTCCGGACGCCGAACGCTTCGGTGTGCGCTGGGAACTGGCGGTCGAGGCCTGGCCCCGCCCGGTGGCGGAGCCCGCGCAGGGGGCGGGCGGCGAGGTGTACGAGGACGACCCGACCGTCCCGTGGTGGGAGCGTCCGGAGGAGGAACCGCCGCCGAAGCCCGCCGGACGCCTGCTGCTGTACGCCGTTCTGCTGCTGCTCGTTCTGCTGCTCACCGCCGTCGTCGGTGCCGTGGTGGCTGGGTGACCTGATCACCCCTGGGGCGGGCGAGGTCACGGGTGTGTCCCCGTTGTGTCGATGAATTGACAAGTTCGGGAAGTATCCCGAATCGGCTGTACAGCGCGGCTAACGTGTCCAATCGGGACGGTCCGGGACGTCCCGAGGTCAGCCAGGCGTGCAAGGGTGCATGCCCACGGGCCCGAATGCTCCCGTGCGCCCCTGCCCCGGGAACTGAGGGCCTTACCGGGCGCATCCCTGTGGGTAGCCAGAACGGGGACTCGGGGCAGGGCGTCACGCACGGGGAACGACCGGCACGTACCGGGGGGGAAGAGGGGGGTTCAATGCCTCGTTGGAGGGCCTTACCGGATGAACTCGATCCGCAGGTGCGGGAGTTCGCCAGTCAGCTGCGGCGACTGGTGGACCGCAGCGGTTTGAGCATCGCGGCGGTGGCCGACCGCACGGGCTACAGCAAGACGTCCTGGGAGCGTTACCTCAACGGCCGGCTCCTCGCGCCCAAGGGCGCGATCGTCGCCCTGGCCGAGGTCACCGGCACCAATCCGATCCACCTGACCACGATGTGGGAGCTCGCCGAACGCGCCTGGAGCCGTTCGGAGATGCGTCACGACAGGACCATGGAGGCGATCCGCATCTCCCAGGCGCGTGCCGAGCTGGGGGAGTTCGGTGCGCCGCCCGCGAACGCCAAGCCGGGCAAGACGGCCCGCAAGGGTGGCAGTGCCACGGTGGCCCCCGGGATCGCGGGCCCCGCGGGCGTCGCCCCGACGGTGCCGCCGCAGCCGACGGCACCCGACGCCGACGCCCGGGAGCGCGACGCCGCCTCACGGAGCGGATCCGGCTCCGGCTCCGGCTCCGTCTCCGGTTCCGGATCCAAGCCGGGATCCACGTCCGGTTCCGGACCCGGTTCCGGCTCCTCGGGCGGCAACTCGTGGGGGCTCGCGGGGTACACCGGTGCGTCGCCGGCATCCGCGCCGGGAACGCCGGGGCCGGATCCGGTTCCGACGCCGATCTCGCGTCCCTACGGCGAACCGCCACAGGGTGCCGGGCCGGGCGTCGGCGCGTCGGCGGACGGCTCCGGCTCCTCGCGGGGGAAGCGGCGGGCGACGATGTTCCTCGCGGGTGCCGTCGGTGCCCTCGTCGTCGTGGCCGCGGTGCTCTTCTTCCCCGGCAACGGCGGCGAGAAGAAGAGCGAGGGCGCGACCGGCTCGCCCTCGCCGTCCGCGAGCACCGACCTCGATCTGCCCGCCGGGGTGAAGTGCGGCGGCGCCGGCTGCACCGGCAAGGACGCGGAGAGCATGGGCTGCAGCGGCGACCTGGTGACCACCACCAAGACCGCCACCGTCGGCACGACCGTCGTCGAGGTCCGCTACAGCGAGACCTGCGGGGCGGCGTGGGGACGCATCACGCAGGCCACGCAGGGGGACGCGGTCCAGGTGAGCGTCGGTACGGCCAAGCAGTCCGGGAACATCACCACCGCCGGGGACACCATCGCGTACACACCGATGGTGGCCGTGAAGGACGCGGGCGAGGCGACGGCGTGCGCGACGCTGGCGTCCGGGCGGAAGGGGTGCACCCAGTAGGCGCCGGCAGGCGTCGAAACAAATCGGCGTGAGGCAGGCATGGCCACCGGCATCCGGGGCAGGCGGAGGTTACCCCCACGGGAGTCCGGCAATCCGGTACCCCCACGGCGGCCGCCTGTTCCTCCTCTCCCGGACCGGCGGCCGCCTCCTTTTGCCCCGTCGGTGTCACTCTGTGGGGCGGGCCACACGGGGCCGCGCATCCGAGATCCCGGATGCGCGATAGCCTGAGCGACGGATCTCTTGACGCCAAGAGATCGATCATCCGTACCGATGATCGATCATCGTGGCGGGCGCCGGTCACAAGCCGGTGGCGGGGATCCCGAACCCCCGGGGCAGGGACGCCCCACCGCCAGCTGTCATACGGAGAACGCCATGACCCGCACTCCCGTGAACGTCACCGTCACCGGCGCGGCCGGCCAGATCGGTTACGCCCTGCTCTTCCGCATCGCCTCCGGCCAGCTGCTCGGCGCGGACGTGCCGGTCAAGCTGCGCCTGCTGGAGATCACCCCGGCGCTGAAGGCCGCCGAGGGCACGGCCATGGAGCTGGACGACTGCGCGTTCCCCCTCCTGCAGGGCATCGACATCACGGACGATCCGAACGTCGCCTTCGACGGCACGAACGTCGCCCTCCTCGTGGGCGCCCGCCCGCGCACCAAGGGCATGGAGCGCGGTGACCTGCTCTCCGCGAACGGTGGCATCTTCAAGCCGCAGGGCAAGGCCATCAACGACCACGCCGCGGACGACATCAAGGTCCTCGTCGTCGGTAACCCGGCCAACACCAACGCGCTCATCGCGCAGGCCGCCGCCCCGGACGTACCGGCCGAGCGCTTCACCGCGATGACCCGCCTGGACCACAACCGTGCGCTGACCCAGCTCGCGAAGAAGACGGGCTCCACGGTCGCGGACATCAAGCGCCTGACCATCTGGGGCAACCACTCCGCCACCCAGTACCCGGACATCTTCCACGCCACGGTCGCCGGCAAGAACGCCGCCGAGACCGTGAACGACGAGAAGTGGCTGGCCGAGGACTTTATCCCGACCGTCGCCAAGCGCGGCGCGGCGATCATCGAGGCCCGTGGCGCTTCCTCCGCGGCCTCCGCCGCCAACGCCGCCATCGACCACGTGTACACGTGGGTCAACGGCACCGCCGAGGGTGACTGGACCTCCATGGGCATCCCGTCGGACGGCTCCTACGGCGTCCCGGAGGGCCTGATCTCCTCCTTCCCGGTCACCACCAAGGACGGCAAGTACGAGATCGTCCAGGGCCTGGACATCAACGAGTTCTCCCGCGCCCGCATCGACGCCTCCGTCAAGGAGCTCGAGGAGGAGCGCGACGCGGTCCGCGGCCTCGGCCTCATCTGAGCCTTCCGCGCACGCTGAACCTTCGAGGTTCTGTCACGGCCCCGCACAGGCCCTGTTCCGGTTCCGACCGGAACAGGGCCTGTGGCCGTTTTCGCCGCTACCGTCGGAAGCGGTACCCGGCAGGGCATTCGGGGGGTTCGCGATGGGCGGATTCGGATGGGACGGCCACAGCTCGGGGTCGGAGCACGAGCCGAGCGAGGAGAGCGGCCGCGCGGCCTGGGCCGCCGAGGACGGCTCCACCCCGCCGTGGGCCTCGGCGGAGACACAGACCGGCGGGACGCTCCCGCCGCCGTGGGCCCCACCGCCGCCCGAGACCGGCGGAACGCCTCCGCCGCCGTGGGCCCCACCGCCGGCCGAGTCCGGCGGAACCCTCCCGCCGCCCTGGGCGCCCGCACCCATGTACGCACCCGCGCCCGCCCCCGCTCGTTCTCCCGGGGCCGCCCGTCTGCTGCTCGTCCTCACCGCCACCGTCGTCCTCGGCGCGGGCACCGGAGCCGGGGTCTGGTACCTCGCCCGCGACCACTCCACCGCGACCGGAACCACCCCGCACGCAAGCGTCAGCGTGACCTCCTCGCCCCCGGCGACCACCCCGTCGGCGTCGGCGTCGGCTTCGGCGCGGGTCTCCCCGTCCGTGTCGGCCGCCCCGGGCTATCGCACGGCCCGCGACCCGGTCGGCTACACCATCGCCGTCCCCGAGGGCTGGACCCGCAGACAGAAGCAGGGCGAGAAGGCCCCGGTCGTCTACTACGACTCCCCGGCCGACGGCCGCCGGCTCCAGGTCTTCGCGCTCGCCGAGCGCACCCCGGCCGAGTCCCTGGACCTCGCCGAGAACGACCCCGGCTACGGCTTCGCACGCCAGCCCGGCTACCGGGCCCTCGTCCGCAGGTCCGACACCACCTGGTCCGAGCTGACCTACCGCTACGACGACGCGAACGACGGCCCCCGACAGGTGATCGACCACCGCTTCCGGGCGGCCGACGGCACCCTCTACGCGATCCGCGTCAGCGGCCCCGAGGACCTCGCCCCCGGTCTGGTCCGCGAACCCCTCACCACGGCCGTGGCCTCCTTCTGCCCGCCGGGCGGGGCGTGCGCGTAGGTCCCGGCGGGAACCGTCGCTCGCTCGCATGGCGCGCGTGCCCGTCCGTCTCACCTTTCGTCCCTGTTTGTCCTAATGGCCAGTGACACGGCGCACTTTCGGCCGTCAATCGCGCATGCATCCGGAGGTCGAGGGCATGCGCTCACGGTCCCGGTGAGTGACATCCATGTCACACAGGGGTGCTGAACAGGAACGGAAGGCAACACCGATCATGGCCGACAGAACGGAACTCCAGGCGCACAGGACCATCCACGCGGGAGGGGAATGGCGTGAAGCCGTCTCCGGCGCCACGCGCGAGATCCTCGACCCCGCGGACGCCCGGCCGTTCGCCGTGGTCGCCGAGGGTGACGAGAAGGACACCGACCTGGCCGTGGCGGCCGCCCGTGCCGCCTTCGACGGCGGCCAGGGGGAGTGGCCCCGCACCCCGGTCGCCGAGCGTGCCGCGCTGCTGCGTCGCGTCGCCGACCTCCTCGTGCGCGACCGCGAGACGCTCGGGCTCCTGGAGAGCCGGGACGCGGGCAAGACCCTCGAGGAGGGCCGGGTCGACATCGACTGCGTCGCCGACGCCTTCCGGTACTTCGCCGACCTCGTCGCCGCGGAGGCCCCCGGCCGCGTCGTCGACGCGGGCTCGCCCGACATCCACAGCGTCGTCGTACACGAACCCGTCGGCGTGTGCGCCCTGATCACGCCCTGGAACTACCCCCTCCTCCAGGCCAGTTGGAAAGTCGCCCCTGCTCTCGCGGCCGGCAACACCTTCGTGATCAAGCCGAGTGAGATCACCCCGCTCACCACCGTCGCCCTCATCGATCTGCTCGTCGAGGCCGGGCTGCCCGCCGGTGTCGCGAACCTCGTCACCGGGCCCGGCCATTCGGTCGGCGCCCGTCTCGCCGAGCACCCCGACGTCGACCTGGTCTCCTTCACCGGCGGCCTCATCAGCGGCACGAAGGTCGCCCGGGCCGCCGCCCCGACCGTGAAGAAGGTCGCCCTCGAACTCGGCGGCAAGAACCCCAACGTCGTCTTCGCCGACGCCTGCGCCACCGACGAGGCCTTCGACACCGCCGTCGACCAGGCCCTCAACGCGGCCTTCATCCACAGCGGTCAGGTCTGCTCGGCCGGTGCCCGCCTCATCGTGGAGGAGTCCGTCCGCGAACGCTTCGTCGCCGAACTCGCCCGCAGGGCAAGCCGTATCCGCCTCGGCCGCGGCACCGAGGACGGCGTCGAGTGCGGCCCGCTCGTCTCCGAGCAGCAGCGCGCCAAGGTCGAGGCGTATGTCGCCTCCGCGCTCGCCGAGGGCGCGGTGCTGCGCACCGGCGGCAGGCGACCGGACCCCACTGAGACCAGGCCCGCCACCGGCTACTTCTACGAGCCGACGGTCCTCGACCAGTGCCACCGCGAGATGCGGGTCGTACGGGAGGAGGTCTTCGGGCCGGTGCTCACCGTCGAGACCTTCCGCACCGAGGACGAGGCGGTCGCGCTCGCCAACGACACCGAGTACGGCCTCGCCGGCGCCGTCTGGACCGCCGATGCCGGACGCGCCCGCCGGGTCGCGGGCCGGCTGCGGCACGGCACCGTCTGGATCAACGACTTCCACCCCTACCTCCCGCAGGCGGAGTGGGGCGGCTTCGGAAAGAGCGGAGTGGGCCGCGAGCTCGGCCCCGCCGGACTCGCCGAGTACCGCGAGACCAAGCACGTCTACCAGAACCTCGCACCGCGCCCGGTGCGCTGGTTCACGGGCTGAGCCCCCCGACTCAGCCCAACCCCCCACATTTTGGAGCACCACCCCATGCCCGAGAATGCCGAGAACGCCGAGAACACCCACGAATACGACTACGTCGTCATAGGCGGCGGCACCGCCGGATCCGTCATCGCCTCCCGCCTCACCGAGAACCCGGACGTCACCGTCGCCGTCATCGAGGGCGGCCCCAGCGACGTCGGCCGCGAGGACGTCCTCACCCTGCGCCGCTGGATGGGCCTGCTCGGCGGCGAGCTGGACTACGACTACCCGACCACCGAACAGCCCCGCGGCAACTCGCACATCCGGCACAGCCGGGCCCGCGTCCTCGGCGGCTGCTCCTCCCACAACACCCTCATCGCCTTCAAGCCGCTGCCGTCCGACTGGGACGAGTGGGAGGCGGCCGGCGCCAAGGGCTGGGGAGCGGTGCCGATGGAGGCGTACTACGCCCGCCTCCTCAACAACATCGTCCCGGTCGACGAGAAGGACCGAAACGCCATCGCCCGCGACTTCGTCGACGCGGCACAGCAGGCGCTCGGCGTCCCCCGCGTCGAGGGCTTCAACAAGAAGCCGTTCACGGACGGCGCCGGCTTCTTCGATCTCGCCTATCACCCCGAGAACAACAAGCGCTCCAGCGCGTCGGTGGCGTACCTGCACCCGGTGATGGACGAGCGGCCGAACCTGACGATCCTGCTGGAGACCTGGGCGTACCGGCTGGAGCTGAACGGCACCCGCGCCGAGGGCGTGCACGTGCGCGGCAAGGACGGCGAGGAGACCCTCGTACGGGCCCGGCGCGAGGTCCTGTTGTGCGCCGGCGCCGTCGACTCGCCCCGGCTGCTGCTGCACTCCGGCATCGGCCCCCGCGAGGACCTCGAAGCCCTCGGTATCCCCGTCGCGCACGACCTGCCCGGCGTCGGCGAGAACCTGCTCGACCACCCCGAGTCGGTGATCGTCTGGGAGACCCACGGACCCATCCCGGAGAACTCCGCGATGGACTCCGACGCCGGCCTGTTCGTGCGCCGCGACCCCGAGCATGCGGGCCCGGACCTGATGTTCCACTTCTACCAGGTCCCGTTCACGGACAATCCGGAGCGACTGGGTTACGAACGCCCGGAGTTCGGCGTCTCCATGACGCCGAACATCCCCAAGCCGAAGAGCCGCGGCCGGCTCTACCTCACCAGCGCGGATCCATCCGTCAAGCCCGCCCTCGACTTCCGCTACTTCACCGACGAGGACGACTACGACGGCCGCACCCTCGTCGACGGGATCCGCATCGCCCGCGAGATCGCGCAGACCGAGCCGCTGGCCGGCTGGCTCAAGCGCGAGGTGTGCCCCGGACCCGAGGTGCTGGGCGACGCGGAGCTGAGCGAGTACGCCCGCAAGGTCGCGCACACCGTGTACCACCCGGCGGGCACCTGCCGCATGGGCGCCGCCGACGACGTACAGGCGGTCGTCGACCCCGAGTTGCGCATCCGCGGCCTGGACGGCATCCGCATCGCCGACGCGTCCGTCTTCCCGACCATGCCCGCCGTGAACCCGATGGTCGGGGTGCTGATGGTCGGTGAGCGGGCCGTGGACCTGATCGGAAGGGGTGTGTGATGAGCGGTACTCCCGTCGTGACGAGCGGTGCCCCTGTCGTGAAGAGCGGCACTCCCGTCTTCTCCGTCCAGGGCCTGTGGAAGGTGTTCGGCCCGAAGCCCGAGCAGGTTCCCGCCGACCCCGAGCTCACCGCCCTGGCCCCCGCCGAGCTGCGCTCCCGCACCGGCTGCACGGCCGCCGTCCGTGACGTGGGCTTCGAGGTGCGCAAGGGCGAGGTGTTCGTCGTCATGGGCCTGTCCGGATCCGGCAAGTCCACGCTGGTGCGCTGCCTCACCCGGCTGATCGAACCGACCGCGGGCACCATCGCCATCGACGGCGAGGACGTCCGCGCCATGGACCGGGCGCGGCTGCGCGAACTGCGCCGCCACCGGGCCGCGATGGTCTTCCAGCACTTCGGCCTGCTCCCCCACCGCACGGTCCTCGACAACGTGGCGTACGGCCTGGAGATCCAGGGCGTGTCGCGGGGCGAGCGCCGTGCGCGGGCCGCCGAGGTCGTCGCCAAGGTCGGCCTGGAGGGCATGGAGCAGCGGCGGCCCGGCCAGCTGTCCGGCGGCCAGCAGCAGCGCGTCGGCCTGGCCCGCGCGCTCGCCGTCGACCCCGAGGTCCTCCTCTTCGACGAGCCGTTCAGCGCGCTCGACCCGCTGATCCGGCGCGACATGCAGGAGGAGGTGATCCGGCTGCACCGCGAGGAGGGCCGCACGATGGTCTTCATCACCCACGACCTGAACGAGGCCCTCAAACTCGGTGACCGCATCGCCCTCATGCGCGACGGCCGCATCGTGCAGCTCGGCACCCCGGAGGAGATCGTCGGCTCCCCGGCCGACGACTACGTACGCGAGTTCGTCCGGGACGTCCCGCGCGAGCAGGTCATGACCGTGCGTACGGCCATGCGCACCGGCGACTGCGGCGGCCCGGACCACCCCGGCGCCCTCGCCCCCGACACCGTCGTCGCCGACGCGATCAGGATCGTCGCCGACAGCGGCCGGGCGGCCTGTGTGGTGCGGGACGGCCACTGTCTGGGGGTCGTCGACCACGAGCGGTTGCTCGGCGTGGTCGCCGGAACGGAGCCGCACGAGGAGTCCCAGAAGGAGGCGGCGTGATGGCGACGGTCACCGCTCCCGCCCCGCGCACGGCCCTGCCGGGCATCCTCAGACACCGTGCCGTGGCCAAGCTTGTGCTCCTCGCGCTCGCCGCGGCCGTCCTCGTGCCCCTCGCGGGCGCCCGCTGGGCCGACGGCAGCTGGCCGCACGCGCTCACCGTCGACCTGTCCGGGCCGCTGTCCAGGGCCAGCGACTGGATCATCGACAACCGCGACAGCCACCCCCTGTTCCTCTACTTCTTCGGCTACGTCAGCAACGCGGTCGTCCTCGCCGTGCGCGCCGTGTACCTGGTGCTTCTCGGCGCCGGCTGGGCGGGCGTGACGGCCTTCGGCGCGCTCGTCGCCTGGCGGGTCGCCGGGGTACGCCTCGCGCTCGGCACGGCCGCCGCGTTCCTCGTCTGCGGTCTGCTCGGCATGTGGGTGCCGACCATGCAGACGCTCGCCCTCATGGTGGCGGCGGTCCTCGCGTCCGTCGCCGTGGGCGCCCTGCTCGGTCTCGCCGCGGGCCTGTCCGACCGCATGGACCGAGCGCTGCGCCCGGTCCTCGACACCATGCAGGTCATGCCCGCCTTCGCCTACCTGCTTCCGGTCGTGCTCGTCTTCGGCATCGGCGTCCCGGCCGCCGTCCTGGCCACCGTCGTCTACGCCGCCCCGCCCATGGCCCGCCTCACCGCGCTCGGCCTGCGCGGTGCCGACCAGGGGGTCCTGGAGGCCGTCGAGTCGCTGGGCGCCACCGGCCGCCAGCGCCTGCTCACCGCCCGGATCCCGCTCGCCCGCAGGGAACTCCTCCTCGGCCTCAACCAGACGATCATGATGGCGCTGTCCATGGCCGTCATCGCGTCGGTGATCGGCGCGGGCGGCCTCGGCGACCGCGTCTACCAGGCGCTGGCCTCGGTCGACGTGGGCGCGGCGCTCGCCGCCGGAATCCCGATCGTGCTGCTCGCCGTCGTCCTGGACCGGGTGACGGGCGCTGCCGGGGAGAACCTCGGCCACGCGGAACCCCGGCGAGCGCAGGGCGCGTACGCCATTGCCGCCATCGTCGCCGTAGCCCTCGTCGGCCGCCTGGCGGGCCGCCTCGACTGGCCCGACGCCTGGACGGTGCACATCGCCGAGCCGGTCAACCGCGTCGTCGACTGGATGACCGCCCACCTGTACTCGGGCGTCCCGTACGTGGGCGGCACCGCCGACTGGGCGGGTCACTTCACCACCTGGGTCCTGGACCCGCTCCGCGACGGCCTCCAGTGGCTGCCCTGGTGGTCGGTGCTGCTCGTCGTCGCGGCCCTCGCCTGGCTGATCGGCACCTGGCGCACCGCGCTCACCGCCGTCCTCGCCATGGCCGCGATCGGCGTGCTCGGCGTGTGGGAACCGTCCCTGGACACGCTGTCGCAGGTCCTCGCGGCCGTCGCCGTCACCCTCGTCCTCGGTTTCGCGACGGGCATCGCGGCCGCCCGCAGCGACCGCTTCGAACGAGCGCTGCGCCCCGTCCTGGACGTCTTCCAGACGATGCCGCAGTTCGTGTACCTGATCCCGGTCGTGGCGCTCTTCGGCGTAGGCCGCGCGCCGGCGGTGGCCGCCGCGATCGTGTACGCGCTCCCGGCCGTCGTCCGCATCACCACCCAGGGCCTGCGCCAGGTCGACCCGGCCGCGATGGAGGCGGCCCGCTCGCTCGGCGCGACCAGCGGCCAGCAGCTGTGGCAGGTCCAGCTCCCGCTCGCCCGGCGGTCGTTGCTGCTCGCCGTCAACCAGGGCGTGGTCCTGGTGCTCGCCGTCGTCATCATCGGCGGCCTGGTCGGCGGTGGCGCGCTCGGCTACGACGCCGTCTTCGGCCTCGCGCAGGGCGACCTCGCGACCGGCCTGGTGGCCGGCGCCGCGATCGTCTGTCTCGGCCTGATGCTCGACCGGGTGACCCAGCCGACCGAGCGACGCCCGAAGAAGGGAGCGTGACATGCGACTTCGTACGACATCCGCGGTGGCCGGCGCGGCGGCCCTCCTGCTGCTGACCGGCTGCGGCGCCGCCGACATGACCAAGCAGGCCTCGCCCTTCGCGGGCGCCCAGGGCGCGAAGACCGTGACCCTGTCCGTGCAGTCCTGGGTGGGCGCCCAGGCCAACGTGTCCGTGGCCCAGTACCTCCTGGAACACAAGCTCGGCTACCGCGTCGACACCGTCCAGGTCGACGAGGTCCCCGCCTGGGACGCCCTCAGCCAGGGCCGGGTCGACGCGATCCTGGAGGACTGGGGCCACCCCGACCAGGAGAAGCGGTACGTCGACGACAAGAAGACGATCGCCTCCGGCGGCGGCCTCGGCGTCACCGGGCACATCGGGTGGTACGTCCCGACGTACTTCGCCAAGGAGCACCCCGACGTCACCGACTGGAAGAACCTCGACAAGTACGCCTCGCTGCTGCGCACCGCCGAGAGCGGCGGCAAGGGTCAGCTGATGGACGGTTCGCCCTCCTACGTCACCAACGACAAGGCGTTGGTGAACAACCTGAAGCTGGACTACCAGGTGGTGTTCGCCGGCTCGGAGGCCGCGCAGATCACCCAGATCAAGCAGTTCGCGAAGGAGAAGAAGCCCTTCCTCACCTACTGGTACGCGCCGCAGTGGCTCTTCAAGAAGGTCCCGATGACCGAGGTGAAGCTGCCGGCGTACAAGGAGGGCTGCGACGCGGACGCGGCGAAGGTCGCCTGCGCCTATCCGCACACCCCGCTGCAGAAGTACCTCAACGCGGACTTCGCGAAGAGCGGGGGCAAGGCGGCCGCGTTCCTGAAGAAGTTCAAGTGGACGACCGAGGACCAGAACGAGGTCTCCCTGATGATCGCCGACCAGAAGCTGAGCCCCGAGGAGGCGGCGAAGAAGTGGGTGGACAGCCACCCCTCGACGTGGAAGGCGTGGCTGTCCTGAGGGTCAGTGATCCAGTCCCAGCGAGGCGGCGACCCCGGCGCTGGGCGTCGCCGGCGCCGGGAAACCGGCCCCGGCGAAGCCCCGGGCGCCCGCCGCGTCCCGGGGTCCGGGCGGGACGAGAGGGTCGCCCGGGGACCGCCGGCGGCGCAGCGCGCGGAAGGTGTCGACGTTGCTCACGTCTGGTAGCCCCCCGGCGGGACACGGCGGCTGACCATCACCCGGTTCCAGTTGTTGATGGCGACGATCAGACCGATGAGGTGAGCGAGCCGGCCGTTGTCGAAACGCCTGGCGGCCTGCTCGTACACCCCGTCGGGCACGAACCCGTCGGTCAGGACCGTCACCGCCTCCGTCAGCGCGAGCGCCGCCCGCTCCCGGTCGTCGTAGACGTCGTCCCCGGCCTCCTCCCAGGCGCTCAGCAGATCGAGCTGCTTCTCGCTCACCCCGTGCTTGCGGGCGATGGCGAGGTGCAGGTCGAGACAGAAGGCGCAGTGGTTGAGCTGCGAGGCCCGGATCACGACCAGTTCGGCGAGACCGGGGTCGCCGAGGCCCTTCTTCGCGGCCGCGCTGAGCGTGGACATGGCCTTGCCGACCTCGCGGTCGAGGAGCGACGTACGTTCCGTCACTTGAAGTCGCCCGCCTTGTAGTGACCCGGCACCGCACGCGTGGTCACGCCGAACCGGTTCCACGCGTTGATCACCGCGATCGTGGCGATGAGCTGCGCCAGCTCCGCCTCCTCGAAGTGCTTGGCGGCCTTCTCGTACACCTCGTCCGGCACGAACCCGTCCGTCAGGACCGTGACCGCCTCGGTCAGCTCGATCGCCGCGAGTTCCTTCTCCGTGTAGAAGTGCTTCGACTCCTCCCACGCGGTCAGCTGCACGATGCGGTGGACGCTCTCGCCGGCCGCGAGCGCGTCCCTCGTGTGCATGTCGAGGCAGAACGCGCAGTGGTTGAGCGAGGAGGCGCGCAGCCGCACCAGCTCCACCAGCCTCGGGTCGAGGCCCTGCTTGGCGGCCGCGTCGAGGCGGACCAGCGTCCGGTAGACCTCGGGGGCGTGCTTGGCCCAGGACATCCGGGGCGGCTGTTCGGGGGCGTACTCGTCGGTCGTCGTGATGTCGTCGTGCGTCGTCATGCCCTCGACCCTAGGAGCGAGGCAGCCCAGGAGTATGGTCCATTTCCATGGCAGAATCCTGGGCCACTTTCGGTGTCGACCTGCATCTCGAACCGACCGGACCGGGCCTGCGGCGCGGCCTGACCGACGCCCTGCGCGAGGCGGTCCGCGGCGGCCGCCTGGCCCCCGGCACCCGGCTGCCGTCCTCCCGTTCCCTCGCCGCCGACCTGGGCATCGCCCGCAACACGGTCGCCGACGCCTACGCCGACCTGGTCGCCGAGGGCTGGCTGACCGCACGCCAGGGCTCCGGCACCCGGGTCGCAGAACGCGCCGTACCCCGGCCGCCCGACCGTCCCGCACCCCATCCGCGCCGGCCCGGCCGCCCCGCGTACAGCCTCGTCGCGGGCACCCCGGACCTCGCCTCCTTCCCACGCACCGAGTGGCTCAAGGCCGCCCGCCGCGCCCTCACCGCCGCCCCGAACGACGCCCTCGGCTACGGCGACCCCCGCGGCCGCGTCGAACTGCGTACCGCGCTCGCCGCCTACCTCTCCCGGGCCCGGGGCGTACGCACGACCCCCGACCGCATCGTCATCTGCTCCGGGTTCGCCCGGGGGCTGCGGCTGCTCGGCGAGGTACTGCACGCCCGCGGGCTGCGCACGCTGGCCGTCGAGTCGTACGGCCTGGACGTGCACCGCGACCTCGTCGAGCGCACCGGCCTGCGCACGATCCCGCTCCCCTTCGACGAGCTCGGCACCCGCACCGAGGACATGGCCGGGGTGCGGGC
Organism: Streptomyces sp. NPDC001315; assembly: GCF_042896175.1. Lineage (NCBI taxonomy): Bacteria > Bacillati > Actinomycetota > Actinomycetes > Kitasatosporales > Streptomycetaceae > Streptomyces > Streptomyces sp. NPDC001315. The sequence continues at coordinate 32,939 of NZ_JBIAWZ010000028.1, read as the reverse complement.
GGTACTGCTGACCCCGGCGCACCAGTTCCCGATGGGCGTGGCCCTGCGCCCCGAGCGCCGGGCCGCCGTGGTCGACTGGGCCCGCCGCACCGACGGCCTGATCCTGGAGGACGACTACGACGGCGAGTTCCGCTACGACCGCCAGCCCGTCGGCGCGCTGCAGGACCTCGACCCCGAGCACGTGGTCTACCTGGGCACGGCCAGCAAGTCCCTCGCCCCCGGCCTGCGCCTGGGCTGGATGGTGCTGCCCCCGTCCCTGGCCCCCGAGGTCGTCGCGGCCCGCGGCGCGTCCACCGGCGTCCTGGACCAGCTGACCCTTGCCGAGTTCATCACCTCCGGCGCCTACGACCGCCATGTGCGCGCCGCCCGCCAGCGCTACCGGCGCCGCCGCGACGCCCTCGTCGCGGCTCTCGCCGACCGCGCACCGGACGTCCGCGTCACCGGCATCGCCGCCGGCCTGCACGTCGTCGTCCAACTCCCGCCCGGCACCGAGGAGTCGGTGATCCGGGCGGCCGCCTGGCAGGGGCTGGCCGTCCAGGGCCTGGCCGGCTTCCGCCACGACCTGGCCACCACCGAGCCCCTGGACGCCCTCGTCGTCGGCTACGGCACCCCGTCGGACCACGCGTGGGCGGGCACACTGGAGGCGCTGTGCCGGGTGCTGCCGTAGGGCGGTGTCGGACGGATGCCTGTCCCGATCTCGGCGTCGGTCTTCGGGTCCAGGTGAAGTCCGCGATCGGGCCCTTGGGTTCGCGGCTGGACACACGCACGATCCGGGCGTCGTTCGGCCCCATGATTGGCCCCCTTTTCTTCCGGCCGGCTCTCCGGCCGTGCAGTCGAACGCCAGGGGGCGCCGCGGGGACGCGACCTCAGGGAAGGGTCAGGGGAAAACCCCGGGGCGCGAGGGCACCGCACGCGGTTGCGCCGCTGTCTCCTGCGGTGCCTCCCCGAACCGCGCCAGCGCCAGCGCACCCGCCACCGCGACCGCGAAACCCAGGACCGCCAGCCAGGCGAGGCCCTCACGCGTACGGTCCCCGAGCCACACCACCCCCACCGCCGCGGGCCCGATCGTCTCCCCGATCACCATCCCCGCGGTGGCCGTCGTCACCGAGCCGCGCTGCAACGCCGACGTCAGCAGCAGAAACGCGGCGCCGCCGCCGAGCAGCAGCGCGTACGTCGCCGGATCGGCGAGCAGCGCGCCGGGGGAGAGGTCGTCGATGAGCCGGACCGTCACCTCGACGACCCCGAACCCGAAGCCCGCGCCCAGCCCGAGCAGCAGGGCCCGCCCGCGCTCCGGGAGCCGCCCCGCCACCAGCCCCAGCAGCAGCACGGCCCCGGACGCGGCGAGCATCGCGTACTTCAGCGCGGTCGACCCGGCCCCCTCGCCCTCCGGCCCGGACGCCAGCCCCAGCATCGCCAGACCCGCGCACACCACCCCCACCGCGCCCCACTCGACCCGGCTCAGCCGCACCCGCAGCAGCCGCGCCGCGACCACCGCCGTCACGGCGAGACTCGAGGCCAGCGCCGCGCCGACGGCGTAGATCGGGATCGAGCGCAGCGCCGCGATCTGCAACAGGAACCCGAGTCCGTCCAGCGCGAGCCCCGCCAGGTACCGCCACTGCCGCAGCGCCCGCAACAGCAGCGCCGCCTCCCCGCCGCCGGAGGCCGCGGCCGTCCGCGCGGCCATCGCCTGCAACACCGTGGCCGTACCGAAGCAGACCGCCGCGCCGAGCGCGCACACCATCCCAAAGAGCACGAAGTGACTGTAGGGGAGGGACTGGAGAAGGGGGCTCCTGCACGAGTTCTCTCACCGATCTCTAGGCTGACCGCCAGAACAGCCCGCCGAGCGGCGGGCCGGGCAACGGGGAGACACCACATGGCGCAGACACGCAGACGGCTGCGGTCGAGCACGGTCGTGCTCGGCGGGATGGGAGTCATCGCGGCGGCCCTGACCTCCTGCGGATCCGAGCCCGACCGCCGGTGTGTGGACCGCGACAGCTACGACACCCTCGACGGCTACCGGATCATCGCCGACAAGAACTGCAAGTCGAGCTCCTCAGGCTCCTCGTCGACCTCCAAGGCCGGCAAGAGCGGCAAGAAGACCGGCACCGGCACGGGCAAGAACGTCGACGCCGCCTGGTACTACGACTCCGACGTCAGCGGCAAGTACGCCGACTACGGCACCTTCAGCCGCAGCGAAGCCGTCGACCGCGGTGGCTTCGGCTGCTCGGGCTCCGGCAGCGGCGGCGGCTGAGCGGACCACGGGACGCGCGGGGACGCGCTGAACGCACGGGACGCGCTGAACGCACGGAATCACCGAACGCACCGGACACACGGGAACGCACGCCATGGAACGCCGCACCATCGAGCCCCGCCCCGGCTGGCAGCAGACTGTCGAGGAGCAGGGGCTCGTCTACCCGCTCACCCGCCACCCCGACGACTCCCTGCGCCCCTACTGGGACGAGAGCGCCTACTATGCGTTCACCCTGGAGGAGGTCGAGGCGCTCGAAGACGTCGTCGAGGAACTCCACCGCATGTGCCTGGCGGCGGCGGACCACATCGTCACCGCCGACCGCTTCGCCGACCTCGGCATCACCGACCCGCGTGTGGCGGCCACGGTCGCCGAGGCCTGGCGCCGTCGCGCCGAACTCCCCTCCGTCTACGGCCGCTTCGACCTCCGCTACGACGGCACCGGCCCGGCCAAGCTCCTGGAGTACAACGCCGACACGCCGACCTCCCTCGTCGAGGCGGCCTCACCCCAGTGGTTCTGGATGGAGGACCGCTTCCCCGGCGCCGACCAGTGGAACTCCCTCCACGAACGCCTCGTCGCCGCCTGGAAGAAGCAGGGCCCCCTCCTCTCGCCGGGCTACCCCCTGTACTTCGCGCACTCCACCGCCGACGAACTCGGCGAGGACCTGATGACGGTCGCCTACCTGAAGGAGACCGCCGAGCAGGCGGGCCTGGACACCGCCTGGATCCCCATGGAGGAGATCGGCTGGGACCCGCTCTCCGGCCGCTTCGTCGACAACCGGCTGCGCTTCATCCGCAGCTGCTTCAAGCTCTACCCGTGGGAGTGGCTCACCACCGACCGCTTCGCCGACCACGTCCTCGACACCCTGGACAACGGCGGCGGCACCGGCACGACCCTCTGGATCGAGCCCGCCTGGAAGATGCTCCTCAGCAACAAGGCGCTGCTGGCGATCCTCTGGGAGCTCTTCCCGGGCCACCCCAACCTGCTCCCCTCCTACCTCGACGGTCCTCGCGAGCTGGCGGCCACGACCGGCTACGTGGCCAAGCCTCTCCTCGGCCGCGAGGGCGCCGGAGTGACGGTCCACAAGCCCGGCACCGGCATCGGCACCGCCACTGACGCCGACACCGCTGCGGTCCTCCGGGACGAACCCTGCTGCTACCAGGAACTGGCCCCCCTCCCCGCCTTCGACGGCAACCACGTCGTCCTCGGTGCCTGGGTCGTCGGGGACGAGTCCGCCGGCCTGGGCATCCGCGAGTCCGCCGGCCTGATCACCGACGAGTACGCCCGCTTCCTGCCGCACGTGATCCTCTGAGCGCCCATCCGGCAGGCCCCGTCCAGCAGGGCGGTCTACAGGCCCAGCACGGCCCGCAGCTGATCGAGCCCCCAGTCCAGGTCCTCCTTCCCGATCACCAGCGGCGGCGCGATCCTGATCGTCGAGCCGTGCGTGTCCTTCACCAGGACACCCCGGTCCATCAGCCTCTCGGAGACCGCCCGGCCCGTCCCGTACGCCGGAGCGATGTCGACGCCGGCCCACAGTCCGCGCCCGCGTACCGCCGTCACCCGCCCGGTGCCGGTCAGCGTGGCCAGCTCCCGGAGCAGATGCCCGCCCAGCTCGGTGGCCCGCGCCTGGTACTCGCCCGACCGCAGCATGGCGATCACCTCCAGCGCCACCGCGCAGGCCAGCGGATTCCCGCCGAACGTCGACCCGTGCTCCTCGGGCCGGAACACCCCCAGCACCCCGGCGTTCGACACCACCGCCGACACCGGCACGATCCCGCCGCCCAGCGCCTTGCCCAGCACATACACATCGGGCACCACGCCCTCGTGCTCGCACGCGAACGTCCGCCCCGTCCTGCCCAGCCCCGACTGGATCTCGTCGGCGACGAACAGCACGTTCCGCTCCCGCGTCAGCTCCCGCACCGCCGGCAGATAACCGGCCGGCGGCACCAGCACCCCCGCCTCACCCTGGATCGGCTCGAGCAGCACGGCCACCGTGTTCTCGGTCAGCGCCGCCCGCATCGCCGTGAGATCCCCGTAGGGCACGATCTCGAAGCCCGGCGTGTACGGCCCGAAGTCGGCCCGCGCCTCCGGGTCGGTCGAGAAGCTGATGACCGTCGTCGTACGGCCGTGGAAGTTGTTGCCCGCGACCACGATCTTCGCCATCTCGCCCGGCACACCCTTGACCCGGTAGCCCCACTTCCGGGCCGTTTTCACGGCCGTCTCCACCGCCTCCACGCCCGTGTTCATCGGCAGCACCATCTCCATCCCGCACAGCTCGGCGAGCTCCGTGCAGAACGCCCCGAACCGGTCGTGGTAGAACGCCCGGGATGTCAGCGTCACCCGTTCCAGTTGTGCCTTCGCCGCCTCGATCAGCCGCCGGTTGCCGTGCCCGAAGTTGAGCGCCGAGTAACCGGCCAGCAGATCCAGATAGCGGCGTCCCTCGATGTCCGTCATCCAGGCGCCGTCCGCCGTGGCCACGACGACCGGCAGTGGGTGGTAGTTGTGCGCGCTGTGCGCCTCAGCAGCGGCGATCAGCGATTCTGTAGCGGTCACGGGATCTCCAGAAGTCAGGCTCACCCCCTTCCTATCGTCGCTCGCATGGTGGACGCGGGACCTTGGCCCCGCGACGCGCCCGGTAGGCTTTCCGGCAGGCCGTGACTGGCGCGCTGGGATGGGACGGACCATCGGGGAGCGGCCTGTGAATGATCAGTGCCGTGCGCCTGGGCCGACCCGTGAACCGTGACCGTGCAAGCCACGCCGCCCGGAGGCCGAGATGACAGAGCAGCAGCCCCTCTCCACCGAGTCCACCGCCTTCCGCGCCGCCCTCGACGTGATCCGCGCCGTCGAGCCGCGCGTCGCCGACGCCATCGGCCAGGAGGTCGCCGACCAGCGCGAGATGCTCAAGCTGATCGCCTCCGAGAACTACGCCTCCCCGGCCACCCTCCTGGCCATGGGCAACTGGTTCAGCGACAAGTACGCCGAGGGCACCGTGGGCCGCCGCTTCTACGCCGGCTGTCGCAACGTCGACACCGTCGAGTCCCTCGCCGCCGAACACGCCAAGGAGCTGTTCGGCGCCCGCCACGCCTACGTCCAGCCGCACTCCGGCATCGACGCCAACCTCGTCGCCTTCTGGGCCGTCCTCGCCCAGCGCGTCGAGGCTCCCGCCCTGGAGAAGGCCGGCGTCCGCCAGGTCAACGACCTCTCCGAGGCCGACTGGGCCGAACTGCGCCGCGCCTTCGGCAACCAGCGCATGCTCGGCATGTCCCTGGACGCCGGTGGCCACCTCACCCATGGCTTCCGCCCGAACATCTCCGGCAAGATGTTCGACCAGCGCTCCTACGGCACCGACCCGGCCACCGGCCTGATCGACTACGAGGCCCTGCGCACCTCTGCCCGCGAGTTCAAGCCGCTGATCATCGTGGCCGGCTACTCCGCCTACCCCCGTCTCGTGAACTTCCGCGTCATGCGCGAGATCGCCGACGAGGTCGGTGCCACGCTCATGGTCGACATGGCGCACTTCGCGGGCCTGGTCGCCGGCAAGGTCCTCACCGGCGACTTCGACCCGGTCCCGCACGCCCAGATCGTCACCACGACCACCCACAAGTCGCTGCGCGGTCCGCGCGGCGGCATGGTCCTGTGCGACGACTCCCTCAAGGACCAGGTCGACCGCGGCTGCCCGATGGTCCTCGGCGGCCCGCTCCCGCACGTCATGGCCGCCAAGGCCGTTGCCCTCGCCGAGGCGCGTCAGCCCGCCTTCCAGGACTACGCCCAGCGCATCGTCGACAACTCCCGGGCGCTGGCGGAAGGCCTCATGCGGCGGGGCGCCAGGCTCGTGACCGGCGGTACGGACAACCACCTCAACCTGATCGACGTCACCTCCTCCTACGGACTCACCGGCCGCCAGGCCGAGGCAGCCCTGCTCGAGTCCGGCATCGTCACCAACCGCAACGCCATCCCGGCCGACCCCAACGGCGCCTGGTACACCTCCGGCATCCGCATCGGCACCCCCGCCCTGACCACCCGTGGCCTGGGCACCGCCGAGATGGACGAGGTCGCCGGCCTCATCGACCGCGTCCTGACCACCACCGAGCCCGGCACCACCTCCAAGGGCGCCCCCTCCAAGGCCCAGCACGTCCTCGACCCGAAGATCGCGGACGAGATCTCCCGCCGCGCCACCGACCTCGTGTCGGGCTTCCCGCTGTACCCGGAGATCGACCTCGGCGCCTGACACCCCGTTCCCGGCGAGGGGCTAAAGATCGATCAGCTCCTGGCGTGGTTCCTCCCGCGGCGGTCCGGCTCCGTGCCGGGCCGCCGCGCGGCGTATCAGCAGCGAGCCGCCGACGCCGGCTGCGAACCCCGCGGCCAGGCCGGGCACGGCCCACCAGGCACTGCTTGCGGCCCGGCCGGCCTCGTGCCCGGCGGCCCCGCTTCCAGCGGGCCCGTCGCCGACGCTGTCGAGCACTCCCTCCCGGTCGAGTCGCACGAAGACCGAGCGTGGCGCCCGGTGCCAGCGGATGTCGTCGTCGTCCACGTCCGGCGCAGGATCCGAGCGCACCCAGGGCGTGCCGTCCGCCGCCACGACCAGCTGGTCCTGCCGCTCGACGGCCACGTCACCGCCTGGCGGCCGGTTCGTCTGCGGCCAGCCGCCGACACCCGTCAGCCCCCAGACCACGGTCATGCGCACCGGCGGATGACGGCCTTCCGCCCAGGCATCCGGCACCCGCTCCGTCCCGGTGTACGTCGGCTGCAGCAACTGCCACAGGCCGGCGAAGACCGTCTCCCCGGAGCGCGCCACCGTCGTCCGCCCCGAGCCGCCCGCGACGATCAACGCCAGATCCGGGACGTCCCGGTCCGGCCAACGCGCCTGCGCCGCCGCGTCGGGCGTCGGCAGTCCGCACAAGACCACCGCCGCTGTCACCGGTACGAGAGCGGCGAGCCGTACTTTCGTCCGTCTCCATTGCCGTGCCATTCGTCCCCCTCCCGGCCCCGTGCAGGGCGTCATACGTCCCGCAGTTCCTGCCGCGGACCCGGCTCCCGCCTCAGACGGTCCAGCGGCAGTCGCGCGACGAGCGGTCGCAGGAGCAGCGCCAGCACGGCTCCGGCCGCCGCGCCCGGCAGGCCCCACCACCAGTCGATGCCGCCGTCCGTCGCCGGTGTGCCGGTCCGCAGCGTGGTCGTCTTCGTGTCGGGAGTGGTGGCGGCCGACGGCTCCGACTGCCAGGGCGCCGGGAAGATGCCGGTGTAGCCCTCGCCCGTGACTTTGCCCATCACGCTCAGCTCGGTGAGGAGGGCGCGCAGTTGGGCGGGGTGGTCGGCGCGGTGCCAGTAGCCGTTCGGCGACTCGGGCACATTGGCCGCCGTGTGGATCCAGACGGCCCCGGGCTTGGACTCGACGGGGAAGACCTGGTCCATCCGCCACGGCGCTATGTCGTGCGCCATCCAGGTGACGTTGATCTGACGTGCTCGGACCAGGTCGGCCTCGGGCGGCTTGTCACGGGTGCCGCTGTTGGTGGGGCCCAGCAGTTGTTGCAACTGGTCGTACTCCTTGTCGGAGTAGTACAGCGCGGTGGCCTCCCCGCTCGCAGGCGAGGTCACCAGCACGCTCGTAGGCCCACCGGCCAAGGCGGACGACGCGCCCCACACCATCAGGGCCAGCGCCACCGCCAACGCCCCCATCAACGCGGTCAGTTCACGTGTCCTGCCCCTCCACCTGCGCATCCCATCCCCCAACCAGTCCGGTACCGAGCGGCCCGCCCGCGAGCCGCGTGTCACTTCTGGTACACCGCCCGACCGGCCGGGGTTCCCACCCCGCGGGCACTATTTCGAGGACTTCTTCGCGGAGTCCTCCGGCCACTGCCCGACGGACTTCGCGATCTCCACCGCCCGTGCCTTCGACGCCACCCCCTCCAACCGGATCGTCACCTCCCCGGCTTCGGTTCTGTGGGGCCACAGCAGCGTCGGCCCGGCCGTCCTCTTCGTGCGCGTGTAGTGGTCCCCGTCCGGGGCCACCAGCCAGAAGCTCAACAGATGCGGCCGCGGGAACCACAGGGCGACGTCCACCACGCCGTCGGCACCGGGCGTCCCGCCCATCGAGATCCACTCCGGCCGCTCGCGCGCGCTCTTGGTGAAGCCGACGTCCAGGCCCGCCGGATATTCGTCCAGCCGTATTACCTGCCCGTGCTCGCGCCAGCACAGCGTCATCAGGGACCGCCCCCGTGGCTCACCGGTCACGGTCACCGCGTCCGGCACGCCGAGTGCCCCCGGCACCAGCGGCTCGAACCCGGCCAGGCGCTCGGCCTGCGCGAGTGACACCGAGCGGCCGCAGCCAGGGACCTCGGCGCCCGGCGAGGGCACCGCCGACGGGTCGTACCGCACCTCGACGCCCCCGAAGTCGAACCAGTCGATGACCGCGGCCCGCACCGGGGGCGTGAGCGCGAGGACCGTCAGCAGGCCGCACAGCGCCGCCGTCAGGGAGCGCCACCGCGCCCGTGTCCAGCGCCGGACCGCCCGCAGCCGCTCGCCGGCCCCCGGCGGCTCGGCCACCGGGACCGGGACCGCCTCGGCGAGTATCTGCTGCAGCACCCGTTCGACCATCGACTCGGCCCCGGTCGCGTCCGGCACGTCCAGCGACCGCCCCAGCGCCCGCAGCTCCTCCGGCAACCGAGAGACACGCTCACGCGGCTCGCCGCCGGTGCCCTCACCGTCGTACGACTCATTCACGCTCATCACCCCCTTTCCGCCCTTCCCGCGGCTGGAATTCCGGCAGCAACCCGCCCAGCTTGCGCAGCGCGCGGTTGAGCCGGGACTTCACCGTGCCGCGGGGCCAGCCCAGCGCCTGGGCGGTCTCGGGCTCGTCCATCTCCAGGAGATAGCGGTAGGTGACGACCAGGCGGTGTTCCTCGCTCAGCTTCTCCAGGGCGGCCAGCAGCGCCGAGCGGCGCTCCGTCTCCAACGTCGCCATCGCCGGGTCCGCGGACTCCGGTATCAGCGGCTCCGCCTCCGCGAAGGCCGCCTCCCGGCCGGCGAGCGTGCGCTGCCGCGCCGCTGTCCGCACTGTGTTCCTCGTCTCATTGGCGACGATCGCGAGCAGCCACGGCTTGAACGCCGCGCCGTCCCTGAACCGCCCCAGCGAGCAGTAGGCCTTCACGAAGGCCTGCTGCACCACGTCCTCCGCGTCCGCACTCGCCCCGAGCGCCGCGGCCGCCCGCAGAGCGATGCCCGTATGGGCCCGCACCAGCTCCGCGTACGCCTCCGGCTCTCCGGCGCGTACGCGTGCGATCACCGCGGCCTCATCGACGATGCGGCCCCCCTCCCGCGTCCTCACATTGTTGTTACACCGCGGGAGGCGGATCGGTTCCCATCTGTTTCGGACCAGTTCCGGATCGGCCCGCCGGACCTGAGAGAATGGTGAGCATGGCCTCTGATCGCCTGCCCGTCACCCACCACCACCCTCAGAGGAACGGCTCCGCCATGTCGAGTAGTTTGCGTGTGCTCTCCGGAATCCAGCCCACCGCAGGCTCGTTCCACCTCGGCAACTACCTCGGCGCCGTCCGCCAGTGGGTGGCCCTGCAGGAGTCCCACGACGCGTTCTACATGGTCGTCGACCTGCACGCGATCACGGTTCCGCAGGACCCGGCGGAGCTGCGCGCCAACACCCGTCTGGCCGCCGCCCAGCTCCTCGCGGCCGGTCTCGACCCGGAGCGCTGCACGCTCTTCGTGCAGAGCCACGTGCCCGAGCACGCCCAGCTCGCCTGGGTCATGAACTGCCTCACCGGCTTCGGCGAGGCCTCCCGCATGACCCAGTTCAAGGACAAGTCCGCCAGGCAGGGCGCCGACCGGGCGTCCGTCGGTCTGTTCACGTACCCGGTCCTCCAGGTCGCCGACATCCTGCTCTACCAGGCGAACGAGGTCCCGGTCGGCGAGGACCAGCGCCAGCACATCGAGCTCACCCGCGACCTCGCCGAGCGCTTCAACGGCCGCTTCGGCCCGACCTTCACCGTCCCGAAGCCGTACATCCTCAAGGAGACGGCGAAGATCTACGACCTTCAGGACCCGTCGATCAAGATGAGCAAGTCGGCGTCCACGCCGAAGGGCCTCATCAACCTCCTCGACGAGCCCAGGGCCACCGCCAAGAAGGTCAAGAGCGCGGTCACCGACACCGACACCGTCATCCGCTTCGACCCGGAGAACAAGCCGGGCGTGAGCAACCTGCTCTCCATCTATTCGACCCTCACCGGGGCGGGTATCACCGAACTGGAAGAGAAGTACGACGGCAAGGGCTACGGTGCGCTCAAGACGGACCTCGCCGAGGTCATGGTCGAGTTCGTGACGCCGTTCCGGGAGCGCACCCAGCAGTACCTGGACGACCCGGAGACGCTGGACTCGATCCTGGCCAAGGGCGCGGAGAAGGCACGCTCCGTCGCCGCGGAAACCCTCTCCCAGACGTACGACAGGGTCGGATTCCTGCCCGCCAAGCACTGAGGCGTACCACGGCACACGCACCACTGGGCAGAGCGCTGCACATCACTACGGCTGCGCCTGCCCACGGCGCAGCCGTGGCCTTACAGTCGATAGCCGGACGGCTGAGAACAAACCCGGCACGTACCCGGCGTACACCCGAGACGACGACAGGAGATGACGTGGGGACCGTAACGATCGGCGTGTCGATCGCGGTCCCGGAGCCTCACGGCAGCCGGCTCCAGGAGCTGCGCGCGGGCTTCGGCGACGCCGCGGCTCACGGCATCCCCACGCACGTCACCCTGCTGCCCCCGACAGAGGTCGACGCCGGCCTGGTCCCCGCGGTCGAGGCGCACCTGATCGAGGTCGCGGGCATCGGCCGTCCCTTCCCGATGCGGCTGTCCGGCACCGGCACCTTCCGGCCCGTGTCGCCGGTGGTGTATGTGCGGATCGTCACGGGCGCCGAGGCCTGTACCTGGCTGCAGCAGCAGGTCCGCGCGGCCTCCGGGCCGGTGGCGCGGGAACTGCAGTTCCCGTACCACCCGCACGTCACGGTGGCGCACGGCATCGACGACGCGGCCATGGACCGCGCCTTCGAGGAGCTCGCCGGCTACGAGGCCGAGTGGCCGTGCACCGGCTTCGCCCTGTACGAGCAGGGCGCCGACGGCGTGTGGCGCAAGCTGCGGGAGTTCCCCTTCGGGGGAACGGTGGTGCCGCCGCAGGGGAGCCACGTGGAGCGCGGCTCCATCCCCACGGGCTAGGGCCCACCCCCAGAACCTGTCCTTCCGGCAGCCACCGGCAGCCGCCGCTACACCGGCAGCCGTCGGAACACCGATCGCGGCAGGTGCCGCAGCGCCGACATCACCAGGCGCAGCGCTCCCGGCACCCACACGATCTCCGAGCGTCGGCGCAGTCCCAGCTCGATGGCCGTCGCGACCGCTTCCGGTGTCGTCGCGAGCGGTGCCTCCTCCAGTCCGGCGGTCATCTTCGACCGGACGAACCCGGGGCGTACGACCATGACGTGCACGCCGGTGCCGTGCAGTGCGTCGCCCAGGCCCTGGGCGAAGGTGTCCAGGCCGGCCTTGCTGGAGCCGTAGATGAAGTTCGAGCGGCGGGCGCGCTCGCCGGCGACGGAGGAGAGCACGACGAGCGAGCCGTGGCCCTGGGCCTGCAGCGCCCGGGCGCTGACCAGTCCGGCGGACACCGCGCCCGTGTAGTTGGTCTGCGCGACGCGCACCGCGTTCACCGGTTCACGCTCGTCGTGCGCCTGGTCACCGAGGACGCCGAAGGCGAGCAGGACCATGTCGATGTCGCCCTCCGCGAAGACCTTGCCGAGCACGGTCTCGTGGGAGTCGGGGTCGAGCGCGTCGAAGGCGACGGTGTGGACGTCGGCGCCCAGCGCGCGCAGCTGTGCCGCGGTCTGGTCGAGGGCGGGGGACGGGCGTCCGGCCAGCCATACCGTGCGGGTGCGGCGGGCGACGAGGCGGCGCGTGGTGGCCAGCGCGATCTCCGACGCACCGCCGAGGACGAGCAGGGACTGGGGGATTCCGAAAGCGTCCTTCATGACAGCTCCTAGCGATTCCAAGCGATGGATCGGTTCTCAGAGGCCGAGGCGCCGGGACAGGTCGGACGTGAAGACTCCGCGGGGGTCGAGCTCCGCGCGCAGTTCGCGGAAGTCGGCGAGCCGCGGGTACATCGCGCCGAGCAGCTCGGGCCGCAGCCGGGAGTCCTTGGCGAGGTAGACGCGGCCGTCCGCGGCGGCGACCTGGGTGTCCAGTTCGTCGAGGAAGGCGCCGAGGCCGGGCAGCCCGGCCGGAATGTCCAGGGCGAGGGTCCAGCCGGGGACGGGGAAGGAGAGCCAGCCCGGGTCGGCTTCGCCGAAGCGCTTGAGGACGGCCAGGAAGGACGGGCAGCGATGCCGTGCGATGCGGTGCACGATCCGGCGCAGGGCCTCCTCCTGGCCGTGTCCGAGGACGAACTGGTACTGCACGAAGCCGCCGCGGCCGTAGATCCGGTTCCAGTGGGGGACCCCGTCCAGGGGGTGGAAGAAGGCGGAGATCTTCTGCAGTTCGCCGGTACGCGCGCGTGGCGCCTTCCGGTACCAGAGTTCGTTGAACAATCCCACGGTCCTCCGGTTGAGCAATCCCTCCGGCAGGAAGGTGGGCGCGGCCGGCAGCTGGAACGGCCGGAAGGAGAACGGGTCCCTACGCGCGCGTGCGCCTTCGGGCAGCGCGTCCAGCGGCGCGTGGTCGCCGCGCGTCAGCACCGCGCGGCCCGTCGCCGCACCGCGCGCCACCAGGTCGATCCACGCGACCGAGTAGCGGTACAGGTGGTCGGTGGCCGTCAGGCGTGCCATCAGGTCGTCGAGGTCCGTGGCGCGCTCGGTGTCGACCGACATCAGCGAGGTCTCGACGGGCTGGAGTCGAAGGGTGGCGGTGAGGATCACTCCGGTCAGGCCCATGCCGCCCGCGGTCGCGTCGAACAGAGGGGTGCCGTGGCTCACCGTGTGGATCGAGCCGTCCGCGGTGAGCAGTTCCAGCGACAGCACATGGCGGGAGAAGGAGCCCGACACGTGGTGGTTCTTGCCGTGGATGTCCGCGCCGATGGCCCCGCCGACCGTCACATGACGCGTGCCGGGGGTCACCGGTACGAACCAGCCGAGCGGCAGCAGGACCTGCATCAGCCGGTGCAGGGAGACGCCCGCGTCGCACAGCACGGTTCCGCCGTCGGCGTCGATCGCGTGGACGCGGTCCAGGCCGGTCATGTCGAACACCGCCCCGCCGGCGTTCTGCGCCGCGTCTCCGTACGCCCGTCCCAAGCCCCTGGGGATGCCACCGCGAGCCCCGCAGTCCCGGACGGCGGCCGCGGCCTCCTCGTACGTCCTGGGCCGGATCAGACGGGCTGCGGAGGGAGCGGTGCGGCCCCATCCCGTGACGGAAACGGTGTCGACAGACATGTCGGTGACCGTATCGCCCTTGTATAAGGGATTAGTTCTGGAACATAGGTATCCTCCCCGAAATGGGTGATTAATGGGATGTCGCTCAATATTGCCGGAGTTACAGCGGTATCGGCGTGAACAGTGAATCCACATGGACCACATGGACCACATGGACCACCGAGACGACCTCGACCACCGAATGCTTTCGGCGCTCCGCACCCTCGGCGCGGACCCGCGCGTCGCGGATGCCGCCCGGGCCCTCTCCCGGGCTGGGGAGCACGGCGCGCTGTGGGTCGCGGCGGGCCTCGCGGGAGCCGCCGTGGACGGCGCGCGACGCGGTGCCTGGTTGCGCGGAACAGCGCTCACCATGGGCGCGCACATCGTCAGCATGGGTGTGAAGAGGGTCGTGCGCCGTCCGCGCCCCGCGCACGTCGAGCCCCTCGTACGCACTGTCGGACGGCACTCCTTTCCCAGCTCGCACGCGACCTCCGCCGCGGCAGCCGCCGTCGCCTACGGAACGCTGGGCGCGTACGCCGTCCCGCCGCTCGCCGCCGCGATGTGCCTCTCGCGCCTGGTCGTCGGCGTCCACTACCCCTCGGACGTGGCGGCGGGCGCCGCCCTGGGAGCGCTCACGGCGCGTCTGGGGGCGCGTTGGATGACCAGGGGTGCCCATGACTGAGACAGCGCCTCTTCCGGGCACGGCCCGCTCCACGGAGACGTCCCTCCTCGAGCAGCGCACCCGGGGCGGGCGGCCCACGCCACGCCCACGCGAGGGCGCTCTCCTGCACGGCCTCCTCAGGACGGCGCGCCCCAAACAGTGGGTCAAGAACGTCCTGGTCGTCGCCGCCCCGGCCGCCGCCGGCCGGCTCTTCTCCGTCCACGCCCTCACCCAACTCGCCCTGGTCTTCATCCTGTTCACCGCCTGCGCCGCCGGTGTCTACCTGGTCAACGACGCCCGCGACGCCGAGGCCGACCGTGCCCACCCCACCAAGCGCCACCGCCCGGTCGCCGCCGGGCAGGTCCCGGTGCCGGTCGCGTACGCCGCAGGAGCCGTCCTGGCCGTCCTGGTGCCGGCCGCCGCGGCCTGGCTGACCTCGCCCGCCGTCGCGGCGCTGCTGACGGCGTACATCGGCATGCAACTGGCGTACTGCGTCAGCCTCAAGCACGTCCTCGTCGTGGACCTCGCCGTCGTCACGACCGGCTTCCTGATGCGGGCGATGGTCGGCGGGCTCGCGCTCGGCATCCCGCTCTCACGCTGGTTCCTGATCACGACCGGCTTCGGCGCGCTGTTCATGGTGGCGGCCAAGCGCTACTCCGAAGCGGTCCAGATGGCCGGAAAAGCCGGCGCCACGCGCGCGTTGCTCACCGAGTACACCACCGGCTACCTGCGCTTCGTCTGGCAGCTGGCCGCCGGAGTCGCCGTCCTCGGCTACTGCCTGTGGGCGCTGGAGGAGGGCGGGGTCCCGCACACCGGCCTGCTGCCCTGGCGCCAGCTGTCGATGGTCGCCTTCATCCTGGCCGTCCTGCGCTACGCCGTCTTCGCCGACCGCGGCACCGCGGGCGAACCCGAGGAGGTCGTCCTGCGCGACCGCGCGCTCGCCGTCATCGGCCTGGTCTGGCTCGCGATGTACGGGCTGGCGGTGGCCAATTGGTAGGACGGCCGGTGAGACGGCCGGCGAAACGACCGACGAGCCCTCCGCCGCGCCGCGACCCCCTGTGCTCCGCCGCCGTCGGCTCCGTGCCGCGCCGCAAACTCCTGAGCTTCGCCGCCGTCGGCTCCGTGCCGCGCCGCGAACTCCTCGGCTTCGTCACCGTCGGCTTCTTCGCCTACGCGGCCGACCTGGCCCTCTTCACATACCTGCGCGGCCCCGCCGCCCTCGACCCGCTCACCGCCAAGGCACTGTCCTTCGCCGCCGGCTGCACCGTCGCCTACGCGGGCAACGCGCTCGGCACGTACCGGGGCCGCGGCGGCTCCCCCTGGCGCCAGTACGCCGTCTTCCTCGCGGTGAACGTCGCCGGCGCGCTGGTCCAGCTGCTGTGCCTGACCGTGAGCCACTACGGCCTCGGCCTCACCTCTCAGCGCGCGGACACCGTGTCCGGTGCGGGAATCGGCATGGCGCTGGCCACGCTCCTGCGGTTCTGGGGTACCAGGACACTGGTCTTCCGCAACGAGGGCAGGGTCGGACCATGGACTGGCTGAAGAAGCTCCCCGGGATCGGGCCGTTGGCCACGCGCCTGATGGCCACGCACGCGTGGCGCTCGTACGAGCGTCTCGACCGGGTGAAGTGGACGCGGCTCGCCGCCGCGATGACGTTCATCAGCTTTGTCGCGCTCTTCCCACTGCTGACGGTGGCCGCCGCGATCGCCGCCGCCACGCTCAGCACCGAACAGCAGAAGACGCTGCAGGACAAGATCGCCGAGCAGGTCCCTGGCATCTCCGACCAGCTCAACCTGAACGCCCTGATCCAGAACGCTGGCACCGTCGGTCTCATCGCCGGCGCCGTCCTGCTCTTCACCGGCATCGGCTGGGTCGGTCAGATGCGCGACTGTCTGCGCGCCGTGTGGGAGCTGCCCGACAGCGAGGAGAACCCCCTCCTGCGCAAGGCCAAGGACGCCGGCGTCCTCGTCGGCCTCGGCGGCGCCGTGCTGGTCACGCTCGGCGCCTCCACCGTCGCCTCCGCCGCCGTCGGCTGGAGTTCCCGGCAACTGGGGCTCGCCGAGCAGGGCTGGGGCAGCGTCCTGCTGCGGATCGCCGCGTTCGCCGTCGCCGTACTCGCCGACTTCCTGCTGCTCCTGTACGTCCTCACCCTGCTGCCCGGCGTCGAACCGCCGCGCCGCCGCCTCCTCGTCGCCGCGCTGATCGGCGCGGTCGGCTTCGAGCTGCTGAAGCTGCTGCTGAGCGGCTATATGCAGGGCGTGGCCACCAAGAGCATGTACGGGGCGTTCGGTGTCCCCGTCGCCCTGCTGCTGTGGATCAATTTCACCGCGAAGCTGGTGTTGTTCTGCGCCTCCTGGACGGCGACGCAGAGCAAGGACATCGAGGTCAGCGGCGGCGACGCACCAGATCGGGCAGCGGCCACCGGCGGTTGATCAGGAACGCCCCGACCGCGAGCAGCACCAGCAGCCCGCCGGTGACGGCCAACGCGGTCCCGATGCCGCCGGCGCCGTCCTCGGCCGAGGACGCGGCCACCGGCTTCGCGGACCCCGCGCCGCTGTCGGCGCCGCCGGCCTCACCGGCCGAGGCGGTGGCAACCGGCCGGGTGCTGGCCTGGGCGGTGCCCTTCGGGGCCACCAGTTCACCCACCGGCTGCACCTTGCCCGCCGCCTTGAAGCCCCAGTCGAAGAGCTTCGCGGTCTCCTTGTAGACCTCGTTGTGCTCGCTCTTCTCCGGGTTCATGACCGTGACGAGCAGCACCCGGCCGTTGCGCTCGGCGACGCCGGTGAAGGTGGCGCCCGCGTTGGTGGTGTTGCCGTTCTTGACGCCCGCGATGCCCTGGTAGACCGAGATGTCGCTGTCGCCGCTGAGCAGCCGGTTGGTGTTCTGGATCTCGAAGGTCTCGCGGACCGTCTTGCCCTTGTCGTTCTTCGTCGTCCCGCCCGGGAACTCGGCCCGCACGGTCGAGCAGTACTCCCGGAAGTCCTTCTTCTGCAGCCCCGAGCGGGCGAACAGCGTCAGGTCGTACGCGGAGGAGACCTGCCCGCCGGCGTCGTAGCCGTCCGGGGTCACCACGTACGTGTCGAGCGCCTGGAGCTCCTCGGCGTGCTCGTTCATCTCCTTGACGGTGTTGCCGACGCCCTGGTTCATCGACGACAGCACGTGCACGGCGTCGTTCCCGGAACGCAGGAAGACGCCGAGCCACAGGTCGTGGACCGTGTAGGTCTCGTTCTCCTTTATCCCGACCATGCTGGAGCCGGACCCGATGCCCGCCAGGTCGGCGGAGGTGACCTTGTGCTTCTGGGTGCTCGGGAACTTCGGCAGCAGGGTGTCGGCGAACAGCATCTTCAGCGTGCTCGCCGGGGGCAGCCGCCAGTGGGCGTTGTTCGCGGCGAGCACCTCGCCGGACTCGGCGTCGGCGACGATCCAGGAGCGCGCGGTCAGGCCCTTCGGCAGGACGGGGGCGCCGCTGCCCAGATTCACCTGCGTCCCCGCCCGGCCGAGCTGCACACCGCCCACGCTCGACATGTTCACCGGGGGAGTGGCCGACGGACTGGTCGAGGGAGTGGCCGACGGGCTCGTCGACGGGCTCGGGGCCGCGAAGGAGACGGGCGCGGTGAGTGCGAGGGACAACAAGGTCGCGGAGGTGACCAGCAGGGGTCGCCTGACGGTCTTCTGGGGTGCGGGCACGAGCGAGAAGGTACATGCCACACCCCGCGAACTCCCAGCACCCACCCCACCCCGGTCACGGAACCGGACACCGGGCGGCGATACTGAACGTATGAAGCTCAGCCGCCGGGTGTCCTGGTTCCTGCTCGCCTTCGGGGTGTGGAGCTGGGTCATCTGGATCACTTTCGTCAAAAACCTGATCAAGGACAGCAGCGGGCTCGCGTTCGACGACGGGCATCCCACCGCATACTTCTGGGTGCACCTGACGCTCGCCGTCGTCTCCTTCGTATTGGGGACGGTCATCGGGGCCCTCGGGTTGCGCGGACTGCGCGCACTGCGCCGCACGTCATAGAGCACCGCGCCGCACGCCACAGCGCACCGCGCCTGCGCCGCACCTCACAGGGCACCGCGCCGCACGTCATAGCCGACAACGGGGGGCACAGCACACAGTGGTCATCGTCTTCGCACTGCTCGCGCTGCTCGTCCTGGGCATCCTGGTGGCGGCCAACTGGTACCTGTGGCGCCGTCTGTTCCGCGACACGACCCGTGGCCCGGGCCGGGCGCGCCGTGCGGGCGCCGTGCTGATCGCCGGAGGCTGGGTGCTGGCCGTCGGCGCCCTCGTCACCGAGCGCGCCGGCGCGCCCTTCTGGCTCCAGCGCGTGCTGGCCTGGCCGGGCTTCCTGTGGCTGGCGCTGTCGATCTACCTGCTGCTCGCCGTGCTGGCGGGTGAGGCCGTACGCCCCCTGCTGCGTCGCTTCCTCGAACGGCGGACGCCCGCCGCCGTGGCCATACCGCAGCGCGAGACGGTACCGGCAGTCGCGCACCGCGACGACCCGCGGCCCCCAGAACCGCAGTCCCAGAAGTCGTCTGAATCCGCGCAGTCCCCGGAATCCGCGCAGTCTCCGGAGTCCCTGGAGTCCGCGCGGTCCCCGGAGTCCTCGGGGTTCATGGAGGCCCCGGAATCACCGCAGCTCCTCGCCGCCCCTTCCCGCCGCCTCTTCGTCTCCCGCGTCGTCGCCGGAACCGCCGCCGCGGCCGCCGTCGGCACGGTCGGCTACGGCACGTACGGCGTGTTGCGCGGACCGAGGGTGAAGCGGGTCACCGTTCCGCTGGCCAAGCTCCCGCGCGCCGCCCACGGCTACCGGATCGCGGTCGTCAGCGACATCCACCTCGGCCCGATCCTGGGCCGCGGCTTCGCCCAGAAGGTCGTCGACACGATCAACGCGACCCAGCCCGACCTGATCGCGGTCGTCGGCGACCTGGTCGACGGCAGCGTCAAGGACCTGGGCCCGGCCGCGGCGCCGCTCGCGCAGCTGACGGCGCGCCACGGAGCCTACTTCGTCACCGGCAACCACGAGTACTTCTCCGGCGCCGAGCAGTGGGTCGAGGAGGTCCGCCGACTGGGCCTGCACCCTCTGGAGAACGCCCGCACCGAACTGCCGCACTTCGACCTGGCGGGCGTCAACGACATCCGCGGCGAGAGCGAGGGCCAGGGACCCGACTTCACCAAGGCCCTCGGCGACCGCGACACGGCACGCGCGTGTGTGCTCCTCGCCCACCAGCCGGTCCAGATCCACGAGGCCGTCGAACACGCCGTCGACCTGCAGCTCTCCGGCCACACCCATGGTGGCCAGCTCTGGCCCGGCAACTTCGTCGCGGCGGCGGCCAACCCGACGGTGGCGGGCCTGGAGCGCTACGGCGACACCCAGCTGTACGTCTCCCGGGGCGCGGGCGCGTGGGGCCCGCCCACGCGCGTGGGCGCACCGTCGGACATCACGGTGATCGAACTGGCCTCGGCACAGGCCTGATCCGGGAGGAGCGGGCCAGAGGCGTCGCCCCACCGGACCCTGTGGGGAACCTGTGAAACTCGCTTGAAACACTCCCTGGGTAAGTTCTTTCTCATCCCAGCAGATTCCTCTTCCCCCAGCTGAAACACCTGTGATTAGGTAACGGCGCCACTTAGGGGAGTGGCATCCGCGCTGGGGCGCCTGGGGAGGGCACCGTGCGATCCGTTCGCATGAGAATTCTGACGACGCTGGTCGTGCTGGCAGTCGTCGGAGTGGGCGGCTGGCAGCTGTTGCCGTCGCAGGGTGACAACGACAAGACCATCAGGGTCGGCACGACGGACACCGTCACGTCGCTCGACCCGGCCGGCGCCTACGACGCCGGTTCCTGGGCCTTGTTCAGCAACATCTTCCAGTCATTGCTCACCTTCGAGCCGGGCGGCACCGAGCCCGTGCCGGACGCGGCCGAAAGCTGCGACTTCGTGGGCACCGATCTTCGTACGTACCGGTGCGAACTACGCAAGGGCCTCGCCTTCTCCAGCGGTCGCGCGATGACCGCCGAGGACGTGAAGTTCTCCTTCGACCGGGTCAAGAAGATCAACGCGGACGTCGGCCCGTCGTCCCTGCTCTCCACCCTCGGCTCGGTGGACGCCCACGGCTCGACCGTCACCTTCCACCTGTCGTCGCCCGACGCCACGTTCCCGTTCAAGGTGGCCACCGGCGCCGGCTCGATCGTCGACAGCACGCGCTACCCGAAGGACGCCCTGCGCACCGGCTCCGACGTCGACGGCAGCGGACCGTACGTCCTGTCGTCGTACACGAAGGGCAAGACCGTGGTCCTGGCGCCCAACGGGCAGTACAAGGGTGCCCTCAAGGACAGCGGGCGGCCGATCGAGCTGCGCTACTACGAGGACGCCGACGCGCTCAACAGCGCCTGGAAGGCCAAGCAGCTCGAGGTGGCCACCCGACAGCTGCCGCCCACGGTCCTCGCCGGGCTCTCACCGAGCGACCCCGACCAGCGTGTCTCCGAGGCCGACAGCTCCGACACCCGCAACCTGTACTTCAACACCCGCGCGGGCTCCCCGCTGCACGACAAGCGGGTCCGGCGGGCCCTGGCCTGGCTGATCAACCGCGAGCAGCTGGCCGCGACCGTGTACAACGGCACCGTCGATCCGCTCTACTCGCTGATCCCGGTCGGCATCACCGGCCACACCACGTCGTTCTTCGACAACTACCCCAAGCAGAGCACCGCGAAGGCGAAGCAGCTGCTCGCCGAGGCCGGCGTGAGCACCCCGATCCACTTCACCTACGGCTACGGCCTCGGCAGCGGCTCCGCCGCCGAGGAGGCCCAGGAGCTCAAGCGGCAGCTGGAGGCCGGCGGCCTGTTCAAGGTGACGGTCAAGGGCTACGAGTGGACCGACTTCCAGAAGCAGTGGGCGAACGGGAAGCTCGACGCGTACGCGGTCGGCTGGGTCGCCGACTACCCCGACCCGGACACCTTCGCCGCCCCGCTCGTCGGCACCGACAGCACCATGAACACCGGCTACAGCAGCCAGGACGTCGACCGGCTGATCCAGTCCACCCAGCAGTACGCCGACCGCAGCCGCGTCGCCCAGGACTTCCGTGCGCTCCAGGAGGACGTCGCCCGCGACGTGCCGATCATTCCGCTGTGGCAGCGCAAGGAGTACGTCGTCAGCAGCGAGGAAGTGGGCGGTGGCCAGTACCTGTCGGACGGCAACGGCGTGTTCCGGCTGTGGAGCCTGACCTGGCTCTGACGAGCGATTCCGGTACCCCGCTTGGACGGGGGTACCGGCGGGCAGTCACCCCACGCGGCACCATGTGACGGAGGTATGGGCGGGGTGAGGAGCAGACGTGTTGAGACGCAACTCCTTCCGGCTGCCCAGGCATCCGGCGTCCGTCGGGCTCGCCCGGCGCCGCGTGCGGGACCATCTGGCCGACTGGGGGCACACGCCCGGTGATCCGGCGCTGGACGACGCCGTCCTGCTCGTGTCCGAGCTCGCCACCAACGTCGTACGCCACGGGCCCTTGCGGGAGCGGGAGTTCGAGGTGGCGGTGACCGCCCTCGCCGACGGCTCCTGCCTCATAGAGGTGTCCGACGAGGGCCGCGTCGAACCGAGGCTGCGGGTGGTCGGGGAGTGGGAGGAGGCCGGCCGCGGCCTGCACCTCGTGGAGCACGTCGCCTCGGCCTGGGGGGTGTGGAGCCGCGGCCGGCACGGCAAGACGGTGTGGGCGCTGGCCCTGGCCCCGGACACCTAGGACTCGGACTCGGGCCTTACGGCCGTACCGGTGTCCGCGTGGGCAGGGTCACCGTCACCGCGAGTCCCTCGCCCGGCGCCGTACGCACCGCCACGTCGCCGCCGTGCGCCCGCACCACCCCCTGCACGATCGCCATGCCGAGACCGCTGCCCGCGCCGCCTCCGGCCCGGAAGAAGCGGTCGAAGATGCGTGCCGCGTCCTCCGCCGTCAGCCCGGGACCCTCGTCCGCCACGCACAGCCGTACGACGCCGTCCTCGCGCTCCACCCCGAGCCGCACCGGCACGTCGGCCGGCGTGTGGGTGCGGACGTTGGCCACCAGGTTGCCGAGCACCTGGCGCAGCCCCGACTCGTCGGCGTGCACCAGCAGGGCACCCTCGGCGCCGACGGTGACGGGCCGCTCCGGCTGCTGCGCCCGCAGGTCCTCGGCCGCGTCCCGCACCAGACAGCTGACGTCGACGTTCCGCAGGCGCAGTTCGGGCTGCTGGTCGAGACGGGCGAGGGTGAGCAGCTCGTCCACCAGGTGCCCCATCCGGTCGGCCTCCGCCATCATCCGGTCCCAGGCCCGCTTGCGCTCGGCGGGCTCGCGCAGCATCCCCTTGTCGTACAGCTGGAGGTAGCCGCGGATCGCGGACAGCGGGGTGCGCAGCTCGTGCGAGGCGTCGGCGACGAAGCGGCGCAGCTGGGCCGCGGTGCGCTCGCGCGTACGGTACGCCGACTCCACCTGGTGGAGCATGGAGTTGAGGGCGAGCCGCAGCTGTTCGACCTCCTGCGTCGGATGATGACTGGAGGGTATCCGCCGGGTCAGGTCCCCCTCGGCTATCGCGGACGAGGTCTCCACCATGTCCTCCAGCGGCAGCATCCGGCGCCGTACGCTGAACAGCGTCAGACAGGCCAGCAGCGCCAGCAGCAACGTGCCGACCGCGAGGTCGAGCTTGAGGGCCTTGGCGATGCCCTTGTGCAGGGCGTCCGTCGACGTGGCCAGCAGGACGTACGTGCCGTCGGAGAGCCGCGTCGCGGTCACGCGGTACGGGGCGCCGCGCACCGTCACGTCGTGCGGCTCGGCGTCCACGGTGAGCGTGCGCGGGTCGGCGACCGCGGCCGCCAGTCCGCGCTGCGCGTCGGTCGGCGCGATGCCGAGGACGGCGACGGCCTCGCCCGTGCCGCCGTCGACGGCGGCGAAGATGGTGTCCGGCGTCGGACGGTCTTCGGTCTCCCCGGGGGTGAGCCGGTCGCGGACGAAGCCCAGCACGGCGACCGAGTCGATCTGCCGCATGGTGAGGTGCGCACTGGCCAGCGAGTCCCGGGTCTTGGTCAGCTCGGTGTCGATCTGGTCGAGCAGGTAGTGCCGCATGCCCATGAGGCTGACGGCGGTGGCCGCGACGATGCCGAGGGCGAGCAGCGCCACATTGGCCAGCGTCAGCTTGGCGCGCAGCGAGTGGATGCCCCGGGAGCTGTGGAGCCGGGGGAGCCATGGAAGTCGGGGCGATGTGAGGGACCGGAGGGAGCTGGAGGATCCGGGGGACCTGGACGCTCCGGGTGATCCAGACGCTCCGGATGATCCGGGTGTTCCGGGGGAGCCGGCCGTTCCGGCGGACCTGGGGAACCTGGGGAACCTCATGCCAGCCCGTATCCGACACCCCGCCGCGTGGTGATCACCGGCGCTCCCAGCGCGTCCAGCTTGCGGCGCAGATAGCTGATGTAGGTCTCGACGACGGTCGACTCCGGCGGGGTGTGCTCGTACTGCCAGACGTGGCGCAGGAGTTGTTCCTTGGGCACGATCCGGCCGCCGTTGCGCACCAGGAAACGCAGCAGCGCGTACTCGGTGGGGGTGAGTTCGACCGTACGGCCCGCGCGGTGCACCGAGTACGTCGTCTCGTCCAGTTCCAGGTCGCCGTACCGCAGAGGCGGCCGCTGCGGGAGGACGTCGGCCGGGCGGGTGCGGCGCAGTACGGCGGTGATCCGGGCGACGACCTCGTCGATGTTGAACGGCTTGGTGATGTAGTCGTCGCCGAAGCCGAGGGCGCCGACGATCTCGGCGGGGGAGTCCCGCGCGGTCAGGA
This sequence comes from Streptomyces sp. NPDC001315, assembly GCF_042896175.1. Classification (NCBI taxonomy): domain Bacteria; kingdom Bacillati; phylum Actinomycetota; class Actinomycetes; order Kitasatosporales; family Streptomycetaceae; genus Streptomyces; species Streptomyces sp. NPDC001315. Next base: position 8,851 of record NZ_JBIAWZ010000028.1, on the reverse strand, counting down.
ACACCAGCGCCAGCTCGGGCCGCGCGGCGCGCAGTTCACGGCCCAGGGCGCGCCCGTCGCCGTCCGGGAGCATGACGTCGAGCAGCGCGACGTCGGGCCGCGTGCGCTCGGCGAGGGTGAGCGCCTCGCGGACGGTGCCCGCGGTCATGACCTCGAAGCGGTGGTAGCGCAGCGCGATGGCGAGGACGTCCGCGATGCTCGGCTCGTCCTCCACGACCAGCACGGTGCCAGGAGCCGTCGACATGCCCCCAGTATCGGCGCGGCCACTGACAACCGGGCCGGTTCCGCGCTTTGGAGTTCCTTGAGAGTCATGGGCGACCGTGTCCAACCGCGCGTGCCGCCGCCGATCCTGTTGCCCAGGACCTGGGGGACCGACCGATCGACCGGCAATCGAATAAGGAGCGTTGAACGTGGCGGCATTGGCACGTTGGTGCTACCGGCACCGGCTGGTGGTCCTGTTGCTGTGGGTGGGGGCACTGTTCGGCCTGGGCTTCTCGGCCTCGACGGCGGGTACGGACTACGCGAACGTCTTCTCCCTTCCGGACACGGACTCCAAGAGCGCGTACGACCTGATGGAAAAGGCCTTCCCCGCGCGCGCGGGCGACACCGACACGGTGGTGTGGAAGGTCGACGACGGCACGGTCCGGGACCAGGACGTACGGTCCCGGATCCAGCCCGCGCTGGCCGAGATCGCGAAGATGAAGGGCGTCGGCGACGTCGCCGACCCCTACACGGACCGGGGCGCGACACAGATCAGCGGTGACGGACGCATCGCGTACGCCCAGATCACGTTCGCCGATCAGGCCAACGCCGTCCCCAAGGAACTCGTCCAGGACGTCGTCGACACCGCACGGGCCGCCGAACGCGACGGACTCCAGGTGGAGTTGGGTGGCCAGGCCATCCAGCGGGTGCAGGAACCGCCCACCGGCCTCGCCGAGATGGTCGGCCTCGCGGCGGCGGCGATCGTGCTGTTCCTCGCCTTCGGCTCGCTCTTCGCGATGCTCCTGCCGATCGGCGTGGCGATCTTCGGTGTCGGCACGGGACTGTTCTCCACTCAGCTCCTCAGCCATGTCACCGACATCCCCGACCTGGCCCCGCTGCTCTCCTCGCTGATCGGCCTCGGCGTCGGCATCGACTACGCCCTGTTCATCGTCACCCGGCACCGGCGCAACATCCTGCGCGGCGCCGACCCGGAGGAGTCGGCGGTCACCGCCCTCAACACCTCGGGGCGGGCGGTGCTGTTCGCGGGCGGCACGGTGTGTATCGCGCTGGCCGGGATGCTGGTGACGAACCTGCGCTTCCTGGACGGCGTGGTCATCGGCACCTCGCTCACCGTCGTGCTGAGCGTGCTCGCGGCCACCACCCTGCTGCCGGCCCTGCTCGGCCTCCTCGGCCCGCGCGTTCTCAGCCGCAGGCAGCGGCGCCGGCTGGCCGCCGAGGGCCCCGAGCAGGAGCGGGCGAGCGGTCTCGCGGCCCGCTGGTCGGCCGGCGTGCAGCGGCGCCCGCGCCGGATCGCCGCACTCGCCGTCGTCGTCATGGCCGTACTCGCCCTGCCCGTGCTGTCGTTGCGCCTGGGCGCCACCGACCAGGGCAACGACGACGCCACGACGACCACCAGGAAGGCGTACGACCTGCTCGCCCAGGGCTTCGGGCCCGGCTTCAACGGCCCGCTCCAGGTGGTCACGACCGGCGGCGACACGGCCACGCTGGTCAAGGACATCGAGGCGACCCCCGGGGTGGCGCAGGCCGCGGCGCTGCCGCCCGCCCGCGGCGTCACGGTCATCCAGGTCGTCCCCACCACGTCACCGCAGTCCGAGCAGACCGACGACCTCATCGACACCCTCCGCGACGATGTGATCCCGCGCGCGGGTGCGACCGCGCACGTCGGCGGAGTCACCGCGGTCTCCAAGGACTTCGCGTCCGTCACCGGCGACCGGCTGCCGCTCTTCGTCGTCACCATCATCGGACTGGGCTTCCTGCTGCTCCTGGTCGCCTTCCGCTCCCTGGTGGTGCCGCTGACGGCCGCCGTGATGAACCTGATCGCCGCGGCGGCCTCCTTCGGTGTCCTGGTCGCGATCTTCCAGTGGGGCTGGGGCCTGGACCTGCTCGGCCTCGGCAAGGAGGGCCCGATCAACGCCTTCCTGCCGGTGATCATGCTGTCCCTGCTCTTCGGCCTCTCCATGGACTACCAGGTGTTCCTGGTCAGCCGTATGCACGAGGAGTGGGTGCACACGCGCGACAACGCCCGCGCGGTCCGGGTGGGCCTCGCGGAGACCAGCCGCGTCATCAACAGCGCGGCCCTGATCATGGTCTGCGTCTTCCTGGCGTTCGTGCTGAGCGGCGACTCGGGCGCGGCGATGGCCGGCGTGGGCCTGGCGGCGGCGGTGGCGCTCGACGCGTTCATTCTGCGTACGGCGCTGGTGCCGGCCGCGATGCACCTGCTGGGCAACTCCAACTGGTGGCTGCCGGCCTGGCTGGACAAGCGGCTGCCGCATCTCGCGGTGGAGCCGGCGGAGGAGGCGGCGGAGGCCGCGGAGCACGAGGGCCCCGCTTCCGTCGTCCACGGCTTCGTCCGCACCGCCGACGGCGACCCGGTCGAGGGCGCGGCGGTGACCCTGCTGTCCAGGGGCGGCCGCCAACTGGACCGCGTGACCTCCCTGGCCGACGGCTCGTACATCCTCGCCGTCCCGTCCCCGGGCACGTACCTGCTGGCGACGGCGGCCCACTCGTACGGCTCTCGGGCCCGGCACGTGGTCGTGGCGGACGGGCCCCTGGTCCACGACGTGGAGCTCGCCGAAGGCGAGATGGACACCGTGAACTGAACCAACGGGCCGCGGTTCCGCGCCGGTCCGCCCGATCGGGTGACCGGCGCGGAACCGCGGCCACGGACGGGCCCCATGCCCGCCGGCCTCTTACGAGGCCGACGTCCGTGATGCCGGATCAGGCAGCACCTTCGTCATCCCCGGCAAGAAGTCCGTGAACAGCTCGTGCACCTCCAGCACCAGCGGCCGCAGCACCCGGAAGCGGGCCAGCGCGACGCCGCGCGCGGTGAGGCGGGCACCGCGCTCGGCGAGGCGGTAGCTGCGTTCCCGGCCGTCCGTACGGTCGAAGATCCAGTACAGGACGAGCCCCATCTGGGAGAGCCACATCAGTTCCGGGAGCACGTCCCGCAGCTCCGCGGGCACCTTGCTCTTCGCCCCCGCGAGCACCTCCCGGTGGACGCCGATGGCCTCCACGCGCGCGTGCTCCGACTCCGGGGAGAAGGGACTGAGCGGGCTGTCGGGGTCGGCGGCGTTCTTGAAGAACTGCACCGCGAACTCGTGATACGGCGTGGCGACGTCCAACCATGTCCGCAGCACGCCCGCGAGCCGCGCCTCCAGGCTCGTCTCCCGGTCCAGGACTTCCCGGACCGCCGCCCGGTGCTCGGCGGCGAGCCGGTCGTAGAAGCCCTGGATCAGGTGTTCCTTGCCGGAGAAGTAGTAGTACGCGTTTCCGACGGAGACCCCGGCCTCCTTGGCGATGGCCCGCATGGTCGTCTTGTCGTAGCCCCGCTCCTGGAACAGCCGCATCGCCGTCTCCAGGATCAGGGCGCGGGTCTGCTCGGACTTGGTCGGCGCGGCGCCGTCGTCGGGGCTCTCGTTGTTCGCAGGCACGGTAAGAGAGCCTAACGAGTGGCGCACATGCCGTCGTCGCAGCCGGGGGCGGTGTACGTCCACCCGCGGGCGGGGTCGTAGGCCCATCCGTCCGTGCGCGCGTACGCCCGCCCGCGCCCCTGCGCCCCGCGCCACTTGGCGGCGGCGAGAACGGCGCCCTTGGCGAGCTTCGCCCCGGTGGGGGTGCTCAGGCGGTGGGCGAGCGGCCGGTGTTCGCGCAGCGCCCACAGGGTGACGATCCAGGCGGCGGTGCCCCGGTAGACCTGCCCGCCGTCGCCCACGACGGTGACGTCGTTCAGCGTGGCGCGGTGGTCGAGGGCGGGGAAGCGCCGCCGCGCCTCGTCCGAGGCGGCCGGCACGAGCTCCAGCGGCACCAACTGGGGCTGGCGTACGAGCCAGTCGCGTACGAAGGCGCAGATCGAGCACTCGGCGTCGTACAGCACGGTGAGCCGGCGGACCGGGACGCGCGCGGCGTCCCGGTCCGCCCCGACGGCCGTCACGGTGCTCACGCCCCGGCGGTGGGGGCGACCCAGCCCTGCGGCGCGACCGGCGGAACCTGCTCCCGCTCCAGCATCCCGCGCCGCCGGATCCGGCTGAGCACGTACACGTTGCCCAGGTGCATCACGCCGAGCACCAGCAGCACCACACCCAGCTTCGTCGACAGGGCCTCGAAGACCCCGCGGGTGTCGCCGATGGTGTCGTCGTCGCTCAGGTACAGCGCGACGAAACCGAGGTTGACGAGGTAGAAGCCGACCACCAGGAGGTGGTTGACGGCGTCCGCGAGCTTCTCGTTCCCGTGCAGCACGTCGGCCAGGAAGACCCGTCCGTTTCGGCTGAGCGTGCGGGCCACCCAGATGGTCAGGGCAATGCTGACCAGAAGGTAGATGACGTACGCGACGACTGTGAGGTCCATGTCCCCACCCCTTCTTGAACGCGTTCAAAACGCTGTCGGGACTGACTGTAGACCTGTTTTTGAACGTGTTCAACCGAACTTCGTGTCGCAACTTCCCGCCGTAGGGCGCTTCCTGTGCACGGGCGACGCACGACGCGAGGCCGGTGACGCTCACAGCTGCGTCACCGGCCTCGCGCGGGGCCGAACGGTCCACCGGGTGCGGCGGAGGTTTCCGTCGACACGCCGGGGGACGTGGTGGGGGTGTGGCTTCCCCTGCTCAGAGCTACGGATCAGGCGGTGGCGGCGGGCAGCCCGGCGATCAGCGCGGTGAGCTCCTCGAGCTCCGGCGCGGTCAGGTCGGTCAGTGGGGGGCGGACGGGGCCCGCGCTGTGCCCGGTGGCGGTCATGCCGGCCTTGACGATGCTGACCGCGTAGCCGGCCTGCCGGTTGCGGATCTCCGTGTAGGGCAGCACGAAGTCGGTCAGCAGCCGGGTGACGGTGTCGTGGCGGCGCCCGCGGACCGCCGCGTAGAAGTCGAGGGCGAACTCGGGCAGGAAGTTGAAGATCGCCGAGGAGTAGGTGGTGACGCCGAGCTCCAGGTACGGCAGGGCGAACGTCTCGGCGGTGGGCAGGCCCCCGATGTAGGTCAGGCGCTCGCCCAGGCGGGTGTACACGCGGGTCATGGTGTCGATGTCACCGACGCCGTCCTTGTAGCCGATCAGGTTGGGGCACGTCTCGGCCAGGCGGGCGACCGTGTCGGCGGAGTAGACGGCGTTGGCGCGGCTGTAGACGACCACGCCGAGGGACGTGGAGCGGCAGACCGCCTCGACGTGGCGGGCCAGACCTTCCTGACCCGCCTCGGTCAGGTAGGGCGGGAAGAGCAGGATGCCGTCGGCGCCGGCGCGTTCGGCGGCGGCGGCGAACTCGATCGCGGTGGCGGTGCCGTAGCCGACCGGGGCCAGGATCGGCGTGCCGTCGGGGGCGCTGTCCGCGGCGGCGGTGACGACGCGTTCGACCTCGGTGGGGGTGAGGGAGAAGAACTCGCCGGTACCGCCCGCTGCGAAGAGGCCGCCGACGTCGTACTTGGCCAGCCGGACGATGTTCTGGCGGTAGGCGTCCTCGTCGAAGGAGAGATCGTCCTTGAAGTGCGTCACGGGGAAGGACAGCAGTCCGGAGCCGAGGCGACTGCGCAGCTCTGCCGGGGTGAAGGACGTCATGGGATTACTGCTCCTGAAGGTGGCAGGGAGGATGGGGGTGGGACCGCGGCGACGCCGACGGCTGGGCGGCAGGAGGCCGACGGCCGGGCGGCAGGAGGAGGTGCCGGGGTACGCCACGGGCGTGCCGGGGGGTGTGGAACGGCGTGCCGGGGTGGGACGGGTGTGCCGCGGGGTGTCGGGGGCGCGGACAGCCGTGCCGGAGTGCGGACGGGTGGTTCCGGCGCGGGCAGCGCTGCTGTCCTTTACTGCGCTGCCCGCGCCAGGTCCCGGCGTCTGCCGCGGCCGGAGCGCGCGGCTGTCTTCACCGCGTCGCCCGCGCCGGGTCTCGGCGTCCGTCGAGCCGGTATCACGTGGCCGGCGCCGCAGGTCAGGGGCGGGAGCCGACCTCGTGTTCGGCGACCGTCCAGGCGCGGGCCTGGTCGCTGAGGGTGAAGCCGAGGCCGGGCCGCGAGGAGACGTACATGCGCCCGTCGCGGATCTCCAGGCGCTCGTTGAACAGCGGCTCCAGCCAGTCGAAGTGCTCCACCCACGGCTCGATCGGATAGGCGGCGGCCAGGTGGAGATGGATCTCCATCGCGAAGTGCGGAGCGAGTTGCAGCTGGTTGTGCTCGGCGAGCGCGGCGAGCTTGAGGAACTGGGTGATGCCGCCGATGCGGGGGGCGTCGGGCTGGATGACGTCGGCGGCGTTGTGCCGGATCAGCTCGACGTGCTCGGCGACGCTGGCCAGCATCTCGCCGGTGGCGACGGGAGTGTCCAGGGAGGCGGCGAGCGCGGCGTGGCCCTGGGCGTCGTAGGCGTCGAGGGGCTCCTCGATCCAGACCAGGTTGAACTCTTCCAGGGCGCGGCCCATGCGCCGGGCGGTGGGCCGGTCCCACTGCTGGTTGGCGTCGACCATGAGCGGGGCGTCGTCGCCGATGTGCTCGCGCACCGCAGTGAGGCGGGAGAGGTCGTACTTGCCGTCGGGGTGCCCGACCTTGATCTTGATGCCGCCGATGCCGCTGCTCAGGGAGGCGGTCGCGTTGTCCAGGACCTGCTCGGTCGGAGTGTGCAGGAATCCGCCGGAGGTGTTGTAACAGCGCACGGAGTCGCGGTGGGCGCCCAGCAGCTTGGCCAGCGGCAGACCGGCCCGCTTGGCCTTGAGGTCCCACAGCGCGACGTCGAAGGCGGCGATCGCCTGAGTGGCCAGGCCACTGCGGCCCACGGAGGCGCCCGCCCAGACGAGCTTGGTCCAGATCTTGCCGATGTCGCTGGGGTCCTCACCGATCAGGTTGTCGGCGATCTCGCGGGCATGGGCGAACTGGCCGGGACCGCCGGCGCGCTTGGAGTAGCTGAAGCCGACGCCCTCGTGCCCCTGCTCGGTGGCGATCTCCACGAAGAGGAAGGCCACCTCCGTCATCGGCTTCTGGCGGCCGGTGAGGACCTTCGCGTCGCTGATCGGCGTGGCCAGCGGCAGTGTCACGGAGGAGAGACGCAGCCAGGCGATGCGGTCGAGGGTGGCTTCGCCCGCGGTGTACGGGGCGTGCGCTGTCGTGTTCGTCGTGGTCACCACTTCGTGTCCCTGGGTTGAGGCGGTTGGAATTGTGCGGGCCGTGAGGATCGCGGCGGCCGGACGGCAACCAGGTCTCCGGGAGCAGCAGGGGAGGCTCCACGTCTGCCCGTCACGACCAGGAGGCTCCAGGGCTGCTACGGGCGGCCTCTGAGGACGGTCTGCATACGGCGATCCGACGATCGTGATCCGGGTCGAGCCATGGTGCGTACTCCCTTGGCTCTCCCCTGTGCGCCGTGCGGGCGGTGTGCGGCGCGGGGATCACCGTGTCGAATGCGTTCGACGCTACGGGCAGCGATTGATCCACGTCCAACATAAAATTTGGATGTACTCATACAAGGAGAGCATCATTGTTCACGTTGACCCAGCTGACGTGCTTTGTGGCGGTGGCGGAAGAACTGCACTTCACCCGGGCCGCCGAGCGCCTGCGTATGACCCAGCCGCCGCTGAGCCGGCAGATCCAGCTGCTGGAGAGCGACCTGGGTGTGAAGCTGCTGGACCGCACCAATCGCACCGTGCGTCTGACGCCCGCGGGCCGGGCCTTCCTCGCGGAAGCGCGCCGTATCGTGCGCCAGGCCGAACACGCCACCCTCGCCGTGCGGCGGGTGTCCACCGGCGAGGCGGGCGCGATCGCCGTCGGCTTCACCGCCGCCAGCGCCTACTCCGCGCTCGGAGAGTTTCTCAAGACCGCCCGGAGCGCCCTGCCGGCGGTGGAGATACTGCTGCACGAGCTGGTCACCCGCGACCAGCTAGAAGCCCTCAGCGAGGGCTCTCTCGACCTCGGTCTGATCCGCCCGTCCGCCGTCGGCGCCGATCTGACCGCACGCACCGCCGTCCGGGAGGGGCTGGTGGCCGCCCTGCCGGCGGATCACCCGCTGGCGGCCGCCGACGGGCCCGTCGAACTGCCGGACTTCGACGGCCAGGACTTCCTGATGTACTCCCCCATCGAGGCCCGCTACTTCCACGAACTGCTGCTCAGCACGTTCCGCGCCGAGGGAGTGCGGCCGGTCTTCACCCAGTACCTCAGCCAGGTGCACAGCATCCTGGCCCTGGTCAACACCGGCTGGGGCATCGCCCTGATTCCCGAGGCCGCGGCGCAGATGCGGTACGCCGGTGTCGTCTACCGGCCGTTGCGGCTGCCCGGCGACCCCCGGCCCGTCGAGCTGGACTACGTATGGCGCAAAAACAACGACAATCCCGCTCTCGATGCCCTGCTCCAACTCCTCTGACCCGGCCCCGGCAGCCGTTCGGGCATGTGCCCGACAGGCGCGCGCCATGGGCGTGTCATACAAGAAAGTGTTCAGCTGCCTCGTCAGCGTCCGCGAGATCAAGCGCGTCGAACTCCCCGACGAGGAGCCTGCCGCCGGGTAGCCCGCCAACCGCTGGAGGCCGTCCGGAGCAGGGAGGCCTGCCCGCCGACGACATGAAGTGCCTCGCGCCGGGCCGTACTAGGGCCTGTTCTGAGTTGAGATCACGGATCGGTCATTCCCGCTTCGGGAGGGTGCTGGATGCGGTAGACCGGTTGCGTGACTCGTGGTGATCT
>NZ_JBIAWZ010000027.1:0-95018 GCF_042896175.1 Streptomyces sp. NPDC001315 | reverse complement strand
GTGTGGGGGCTTCCTCTTGCTCGCTGCTGCGTGGGGCGGCCCCCCCGGGGGGGGGGCGGGGGCGGGGTGGGGGGGGGGGGGGGGGCGGGGGGGGGGGCGCCCCCCCCCCCCCCCCCCCCCACGCCGGCTCCATACCGGAGCCGGACCCGTGTCACGCCGTCAGCGCTGCAGTGTCAGCAGACCCGGACGGTAGGGGAGGAGGCCGTAGTCACCGCCGGAGTTGGGGCTGCGCCCCTGGTAGAGCAACTGCAGATTGCAGGGATCGACGGTCATGGTCTGATCGGGGCTGGTACGGATCAGTTCGCCATGGCTGATGTCGTTGGTCCAGGTGGCGCCGCTGTTGGCCTTGCCGGCGAAGGGATTGCTCTCGGTCGCGGCCTGGGGTGTCCATGAGCCGTTCAGACTGGTGGCTGTGAACGAGCGGAAGTAGCGGCCCTGCGAGCCGATCGCCTCGACGATCATGAGGTAGCGGTTCTGGCCCTGCAGCTTGTAGACCTGCGGGGCTTCGAACAGGTTGTTCGTCGTATCGCTCATGACCACTGTCGAGTTCGTGCCGAAGCTGCCCGGGAAGTTCCCGATCGGCATGCTGGCCCGGTAGATCTTGCCGTTGTCACCGGCGAAGAACAGGTACATGTTCGTCCCGTCACCGATGAGCGTCTGGTCGATGGGCCCGGTTCCGGAGCCGGAGATGCTTCCGGAGAAGAGCACCTGCGGGGATGACCAGCCATTCGGGTTGGTGGGGTCGCTCGACGTCCGGTAGGAGAAGGCGGTTCCGCCCCACTGGTAGGTGAGCACCCAGATGTTCTTCGGCGCGAAGTAGAAGAGCGTGGGCGCGACAGTGGAAGCTGACATCGTGTTCTGGCTGGCCGAGCCCATCTCCGACCAGTTGGTGAACAGGCCGAAGTTCATCGAACCCCAACTCGTCCCCGTGTCGTGCGTCGTCGCATAGACGAGTTGCTTGCCGTTGTAGGGGACGACGGTGAAGTCCTTGAGCGAGACCCACCCCGACTTGGGTTGCGCCAGCGCGCCCGTCGATGTCCAGCGGTATGCCGACGGAAGATCGCACGAGCCGGAGTTGTCGCTGCCGACCTTGACGAGCTGCCACTGCTGGTTGGTGCCGCCCCAGTCGTCGTACTGGACGATGTTCGCGTTGTCGGCGGTGGAGGCGCCTTGCACTTCGAGGGCCTTGTTGCTGTGGCGCGAAATCAACCTCACATAGCCGTCCGAGCTGTCGGCCAGCCGCCACTGCTGGTTGGTGGCATTCAGGTCGGTCCACTGGACGATCGAGCCGCCGTTCTCGGTGGACCAGTTGTAGACGTCCAGGACCTTGCCGGAGTGGCGGGACTTGATGCGGTAGTAGCCGCCTCCGGAGTCGACGAACTGCCACTGCTGCTGGTTCTGATCGTTCCTGGTCCATTGGGTGATGCGGGCGCCGTCGTCGGTCGCCAGGTTGTAGACGTCCAGGGCCTTGCCGCTGTTGCGGTTGACCAGCACATACGAGGCGTTGGGGTCGACGGTCGCCGCGTCGGCGGGCTGGGCACCGAGGAAGGTAGCCACGAACAGCAAGGGCGCAAGGACGGCGAGTAGCCGTCTCAGGCGGAGCGGGGACGGAGGGCGAAACCACATCAGGGGGCCTCCTTTTCTGGGGGCGGGGGTGAGGTGACTCCGATGAACCGCGGAGCGGCCGCGCCGGGGGGTCAGGGACGGGAGAGGTGCGAAGGCGGCCGCATCGCCGAAGAGCTGGTGCTCTGGGCGCTCAAGCCGGAGCACTTCGCCGTGGGCCGAGATGAGAGAGGTCTCCGGCCTTCGGTCGCCCCAGCTGACGGCCGGTTATGACGGCTGCCGCCAGGGGGCCGTCACGCCGGCGGATCCACCAGGCGCCCGGGGGGTGCTGCCCATGGAGACCTCCGGGGTGGAAAATGTCAGTTCAGTGTCGGAAACCTTGCGGAAACTTCTCGGACTCTTTGACGCCACAAGCTAGGAATGTGGGGCCTCCCGGTCAAGGCCTGTCGCCGATCTGTCCATAAACAGCGCCTCTCCTTGGGCCTGACGAGCCGTCCTCTCGATCGGAAATTCTCCGGAAGTTTGCCCATGCGGCCCGCCAGCCCAAGGCGTCCGCGGAGGCGAGGAGTTGAGCAAGCAGCGTCCGACCCTGGCCGATACTCGGCCTCGCGCGGCGGCCGGAAGACGGCCCCCGTCGCCTCGGGGGCCGCGCGAGTTCGCAGACGTGCTGGTCGAGCCTGTCCGACTCGCCAGGATTCCGGAAGTTTCGAGCATGGAACGGAAACTTCTTCTGCGGGGAGTGTTGACGATCCACCGTCAATCCCTCAATCATCCCTGTCTGAAGCACCGGCCATAGTTCGAGATTTCGAGCACACGCCGGCCCTGAGCAATCTGTGCTGCACGACAGATCCGTGCACCACAGCACCTGCGCCGGCACACGCCGGCCCTGAGCAATCTGTGCTGCACGACAGATCCGCGCAGCACAGCACCCGCGCCACCCCGTTTCCGTTCCGGTGAGGTTCGCGCCAGCGCATCCTGGCTCTTCGCGCAGTTGGAGAGGTGCGCGACGCCGTATGGCGGTCCCCCCGGCTGAGCTGCGATGGAGTACCCCCATGCCCTCTGTCGAAACACCGCTGCCGCCCGCGTCCGGTACGCGCGGCCGTGGTCGTCCTCTATGGCCCGGCGCTGGCGTTGCTCGCCGTCCCCGCCGAGTCCGCTCCCCGCCGCACGTCCATGGCCGACCCCGCTGTTCCCCTTCGGGCACGGGCTCAGCTGGACCGGCTTCACCTACCCGGAGCTCTCGGTGGGTCCAGTCGCCGCGACGGACGGGGCCGTCGCCGTTTCGGTCACCGTCCGCAACGTCGGCGAGGTGGGTGGTACGGAGGTCGTCCAGTTGTACCTCTCGGATCCCGTGGCGTTCGTCGTCCGGCCGCGGCGGTGGCCGGCCGGGGTCGGCAGGGGCGAGCTGCAGCCGGGCGCGGCCGTCCGCCGGCCGGACCTCTTTCACCGGGCTCGACCTGCGGAAGGGGGGGAGAACCCGGGGATATCGGCGTGGCCGTCGGATGGTCCAGCGCGACCTGCCGCTCCAGGGCTCCTTCACTCTGGAACGCCCCGTACCTCGCCCGGCCCGGAGGCCGACCGGGTGCTGTCCATGCCGGTCGAGATCGTCCCGGTTGCACGACCGCGATGTCCGGTGATCCCGTAATGCCGGGATTCCGGCCCGCCTCGTCCGCCTGCCGCGTGGGAGCGGACGAAGCATTCCGATGCACTTCAGTCCTTCCCTGATTTCTGACTTGGAGGCACAGTCATGGGCTCGTATGCCCTTCCCAGTTCCGTTGTCCGCCGGAAGATCCGCGGCCCACTGGTGGCGCTGGTCATCGGCGTCCTCGGTGCGGCCGGCGCACTGGTCGCGCCGCCGACCGCACACGCCGCCGAGAGCACGCTCGGCGCTGCGGCGGCGCAGAGCGGCCGCTACTTCGGCACTGCCATCGCCTCCGGCAGGCTGGGCGACTCGGCGTACACGTCGATCGCGGGCCGTGAGTTCAACATGGTGACGGCCGAGAACGAGATGAAGATCGACGCCACTGAACCCCAGCAGGGTCAGTTCAACTTCACCGCCGGAGACCGCGTCTACAACTGGGCGGTGCAGAACGGCAAGCAGGTGCGCGGTCACACCCTGGCCTGGCACTCCCAGCAGCCCGGCTGGATGCAGAGCCTCAGCGGCAGCGCGCTGCGCCAGGCGATGATCAACCACATCAACGGCGTGATGGGCCACTACAAGGGCAAGATCGCCCAGTGGGACGTCGTGAACGAGGCCTTCGCCGACGGCAGTTCGGGAGCCCGGCGCGACTCCAACCTGCAGCGCACCGGCAACGACTGGATCGAGGTCGCCTTCCGCACCGCGCGCGCCGCAGACCCGGCCGCCAAGCTCTGCTACAACGACTACAACGTCGAGGACTGGACCTGGGCCAAGACCCAGGCCATGTACGCCATGGTCAAAGACTTCAAGCAGCGGGGCGTGCCGATCGACTGCGTAGGCTTCCAGTCGCACTTCAACAGCGGCAGCCCCTACAACAGCAACTTCCGCACCACCCTGCAGAGCTTCGCCGCCCTCGGCGTCGACGTGGCCATCACCGAACTCGACATTCAGGGCGCCTCGGCAACGACCTACGCCAACGTGACCAACGACTGCCTGGCCGTCTCGCGCTGTCTCGGCATCACCGTCTGGGGTGTGCGCGACAGCGACTCCTGGCGATCGGGGGACACGCCGCTGCTGTTCAACGGCGACGGCAGCAAGAAGCCCGCTTACACCGCCGTCCTCAACGCACTCAACGGGAGCTCCACTACGCCCCCTTCGGGTTCCGGACAGATCAAGGGCGTCGGGTCGGGCCGCTGCCTGGACGTGCCCAGCAGCAGTACCACCGACGGCACCCAACTCCAACTGTGGGACTGCAACAACGGCACCAACCAGCAGTGGACGTACACCGCCGCCGGTGAGCTCAAGGTCTACGGCAACAAGTGCCTGGACGCCGGCGGCACCGGTAACGGCACCAAAGTCCAGATCTACAGCTGCTGGGGCGCCGACAACCAGAAATGGCGCCTCAACTCCGACGGATCCATCGTCGGCGTCCAGTCCGGCCTCTGCCTCGACGCCGTCTCAGCCGGTACCGCCAACGGCACCCTGATCCAGCTCTACACCTGCTCGAACGGCAGCAACCAGCGCTGGACCCGCACCTGATGAGGCCCGTCACAAACGAAAGGGTGAATCGATGACGGCCTACGGTGCGGCTTCCCCCGCCCCTCCACCAAGACATCGCTGGTGGTCCCGGGTCGCGGCCGTGGTGGCGGCGGCCCTCGCGATCGGCATGCTCGCCGTGGTGAATCCGGCGCCCGCCGAGGCGGCGACGGTGGACACCAATGCCTGGTACGTCCTGGTCAATCGCAACAGCGGCAAGGCGCTGGACGTCTCTGGCGCGTCCACCGCCGACGGCGCGCGGGTCAGCCAGTGGACGCGCAACGACGGAGCCAACCAGCAGTGGCAGTTCGTGGACTCCGGAGGCGGCTTCTACCGCCTCAAGGCTCGGCATTCGGGCAAGGTTCTCGACGTGGCCGGCGCCTCGACCGCCGACGGTGCGGCGATCCAGCAGTGGGCCGACGGTAACGGGGCCAACCAGCAGTTCCGCCTGGCCGACTCCGACGCGGGTCACGTCCGGCTGATCAACCGCACCAGCAGCAAGGCGGTGGAAGTGCAGGGCGCCTCCACCGCCGACGGCGGCAACGTCGTCCAGTACACCGACTGGGGCGGCGCCAACCAGCAATGGCAGATGATCAAGCTGTCGTCCGGTGGCGGCGGATGCGGCAGCGCCCCGACTCTGACGAGCGGTACATACACGATTCAGAGCGGCGGTAAGAGCCGCAGCTTCATCCTCAGGGTTCCCGCCAACTACGACAACAGCCATCCCTACCGGCTGATCTTCGCGTTCCACTGGCGGGGCGGAACCGCCGGCGACGTCGCCTCGGGCGGCACGAGCGGGAACGCCTGGTCCTACTACGGCCAACAGGAACAGTCGAACAACAGCGCGATCCTCGTCGCCCCCCAGGGCCTCGGCAACGGCTGGGCCAATTCCGGCGGTGAGGACATCACCTTCGTCGACGACATGATCCGGCAAATCGAGGGCGGCCTCTGCGTCAACACGGCACAGCTTTTCGCCACGGGATTCAGCTGGGGCGGCGGCATGAGCTACGCACTCGCATGCTCCCGGGCGAACGTCTTCAGGGCCGTCGCGGTCATGTCCGGCGCCGAGATCAGCGGGTGCAGCGGCGGCACCCAGCCCATCGCCTACTTCGGAATCCACGGCATCAGCGACTCCGTCCTCAACATCACGCAAGGACGGTCCCTGCGCGACAGATTCGTCAGCAACAACGGCTGCACTCCCCAGAGCCCGCGCGAGCCCGCGCCGGGCAGCCGAACGCACATCACCACCACCTACTCGGGCTGCCGTGCCGGGTACCCGGTCCAATGGGCCGCGTTCGACGGAGACCACATACCCGGTCCGGTCGACGGCTCCCCCAATGAAAGCGGCGTCGCCACCTGGACCAAGGCAGAGATCTGGAGGTTCTTCGCACAGTTCCAGTGACACGCCCGCAGCATGGAGTGGAGCCAGGATGATCCTGGCTCCACTCCTCGACGTCTACCGCAGGTTGAAGGACGGAGCCGCCTTTCAGGAGAGCTCCCCCCTTCGGACCCGACGCCATGCCTGACCAGCGGAAAGTGTCCGATCGCGCGGCGTGGAGCGGGAGGCTACGACGCCGACCGCGGATCGGCGAACAACAGTGGGCGATGGCGGGAGGGGGGCGGCGCCCTGCGTTTGACCGGTGCATGGCAGCCGGGCGGAGCTCCGGGTCAGGGCTCAACCCGTCGCCAGTCCATCACAGGGCCGGGGTTTGTGTGGTCCGCAGGGGTGACCCAGAAGGCTTTGCCCAGCTCAGCGCTGAACTGGGCGCCTGTCCGGCCGTCCCCGGAGGAGCGGCCCGTCAGACGGCGGCCGATCCATGGCAGCAGGTACTGCCGGGTGAAACGCACGTCCGCCACCCGCCGGTCGACCCAGCCCGGAGGGGCGGTGGCAGGTATCGGCGTGTGCCACTCCGTGTCCTCGGGCTCGTGACCGAGCCTCTGCCACACCGCTTCGGCGACCCGGCGGTGGCCCTCGGCCGTCAGGTGCAGACGGTCCACGTCCCACAGCCGCGGATCGCCGAGCGAGGGCGCTGCGTACAGGTCGACGACCACAGCGCGGTGCCGTGCGGCGAGCTCGTCGACGCAGGCGAACAGCTCCTCCATGCGCGGCCGGAACCGCTCCAGCACCGGACCCTGCCGGCCCGGGCTGCGCATCAGCACGAGCTGCCTGCACGCCGGAGCGAGCTGCTCCACGGCCTCCGTCAGCAGCCCCCGCACCCGGCCCATGTCGCACTTGGGGCGCAGGGTGTCGTTGAGGCCGCCGACCAGGGTGATCACATCGGCGCCCATCGCGGCGGCCACGGGCACCTGCTCGTCGACGATCTGGCCGATCAGCTTGCCGCGCACCGCGAGGTTGGCGTACCGGAAGCCGGGCGTGCGGGCGGCCATCCGGGCCGCGAGGAGGTCGGCCCAGCCCCGGTAGGAGCCGTCGGGCAGCAGGTCCGACATGCCCTCGGTGAAGGAGTCGCCGACCGCGACCAGGCTGGTGTACATGGGAGTGGGATTCGTCTGCATGGCGTCAGAGATGGTATCCCGCGTCCATACCCGTCGGTCGGTCGGCCTCTCCTCGGCCGCGTGCCTCAGGCTCGCTGCCCGAACAGCTCCCGCAGTACGTCCTCCATGGTCACCAGGCCCGCCAGCCGCCCGTCGTCACCGAGTACGGCGGCCAGATGCGTACGGCTGCCCCGCATCGCCGTGAGCACGTCGTCCAGCGGGGTGTTCTCCCGCACGCGCGCGATGGGCCGCATGTCCCGCAGCCGGAACGGCATGTCCCGGGGCGAGGCGTCCAGTGCGTCCTTCACGTGCAGGTAGCCGACGATCCTTCGGCCCTCGTCGACGACGGGGAAGCGGGAGAAGCCCGACTCGGCCGCCAGCCGCTCCAGCTCCTCCGGAGTGACACCCACGCGCGCGTAGACGACGCGTTCCAACGGGAGGACGACGTCGCGCACGGGCCGGCGGCCCAGTTCCAGGGCGTCGTGCAGGCGCTCCTGTGCGCGGTCGTCGATGAGGCCCGCCTCGCCGGCGTCCTTGACGATCTGGGCGAGCTCGGCGTCCGAGAAGGTGGCAGCGACCTCGTTCTTCGTCTCGATCCGCAGCAGCTTCAGCAGCCCGTTCGCGAAGGCGTTGATCGCGAAGATCACCGGGCGCAGTGCCCGCGACAGCGTCACCAGCGGTGGGCCGAGCAGCAGCGCGCTGCGCACCGGCTCCGCGAGCGCGATGTTCTTGGGCACCATCTCGCCCAGCAGCATGTGGAGGTAGGTGGCCAGGGTCAGCGCGATCACGAAGGACACCGCGTGTCCCGCGCTGGTCGGCACGCCCAGTACGTGGAACACCGGTTCCAGCAGGTGCGCGATCGCGGGCTCGGCGACCACACCGAGGACCAGGGTGCACAGGGTGATCCCGAGCTGCGCGGCCGCCATCAGCGCGGACACGTGCTCCAGCCCCCACAGCACGCTCTTGGCCCGCCGGTCGCCCTGTTCGGCGTGCGGCTCGATCTGGCTGCGGCGCACGGAGATCAGCGCGAATTCGGCGCCCACGAAGAAGGCGTTGACGACGAGGGTCGCGAAGCCGATCAACAGCTGTACGACGGTCATCGGTCCGCCTCCTTCTCGTCGTCGAGCGGCGCGTGCAGCAGCACGCGCGCGGCCCTGTGCCCGGACGCGTCCACCACGTCCAGGCGCCATCCGGCGACCTCCACGCGGTCGCCGACCTGCGGTATGCGGCCGATTTCCGCGGCGACGAGACCGGCCAGCGTCTCGTACGGACCCTCCGGCGCCCGCAGCCCGACGCGCGGGAGCTGGTCGATGCGGGCCGCGCCGTCCGCCGAGTAGACGGCGTGGCCGTTCTCGTCGGTGCCGGCCGGGGCCAGGTCGGGTGTCTCGTGCGGATCGTGTTCGTCGCGGACCTCGCCGACGACCTCCTCGACGATGTCCTCCAGCGTCACGACGCCCGCCGTGCCGCCGTACTCGTCGATGACGGCGGCCATGGTGCGCTTGCCGCCGAGCCGGTCGAGGAGTCGGTCCACGGTCAGCGACTCCGGCACGAGCAGCGGCTCGCGCATGATCTCGGAGACGGGCACGCGCGGCCGGCGCTCCGCGGGCACCGACAGTGCGTCCTTGATGTGCGCGCTGCCGACCACCGAGTCCAGGCTGCCCCGGTAGACCGGGAACCGGGACAGGCCCGTCGCCCGGGTCGCGTTCGCGACGTCCTCGCAGGTCGCCTGGACGTCGAGGGCGATGACCTGCACGCGCGGTGTCATCACGTTCTCCGCGGTGAGGTCGGCGAGGTTCAGGGTGCGCACGAACAGCTCGGCGGTGTCCGCCTCCAGTGCGCCCTGCCTGGCGGAGTGCCGGGCGAGGGCCGCGAGTTCCTGGGGGCCGCGGGCGGAGGCCAGTTCCTCGGCGGGTTCGATGCCGATGCGCCGAACCACGCGGTTCGCCGTGTTGTTCAGATGGGTGATGAAGGGCCGGAAGGCGGCGCTGAACCAGCGCTGCGCGTTGCCCACGCGCTTGGCCACGGCCAGCGGCGAGGAGATCGCCCAGTTCTTGGGGACCAGCTCGCCGACGACCATCAGGACCACCGTGGACAGGGCCGTGCCCAGGACCAGCGCGACCGAGCTCGCCGCCGAGGGCGAGATGCCGAGGGACTCCAGCGGGCCCGCGAGCAGCTTGGCGATCGACGGTTCGGCGAGCATGCCGACCACCAGGTTGGTGACGGTGATGCCGAGCTGGGCTCCGGAGAGCTGGAAGGTCAGGTTCCGTACGGCCTTCAGGGCGCCCGACGCGCCGCGCTCGCCGCGTTCCACGGCGCGTTCCAGCTCGCTGCGCTCGACCGTCGTCAGCGAGAACTCGGCAGCGACGAAGGCGCCGCAGGCGACGGACAGCAGGATCGCCACCAGGAGGAGGAGCACTTCGGTCATCGGGTCACCTCCGTCCCATGGTCCGGCAGGGCAGAGGGGATCGCGCGATGTCGGGTACTGGGAGGCTCGCCCATGGGCGGACGCTCACACCTTTCATTGGAGGACCGGATCGGTCCCCCAATGGTAAAGGATGAGCAAAGGGATCCCTGTGGGTGGGGTGCGCTCAGTAGGTGAGGGGTTTCACCCAGCGCGGCTGCGGGTGCCTACAGCGGCTTGACCCAGCGCCGCCAGCGCTCCTCGCGGTGGTAACCGGCCGCAGCCCATGTGTGGTGTGCCCGCTCGTTGGACTCCAGGACCATGGCATCGACACGTCGTCCGCCCAGGGTGAGGAAGCGTTGTTCTGCCGCTTCCATCAAGGCGGTGGCGATACCTTGCCGACGGCAGTCGGGGTGCACGGCCAGTCGGTAGGCGGAGCAACGCCATCCGTCGAAGCCGGCTATCACGGTGCCCGTGAGGAGGCCGTCGCGCTCTGCCAGGAGCAGGGCTTCGGGGTCTGCCGCGATGAGCCGGGCCACTCCGTCGTGGTCGTCGCTGATGCTCGTTCCTTCCGCGGCCTCGCGCCAGAACTGCAACACGGTGTCGATGTCCGCGAGGGTGGCCCGACGGATGTGAAGATCACTCATGGGGCGAGCCAAGCAGAGCGCCGGCCTGGCTGGCGAATGATTTCCGTGCGGAGGAATCGAATCGAGATGGGGTGGGCTCGGGTTCAGGGCATGCGCGAGCCGCAAGCCGCGAGCGCGCCGGCCCCCACACCCCGGGTGTCGACCGATCACGCCGGTCTCCTGGTCCGTCCGCCGTGTTCTTCCTGCTCGCCCCGACCGTCGGGGAGTATCGGGAGGTGGCTGCCGGCCGCGATTCTGGCCACCATCTCGGCGAGCAGCCCGCAGGCTCGCGCGATCTCCTGCTGGTTCTGGTTGCGCTCGCTGACGGCTGTCCCGACCAGCAGCGCGGTCAGCGAGGCAGAACCGTTGAACGCCTGCAGGGTGATCATGGTGGTGAGCAGGTCGTGCCCGGCGAACGGGCCCGTCTTCTCCGCAGCGGCGATGATGGCGAAGGTCGACACGGCCAGGGCGCAGGGTGCGGCCCCGGCCACCTGGAAGCGGAAGGCCGCCCAGATCAGCAGCGGGAAGCCGAGGAACATGAGAGGTGTGCTGCCGGTCACGAGGAAACCGACGCAGACAGTGGCTGCCAGAAGCAGCAGTGCCTCAACCCAACGGGACGGCGAAGCCCTTTTCGGCAGGCGTGCGGAACGGAGAACAAGCAGGACCGGCGTCACCAGCAATACGCCCATCGCGTCGCCGGTCCACCAGACCGACCATGTCGGCCAGAACGTGTCGCCGCGCAGCGCGCCGGAGAGAGCCAGGGCCCCGCTGCCTATCGTCGCGCTGACCAGCATCCCGGTGAACGCACCGAGAAAAATCAGGGCAAGCGCATCCGGCATACGGTCGAGTTCCCTCCGGAACCCCGTCCGGCGGAGCAGGACGTACGAGCAGAGGGGCGCGAGGGTATTTCCCGACACGATCGCGAGCACGGCCGGGATCGAGGGCCCGAGCGCCACGTTGACCAGAAACGCGCCCAGTGCGATCCCGGGCCACACCCGCGGGCCGCGGAGGAGCAGGCTCGACAGGGCGATACCGGTCGGTGGCCACAGCGGGGTGACCTGGCCGCGCACCAGCTGCTGGAGGAGTCCCACCCTGGCCGAGCCGTAATACAGCGCGGCGACGGTACAGATCTCCAGGGCAGCCAAGCCGCCGCGCCCGAGCCGTGCATGCCGCGCGACAGTCATTGGGCGACCTCCGCATCGACATCGCCCCGAGGTCCATCATCCGTCGGATCCCTCGGAACCTCCACGGCACCGTTGAGCCGGATGTCCGGCTCCGGATCACAGAGGGAGGTTGCGCTCCGCAGCCCGACGGGGAGGCCGACCGCCCGGGCACGTCGTCACAGGGGAGCCTCGGGGGTCAGGCGTGCGGGGTGCGCAGGGCGAGGATGGCCATGTCGTCGTGCCCGTCGCTGGGGTGGTGATCGGCCAGTGCTTGAACGAACTCCTGCAGGGGCAGGGCGGCATACACGGTGGCGAGAGCCGTGAGCTGGTCGAGACTCTCATCGATGGGGTGCTCAGGATGTTCGATCAGCCCGTCCGTGAAGAAGACCACGGTGGCGTCCGGGGGCAGGAAGCGGGAGTGGTCGGGGCGGGGCTGCTCGGGGTCGACCCCGAGCGGTAGTCCGGGCTCGGCGAACAGGTATTCCACTTGGCGCTCAGGGGAGATCAGCAGGGGTGGGACGTGGCCCGCGGTGCTCCAGTGCAGTCGCCAACCCCGTCCCTCCGGTTCGATGCGCGCCAGGGTGGTGGTGACGACGAGATTGCTCGTGACGGCCTGCAGGGTGTGGTCGAGCCGGGCAAGGACCGCCCCGGGCGGATTGTCCCGGTCGAACAGCAGAGCGCGCAGCATGTTACGGGTGGAGGCCATGGCGGCCGCGGCCTGCAGATCGTGGCCGACCACGTCACCGATGACGACCGCCACCACGTTGTCGGGCAGCGGGATGGCGTCGTACCAGTCCCCGCCGAGTTGACTGGGCTCGGCTGCGGGCCGGTAGACGGCGGCGGATGTGAAAGGCCGCAGGTCGGGCAGTGTCGGCAGGAGGAGCCGCTGGAACTGCTCGGCTCCGAGGCGAACCCGTTCAAACAAGCGGACGTTCTCGATCGCGATGCCGGCGGCACTGGCCAGGGCAACGACGACGCTCTCGTCGTGGACGTCGAAGGGCCGTCCATCGCGGCGTTCGGAGAGGTACAGGTCACCGTAGATCTCCCCGCGGACGCTGATGGCGACGCCGAGCAGGGTGCGCAAGTGCGGGTGGCCGGGCGGGAACCCGGCGGACGACGGATGCATGGAGATGTTGTCGACCCGTAAGGGCTCGGGGTTGTGGATCAGGTGTCCTAGGACACCCAGCCCACGAGGCAAGCCGGTTTCGGCCAGATCGGCGCGTTCCTGTTCGGACAGGCCGGCGGCGATGAACTGCTCCAACCGCTCTCCGGAATCGTTGAGTACGCCCAGTGCCCCGTAACGGGAACCGACCAAGTCCATGGCGGTGGTCACGATACGGTGCAGCACCGCAGGCAGTTCCACCTCCCGGCTGATGGCCACCACCGCATCCAGCAGACCCTGGAGTCGGTCCATGGCGGCCAGCAGGGCGCGCAATTGCTCGTCGATCCTGCCCAACTCGGTACGCAGACGCAGATGCAGGTCGGGAATGTGCGGCTGTCCAGGTTGTTTGCCCTCAGCCTCTCCCGCCATCACGAGCGCCCGGTGGCCGGATGTTCGGTCTTGGTCACCTTCAGCCTGCAGCGATCGGTGACGGTCACGGGGAACGCCCGGCGCGGCGTGGCGGCGTCGGTCTCGTCAGAGGCGTCGATCTTCCGCGCCGACACCGTCGGGGCCGCACGCAGGGCAGGACGGATCCGCTCACCCAGCCCCTCACTCGGGCGGTACATTACGGCCTCCTGACAGGACCTTGATCAATCGGGACCACAGCGTGGCACGGTCCGACAGGCCAAACGGTCATTACTCCAAAAGCGGCATGCCATGCCCGTCACTCGTGCGCGATGGCCGCCAGCACGTTCATCCGCGACGCGCGCAGCGCCGGCAGCAGCGCCGCCACCACGCCGACCACCGCCGAGCCGATCACGACCGCGACGATCGTGCCCCACGGGACCGCGAGCGCCTTCATGCCCTGCAGCGCCAGCACCCGCTGCGTGCACACGCCCCACACCAGCCCCAGCGCGAGTCCCAGCACCGCGCCGAACACCGCGATCACCACCGACTCCAGCCGGATCATCCGGCGCAGCTGCCGCCGGGCCAGCCCGATGGCGCGCAGCAGCCCGATCTCCCGGGTGCGTTCCACGACCGAGAGGGCGAGGGTGTTGACCACGCCCAGCACCGCGATGACGATCGCGAGCCCGAGCAGCGCGTACACGAGGTAGAGCAGCACGGCGATCTGGTCGTGGACCAGCTTCTTGTAGTCGGCCTGGTCGCGCACCTGCACCTGCGGATAGGGGTCGAGTGTCTTCTCCAGGCGGGGACGCAACTGGTCGGCGCCGGTGCCGGAGGCCGCGTTCACATACAGCGCGGAGTCCTGGCCGCCGGGGACGTACTTCTCGACCGTCCCGATGCCGAAGAACAGCCCGCCCTGCATTCCGAACCCGCCGGCGGAGTCCTGGTCGGTGAGGGCGCCGACCTTCAGCTCGGTCTTCCGGCCGCCCGGGAACTCGACCGGGAGCACGCTGCCGAGCCGTACGCCGTGGTCCTTGGCGAAGTCGGCGTCCATGCCCATGCTGCCGTCCGCGAGGCCGGCCGCCGAGTCGCCCTCGGCGTACATCACATGGGCGACGTCGTCCACCTGGGCGTCGTATCCCGCCGCGGTCGTCTCGATCCGCTTGCCGTCCGGCAGCCGTACCGCGAGCGGCGCGAACCGCTGGCGTACGACGAGCCCGACGCCCTCGGTGCCACGGACCTCGTCGGTGACCTCCTGCGAGAACGGCGTGAAGTTGCTGTTCTGGATCACGAAGTCGGCGCCCAGCGTCTTGTCGATCTGCTGGTCGAAGGACTTGGACATGGAGGCGCTGGCCACCGACATCCCGCCGACCAGCGCGAGGCCCACCATGAGGGCGGAAGCCGTGGCGCCCGTACGGCGGGGGTTGCGCAGGGCGTTGCGTTGGCTCATCCGGCCGATCGAGCCGAACAGTGCGGGGAAGGCCGCGCCGAGCACCCGGATCACCGGACGCACCAGGAGCGGGCCCGCGATCACGGTCGCGATCAGCGTGAGGACGACGCCCAGGCCGAGCAGGGAGGCGGCCGAAGCCGTCCTGGTCGCCGCCGCACACCCCGCCAGCGCGGCCACGCCGACCGCCCCGACGACCGAGCCCACCACCGCGCGCACCTTGAGCGGCCGTCCCACCCCGGAGACGTCGGCGTCCGCGAGGGCCGCCATCGGCGACACCCGCGCCGCGCGCCGGGCCGGGAGATAGGCCGCCACGAAGGTGACGCCGACGCCGACGACGTACGCCGACACCGGGGTGGCCCAGCCGACGACCATCTCCGTGGTCTTCAGGTTCATGCCGAACGTGCTCATGAGCTTGATCAGTCCGGCCGCGAGCCCGATCCCGGCCGCCAGACCCAGCGTGGAGCCGACCAGGCCGAGCAGCACCGCCTCGGTGAGCACGGACCGCCGCACCTGACGCCGGTCGGCACCGAGGGCGCGCAGCAGGCCGAGTTCGCGGGTGCGCTGGGCGATCAGCATCGAGAAGGTGTTGACGATCAGGAACACGCCGACCAGGACCGCGATCCCGGCGAAGCCGAGCATCACGTACTTGATGACGTCCAGGAATCCGCCGAGGTCGGCGGCCGCCGACTTGGCCTGCTCCCCGGCGGTCCGCACCTCGTAGGTGCCCGTCCCGATCGTGGCGGTGACACGGCGCTTGAGCTCGGCGTCGGTCACGCCCTGCGCCGCGTCCACGGAGATGCCAGTCGCGCGGTCGGCGGAGCCCAGCAGCTTGGAGGCGGCGATCTCGGGGTCGAGGAAGAGGAGGGCCGCGCCCGGGTTGGTGGTGGTGAAGGTGGCGATGCCGACGATCTCGACCTTGAAGGTGCCGGGCTGCGCCATCACGGTGAGCGTGTCGCCGATCTTCACATGCTTCTTTTCGGCGGTGTCCGCGTCGAGGAGGGCCTCGCCGGCGCCGTGCGGGTCGTGGCCGGAGGTCAGCTTCACCGGGCTGCGATCGGTGCGGTACCAGTCACCGGCGATGGTGGGGGCGCCCGTGGTCGGTCCGACCGACTCGTTCCTGCTGTCGACGACCGTGATGTTCTCGACGCCCACGTCGGGGTGGGCCGACGCGACGCCGTCGACCCCGGCCACCTGGCCGGCGAGTGCGGCGGGCAGCGTCTGGACGGCGCCGGTCGGTACGGACGACTTGAGGTCCTGCTTCGGTTCGATCGTCACGTCGGCGGAGGTGGACGCGAACAGCCGGTCGAAGGTGCGGGTGACCGTGTCGGAGAAGATCAGGCTGCCCGCGACGAACGCGACGGACAGCATGACAGCCAGTGCGGACAGCAACAGCCGCCCCTTGTGCGCGAGGAAGCTCCGCAGCGTCGCCTTGAGCACCGGCTCAGTCCTCCTTGCCGGAGGTCTGGGGGGTTCCTGAGGTGAAGAGGCGCATGCGTTCGAGCACCGCCTCCGCCGTCGGCCGCTCCATCTCGTCCACGATCCGCCCGTCCGCGAGGAACAGCACCAGGTCGGAGTGGGCGGCGGCGCCGGGGTCGTGGGTGACCATGACGACCGTCTGGCCGAGGTCGTCGACGGCCTCGCGCAGGAAGCCGAGGACCTCGAGACCCGCGCGCGAGTCGAGGTTGCCGGTCGGCTCGTCGGCGAAGATCAGCTCGGGGCGGGACGCGAGTGCGCGGGCGCACGCGACGCGCTGCTGCTGGCCGCCGGAGAGCTGGGACGGCCGGTGCCTCAGCCGGTCGCGCAGCCCGAGCGTGTCGATGACCTGGTCCAGCCACACCTGATCGGGCTTCTGGCCCGCGATGTCCATGGGCAGGGTGATGTTCTCCGCCGCGTTCAGGGTCGGGATGAGGTTGAACGACTGGAACATGAAGCCGATCCGGTCCCGGCGCAGCCGGGTCAGCTCGCGGTCCTTGAGCCCCGTGATCCGGGTGTCGCCGAGCCACACCTCTCCGGCCGAAACGGTGTCGAGCCCCGCCAGGCAGTGCATCATCGTGGACTTCCCCGAGCCCGAGGGCCCCATGACCGCGGTGAAGCGGCCGCGCGCGATGTCCACGTCGACCGAGTCCAGGGCGAGCACCGTCATCTCGCCCGAGCCGTACGCCTTGGTCAGACCCCGGGCGCGGGCCGCGATCCCGTCGGCCGGGGCCCGGTCCGGGGCGTACTCCGCAGCAGGTGTGGACAAGGCTGCCTCCTCGCTCGCGTGGACGTGCCGACTCCGTCGTCCCGCCCGAGCGTAGTGTGACCGGCCCCACACCCGGTATCCCCCCTGGGGCCGAGGCCGTCTCCGCCCCAGGTCGGGCCCCTGATACCGGTGTAAGGGGCATGCTCCACCCGGGGGAGGACGGGGACGGGCTCCGGCAAGGGCCCCTTGCCGGTGCTAGCACTCCGGCGCTAGCGTCGAGGTATGGCGAAGACCCAGCTGAACGTACGCGTGGACGAGGGCACCGCCCGCGCGGCGCGCGAGCGCGCCCTGGCCCGTGGCATGAGCGTCAACCGCTACATCGAGGAACTCGTCAGACAGGACACCGGCGAGGCGGGCCACACGTTCGTGGAGGCCGCCGCGGACTTCATGAAGCAGTACGAGACCGTCTTCGCGGAGGAGTTCGGCAAGGACGGCGAGAGCCCGCGCGAAGGTCGCCGCTGATCCGTTGAGCAATCTCAGGATCGACCTGGCCTGGCTCCTCATGCTCGCCGAACAGAAGACACCGGGAGACCCCCAGATCACCGACTGGGGAGCGCTCGTCGCGGCTGTCGCACGCCATCAGGCCGACATATTCGACGTCCCCGTCTACGACACTCCGCACGCCCGGGCGGCCGCACTGCTCCAACTCCTGGTCCATGTCCCGGCGTTGGAGCGCACCAACGCGTTGTTCGCGTCCGCGGTCGCCTACGGCTACCTCGTCGCCAGCGGCCTCAAGGTCGTCACCTCGCCCGAGCAGGTGCGCGATCTGGCCCGCCTGGTGAAGAGCGGCGACGCCTCGGTCGACGACATCACGCGTGAGCTGCGGCAATGGACCCTATGAGGCCCGCGTCCCGGTGACGGGCTCAGGACGCCACGCCGTGCCCAGCACACAGTACGAGGTGGGCAGCCTGGGCCCCTTCTCCGGCATCGACAGGCTTCGGTAGGGGCCGAGTTCGAATCCGGCGTCGCGCAACGCGGCGACCGGGTCCCGGGCCAGGTGGCAGCCGCCGTTCAGGTACGGCCACGCCGTACGGTCCAGCGCGCGCTGGGTGACGGCCATCGCCCGCCCGCCGCCCCTGCCGTGCTCGAAGAACCGCACCTCCCCGCCGGGCCGCAGCACCCGCCGCGCCTCGGCCAGGGCGCGCGGCACATCGCGCACACTGCACAGCACCAGGGAGAGCACGACCGCGTCGAAGGCCTCGCTCTTGACCGGCAGTGCCTCCGCCGCCCCCGGGACGACGTCCACGGGGACCTCGCAGCGCAACGCCGCCTCCACCGCCGACTGCCGCAGCAGACGCTCGGGTTCGATCGCGACGACCTCGGCGACCGTACGCGGATAGCGGGCGAAGTTCAGGCCGTTGCCGGCGCCGATCTCGATCACCCGCCCCGACAGGCCGGTAAGCAGCCGGTCGCGTACGCCGCCCATGCCCAACCTGGTCTCGGCGGCGACGCTCACCCGGGCGTAGTAGCGGGCGAAGAGTGGATGGTGGACGGGATCCCGAGCCGCTCTGCCGGAGCGGATGAAGGACCGTGCGGACATGGCGACCTCCCGGACAGGACGGGGCCTACGGTGATTCTCCCCCGTAAGGCCGCGCCGCACCCGCGCCCGCGGCCATCGGCGCCCGGATGCCTCCGGGACTGTCTACGCGATGAAGTGCCGCACCTGCTCGTACACGTCGTAGTCGTTGTCGATGTCGGTGTGCGAGACGCAGCCGACCCCGACGTTCGTCGCGCCGCTCAGGATCGCGGTGGTGTCCGGGGTGAGCGCGTCGCCGCAGGCGGACCAGCAGCCGGCGTACGACACGCTGCCCGGTGTCTCGTCACCCGAGTTGAGCGAGGTCAGGAACGAACCGCCGGTGTACATCTCGGCGCACGACGTGTACAGCCACGAACACCACGGCGAGACCAGGGCCGAAACCCGAGCCAATGCCGACGGCTAGGGCGCTTCCCGCACCCGGAACGCCTCCGCGTCCCACGTCCCGTCCAGCCGTGGCGCCAGCCAACCCGGCGCCAGGGAGCGGAAGTCGGCGGGAGTGAGCGACCCGGCGCCGGCGGGCAGTGCCCCGAGCAGCGGCGCCCCGGCCACGAGCGGCAGATCCGCCAGATTGCAACGCGATGCCAGATCGGGGGAGTCCGGCCAGCTGCCGATCACCGCGCCCAGCAACTCGACCTCCCGTGATCGCAGTTCACGTGCGGTCAGTTCTGTCGTGTTCAGCGTGCCCAGGCCCGCCGAGGCCACCACCAGCACCGGCGCCCGCAGCAGCCGGGCCGCGTCCGCCAGGGTTCCGCCCGCCGCGTCGAACCGCACGAGCAGTCCGCCCGCGCCCTCGACCAGCACCAGGTCGTGTTCCGTGGCCAGCTTCTGCGCCGCCTCCGCCACGTCGTGCGGATGCACCGGTGCCCGTCCGGCCCGCCGTGCTGCCGTCGCCGGCGCCAACGGGTCGGGATACCGGGCGATTTCGGTCGCCGTCACCGCACCGGCCAGCCGCGTCACCTCGTCGGCGTCGCCCGGCTCGTCCGGCCGTACACCCGTCTGCGCGGCCTTCAGTACGGCCACCGAGCGGCCGGCCGCGACCGCCGCCGCGGCGATCGCCGCCGTCGCGACGGTCTTGCCGACCTCCGTGCCCGTGCCCGTGATCACCAGTACCGGCATGTCATCCCTCCCGCGCCGCGGCGCACACCGCGCGCGCGATCCGTGCCACGTCCTCGTCGCCCGTGACATACGGCGGCATCGTGTAGACCAGGTCGCGGAACGGCCGCAGCCACACGCCCTCGCGCACCGCCGCCCGAGTGGCCGCCGCCATGTCCACCGCGTGGTCGAGCTGGACCACCCCGATGGCACCGAGGACGCGGACGTCCTTCACCCCGGGCAGCGCGGAAGCCGGCTCCAACCCCTCCCGCAGTCCCGCCTCGATCCGCTCGACCTCCGCTCGCCAGTTCTGGCCGAGCAGCAGTTCGATCGAGGCGCAGGCCACGGCCGCCGCCAGCGGATTGCCCATGAACGTGGGACCGTGCGCGAGCACCGGCACCTCGCCCCGCGAGATCCCGTCGGCCACCCGCGCGGTGCACAGCGTCGCCGCCAGGGTCATATAGCCGCCGGTCAGCGCCTTTCCCACGCACATCACGTCCGGCGTCACCGCCGCGTGCTCCGCCGCGAACAACGCGCCCGTGCGACCGAAACCGGTCGCGATCTCGTCGAACACCAGCAGCACGTCGTGTGCGTCGCACGCCTCGCGCAGCACCCGCAGATAGGCGGGGGAGTGGAACCGCATCCCGCCCGCGCCCTGCACCACCGGCTCGACGACCACCGCGGCCAGTTCTCCCGCGTGCTGTTCGATCGCCGCGCGCAGCCGGTCGGCGTACGACTCGTCGTACTCCGTCGGTGGCGCGTCCGTGAACACCTGGCGCGGCAGCACGCCGGCCCACAGCTCGTGCATCCCGCCCTCGGGGTCGCACACCGACATCGGCTGCCAGGTGTCGCCGTGGTAGCCGCCGCGCCAGGTCAGCAACCGCCGCTTCTCGGGGCGGCCCAGCGAACGCCAGTACTGCAGACACATCTTGACCGCGACCTCGACCGACACGGATCCCGAGTCGGCGAGAAAGACATGCTCCAGGCCGGCCGGCGTGATGTCGACGAGGAGCTTCGCCAGCCGCACGGCGGGCTCGTGCGTGAGCCCGCCGAACATCACGTGGCTCATGCGCGACAGCTGCTCGTGCGCGGCCTCGTTCAGCACCGGGTGGTTGTAGCCGTGGATCGCGGACCACCAGGACGACATGCCGTCGACCAGTTCGCCCGAGCCGTCCGCCAGGGTCAGCCGCACCCCGCCGGCCGACTTCACGACCAGCGGCTCCTGACGGCCCGGCATCGGGCCGTACGGATGCCAGACATGCCGCCGGTCGAGGTCCAGCAACTCGGGCACGCTCAGAGCAGGCATCGAGGCCCGCTTCGGGTCAGGCATTGGGCGCGAGATCCGTACCGGCGCCCCGGCGGCGTACCGCGACGAGGTCCGGACGGGCCTCGTTGACCTGCGGCGCGGAGGTGGAACCGCAGACGCTCTCACCCCCGTGGCAGCCGCCCGCCCGGTGCTCGGGCAGCGTCACCCGGTCGGCGCCCTCCACCTCGAAACCGGCGTCCGCGATCATCTCCAGGTCGGCCTTGCCCGCCTGGCCCTCGCTGGTGAGGTAGTCACCGAGGAAGATCGAGTTGGCCAGGTGCAGGGCGAGCGGCTGCATCGTACGGAGATGGACCTCGCGGCCGCCCGCGATGCGCACCTCGACGTCCGGGCAGACGAACCGCACCATCGCCAGGATCCGCAGACAGCGCTGCGGGGTGAGGTTCCACTCCTTGGCCAGCGGCGTGCCCTCGAACGGGATCAGGAAGTTCACCGGAACGGAGTCCGGGTCCAGCTCACGCAGTGAGAAGACCACGTCCACCAGGTCCTCGTCGCTCTCGCCCATGCCGGCGATCAGCCCCGAGCAGGCCGACAGGCCCGCCGCGTGCGCCTTCTGTACGGTGTCGACGCGGTCGGCGTAGGTGTGCGTGGTCGTGATGTCCGCGTACGTCCCCTCGGAGGTGTTGAGGTTGTGGTTGTACGCGTCCGCGCCCGCCTCGCGCAGCCGCTCCGCCTGGCCGTCGGAGAGCAGGCCGAGGCAGGCGCACACCTCGACGCCCTCGTTCTGGTCCTTGATCGCCTTGATGGTGTCCGAGACCCGGTCCACGTCCCGGTCGGTCGGACCGCGGCCGCTGGCCACCAGACAGACCCGCTTGGCCCCACCGGCGAGTCCGGCCGCCGCGGCCTGGGACGCCTCGTCCGGCTTGAGCCAGGTGTACTTCAGGATCTCGGCCTTGGAGCCGAGTCGCTGGGAGCAGTAGGAGCAGTCCTCGGGACACAGTCCGGACTTCAGGTTGACGAGGTAGTTGAGTTTCACGCGTCGGCCGAACCACTGCCGGCGCACCTTGCCGGCCGCGGCCACCACATCGAGCAGATCGTCGTCGGAGGTGGCGAGTACGGCGAGCGCTTCCTCGCGGCTCGGCAGCTCGCGCCGCAGTCCCTTGTCCACCAGCGTGTTCAGCAGGTCCATGGGAGCCGATCCTGTCGTAAGGACGTGCTCCGGGCCAAGGAGAGTTCGTACAACAGAGGCACTTCGTGGTGTGTGGATTGCCACATCCTGGCCTGCTGATCGTCCCGCTAGTGTCTGTCCACTGCCTACAAATCCCGCGGAGGACCCATGGCGTTCGGCTGGATCGACGAGCAGGCGGAACTGCGCCGCCACGCCGGGCTCGTACGGACGTTGCGCCCGCGCCCCGCCGACTCGCCGCTCCTCGACCTCGCGAGCAACGACTACCTGGGCCTGGCCCGCCACCCCGAGATCGCCGAGGGCGCGGCCCGCGCGGCGCGGACCTGGGGCGGTGGTGCCACCGGCTCCCGGCTCGTCACCGGCACCACCGAGCTGCACACCGAGCTCGAACGGGAGCTGGCCGCCTTCTGCGGCTTCGAGGCGGCACTGGTCTTCTCCTCCGGCTACGCGGCCAACCTCGCGGCGGTCACCGCGCTGGCCCCGCACGGGTCGCTGATCGTCTCCGACGCGGGCAACCACGCCTCGCTGATCGACGGCTGCCGGCTGGCCCGCGGCACCACACAGGTCGTCGCGCACGCCGAACCGGACGCCGTGCGCAAGGCGCTCCAGACACACGCCGGGCCCGCCGTCGCCGTCTCCGACACGGTCTTCTCGGTCGACGGCGACGCCGCGCCGCTGGCCGGACTCGCGCAGGCATGCCGGGAGCACGGCGCCGGGGTGGTCGTCGACGACGCCCACGGCCTTGGCGTGCTGGGCGACGGCGGCCGTGGTGCTCCTTACGCGGCAGGGCTCGCGGGCGCCCCGGACGTCGTCGTGACGGTCACCCTGTCCAAGTCGCTGGGCAGCCAGGGCGGAGCAGTGCTCGGTCCCGTCGGGGTGATCGACCACCTGGTCAACGCGGCCCGCACGTTCATCTTCGACACGGGCCTCGCCCCCGCGGCGGCGGGCGCGGCCCTGTCGGCCCTGCGGCTGCTGCGCCGCGAGCCGGAGCGGGCGGCGCGGGCCCGCACGGTGGCGGGCGAGCTGCACGCACGTCTGACCGCCGCGGGTCTGGAGGCGGTACGGCCGGACGCCGCGGTCGTCTCCGTGCGGGCGCCGTCCCCGGAGGGGGCCGTGCGGTGGGCGGCCGACTGCCGTGCGGCGGGTGTCGCCGTGGGCTGCTTCCGTCCTCCTTCCGTGCCCGACGGCATCTCGCGGCTGCGACTGACCGCTCGCGCGGACCTCTCCGAGGCCCAGGTCGAACGCGCGGTACGGGTGATCGGCGAGACACGACCATGAGTCGGCGTGACACGGCCGTGTGTCGCACGATTCGTCATCGATCAGCGCTGATCGCTGCTGCTTTGAACTGATCAGAACGGTCCGGACATGACCGGAATCAGTGGAACGCGGCCGTGAATTCCGCCCAGCTCTCGGGGGAGAAGAGCAGCGCGGGGCCGGCCGGGTCCTTGGAGTCGCGTACGGCGAGCAGTCCGGCCCATGGCCCCGAGGCCGGCCGGGCCGTCTCCACGCAGTTGTTCGCTCCCGTGCTGTAGCTGCTGCGCAGCCATCGCGCATCGTGCAGATGAGTAGTGGAAGGTACGTTCCGAGGCAGTGCAGTCATGGTGCCTCCTTACGCGCCGTCACCTATCCCGGCGATGAAATCCAACGAGTCCTCGGGTGAAAGGGCGTGGATCTGAAGGGTGTTGAAGGCCTCCGAGTAGGCCTGGAGGTCTTCTTTCCGTTCGAGGTAGAGGCTACTCGTCATATGGTCGAGAACAACCACATCCAGATCAGAAGTGCTCGGAAATGACAAGATAACGAAAGGTCCGGTGATGCCGATGTGTGCTCCCGCGCTGAACGGCAGCACCTGGAGCCGCACTTGGGCCAGACGCCCCGCCTCCACCAGCCGCCGCAGCTGTCGCGCCATCACGTCGGGCCCGCCGACCTCCCGCCGCAGCACCGCCTCGTCCAGGACCGCGGTCAGTTCCAGCGGCGGCTGCGCGCGCAGCACGTCCTGCCTGGCCAGCCGCACCTCCACCAGCGCGTCAAGCCGCTCCTCCTCCAGCCCCTCCACGGCCGCCCGCGTCACCGCGCGGGCGTACTCGGGCGTCTGCAACAGCCCCGGGACCACCGACGTCTCCAGTGTGCGCATCGCGCTCGCCTGCGACTCCAGGCTGATGAAATCCCGGTAGGTGGGCGGCAGCACACCACGGTACGCGTGCCACCAGTGGTCCCGGCCGCCGTCGTGGGACCCCGCCAGCACCAGCAGCAACTCCCGCAGCTGGGCGTCGGCGACACCGTAGGCGTCCAGGAGTAACCGCACATCGGCCGGTTTCACCCCGCTGGCGCCGGTCTCGATCCGGCTCACCTTCGACTGGTGCCAGCCCACCAGCCGGGCCGCCTCACCACTGGTGAGCCCTGTGCGGGCGCGCAGAGCGCGCAGCTCGGCGCCCAGTTTCCGGCGGCGCACCGCGGGACCGTACTGCATGGGAAACTCCTTACTCCTTCCGAGCCGCCCAAATACGGTCTGCCGTCGCAGAGTTCACCGCTTCGAGCGACAGATATATGCACATCTTGGTGGATCGCCACCGTGGCCGGCCGGGTAATGGCAGTCTGGCGAAGAAGCACCAGTCCGGGACCGTACTCGAATCCGCTCCTTGTCGGACTGCGGTCCCGCGGGAAGGGACGACGTCGCCATGGCAGACCATCTGGAAGCATCCGTCACTCTGCCGAGCGATCCCGCCTCGGTCGCCGCTGCCCGCACCTTCGTGGCGAGCGCTCTCGCGGAGTGGGGCCTGCCGGCGGACACGGATGCGGCCGACACCATCCGGCTGATCGTCTCCGAACTCGCCACCAACGCCGTACAGCACACTCTGGGGCAGTCACCCACCTTCACGGTGGACCTCACCCTCGACCGTGACGAGCATCTGCGCATCGGCGTCACCGACAGCCACCCACGCTTCCCCAAACGACTGCCGGCCGCCGTCCAGCAGGACAACGGCCGGGGAATGGTGATCATCCGCTGGCTGATCGCGGAGTGCGGCGGCAGGCTGCGCGTCCGCCCCACCCACGAGGGGGGCAAGACGGTCTTCATCGAACTCCCGTGGACGATCCCGGCCGAGCCGGTGCCGGCCGCGGGGCAGCAGGAACCTTGAGGACCCAGTCCTTTTCACGGGAATGACCCCGGCGCGGCGGCGGCGCGTCAGGACGCCGCCACCGCACCGGGCGGGTCAACTGACCCTGCCGTACCAGACGCTCGTCGTCCAGAGCTTCTGCAGCCTCACCACATCCCCGGTCTTCGGGGCATGCCAGATCTTTCCCTTCCCGGCATAGATGCCGACGTGGTAGACGCTGGAGCCCGAGTGGAAGAACACGAGGTCGCCTGGCTTGCGGCTCCTGGCCGAGATGTGGTGGGTCTTGTTGTACTGCTGGGCCGCCGTGCGGGGCAGCTTCTTGCCCGCCTTCTTGAACGAGTACAGCGTGAGCCCGGAGCAGTCGAACCTGCGCGGCCCCGTGGCGCCGTACTGGTACGGGGAGCCCTTCTTGGAGGCCGCGATCTGGAGTGCCTTCGTCGCGGTTGTGGCGGCCGCCGCCTCGGAGGTGAAGCCCGGGGCCACGATCGAGCCGCCCACGGCGGCAATGGTGAGTGCCGAGGCCGTACCGGCCCGGGCCATCAGCGACGGGACACGATTGAGCGCAGTCATGCGCAACCCTTCGTCAGCCGCCTGTGAAGGATGACCTGTCGGATTCGGGCTGGCGAAGTTGCCCGGCCGCGTCGCGCGGCTTCACCCCAAGGGCTGCTCGGCCCGGCCATGGCTTGGCCGTTCCGGCGAACCCGTCGTGCTTGGGTCCTCCACTCCTGCCGATGCACTTCCGTCGACCGGTCGTCCGGGACAGCGGCAGGACTCGGCGTCCGCCCGGACCGCCCCGCCGCTGTGGCGGGGGCTTGTCGTCAGATTGGGATCTTCACTCACAGGTGTCCGAAAATCCCAACGGAACC
Organism: Streptomyces sp. NPDC001315; assembly: GCF_042896175.1. Lineage (NCBI taxonomy): Bacteria > Bacillati > Actinomycetota > Actinomycetes > Kitasatosporales > Streptomycetaceae > Streptomyces > Streptomyces sp. NPDC001315. The sequence continues at coordinate 69,340 of NZ_JBIAWZ010000027.1, read as the reverse complement.
GTGGGTTTGTGTTGTTGCTCACCACTCACCCGTTCGGGTGGACAGCCCCATGTTCGATCGACTGTCCAGGGGGCCGACGAGCCCCGGACCAGCACCGGAGCACCTCATCCCGCTCCGGAGCCACGCGCGTTGCGCAACCGCAACGGTCCGAGAAAAGGACGCACACCTACGCCAACAGGGGGTACACCATTTGGTCCGTTTCAACTCCGTCCCGGACACTCCGCACGCGGGACGGAACACCCGGACCGGCTGGGCGTGCGTCAACTGTCGGAGCGTGACGGCACGATGACGCGTGCCGTGCGCCGCTCCCCGTCCAGGACGCGCAGCGCCCGCGCGAGCGTGGGCGCGTGCAGTTCGGCCTCGCCCCGCTGGTGCATCAGGGCCAGCGCGTCGCGCAGCGCGGCCGCCTTCCCCACCAGCGCCTGGGCGGCGCGCAGTCCGCGGTACGTGTCCCCGTGATACGCCGGGTTGATGCGGCCGAGCAGGTCGACCACCTCCAGGTAACGGTCGATCAACTCGCCCTCGGCCCGTGTCAGGGCGGGCAGCGGCGGGAGTTCCGGTGGCAGCATCCCCGGCTCACCTCGCGCCGGGCGTGGTGCGCGAGGCCTTGCGGCCGTCGATGACGCGGTCCACCAGGCCGAACTCCAGCGCTCCCGGCGCGTCCAGGACCTTGTCCCGCTCGATGTCGGCACTCACCTGCTGCGGACTGCGTCCCGTATGCCGTACGAGCATCTCCTCCAGCAAGGCCCTGGTGCGCGCCAACTCCTCCGCCTGGATGGCGAGGTCGCCGGCCTGCCCCTCGACCGGTTCGGGCAGCGCCGGCTGACGGAGCACCACGCGCGCACCCGGCAGCGCGTACCGCCTGCCCGGAGCACCCGCGGCCAGCAGCACCGCGGCGGACGATCCGGCCTGACCCATGCAGAACGTCTCCACGTCGCAGCTGACGTACCGCATCGTGTCGTAGATCGCGGTCATGGCGTTGAACGAGCCGCCGGGGGAGCTGATGTACAGCGAGATCTCCCGGTCCGGCTCCTGGTGCTCCAGATGCATGAACTGCGCGATCACGTCGTTCGCCGAGGTGTCGTCGATCGGTGTCCCCAGGAAGACGATCCGTCCTTCCAGCAGCTTCGAGTACGGATCCAGCGTCCGGTGCCCGAAGCTCGTGCGTTCGGTGAACTCGGGCAGGACATGGCGGGCGGACGGTCGGATCATGGCGAACCCCTCCTCGCGGCAGAGCTGACTCTGCAGAGCTGTCTCTGTAAAAAATGTACAGGACGTACGTCACGTTATGATGGGGGTATGGCCTACGAGATTCCGGTGACGCAAGCCAGGGCTGAGCTCGCCGACCTGATCAACCGGGTGGTGTACGGCGGTGAGCGCGTCGTCGTGACACGCCACGGCAAGCCCCTTGTCGCCCTGGTCTCCGCCGCCGACCTGGAGCGGCTCGACGAGCTGGAGCGGCCCGACGAGGAGCAGGTGATCAGCTCGGTCTCCGCCGTCCGCGAGGTCGCGTCCGCTCCCCGCGAACGTCAGCGCTTCGGGATCGCGGCGGAGCACCGGGGGACCGGGCCCTCCTGACGTCCCGGGAGACGACCGGTCGGGCGACGGGTGCGAGCACCCTCTCCGTGGCGGGCGGCATCCGCGACGCGGCGGTCGGGCGCACGGTCTACGGACGTCGATGAGCGTGCGGGATCCGCGCGCGGGAGCCTGACGGATCACAGCTCGGTTAACTTGCCCGAAACTCGCTCCAACTAGCCTGCCGGTCTACGCCACCAGGGACTTTGCCCGGGGGCCGCGGCAACCGGACCCCGCACGGTCCGGAGCGAGGACTGTGAGGTGGGACGTGCAACTGACCCCGCACGAGCAAGAGAGGCTGCTGATCCACGTGGCGGCCGACGTGGCCGACAAGCGCCGGGCCCGCGGGCTCAAGCTGAACCACCCCGAGGCCGTCGCCCTCATCACGTCGCACATCCTCGAGGGTGCGCGTGACGGCCGTACCGTCGCGGAACTCATGTCCTCCGGACGCAAGCTGCTCACCCGGGACGACGTCATGGAGGGCATCCCCGAGATGATCCACGACGTCCAGGTCGAGGCGACCTTCCCGGACGGCACCAAGCTCGTCACCGTCCACGACCCGATCGTCTGACGGGGGAGGCCGCCATGATCCCCGGAGAGATCCTGTTCGCGGACGACCCGATCGTCTACAACGAGGGTCGTGAGGTCACCCGGCTGACCGTCCTCAACGCTGCCGACCGGCCCGTCCAGGTCGGCTCCCACTACCACTTCGCCGAGGCCAACCCCGGCCTGGAGTTCGATCGTGCCGCCGCACGGGGCAGGCGGCTGAATGTCGCCGCCGGCACCGCCGTGCGCTTCGAGCCCGGGATCCCCGTCGACGTCGAACTCGTTCCGCTCACCGGCGCCCGTATCGTGCCCGGTCTGCGCGGGGAGACCGGAGGTGCCCTCGATGCCTGAGATCTCGCGTGCCGCGTATGCCGACCTGTTCGGCCCGACGACCGGTGACCGCATCCGGCTCGCCGACACCGATCTGCTGATCGAGATCGAGGAGGATCGTTCCGGCGGGCCCGGGCTCGCCGGCGACGAGGCCGTCTTCGGCGGTGGCAAGGTCATCCGTGAATCCATGGGCCAGGCGCGTGCCACGCGCGCAGACGGCACCCCTGACACCGTCGTCACGGGTGCGGTGATCGTCGACCACTGGGGGATCGTCAAGGCCGACATCGGCATCCGCGACGGGCGGATCACCGGCATCGGCAAGGCGGGCAACCCGGACACCATGGACGGGGTGCACCCGGACCTCGTCATCGGTCCCGAGACCGAGGTGATCGCGGGCAACGGGCGGATCCTCACCGCCGGAGCCGTCGACGCGCACGTCCACTTCATCTGTCCGCAGATCGCCGACGAGGCGCTCTCCGCGGGCATCACCACGCTGGTCGGCGGCGGCACCGGACCGGCCGAGGGCTCCAAGGCGACCACCGTGACGCCCGGGCCCTGGCACCTGGCCCGCATGCTGGAGGCGATGGAGCAGTACCCGCTCAACATCGGCTTCCTCGGCAAGGGCAACACCGTCTCGCACGAGGCGATGCTGTCCCAGATCCGCGGGGGAGCGCTGGGACTGAAGCTGCACGAGGACTGGGGCTCCACCCCGGCCGTCATCGACGCCTCGCTGACCGTCGCCGACCGGACCGGCATCCAGGTCGCGATCCACACGGACACGCTGAACGAGGCCGGCTTCGTGGGCGACACGCTCGCCGCGATCGCCGGGCGCGGGATCCACGCGTACCACACCGAGGGTGCCGGCGGCGGGCACGCGCCGGACATCATGACCGTGGTGTCCGAGCCGCACGTGCTGCCGAGTTCGACGAACCCGACACGGCCGTTCACCGTCAACACCGCCGAGGAACACCTCGACATGCTGATGGTGTGCCACCACCTCAACCCGGCGGTGCCGGAGGACCTGGCGTTCGCCGAGTCCCGGATCCGGCCGTCGACGATCGGCGCGGAGGACATCCTCCACGACCTCGGCGCGATCTCGATCATCTCGTCCGACGCCCAGGCCATGGGACGCGTCGGCGAGGTCGTCATGCGGACCTGGCAGACCGCCCACGTCATGAAGCGGCGGCGAGGTGCGCTCCCCGGGGACGGGCGGGCGGACAACCGCCGAGTGCGTCGCTATGTCGCCAAGTACACGATCAACCCGGCGCTCGCCCAGGGCCTCGCCCGCGAAATCGGCTCCGTCGAGACGGGCAAACTCGCCGACCTGGTGCTGTGGGAGCCGGCGTTCTTCGGCGTCAAGCCGCACCTCGTCATCAAGGGCGGGCAGATCGCGTACGCGCAGATGGGCGACGCGAACGCCTCGATTCCGACCCCGCAGCCGATCCTCCCGCGTCCGATGTACGGGGCGATCGGACGGGCGCCCGCGTCCAACTCGTTCAACTTCGTGGCGCCGCTCGCCATCGAGGACGGGTTGCCGGAGCGGCTTCAGCTCGGGAAGCGGTTCGTGGCGATCGAGTCCACGCGTGGGGTGACCAAGGCGGACATGCGCGAGAACGACGCGCGGCCGCGGGTCCGGGTCGACCCCGACAGCTTCGCCGTGCACATCGACGGCGAGCTCGTCGAGGCGACTCCCGCCGCCGAACTGCCCATGGCCCAGCGGTACTTCCTCTTCTGATGTCCAGGGCAGCACTTCTCGTCCTGGCCGACGGTCGCTTCCCCGCCGGAGGGCATGCGCACTCCGGCGGGGCCGAGGCGGCCGTCAAGGCCGGTCGGATCACGGGAGCGGCGAGTCTGGAGGACTTCTGCCGAGGGAGGTTGCACACGGCGGGGCTGGTGTCGGCGGGCCTCGCCGCCGCGGCCGCGCTCGGAGTGGATCCGGTGGAGCTGGACGCTGCGGCGGACGCGCGTACGCCGTCTCCCGCCCTGCGTGGCGCCGCGCGGAAACTGGGCCGGCAACTGATGCGGGCCGCCCGGGCGACCTGGCCGTCCGCGGAACTCGAGGCCGTGGCACGGGAGTTTCCCAAGGGGGCGCACCAGCCGGTGGTGCTGGGGCTCGTGGCACGGGCGGCCGGGCTTGAGGCCGTCGATGCCGCGTACTGCGCGGCGTACGAGAGTGTCGGCGGGCCGGCCACGGCGACGGTGCGGTTGCTGAGTCTGGACCCGTTCGATGCCACGGCGGCGCTGGCCCGGCTGGCGCCGGAGCTGGACCGGGTGGCCGACCGGGCCGTCGAGGCGGCCAGGCGTGTCCTCGACGACGGGGTCGACGCGCTGCCCGCGGCGTCGGCTCCGCTGCTGGAGATCGGTGCGGAGGCGCATGCCGCCTGGCCTGTACGTCTGTTCGCGTCATAGGAGCCCGCGGCGCAGTCGCCGATGGACGCAGTCGACCCCCGAAGCAAGCTGAAAACGCACCGCGGAAGAAAGCAGGAGCCGCCCCATGCACCTCGACCACTCCCACGACGGCCCCTCCGCCGTCAGCGCCGACGCTCATCGTCCGGACGGCCGCCGCCGGGCCCTCCGTATCGGGCTCGGTGGGCCCGTCGGATCCGGTAAGACCGCCACCGTCGCGGCGCTCTGTCGTGCCCTGCGGGAAGAGCTGTCCCTGGCGGTCGTCACCAATGACATCTACACGCGGGAGGACGCCGAGTTCCTGCTGAGGGAGGCCGTGCTGCCGCCCGAGCGGATCACCGCCGTGGAGACCGGCGCGTGTCCGCACACCGCGATCCGCGACGACATCTCAGCGAACCTCGAGGCGGTGGAGGATCTGGAGGACGAGGTGGGGCCGCTGGACCTGATCCTCGTCGAGTCCGGTGGGGACAACCTCACCGCCACCTTCTCCAAGGGGCTCGTCGACGCGCAGATCTTCGTGATCGACGTCGCCGGGGGCGACGACATCCCGCGGAAGGGCGGCCCGGGCGTGACCACCGCCGACCTGCTCGTCGTCAACAAGACCGACCTCGCGCCGTACGTGGGGTCGGACCTCGGGCGGATGGCGGCCGACGCCAAGGCGCAGCGGGCCGAGCTGCCGGTCGTCTTCCAGTCGCTCCGCGGCGAGGACGGGGTGCGGGACGTCGCCGGCTGGGTGCGGGCGCAGCTCGCCGCGTGGACGGCTTGATCGTGGACGGGGTACGGGCCACCGCGCGGATCGTCGCCCGGGACGACGGCCGGGGCGGCACCTCCCTTCCCGTGCTGGAGAGCGACGGGCCGCTCGCGCTGCGGCGGACCCGGGGGAGCGGCTCGCAGGCGCGGGTCATGCTCGTCGGGGCGATGAGCGGGCCGCTGGGAGGTGACCGTTTCGCCGTCCATGCCGAGGTGGAGGACGGGGCCCGGCTGCGGGTCGGGTCGGCCGCCGCCACCATCGCGCTGCCCGGGCAGGCCAAGGGCGACGCCCGGTACGACGTGCGGCTCGACGTTGCCGACGGCGGCGAACTCCACTGGTTGCCCGAGCAGTTGATCTCGGCAGGTGGCAGCGATCTGTATGTCACCACCCGTGTCGGTCTGGCCGGCTCCGCTCGGCTCGTGCTGCGTGAGGAGCAGGTGCTCGGACGGGTCGGTGAGGAACCCGGGCGGCTCACCAGCCGTCTCACCGTCCGGGTCGCCGGGCGCGTCCTGCTCGACCAGGAGCTCGCCTGCGGGCCGGGTGCGCCGGGCGGCTGGGACGGTCCCGCCGTACTGGCGGCGCATCGGGCCGTGGGCCAACTGGTCGTCGTGCGGCCGGAATTCGCGGTCGAGCCGGTGGCGGCCCGGGTTCTGGGCGAGGGAGCGACCCTGGTTCCGCTCGCCGGGCCGGGCGCCTTGGTGACCGCGGTCGCCCCGGATGCGCTGTTGCTGCGCAGCGTGCTGGACGAGGCGCTCGCGGCCCTCGGCTGAGCATCCGGTCAGCGGGACATGATTCTCCGGTTATCGGATTGGCAAAGAAGGTCAACGCACCCTGTTCTCAGGGACCTCACAGCCGCAAGGATCCCCTTACCTTTCGAACCAGGCAGGGGGAGGGTCCACTTGAGGGACATCAGACCGAGGAAGCGGACGGCAGCGCTCGGATCGGCCGGAGCGCTCGTCGCCGCGACCCTGATAGCCGGCGCCGTCGCGGCGCCCACGGCGAGCGCGGAAAGCCGGCACGGGCAGGACCGTGAGGCCTACGGCGCGGCGATCGCCGCGGACCGGGCCGCGAAGGCGGGCATCGACTGGCAGGACTGTCCCGCGGACTGGGGCCTGGAGAAGCCGATCCAGTGCGGCTACGTCACGGTTCCGCTCAACTACGCCAAGCCCGACGGCAAGCAGATCAAGCTCGCCGTCGACCGCATCGGCAACACCGGGACCAAGGACGAGCGTCAGGGCGCGCTCATCTACAACCCGGGCGGGCCCGGTGGCTCGGGTCTGCGGTTCCCGCGCCGCGTCATCACCAAGAACGCCATCTGGGCCAACACGGCCAAGGCGTACGACTTCGTGGGCTTCGACCCGCGCGGCGTCGGTCACTCCGCGCCCATCTCCTGCATCGACCCGCAGGAGTACGTCAAGGCGCCCAAGGCCGACCCGGTGCCGGACACCGAGGCCGACAAGCTCGCCCAGCGCAAGCTCGCCGCCGAGTACGCGGACGGCTGCTACGAGCGCAGCGGCGAGATGCTGCCGTACATGACGACGCCGAACACCGCGCGCGACCTGGACGTCATCCGCGCCGCGCTGGGCGAGAAGAAGCTCAACTACCTGGGCGTCTCCTACGGCACCTACCTCGGCGCCGTCTACGGCACGCTGTTCCCGGGCCACGTCCGCCGCATGATCGTCGACAGCGTCGTCAACCCGTCGCGCGAGAACATCTGGTACCAGGCCAACCTGGAGCAGGACATCGCCTTCGAGGGCCGCTGGAAGGACTGGGAGGACTGGGTCGCCGCCAACGACGCCACCTTCCACCTCGGCACCACCCGCGACGCCGTTCAGGCGAAGTGGCTGGAGCTGCGCGCCACCGCGAAGAAGAGCCCCCTCGGCGGGGTCGTCGGCCCGGCCGAGCTGATCACCTTCTTCCAGAGCGCCCCGTACTACGACACCTCGTGGGTGCCGGTCGCCACCGTGTTCAGCCAGTACGTCGCCGGCGACACCCAGGCGCTCGTCGACGCGGCGGCTCCCGACCTGTCCGACACCGCGGGCAACATCGCCTCGGAGAACGGCAACGCCGTCTACACGGCCGTCGAGTGCGCCGACGCCAAGTGGCCCACCAGCTGGCGCAAGTGGGACCGCGACAACACGCGGCTCAACAAGGACTACCCGTTCATGACCTGGGCCAACGCGTGGATGAACCTGCCCTGCGCCACCTGGCCCGTCAAGCAGCAGACCCCGGTGAACGTGACGACCGGCAAGGGCCTGCCGCCGGTGCTGATCGTGCAGTCCGAGCGTGACGCGGCCACCCCGTACGCAGGTGCCGTCGAACTGCACCAGCGGTTCAAGGGCTCCCGACTGATCACCGAGAAGGACGCCGGCTCGCACGGTGTGACCGGCCTGGTCAACACCTGCATCAACAGCCGGGTGGACGCCTACCTGCTCACCGGCAAGCTGGACGCCGCGGACGTGATCTGCGCGCCGCACGCCACGCCGAAGCCGTAAGGGGTGGTCGTACGACGGTGAGGGGCGGCGGGGGCAACCCGCCGCCCCCTGCTCATGTCCGCGCGTCCAGCCAGGCGTCCTCCGCCGCGTAGTCGAACAACTCGGGGTAGTACCCCGCGAGTTTGGCGAACGCCTCCTGCCAGTCCCGACCGGCCAGTCGTCGTTCGAGCCACTCGACGGTCTCCGGCAGGCTCTCGGCGTACGTCACCGCCGGCCGGTAGCCCAGCTCCCGCCGGGCGGCCGTCATGTCGCACACGACCGGGAGCACCGCCGACCACGGTGTCCTGCCCACCGACGGGGACGGCGCGGGCCCGTCCACCAGGACCGTCTCCGTCTCCACCCCCATCACCGCGTCGATCGCCGCACCGATCGCGGCGACCGTCGGCGGTTCGGGATCGCAGGCGTTGAGCACCCGGGAACCGGGGCGCGCCGCCGCCAGCCGCACCAGCTCGGCGATGTTGCGGGCAGCGGCCACGTGGAAGAGGCTCTCGCCGCGGAGGGCGAGGACGCGTCGGCGCCGGCCGTCGAGGTTGCGTTTGACGAAGTACAGCTCACGGGGGAGCGGGCTGTGCGGCCCGTGGATCGCGCCGGCGCGCAGCAGCGTCGCCGGAAGCCGGTCCGCTGCCGACAGGAGTTCGGCCTCCAGCGCCGCCTTGCCCGAGGCGTACGTGGCGTCGCCGGGCGGTACGGTCGGCTGGGTCTCCGGGATGGGCACCGGGTACTCGGGGAAGCCGCCCGTATCGCGCATGGTGTCGAATCCCTGGCCGTTGCCGTCTTCGTAGACCTCCACGCTGGAGATCACCACCGCCGAGCCGATCCGGTCCGCGCGGGAGGTCAACTGGCGTGCGTGCCGGGCCCCGTAGGCCACGACGTCCACCACCAGGTCGCAGCCGTCGCCGAGCACCGCGGCCAGTGCCTCGTCGTCCTCCCGGTCCAGCCGGACCGACTCGACCTCCTCGGGCCACCTCTCGTCCCGGCCGCCCCCGCGCGAGGCGGCCGTCACCGCCCAGCCGTCCCGGACCAGGGTGTCCACCGTCGGACGCCCGATCTGGCCCGTCGCTCCGATCACCACAGCTCGTCTCATGGGACGACCGTAGGCCCGCGGCGCGTGCCGTTCCAGGAGATCGGCCGACAGCAGAAGGCGCGAGAACGGCAGAGGGCACGAGCACGGGCTCAGCTCAGCGGCATCCGCGGGAACCTGCGCTCCTTCTCCGCCAGTTCGGCCTTGACCACGGCCGCGTACTGGTCGACGTACTCCTGCTCGGACAGCGACAGGATCGCGTACATGAGCTCGTCGGTGACGGCGCGCAGGATCGCCTTCTCGTTCTCCATGCCCGCGTAGCGGGAGAAGTCGAGGGGCTTGCCGAAGCGGATCACCACGGGGTGGATGCGCGGGACGACCCGGCCCGGCGGCTGCGCCTCGAAGGTGCCGATCATCGCGCACGGGATGATCGGCACACCGGCCCTGAGGGCCATCACCGCCACTCCGACCTTGCCCTTGTAGAGCCGCCCGTCGTGCGAGCGGGTGCCCTCCGGGTAGATGCCCAGCAGCTCGCCCTTGCGCAGTACGCCGAGCCCCTCGCGGATCGCGGCCTGTCCCGCGTCCTTGCCGGAACGGTCCACCGGAATCTGTCCGGCGCTGCGGAAGAAGGCCGCGATCAACCGGCCCTTGATGCCCGGTCCGGTGAAGTACTCGGCCTTCGCGAGGAAGGTGATGCGCCGCTTGAGGATCGCGGGCATCAGGAAGTGGTCCGCGAACGAGAGGTGGTTGCCCGCGACGATGGCGGCGCCCGACGCCGGTACGTGCTCGAGGCCTTCGATGCGGGGCCGGAAGAGCACTCTCAGCAGGGGTCCCAGCACCACGTACTTGAGCAGGTAGTAGAACAAGGGGGCGCTCCTCCATCCGGCGGATCACGAGGACCGCCGCGTTCCAGCAGGTCAACCGGGGCGTCGTGGGGTGCAAGTGTAGGTGCAGGCGCAGTTACGGGGAACCGCTTCCGGCCTTACCGGCGTGGCCCGTTGACGGCCCGTCCTCGATGCACTCCGGTCTCCCTTCACAGCCGCACGATGACCAGCGCGGTGTCGTCGGTCGCGCCCCCGGGCGGCAGCAGTTCCAGCAGAACGGCGTCGGCCAGGAGCTCGGGGTCCTGCGTGCAGTGGCGGCGCAGGGAGTCGGCGAGGCGGGCCAGGCCGGTGTCGATGTCCTCGCGGCGGCGCTCGACCAGACCATCGGTGTACAGCGCCAGCGTGGCGCCGTCGGTGTACGTGGTGACGGACTGCGGCCGGGGGACCGGGTCCGGGTAGGCGTCGAGCGGTGGATCGGTCGCCTGGTCGAGGAACTCCACCCGGCCGTCGGCATGGACCAGGACGGGCGGGGGATGCCCGGCGCTGCTGTAGGTGATGGTGCGGTGGTCGAAGTCGATGAACGTCGCGACCACCGTGGCCGACTCGGCGCCGTCGACGACGTGGGCGTAGCGTCCCAGGACGTTCAGCGCCTGCGCGGGGCCCTCGGCGACCCGGCAGGCCGCGCTGAGCGCGCTGCGCAGCTGGCCCATGACGCCGGCGGCCGCCAGGCCGTGTCCGACCACGTCCCCGACCGCGACGCCGATGCGGTTGCCGCCCACCAGGTCGACCAGGTCGTACCAGTCTCCGCACACGTTCAGCGCGCCGACCGCGGGCCGGTAGCGCACGGCGGCCCGGTGGTGTCCCACTTGCCTGCGGGCCGACAGCATCGCCTCCTGGAGGGCGAGCGCCACCTCGCGCTCATGGGCGTGGGCCCGGCGCAGCCGCTCGTTGAGTTCCTGCAGTTCGCGGGCGCGCGTGTACAGCTCGGCCTCCAGCACCCGGGCCCGGCCGCCGCCGGGGCCGCCGCGGGCCCGGATCAGTTCGGTGACCTCCTCGACCCGGTGCACCAGCAGCACGACCTTCCCGTCCGCGTCGAAGACGGGCGCGTTGACCGGGCTCCAGTAGCGCTCCTCCCACTCCCCGGGCCGGTCGGGGCAGGCCACGTCGTACCGCTGCAGGGCCATGGCGTCCCGCTCGCCGGTGGCGAGCACCCGGGAGAGCGAGGCCTCCAGGTCGCGCATGCCCGTCGCGGTGGGGTCGTTCGGGTTGTCCGGGAAGACCTCGAAGAGATGGCGGCCGATCATCTGTTCGCGGGTGCGCCCGGCGACCCGCAGAAACTCCTCGTTGGCGTCCGCGTACATCAGATCGGGCGTGAGCAGCGCGACCATGCCGGGCAAGGCCTGGAACACTCCCGCGTAGTCGACCGCCGTATCGTTCATGACGCACGCCCCATCTGCCCGCATTTGCGCTATTTTCCCACGCCATGAGACACGCGGGACGCCCGCCCTCCCCGGGTGGTCACACCGGAGGGTCCGTCAGTGACTGCTCGGCCCAGATGATCTTTCCTTCGGGGAGGAAGCGCGTGCCCCACCGCTGGGTGACCTGGGAGACCAACAGCAGTCCGCGCCCGCCCTCGTCCGTGGTGCGTGGATGGCGCAGATGGGGCGCGGTGGCCGCGCCGTCGAAGACCTCGCAGATCAGGGTGCGCTCCCGGATCAGCCGCAGCCGGATCGGACCGGCGGCGTGCCGGATCGCGTTGGTGACCAGCTCGCTGACGACCAGTTCCGTGGTGAACGCCAGTTCGTCGAGCTCCCACTCCGACAACTGCCGGTTCGCCGCCTTGCGGGCGTCGGCGACGACCGCCGGGTCGGCGGGGAGGTCCCAGGCCGCGAACTGATGGGCGTCCAGCCGCCGGGTGCGGGCCATCAGCAGGGCCACGTCGTCGTGCGGGCGGGCCGGGGCCAGGGCGTCGACCAGGTTCCGGCAGCGCAGGTCCAGCGAGGGTGAAGGGCGCTCGAGCGCAGTGCGCAAACGGTCGCGGTCGGCGTCGATGGTCCATTCCTGCGCCCCGCGCGCCAGCAGACCGTCGGTGTGCAGCGTGAGTGTGCTGCCCTCGGCCAGGATCAGCTCGACCGACTCGAAGGGCGACCCGCCCACGCCCAGCGGCGGCCCCTGGGGAAGCTCCACGAAGGTGATACTCCCGTCGGGCTCGATCACGGCCGGCGCGGGATGGCCGGCGGCCGCCATGAGGCATCGGCCCTCCACCGGGTCGTAGATGACGTACAGGCAGCCGGCGCCGAGGGTCCGGGCGCTGTCGGCCTCCTCGGAGTCCGTTTCGATGCCCTCCTCGTAGACCGACCGCGCGACCAGGTCGTCCAGATGAGCGAGCACTTCCTCGGGCGGCAGGTCCAGCGCCGCGAGGGTCCGTACGGCCGTCCGGAGCCGGCCCATGGCAGCGGCGGCGTGGATGCCGTGCCCAGGAACCTCACCCACCACGAGGGCCACGCGCGCGCCGGACAACGTGATGAGGTCGTACCAGTCGCCGCCGAGCCCCGTCAGCTCGTCGGCGGGTCGGTAGCAGGCGGCCACCTCCACCGCGTCCTGTTCGGGCAGCCGGTGCGGCAGCAGGGTGCGCTGGAGGACCAGCGCGGCCTCGCGCTCGCGCGTGTAGCGGCGGGCGTTGTCGACGCACACGGCCGCCCGCGACACGATGTCCTCGGCCAGGCCCAGGTCGTCCTCGTCGAAGGGCTCCCGCTGGTGCCGCCGGAAGAACGTGGTGATGCCCAGAGTGACGCCCCGCGCGCGCAGCGGCACGATCAGCACACTGCGCAGCCCCAGCTCCGTGAAGGTGGCCTTGCGGCCGCCCGGTATGTTCGTCGCCCACTCCCTGGCCAGCGGGTCGAGGCGCTCCTCGCGCCACGACGTGCCCGTGGACAGACAGCGGACCGGGGGCGATCCGGCCAGATAGGCGGCAATGTGCCCGATACCTACGACGGCCTCCTGCAGATTCCCGGGCACCGACTGATGCGCGGCCCGCCGAAGCCGCAGCGGATCCGAGTCGCGCAGCGGTCCGGGCGCGATCTCCGCGCCTCGCAGCACCGGCTCCAGCAGGTCCACGGCGACGAAGTCGGCGAATCCCGGTACCACCACGTCGGCCAGCTCCTGCGCGGTGCGCATGATGTCCAGGCTGCGGCCGATGCGCTCGCCGGCCCGGTCCAGCAGCGCCAGGCGCTGCCGCGCCCGGTGCCGCTCGGTGATGTCCACGACCGTGTAGTACACGCCCATCGGGTGGCCGTGCTCGTCGTCGAGCCGGGTGAAGGACAGCATGTGCGCGATCTCCCGGTGCGGCGCGGACCGCACGTGGCCGATGTGCTCGTAGCCGATCACCGATTCGCCGGTCTCCAGCACATGCCGCATCCGGGCCTCGACGGACTCGGCGTCGAAGCCCGGCTGGACGTCCGCCATCCTGAGCCCCAGCCGCCGGTTCGGCGCCCCGCCGCCGAACCGGGCCAGGGCGGCGTTCGACCACACGTAGCGCAGGTCCCTGTCCACGATCGCGATGCCGATCGGCGACCGGTCGACCAGCTGCTCCAGCATGGTGCGGCTCATGTCCCAGCCGGGGGACCCGGCGAGGTCGGACAGCAGTACCAGCAGCCGCGCGGGGCCCGCGCTCTCCTCGGCGGGGGTGATCCGGGCCATGACCCGTACCGGCTGCCCGTCCTTGCGCCGGGCCGTGAGCAGCCCTGCCCAGCAGCCCTCCACGCGGCACCGCTCGACCAGCTCCGGGACCCGCTCGGCGTCCTGTGCGGTCAGCAGGTCGGCCAGCTTCCTGCCCACCGCCTCCGACGCCGGGTAGGCCAGCAGCCGCTGCGCGTCGCCGGTCCAGCACGTCACCACGCCGCGTGTGTCGAGCAGCAGCGGTGCGGCGTCGGCGACGTCGAAGCGCCGGCGAGCGACGTCGTGCTCCTCGTTTGCGCCCACGGCCGACCTCTCTGTCGTTGAGAGTGCCCTACCACCTCTTGACTCAATCTTCGCCCTTCGGACCCGGAGGGCGCCCGCCGCTGTGCGCACACGGCGATTCGCCCGCCCGAGCCGGGAAGACTCGGACGGGCCGTCCGCCGGAGGGGGCGTCAGGCTGTCCGCGGCGGCACGCTCTCCTGCCCCGCGAGCGTTGGTGCGGCCGGTGCCGGTGCCGGTGCCGGTGCCGATAGCGGAACCGGAACCGATGCCGACGCCCGCCCGTCGCACGTGCGGGCGGCCGTGCAGCACCGCCGACAGCGTGTCGCCGACTCCGTCAGGCCGCTCGCGTCAGCACCTTCTCCAGTGCCCCGAGCGCCCGCTCCAGCTCCTCGCCGGTGATCGTCAGTGGCGGTGCCAGGCGGATCGTGGAGCCGTGGGTGTCCTTGACGAGGACGCCCTCGTGCATCAGGCGTTCGCTGATCTCGCGGCCGGTGCCGATGGCCGGGTCGATGTCGACGCCCGCCCACAGCCCGCGTGCGCGGAAACCCACCACGCCCTTGCCGACCAGCCCGGTCAGACCGTCGCGCAGGACCGTGCCCAGCTCGGCGGCCCGGCGCTGGAATTCGCCCGACTCCAGCAGCTCCACGACGGCCGTACCGACCGCGGCGGCCAGCGGATTGCCGCCGAACGTGGAACCGTGTTCGCCCGGCCGCAGCACGCCCAGGACCTCCCGGCGGGCCACCACCGCCGACACCGGCACGATGCCGCCGCCCAGTGCCTTGCCCAGCAGCAGAACGTCCGGGACGACCCCCTCGTGCTCGACGGCGAGAGTGCGGCCGGTGCGGCCCAGGCCCGACTGGATCTCGTCCGCGACGAACAGGCAGTTCCTGCGCCGGGTCAGTTCGCGGACGCCGGCCAGGTAGCCGTCGTCCGGGACGACGACGCCCGCCTCGCCCTGGATCGGCTCGATCAGCACCGCGGCCGTCGTCTCGTCGACCGCCGCCTCCAGCGCCGCGAGGTCGTTGTAGGGCACCACGCGGAAGCCCGGTGTGAAGGGGCCGAAGCCGGTGCGGGCCGTCTCGTCCGTGGAGAAGCTGACGATGGTCGTCGTACGGCCGTGGAAGTTGTCCGCCGCGACCACGATGGTGGCCTGGTCGGCGGGCACGCCCTTCACCTCGTACGCCCACTTGCGAGCCACCTTGATGCCGCTCTCGACCGCCTCCGCGCCCGTGTTCATGGGCAGCACCATGTCCAGGCCGGTCAGCGACGCGAGCCGCTCGGCGAACTCGGCGAGGCGGTCGTTGTGGAAGGCGCGCGAGGTGAGGGTCAACTGGTCGAGCTGGCGGTGGGCCGCCTCGATCAGCGCCGGGTGGCGGTGGCCGAAGTTGAGCGCCGAGTAGCCGGCCAGCATGTCGAGGTACCGCCGGCCCTCGACGTCCTGCACCCAGGTGCCCTCGGCACGGGCGACGACCACGGGCAGCGGATGGTAGTTGTGCGCGAGGACGGGCTCCTCCGCGCGGATCAGTTCGGCGGAGGTGCGGCTTTCCGGAAGCGTGCGTGCGGGTGCGGTCATCAGCGGATCTCCTGGGTGCAGCACTTGATGCCACCGCCGGCCTTGTGGAACTCGGACAGGTCGACGGGGACGGGGACGTAGCCGTGGTCGTCGAGCCGGGCGGCCAGCGCCTCGGCCTGCGGCGCGATGAAGACGTGGCGACCGTCGGACACGGAGTTCAGGCCCCATGCCATCGCGTCCTCGCGGGTCGCCAGGACGGCGTCCGGGTACAGCCGCGCGAGCACCTCGCGGCTGCCGGGCGAGAACGCCTCCGGGTAGTACACGATCTTGTCGTCGCCGAGGACGAACAGCGCCGTGTCCAGGTGGTAGAAGTACGGGTCCACCAGCGTCAGGCTGATCACCGGGTGGCCGAAGAACTCCTGCACCTCGCGGTGCGCCTCCCGGGTGGTACGGAATCCGGTGCCGGCCAGGACGTACCGGCCGGTCCACACCAGGTCGCCCTCGCCCTCACAGACCGACTCGGGCCGGTGGACGTCGAAACCCGCCGTCTTGAACCACGTGTCGTAGTGGACGGACTCGGGGCGCCGCTCGGGCGCGTGGAAGAGGGAGCCGAAGACGCGGCCGTCGACGACGACCGCCGAGTTCGCGGCGAAGACCATGTCCGGGAGACCCACGACCGGCTCCACTGCGTCGACGGTGTGGCCGTGGGCCCGGTAGGCGCGGATCAGCGCCTGCCACTGCTCCTGGGCCAGATCGACGTCGACATGGGTGTCGGGTTGCATCCAGGGATTGATCGCGTACTGCACGGCGAAATGTCTGGGTTCGCAGACGAGAAAGCGCCGGGAGCGCGGCACACGGCTGTCGGGCACAGAGGGGTCCCTCCGTTTCCTGCGGTGTCGACTGAGGGTTGACACCAAGGTAGGAAGTGAGAGGGCCGGACAACAAGGAACCAAGACTGCGTGTTCACGCAGCATCGCTGCGTCTTCAGGCCCGTCACCGCACGTCTGATGCGCTCCGCGCGGTCTCCTCCGGCGCGGGCTGGCTCGCACCCGCCTCCGGGCTTTCCGGGAGGAGGTGGGACAACACCATCACACTGATCGTCTTCCGGATGAACGGCTCCGTCCGGATCCGTTCCAGCACCTCCTCGAAGTGCTCCACGTCCCTGGCCCGCACGTGCAGCAGCGCGTCCGCCCCGCCGGTCACCGTCATCGCCGCCGTGATCTCAGGATGGTTGCGCACGACCTCCGCGAGCCGCCGCGGCGGCGCCGCGCCCTCGCAGTACACCTCTACATACGCCTCCGTGCGCCAGCCCAGCGCCGACGGCTGCACCGTGGCCGTGAACCCGGTGATGACCCCCGTGTCGCGCAGCCGGTCCACGCGGCGCTTCACCGCCGTCGAGGACAGACCGATCGCCGCGCCGATCTCGGCGAAACTCGTTCTGGCGTTCGCCATCAGAGCGGTGAGGATCTTCCGGTCGAGCTCGTCGAACGGCGCGGGCCTGCTGTTCATGGCGGCACTGTATCCAGCGCGAACGTCCACGCAGAGCACATGTCCAGGGGTACGGATTGCTCCTACACTGCACGTTCATGCTGCGCGCCCTCGCCGTCGACGACGAACGCCCCTCACTCGAGGAACTGCTCTATCTGCTGAACGCGGATCCCAGGATCGGCAGCGTGGAGGGCGCCGGCGACGCGACCGAGGCGCTGCGCCGCATCAACCGCGCCCTGGAGTCCGGCCCGCACGGCCCCGAAGCGATCGACGTCGTCTTCCTCGACATCCACATGCCCGGCCTCGACGGCCTCGACCTGGCCCGGCTGCTGACCGGCTTCGCCCAGCCCCCGCTGGTCGTGTTCGTCACCGCCCACGAGGACTTCGCCGTCCAGGCCTTCGACCTCAAGGCCGTCGACTACGTGCTCAAACCGGTCCGCAAGGAACGCCTCGCCGAGGCGGTCCGCCGCGCCGCCGAACTGCGCGGCAGCGCACCGCGGATACCCGTGCACGAACCCGACCCCGACCACATACCCGTCGAACTCGGCGGCGTGACCCGCTTCGTCGCCGTCGACGACATCACCCACGTCGAGGCCCACGGAGACTACGCCCGCCTGCACACCGGCCGCGGCAGCCACCTCGTGCGCATCCCGCTGTCCACCCTCGAGGAACGCTGGCGTTCGCGCGGGTTCGTCCGCATCCACCGCCGCCACCTCGTCGCCCTGCGCCACATCGGCGAACTCCGCCTGGACGCGGGTACGGTGAGTGTCCGGGTCGGCGCCGAGGAACTCCAGGTCAGCCGCCGCCACGCACGCGAACTCCGGGACCTGTTGATGCGCCGGACGACGAGCTAGGGAGGACTTCATGCCCCAGGACTCCGCCGAGCGCCGCGTCGTCGTCACCGGCCCGCCCCGCCGCAGCCTCCCCCACGCTCGGCTTCGCGCGCGCGGGCGGTACACCCATGCCTCCGGCTACTACCGCCCCCGCACCGAGATCGACGAGCAGACCACCCTCGGCCACACCTACGTCCGCTCCCTGATGCGCACCCAACTGCGCGCCGCCCTCGCCGTGTTCGCGGTCCTCGTGCTGCTCGTCGGCCCGCTGCCGCTGCTCTTCGCGGCCATGCCGGACGCCCGGCGCCTCGAATGGGCGGTCCTGGGCTTCTGCCTGTACGCGCCGCTCGTCCTGCTCGCCCGCTGGTACGTGCGCCGGGCGGAACGCAACGAACGGGACTTCGTGCTCCTCGTAGAGGACCGCTGACCGCCGTGAACTCCGGCTACGCCGTCCCCGCCGTCGCCCTCGTCGTCGTCGCGACCGTCCTCGTCGGCGCCTTCGGTCTGCGCATATCCCGCACGACCTCCGACTTCTACGTCGCCTCCCGTACCGTCGGCCCCCGCCTCAACGCGGCCGCCATCAGCGGCGAGTACCTCTCCGCCGCCTCCTTTCTCGGCATCGCGGGACTGGTGCTCGTCCAGGGCCCCGACATGCTCTGGTACCCCGTCGGCTACACCGCCGGCTACCTGGTCCTCCTCCTCTTCGTCGCCGCCCCGCTGCGCCGCTCCGGCGCCTACACCCTCCCCGACTTCGCCGAGGCGCGGCTGGCTTCCCAGGCGGTGCGGCGACTCGCGGGCGCCTTCGTCGTCGGCGTCGGCTGGCTGTACCTGCTGCCCCAACTCCAGGGCGCCGGGCTGACGTTGACGGTACTGACCGGGGCGCCCGACCTGCTCGGCGGAGTGATCGTGGCGGTCGTGGTGGTCGCGACCGTCGCCGCCGGCGGCATGCGCAGCATCACCTTCGTGCAGGCCTTCCAGTACTGGCTGAAGCTCACCGCCCTCCTCGTCCCCGTCCTGTTCCTGGTCCTCGCCTGGCAGGGCGACGGAGCACCTTCGCACGCCTTCGAGGAACCGGCCGCCTTCCGCGAACAGCGCTCCGTCCGGGTCGATTCCACCCTCGACCTGAAGCTGGACCGGCCGCTGACCGTGACCGTCAGCGGCACGGTCGACGGCCGCCCGCACGACGGCACCCCGCTCACCCTTCCCGCCGGCACCCACCGCGTCCAGCAGGGCACCCGCCTGACCTTCGCCGAGGGAACCCGGGTCCCCGCGGCCCACCGCGGCAGCAACGGCGGCATGTCGACGTCGCTGGCCGCGGGCCGCGAGGAACGCCCGCTGTACGCCACGTACGGACTGATCCTCGCCACCTTCCTCGGCACCATGGGACTGCCGCACGTCGTCGTCCGCTTCTACACCAGCCCGCACGGAGTCGCCGCCCGCCGCACGACGGTGGCTGTGCTCGCCCTGATCGGCGCCTTCTACCTCCTGCCGCCGGTCTACGGCGCACTGGGCCGCCTGTACGCCCCCGAACTCACCCTCACCGGAGACGCGGACGCCGCCGTCCTGCTGCTGCCCGGCCGGATGATCGGCGGCCTCGGCGGCGACCTGCTCGGCGCGCTGGTCGCCGGGGGAGCCTTCGCCGCGTTCCTGTCCACGGCTTCGGGGCTGACCATGGCCGTGGCCGGCGTGCTCACCCAGGACGTCCTCCCGTCGCGCGGCGTACGGCACTTCAGGCTCGGCACGGTGCTCGCCATGGCCGTACCGCTCGCGGCGAGCGTCCTGGTCGGCGGCCTGCCCGTCGCCGACGCGGTCGGGCTCGCCTTCGCCGTGTCCGCGTCGTCGTTCTGCCCGCTGCTGGTCCTCGGCATCTGGTGGCGGCGGCTGACCCCGCCCGGAGCGGCGGCCGGAATGCTGGTGGGCGGCGGCTCGGCGTTCGTGGCCGTCGCCGCGACCATGGCGGGCTTCCCGGGCACGGGCAGACTGCACGCCCTGCTCGCCTGGCCCGCGCTGTGGTCCGTACCGTTGGGCTTCCTCACCATGGTGCTGGTGTCCCTGGCGACCCCGGGCCGGGTGCCGGCCGGGACGGCGGCGATACTTGCGCGGTTCCACCTGCCGGAAGAACTCCGCACGGAGGAACTGCGGGCGGAGGCGAAGACGTGAGCGGATTCCTGGCGGGCCTGTGCGTGGCGATACTGCCGTTGCTGGCCGCGGGTTTCTGGCTGGGGCGGCGCACGGCACGCCCGGAGAGCCAGGGCGACCTCGGCACCCCCGTCGAGCACGCCACCTTCCAGACCCTGCACACCGCCTCCCTCGCCGCACCCCCGCTCAGGGAGGGCCTCACCGAGGAGACGGCCCGCAGATCGGCGCGCACGCTGCGCTCGCTGCTCGGCACGGACGCGCTGTGCCTCACCGACGACAAGGACGTCCTCGTCTGGGACGGGGTGGGCGGCCACCACCGCGCCGAGGTCAGGGAGCGGCTGGCCGGCCCGCTGGAGACCGGCCGCGGCGAGGCGTTCCGACTGGACTGCGACGCGCCCGACTGCCCGGTGCGCTGGGCCGTCGTCGCCCCGCTCACCGTCGACGACCGGGTGCACGGCGCGCTGGTCGCCTGCGCGCCCCGCGAGTCGGCGGTCCTGGTCCGGGCGGCCGGCGAGGTCGCCCGCTGGGTCTCCGTACAGCTGGAGCTGGCCGACCTCGACCAGTCCCGCACCCGCCTGATCGAGGCCGAGATCAAGGCCCTGCGCGCCCAGATCTCCCCGCACTTCATCTTCAACTCGCTGGCGGTGATCGCCTCGTTCGTGCGCACCGACCCCGAGCGGGCCCGCGAACTGCTGCTGGAGTTCGCCGACTTCACCCGCTACTCGTTCCGCAGGCACGGTGACTTCACCACCCTTGCCGACGAACTCCACGCCATCGACCACTACTTGGCGCTGGTACGGGCCCGCTTCGGCGACCGGCTCTCCGTCACCCTCCAGATAGCCCCCGAGGTCCTGCCGGTCGCCCTGCCCTTCCTCTGTCTCCAGCCCCTCGTCGAGAACGCCGTCAAGCACGGCCTGGAGGGCAAGGCCGACACGTGCCGCATCCAGATCACCGCACAGGACGCGGGCGCCGAGGCCCTGGTGGTCATCGAGGACGACGGCGCCGGCATGGACCCCGGCCTGCTGCGCCGCATCCTCGCCGGCGAGGTCAGCCCGTCCGGCGGCATCGGGCTGTCGAACGTCGACGACCGGCTCCGGCAGGTGTACGGCGACGACTACGGGCTCGTCATCGAGACCGCCGTCGGGGCGGGCATGAAGATCACCGCCCGGCTGCCGAAATACCAGCCGGGCGTGCACTCGGCAGGCCGGCTCACCGAGGTGTGACGCCCCGGACGCCCTCGCCGGGCCGGCTGTCGAGGTGTGCCGCTCAGGTGCTGCGGGTGACGATCATGCCCAGAGTGAGCAGGCCCAGCACGACCCAGCCGAACCACAGCCAGCCGTTGCTGCCGAGCGCCACCGTGTAAGCCGTCACCACGACGAGTCCGCCGAGGGTGAGTACCCCCATCGTCCTCGTGGAACCGTCCGTAGAACCGGGCATCGCGACACCCTCCTCAGGACACCCTCCTCAGGGTGCGTCCCCCTCCATGGTGCCCCCGTTCTGCTTCCGTACGGTGCATACGACGGTATGCGTTTTCGATTTCCATGGCCCGGCGCCGGTCCAGGAGCCGGCTTCGTACACCGACGGGTCGAAACCGTAGTCACCGGGCGGCACGTCCCGCGCGCACGCCGCGTCGGACTCGGTACGGGCTTCGGTGAGCGTGACGTCGGCCGGTAGACGGGTGAAACCGATGACCATCTCGTCGTGCGGCCCGGAGCAGGACACCAGCCGGGCGTCCCGGTCGGAGCGGGTGTCGAGGCAGTCCCGCTTCTGCATGTTCGAGGTGTCGGTGAAGGCCGAGCCGAGCTTGCGGTGGCCGGCCAGCGGCCCGTACACCGGCCCGTGCGCGCCCAGTACGAGACAGGCCGTGCGCCGCCCGGCGGCCTCGAACCCGGCCCCCGTCGGCACGACCGCGTACCCGCGCACATCAGCGAGCCGCTCGCGGACCTCCCGCGTCCGCTCCTCGCACCGAACCGGCCCCAGCTTGCGCGCCTCGTCCGCGGAGGCGGCCCCGACGAACGCCATCACCTGCCCGTCGGGCGCCTTGTCCCGGCAGCTGGGGTCCAGGGCGAGGCGGGGTGTGCCCGCGAAGGGGGTGCCGGGCCAGTCGGCCAGCAGGCAGTCGCCGTCCCGCAGCGGCTCGGCGAGCCCGACCGTGTCGCCGTACGGCGCCGCCGTCCGGCCGGTGGTCCCCGGGGCCGGGGCGAGGGCGTACCAGACGCCGGCCAGGGCGAGGACCAGCCCGAGGAGCCCGGCGACGACCGCGTGCCGGACGGGGCGGCGGGTGGGCGGGAGCGGGGGCACAGGTGCCGGCGACGCCTGCGCACCGCTCCAGTGCGGCTGCGAGCCCAGGTCGGTCTGGGTGCGGGCGTACGCGTCTGCCTGCGGCGTGACGATCCGCGACAGCGCGGCCTCCGCCTCCGGCGCCGTCATCCGCCGAGCCGGGTCCTTCTCGAGGAACGCGCTCAGTACGGGACCCAGCGCGCCCGCGCGCACGGGCGGCCGCGGCTCCTCCATGACCACGGCGGTGACCTCGGCGAGGTGCGAATCGCGCTCGAAGGGACCGTGCCCCTCGACCGCGTGGTACAGCGTGCAGCCCAGCGAGAACAGGTCGGCGGCCGACGTGGGCGGACCGCCGGTCGCACGCTCCGGCGCCAGATAACCGGCCGTGCCCACGAGCACCGACGCCAGCGTGTACCGCGTCTCCCCGGCGTCGGGCTGCACGGAGATGCCGTAGTCGGTGAGCAGGACCCGGCCGTACGGGAATCCGCCGCGGTCGGGCGCCAGCAGGATGTTCGCCGGTTTCACGTCCCGGTGCATGATGCCCAGCTCGTGCCCGGCGGTCAGCGCGTCCAGCACGGCCAGCCCGATGCGCGCGCACTCGGCCGGGGCGAGCGGCCCGCGCCGGTCCACCAGCTCCCGCAGGTCGACGGCGTCCGCCACGTACTCCATGACGATCCACGGCAGCCCCTCGTGCTCCAGCGCGTCGTGCACGGTCACCACGTGCGGATGCCCGCGCAGTCCGGCCGCGTGCCGGGCCTCGGCCCGCGCCCGGGCGACCCGGGCCTCCCGCTCGTCGGCCTCGGCCGCGTCGCGGAAGACGATCTCCTTGAGTGCGACCTCGCAGGCCAGTCTCCGGTCGTGGGCGAGCCACACATGGCCCATGCCGCCACTGCCGAGCCGGTTCAGCAGCAGATACCGGCCGGCGATGACCCGGCCCACTCCCGACGTCGGTGATCCTGAAGGCATCCGGTGACTCCCGGTGTCTGCGGGGGTGCTACGGCTACGTGGTCGCGGGGGAAGTGCTCGCGGGCTCGGTCGTGACCGGGGTGGTGGCGGCCGGCTCGGTCGTGACCGGCTCACTCGTGACCGGAGCGCTGGTGGCGGGCGCGCTGCTCGTGACCGGAGCGCTGGTGGCGGGCGCGCTGCTCGTCTCCGGCGGTGGCGGTGGCGGTGGCGGCGGGCTCGGCGGGGGCGAGCCGCTGACCTCCGGGGCGGAACTGGTGACCGGCGGCGCGGAGGTGGTGACGGGCGGTGCGGAGCTCGTCGCCGGCGGCGTCGAGGCGGCCGGCGGGCTCGACGAGGGTGCCTCGGACGATGCCGAGGGTGTCCCGGACGATGCGGAGGGGCCGGAGGACGAGGGCGCCGGTGCCGACGTCGACGGGGACTGCCCCGGTGCGGTCGGCTGCGACGACGCCGCACCCGGGGGAGGGGTCGTGGGGTCAGGCGCGGAGGTGGCCGGAGTGGTCGCCCCCCTGCTCGTCCCACCCGCCACGCTGAGCGTGACGTACGCACCGAACCGCAGCTCGGTCCCCGCCGGCGGGTCCGACGCCATGACCTCCGCGTCGTCGGGCGGCAGCCCCGGCCCGCCGTACGCGGCGGCCAGCCCCCGGTCGGTCAGCTCCCGGCTCGCCTGCCCGAAGGTCGTCCCGGCCAGGTTCGGCACCGCGCGCCGCTTCCGCGTGTCGAACGTGGAGTCGTCCTTGCCCGTCGTGCCGACCGGCCGATCGATGCCCCGGTCCGGTTCGGCCACGTCGACGAGCGCGAGCCGCTCCAGGGACCGGGGCGCGGGGCGCACGGCGACCACGGAGGAACGGTCGTATCCCCGCCACTTCTTGTTCCCGTCCTCGAACTTGACGGAAATCCGGCTCGTGTCACCCTCGAAGGGACGCAATGGATTTCCGCACGAGCACTTGACGGCGGGAAGCCCCTGCTCGTCGACGAGAATCGCGATTCCGGCCTGAAGCAGAGAGTTGAAGGGGACGGCCTTCTCCTTCTTGTAGTCGTGGTTCCGCACGAGAGTGTCGTGACGCAGCAGAACGGGTGTGAGCCGGTCGAGATAGTCCGGAATCCGGTCGGTGGTGATACCCAGCGCACTCGCCCACGCCCGGGCCTTCGGGTGGTTCGCGGGATCGGTGAGGAAGCGCCTGAGTTTCTCGACGTCACATATCGTCGGCTGCCGCGTGCCCCCGTACAGTCCGGGAGCGTCCCCCTGCTGCAAACTCCCTGGCACGGGCTGCGAACGGATGTCCGCGTCGTGGCCCAGCCCGCTGTCCTCGTCGAAGAACGGTGCGAGCGAGGGCACGCCCGCGGCGACCGCCTTCACTGCGAACGAAGGTGCGCCCCGGTCGCACCCGGTCAACACCAGAGCGAACAACAGGAGGACGATCATCCTCCGAATCGCCGATTTCCCCGTCATTAGCATGAACGCGCGAATTGTCATCACCGCTCCCCCCGGCGGTTCCCCCAATGCGCTTCATGCTACTGAATGGGAGGGCCTTTCCAAGGTTTTCAGCGTCCCCGTGCGTTCAGTGAGGCCAAATAGGCGTTGTATGCCTCAAGTTCCTTGTCTCCGTCGCGGTCCGCGGCCCGGTCCGAGCGCTTTGCCTGCCGCTGCTCGGAGCCGTACCACTGGAACAGCAGCGCGATCAGCACCAGTACGGAGGGGACCTCGCTGAACGCCCAGGCGATGCCCCCGGCCGCGTTCTGGTCGGAGAGCGCGTCGATGGCGAGGGAGGCCGGCGGGTTCTTGAAGCTCTCGACCATCGGCGTCGACGCCATCATCAGCGCGATACCGAAGAACGCGTGGAACGGCATGCCCGCGAACAGCTCCAGCATCCGCATCAGATGGCCGGGCCGGTGCGGCCCGGGGTCCACGCCGATGATCGGCCAGAAGAACACCACGCCGACGGCGAGGAAGTGCACCATCATCGCGAGATGCCCCGCCTTGGAGCCCATCAGGAAGTCGAACAGCGGAGAGAAGTACAGGGCGTACAGGCTCGCGATGAACAGCGGGATCGTGAACGCCGGATGCGTGACGATCCGCATGTAGCGGCTGTGCAGCAGCGCCAGCAGCAGTTCGCGCGGCCCCTTGCGGCCTCCGCCCGCGACCGGCAGGGCGCGCAGCGCCAGGGTGACCGGGGCGCCGAGCAGGATCAGGATGGGCGACAGCATGCTGATCACCATGTGCTGCACCATGTGCACGCTGAACATGACCATCCCGTAGTCGTTCAGCCTGGTGCACATCACCGCCATGATGGTCAGCACGCCGACGACGTACGAGATGGTCCGGCCGACCGGCCACGCGTCACCGCGCCGCCGCAGCCGGACGACACCCCAGCCGTACAGGGCCAGTCCCAGCAGGCAGGCGACGAGGAAGAAGGGGTCCGCGGACCACTGAAGACCTCGTCCCAGCGTGAACGGCGGCAGATCCATGGTCATGCCGTGCCCGCTGTGATCCATCCGCCGGCTCCTGGTTCGTGGGGGTTGTGCGCTGTCTGTCCACAGCTGTCTGTCCGCACCCAGATTAGAACCGCCCCCGGCCGCTGCTGCGACCGGGGGCGGCTGAAGCTCACAGGTGCCTTACAGGACGCACTCCGCCTCGGCGTACCGCTCCTCCGGAACGGTCTTCAGCGTCTCCACCGCCTCCGCCAGCGACACCGTCACGATGTCCGTGCCGCGCAGCGCGGTCATCCTGCCGAACTCGCCGCGGTGCACGGCCTCCACGGCGTGCCAGCCGAAGCGGGTGGCCAGCACGCGGTCGTACGCGGTCGGCGTGCCACCGCGCTGCACGTGCCCGAGTATGACCGGCCGGGCCTCCTTGCCGAGGCGCTCCTCCAGCTCGACGGAGAGCTGGCGGGCGATGCCGGCGAAGCGCTCGTGGCCGTAGACGTCCTTGCCGCCCTCGTCGAAGTCCATCGAGCCCGCCTTCGGCTTGGCGCCCTCCGCGGCCACGACGATCGCGAACCGCTTGCCCGCCTCGAAGCGCTCCCCGACCCGCCGCGCCAACTCGTCGATGTCGAACGGGCGCTCCGGTACGACGATGGCGTGGGCGCCCGCCGCCATGCCGGAGTGCAGCGCGATCCAGCCGGTGTGGCGGCCCATGACCTCCACGATCAGCACGCGCTGGTGGGACTCCGCGGTGGTCTTCAGCCGGTCCAGGGCCTCGGTCGCGACACCGACGGCCGTGTCGAAGCCGAAGGTGACGTCGGTGACCGCGATGTCGTTGTCGATGGTCTTGGGCACGCCGACGATGGGCAGACCGTTGTCCGACAGCAGACGGGCCGCCTTCAGCGTGCCCTCACCGCCGATCGGGATGATCGCGTCGAGACCGAGCTCCTCGACATGGCCCCTGGCCCGCTCCACGCCGTCCCGCAGATGCTCGGGCCGGACCCGGGAGGAGCCGAGGATGGTGCCGCCTCGGGCCAGGATGCCGCCCACCGCGTCGAGATCGAGCTTGAGGTAGTCGCACTCCAGGAGGCCCTTCCAGCCGTCCCGGAAGCCGATGACCTCGTCGCCGTGGTCGGCGACGGCACGGTGCACGACGGACCTGATGACGGCGTTCAGGCCGGGGCAGTCGCCGCCGGACGTGAGGACACCAATGCGCATAGCCCGAACAACCTTCTCCACGTGGGCCGGGGACCGGACCACGCTGTCCGGCTCGAACCCCGCCACCCTAACGGCAGGAGGGGGCGGGGCCGAAGCGTGCGTCCGCCTGCTGGACGGGCCCGCTCACCTGTGCGGACGTGCCGTCAGACGGGCTGCCTCAGGGACGTTCACGCAGGCTGCTGCGCCGCCGTGATCCGCTCGTTGCGCAGCGCCTCGTACCAGCGGTCGTCGGTCGGCGGCAGCGCGTTCACGTCGAGCGCCAGCTTCAGCAGCAGGTCCGCGATCAGCGGGTTGCGGGCGAGCACGGGCCCGTGCATGTACGTGCCGAAGACCGTGTCGTTGTACGCCCCCTCCGTGCCGTCTCCCGTGCCGTTGCCCCTGCCGAGCCGCACCTGGGCGAGGGGGCGGGCGGTGGGGCCGAGCTGGGTGACGCCCTGGTGGTTCTCGAAGCCGGTCAGCGGGGGCAGCCCCAGGCGCGGGTCGATGTCCGCGAGCACGTCGCCGACGCACCGCTCGCCGGTACCGCGCACCGTGGTCACGTCCAGCAGACCGAGACCCGGCTCACGCTGGCCCAGGTCGTTGATGAACTCGTGGCCGAGGATCTGGTAACCGGCGCACACCGAGAACACGATCGCGCCGTTCTCCACGGCCCGGTACAGGTGGCCGTCGCGGCGCAGCCGCTCGGCCGCGAGTCGCTGCGGCCGGTCCTCGCCGCCACCGATCAGGTAGATGTCGCCGGAGGTGGGGATCGGCTGGTCGCTGCGCACGTCGAGCCGGGCCACGTCGAGGCCGCGCTGCCGGGCCCGGCGCTCCACGACGAGGACGTTGCCCTGGTCGCCGTACGTGCTGAGCAGGTCCGGGTAGACCCAGACGACCCGCAGTTGGTTGTCGCTCATGAAATGACCGTCCTTGGTGGTCAGTTGCCGACGCGGCGGCGCAGGTCCTGGAACGCGGTGTAGTTCGCGATGACCTCGATCCGTCCGGGCGGTGCCATCTGCACGGCCTGATCGACGCTCTCGCACACCTGGAAGTGCTGGTTCGCGACCTCCAGACGCACCGCGAGATCCAGCTTCCGGTCGCCGATCACGAAGATCGGGTGGCCGGTCAGACGCGTGTAGTCGACGTCCCACAGCCAGGAGGTGTCGGTGCCGTCGGCGCCGCGCGCGTTCACCGACAGGATCACCGGGGTCGGCGGCGGGTCGATCAGGGAGAACGTCTCGAGCCAGCCGGCCGGGTTCTTCGCCAGCAGCAGCCGCAGGTCGCGCTGCATGAACTGCACGACGTCGTAGCGTCCGGCGACGGCCTGTACCTGGTACATCCGCTCCAGCGCCACCTGCGGCGGCACCCCGAAGACGGCGGCGACCGCGGCCGAGGAGGCGGCGTTGGCCTTGTTCGCGCGGCCCGGCAGCTGGAGATGGATCGGCCAGGCCGAGCCGTGCGGGTCGAGGACGTGGTCGCCGGAGAGCGCCCAGCTCGGCGTCGGCCGGCGGAAGCCGCAGTCGCGGCAGAACCAGTCGTCGCCCGGGCGCTGCATCACACCGCCGCAGGACGGGCAGGACCAGGCGTCGTCCTTCCACATCTGCCCGGCTGCGACCCAGATCACATTGGCGGAGGACGACGCGGCCCACACGACCAGCGGGTCGTCCGCGTTGGCGACGACGACGGCCTTGGAACCGGCCAGGCCCTCACGCCAGTTCTCGGCGAGCATGCGGGTCTCGGCCGCGCGGTCCAGCTGGTCGCGGGAGAGGTTGAGCAGCGCGATGCACTTCGGGTCGGTGTCGCGGGCCACGCCCGCGAGGTACTTCTCGTCGACCTCGATCACGCCGTACCGGGCCTCCGAGCCGCCGGCGAGCGCCGAGGTGATGCCGGCCGGCATGTTGGCGCCCAGCGCGTTGGAGACGACCGGGCCCGCGGCGCGCAGGGCCTCCGCGATCAGCCGGGTGGTCGTGGTCTTGCCGTTGGTCGCCGAGACCAGGACGACGTCCAGGTTCTGGGCGAGCCGGGCGAGGAGGTCGGGGTCGAGCTTGAGTGCCACCCGGCCGCCGATCACCGAACCGCTGCCGCGCCCCGCGGCGCGCGATGCCGCCGCGACCGCCTTGCCCGCGGTCACGGCGAGCTTGGCCCGCGGCGTGAGCGGGTCCGAGTTGCCTGCCATCAGTTCTCGATCCTCCTTGCGTACGCGCCGCGCCTGAGCCATCCGGCAACGTGGTGTGGACCTCAGCCTATCGAGATCCATTCGCACTCCCGCACCATGGCACCGCCTCGGCGCCCACGCGACATCCGCGTGGCTGTCAGGACCGTACCCTTGCCGCCATGCGACATGGCTCGATCCCGGGTGCCCGCGGGCGCGTCCGGCCCCTCACCCTGCTCGGCGACCCGGTGCTGCACGCCCCCTGCGCGGAGGTCACCGACTTCGGCCCCGAACTGGCACGGCTCGTGGAGGACTTGTTCGCCACGATGTACGCGGCACAGGGGGTGGGCCTCGCCGCGAACCAGGTCGGCGAGCCGCTGCGGGTGTTCGTGTACGACTGCCCGGACGACGATGATGTCCGTCATCTCGGACATGTGGTGAATCCCCGGCTGGTCGAGGCCGACGGGTTGGTGCTGCGCGGACCGGAGGGCTGTCTGTCCCTGCCGGGACTGGAAGCGGGCACGGAGCGCTACGACCATGCCGTCGTCGAGGGGTTCACCATGACCGGGGAGCCGGTCACCGTGCACGGCACCGGGTTCTTCGCGCGGTGCTTGCAGCACGAGTGCGACCACCTGGAGGGAAAGGTGTACGCGGACCGCGTGGCAGGCCGGCGCCACCGCCGCCTGATGCGACAGGTGGCGCGAGCTTCGTGGCGCGGATGAGCCCAGGGCGTGTTTCGAAAGTCCCGTCCGGCCCGGACGACGCCACTTTCGAAACACGCCCCTAGAACCCCGGACCGCCCATCTTGTCCCCGGCCGCCGCCAGGCGACCCCACAACAGGTCGGCGAGGCTTCGCACCAGCTCCGCCCGGGAACACGGTCGTTCGCCCAGCCACCAGTCACCCGCCGCATGCATCATGCCGACGATCCCGTGCCCCCAGACCCGCGCCAGCTGCTCGCTGCCCGGCCCCAGATCCACGCGCTCCTCGATGACCTGGGCCAGCTCCTCGCCCATGCGGCGCAGCAGCGGCGCGCTGTGCTTGCCCACGTCGAAGCCCTGGTCGCCGGCCTGGCCGCCCTCCGAAGGATGCATCAGGAACCGGTACACCTGAGGGCGTGCCTCGATCGCCGCGAGGTAGGTGTCCAACGTGGACTCGACCCGCTCGCGCCGCTCGGCCGGCGCGTCCAGCGCGGCGCGCAGGGAGGCGAGCAGGGCGTCCGTGTGGCGCTTGGCCAGGGCGGCGTACAGTCCCCCCTTGTCGCCGAAGTGGCGGTAGAGGATCGGCTTGGTGATGCCGGCCTCCGCGGCGATGGCGTTCATCGAGGCCTGCGGGCCGTCACGGAGCACCACTCTGTCGGCGGCCTCCAGCAGCTCGCGCCGTCGGCGGTCGGCGGTCCGTTGCTGATCGGTCCGCTGTGTGGTGTCCATGAGCTCTCCCCACCCGTGCTGGTTCGGTGACGCCTGGGCAAACTAACACTCAACACCCTCCTGACATCGAACGGGCTGCCGAGGGGTCATCAGGAGTTGACTTTTCCTACCCGTCGGTAACAGACTCGCGTTACCGCAAGTAACAGCACGTGCGTCGCCTGGAGGGGACATGGCCGAGTTCACCATGGAGCTCAACGACGAACAGAAGGAGGTCCGGGACTGGCTGCACGGTTTCGCCGCCGATGTCATCCGCCCCGCGGCCGCCGAATGGGACGAGCGTGAGGAGACTCCCTGGCCGGTCATCCAGGAGGCCGCCAAGGTCGGCATCTACTCCCTCGACTTCTACGCCCAGCAGTACTTCGACCCCACCGGTCTCGGCATCCCCATGGCCATGGAGGAGCTGTTCTGGGGCGACGCGGGCATAGCCCTGTCGATCGTGGGTACGGGCCTCGCCGCCGTGGGCGTCCTCGCCAACGGCACCGAGGAGCAGATCGGCACCTGGATCCCGCAGATGTACGGCGACCCCGATGACGTCAAGGTCGCCGCCTTCTGCTCGTCCGAGCCCGACGCCGGTTCCGACGTGGCCTCCATGCGTACGCGTGCCGTGTACGACGAGGCCAAGGACGAGTGGGTGATCAACGGCACGAAGACCTGGGCGACCAACGGCGGCATCGCCAACGTCCACGTGGTCGTCGCCGTGGTCGACCCGGAGCTCGGCTCCAAGGGCCACGCGTCCTTCATCGTCCCGCCGAACACGCCGGGCCTGTCCCAGGGGCAGAAGTTCAAGAAGCACGGCATCCGGGCCTCGCACACCGCCGAGGTCGTCCTGGAGAACGTGCGTGTTCCGGGTTCCTGCCTCCTCGGCGGCAAGGAGAAGCTGGACGAGCGCCTCGCACGTGCGCGCGAGCGGGCCAAGACGGGCGGCGAGCGCGTCAAGAACGCCGCGATGGCCACGTTCGAAGCGTCGCGCCCGGCCGTGGGCGCGATGGCGGTGGGCACCGCCCGGGCCGCGTACGAGGTCGCCCTCGACTACGCCAGGACCCGTGAGCAGTTCGGCCGGCCGATCATCGACAACCAGGGTGTGGCCTTCCAGCTCGCGGACATGCGTACGCAGATCGATGCGGCCCGTCTGCTGGTGTGGCGTGCCTCCTGGATGGCGATCAACGGCAAGCCGTTCACGGCGGCCGAGGGCTCGATGTCGAAGCTGTTCGCGAGTGAGACGGCAAAGAAGGTGACGGGGCAGGCCATCCAGATCCTGGGTGGAAATGGCTACACCCGGGAGTACCCGGTGGAACGGATGCACCGGGATGCAGCCATCTACACGATCTTCGAGGGTACGAGTGAGATCCAGCGGCTGGTGATCGCTCGTACGTTGTCGGGGATGTCGATCCGGTAGCGGCGCCGCCTGCGGGGAGCGTGTCGTGGGGCAACCGCGCTCACCCGTGCTTCAGAGGTGTGAGTTGCTCGATGTCGTACCGTTTCCGCAGCGCCTCGATCGCCTCGTGGTCCGGCGGACCTCCGCTGCTCAGGATGTCCAGCAACTCATCGAAGTACCGCTCGTGATCGGGCGGCGGTGACGACTGGAAGAACATCTTCGCGGGCGTCTCCGCCGGGTTCGCGAATGCGTGCGGGCAACCGGGCGGTACGACGATGACGGTGCCCGGTGTCGCCCGTACCACCCGGCTGCCCGAACTCGACTCCCACTTCTGCCAGTTGTCGGGGGTCCGGATGCGGGGCTCGAAGGCGAGCACGTCCAGCTCGCCTTCGAGCACGTAGAACAACTCCTCGCTGCGCGTGTGCACATGTGCGCCGACATCGAAGCCCGGTGGCACGACCACCTCGAAGGTGGAGGACGTGCGCGAGTGCGTGCCGGTCACCTTGAACGTGACGTGCTGGGCCGGACTCTGGACCACCCGGCCGTGGCCGGGCGGCACCAGCAGCCCCTCGGTCGTCGTCATCTGCGGCTCACCAGGTGACGGGCAGGGCCCGGGGCCCGCGGATCAACGCGCCCTTCCTGAAGGGCACCTGCTCCGGCGGCACGGCCAGCTTCAGCCCCGGCACCCGGTCGAGCAGCGCGTCGACGAGCAGCTCCGACTCCAGGCGGGCCAGCATTCCGCCGGGGCAGTAGTGCGGGCCGAAGCCGAACGCGACATGCGGATTCGGGTCGCGGGAGAAGTCGATCGTCTCGGGGTACGGGAAGACGTCCGGGTCGCGGTTGGCGGCCAGATAGGACACGTACACCGGGTCACCGGCACGGATGCGTACGCCCCTGATCGCCACGTCCTCCCGCGCGATCCGGGACAGGCCGACCGTGTTGCGGTGCGGGATGTAGCGGAGGAGTTCGTCGATGGCCCGGGGGCGAATCTTCGGTTCGGCGCGCAGCTGTTCGGCCAGGTTCGGGCGGGTCAGCAGGATGTAGAACATCTGTCCGCTGTTGTTGGTGACGGC
Source organism: Streptomyces sp. NPDC001315 (assembly GCF_042896175.1). NCBI lineage: Bacteria > Bacillati > Actinomycetota > Actinomycetes > Kitasatosporales > Streptomycetaceae > Streptomyces > Streptomyces sp. NPDC001315. The sequence goes on along the minus strand of NZ_JBIAWZ010000027.1, from coordinate 36,567 downwards.
CTCGCCGCCGATCTGGAGCAGGACCGCGAGTCCCACGGCCTCCTCCAGCGTGATCTCGCCGCGGCCCAAGGCGGCACCGAGCAGCGAGGTCACGTCCTCGGCCGTGCTGCCCTCCCGCAGGCCGATGAGATCGGCGAAGTAGGCGCCCATCTCGTCCTTGGCCTTCTCGCTGACGTTCGCTCCGTGCGAGGAGGACAGGATCAGCTGGCTCCAGGTGTGCATGCTGTGCCGGTCGGCCGCCGGAACGCCCATCAGCTCGCAGATGACCGCGATGGGGAAGGGGCTGAGCACCGTCGAGGTGAGGTCCGCGGGCGGGCCGTCCTGGAGGAGTTCGTCGACCAGTTCGTCGAGCATGCGGCGCGCCTTCTCGCGGACCCGCTCGACGCCCTTCGCCGTGAAGGCGGCGGCCACCGAGCGGCGCAACCGGGTGTGGTCCGGGGGGTCCAGGAAGGCGACCGCGTCGCGGGCCGGGATGAAGTGCGGGGCCAGTCTGGTGACCGGCTGTTCCATGACCGCCTCGCGGCTGAACCGGGGGTCGTTGGCCACCATGCGCACGTCGTCGTGCCGGGTGACCAGCCACGCCCAGCCCTCGCCGTTGGGCAGCTGGACACGGGTGAGGGGGCCCTCACGCATCAGCTCGGTCAGGACCGGGTCGAAGTCGACGCCGGTCAGATCGAGCGCCGGCCAGTGCCGGATCGGGGACAGGGTCTCTGCGATCGTCTCTTCGGTCATGATGTCTCTTCGTCGTCGCAGTGCCAGCGGCCCAGGGCCATCTCGGCGGTGATGCCGGGACCGAACCCGGCGAGCAGTCCGCGCGCCCGGTGCTCGGCGCCGCCCTCGTCGAACAGCCGGCGCAGCGCGTCCAGGACGACGGCGCTGGCGATGTTGCCGTACTCGGTGAGGGTGGCCCGGCTGAACCGGAAGGCGTGCGGGTCGACCTGCAGGAACTTGCTGAGGTCGTCGAGTATTCGGGGACCGCCCGCGTGGACGATGTAGAAGTCCAGGTCGGCGGCGTCCCAGCCGTGCTGGCCCGCGAGGTCCTGCAACGCCGGGGCGAGCGGCTCCATGGTGGCGGGCACCCGCTTGTCCAGCAGGAAGTGGAAGCCGGTGGCCCGGACGTCGTACATGATCCACTCTTCGGTCTTGGGGATCAGGTACGAGCCGTTGCGCTCCAGTTCGATGCCGGTGCCGCCGCTGCCGCGGACCACGGCCGCGGCGATGCCGTCGCCGAACAGGCCGTTGGACAGCAGGGACCCGACGCCGAGGTCGGTGGGCTGGTAGCACAGCGAGCAGAACTCGCAGGCCACGATCAGCGCGTTGGCGTCGGGGTACGCCGTACAGAAGTCGTGGGCCCGGTTGATCGCGGCGCCGCCCGCCGCACAGCCCAGCTGGGCTATGGGGATCTGCCGGGTGGTGCTGTCGAAGGCCATCTCGTTGATCAGCCACGCCGTGAGCGAGGGCATCATGAAGCCCGTGCACGAGACGTAGATGATCACGTCGATGTCGGTGGTGAGCAGCTCCGCCTCGTCGAGCGCCCGCTGGATGACCGAGGGGACCCGGGCCTTCGCCTCGGCCTGGTAGAGCTTGTTGCGGTCCTCGAACCCCGGGTGCTTCAGGGTCTCCTCGATCGGCTGCACGATGTGCCGGGTCTTCACACCCGTGTTCTCGATCAGCCGGAGGGCCAGGGGCAGCTGGGGATGGTCCTCGTGGTGGGAGCGCGCCAGTTCGAGCGTCTCCTCCATCGTGATCACGTGCTCCGGAACCGACACCGAGGGTTTGCACAAAGTCGCCATGACCGCCTGCTTTCGCCGTCCGGAGCACCTGCGAAGGCCCTCCGGTCAGAAGGTGGTTCACCCCGGAGGGTGGTCCAACCACGATCACCCGACAGGACGAAGATCTCGCGCCGGACTACTCCAAACCGGGGACGCCGTGTCAGGGTCGGGCAGGGTGCCGCATACCCGGACAAGGGAGGACGCAATGGCGCGTACGGCCAGGAAACTGCTGGAGACGACCAGCGCGCGGCTCGCCCCTGACTTCCGTGCCAACCGCCTGGTGTGCTCCGGATCGCGCAGGGCGCGGCGGGTCTTGAGACGCTTGCCGGCTTCGCCCTGGGGCAGCGCTGGGTGATCGCCGCGGACCGCCGTTCGCTCCGGCGTCTGGCGGAACGCTCGGTGTTCGAGCCGGAGGTCGCCGCTTGCTTCGGCGCTCTCGCCGAAGGGGAGGCCCTGGCGGCGGAGCGGCTGGGTGCGTTCGCGGCCGCCTGCGGCGTGGACGAGGAGCTGGCACAGGGACACGAGTCGCTGCCCGGCTGCCAGGCCTGCCCCGCGTACATCGCCTGGCTCGCCCCGGGCGGTGTACCGGCCGACGTGGTCCTCGCGCTGACCGAACAACTTCTCGGAGTGGGGAGGCTACTGCGCGGCGATCGGCGAGGAACCGCCACGGACGTCTGCCGCAGAGCTACGAGGCCATGTTCTGGGACACGTCGGCACAGCTGGAGCCGAGCGGGGTCCGGTCCTGACTAGCCGCTCTGCCCGCTGCTGTGCGCGATGCACGCCACGTCGATCCGGTCGGCCAGCTTGGCCAGCTCGATGGTCAGGGCCGCGACCGTGTCCTCGTCCAGCCCCTCCTGCCCGGCCTCCACCAGATGCAGCCACCGGCCGCCCACCGTGCGCAGCAGTTTGCTGACGTCGGCGGCCGTCACCTGCAACGTGCCGCGGTCGTCGACGATCAGAGGCAGGGTCACTTCGCGGTTCACAAAGGGGATCGTAGCCGCGGAACACTCACGCTCCGTGCCATACGGTGGTGATGTTGCAGAACTCGCGGATTCCGTGCCCGGAAAGCTCACGCCCGTACCCCGACCGCTTCACCCCGCCGAACGGGAACGCCGGATGGGAGGCCGTCATCCCGTTCACGAACACGCTGCCCGCCTCCAGATCCCGTACGAACCGGTCGACCTCGCTCTCGTCCCGCGTCCAGACGTTCGAACTCAGTCCGAACGGGGAGTCGTTCGCGATCAGCACCGCCTCGTCCAGGTCGTGCGCGCGGTACAGCGTGGCGACCGGCCCGAAGGCCTCCTCGCGGTGGATGCGCATCTCGCGGGTGATGCCGGCCAGGACGGTCGGCGGGTAGTACCAGCCCGGACCGTCGGGCCGCACGCCGCCGCACAGCACGGCGGCCCCGCTGCGCCTGGCGTCGTCGACCAGTTCCTCGAGATCGGCCCGCCCCTGCTCGCTCGACAGCGGCCCGACCTCGGTGTCCTCCGCCAGCGGGTCGCCGACCTTCAGCGCCTTCATGCCTTCCGTGAAGCGCTCGGCGAAGTCGTCGTAGACGTCCGTGTGGACGATGAACCGCTTCGCGGCGATGCATGACTGCCCGTTGTTCTGCACCCGCGCGGTCACCGCGACCTGAGCGGCCCGGTCGAGGTCGGCGGACGGCATGACCACGTACGGGTCGCTGCCGCCCAGCTCCAGCACCGTCTTCTTGACCATCTCCCCGGAGGTCGCCGCGACCGCCCGTCCGGCCGGCTCGCTGCCGGTGAGGGTGGCCGCCTTCACACGCTCGTCGCGCAGGATGTCGTCGACGGCGCCGGAGCCGATGAGCAGGGTCTGGAAACAGCCCTCGGTGAAGCCCGCGCGGTGGAAGAGGTCCTCCAGGTAGAGGGCGGTCTGCGGGACGTTCGAGGCGTGCTTGAGCAGGCCCACGTTGCCCGCCATCAGTGCGGGCGCCGCGAAGCGGATCACCTGCCACAGCGGGAAGTTCCACGGCATCACCGCGAGCACCGGGCCCAGCGGCCGGTAGCGGACGAGGACGCGGGAGGCGCCGGAGTCCTCCACGTCGGAGGCGGCGGGCTCCTCGTCGGCGAGCAGTTCCTCGGCGTGCTCGGCGTACCAGCGCATCGCCCTGGCGCACTTGGCGGCCTCCGCGCGCGCCTGCTTGACCGGCTTGCCCATCTCGGTGGTCATGACGCGGGCGATGTCCTGCTGGTCCTCCTCCAGGAGGTCGGCGGACCTGAGGAGCAGACGGGCGCGATCGACGAACGTGCTCATCCGGTACGTGCGGAAGGTGGCCTCGGCGAGCTGGAGCCGGCGTTCGAGCTCCTCCTCGCCCATGGCCTCGTACGTCTTGAGCGTCTCGCCGTTCGCCGGGTTCACCGTTGCGATGGGCATGACTGACCTCCCTGGGAGCGGGCTGTGCTTCGACCTTCCCGCGCGGCGGTAAGGACCGCAACGCGTACGGGTCTGCTCAGGTCGAGTGCTCCGCCAAGCGGTCGAGAAACGCGGCCTGGGCCTTGACGATCACGTTCCTGGCCCGGTCGAGCCCGCACCACTCCACCCGGTCCAGCTCGGGGAACTCCTGGAGCTGCCCCGACCGCGGTGGCCACTCCATCCGGAAGGTGCCCGGATCGACCGTCGCCGGGTCGAGGTCGGCCTCGACCGCCCACGCCGTGACGATCTTGCCGTTGGTCTGCCGGACCTCACCCAGCTCGATCGCCTCGCCGTCGGGCGGCGGCAGCCCGAGCTCCTCCTGGAACTCGCGCCGGGCGGCCTCCCAGGCGGGTTCGCCGGGCTCGTACTCGCCCTTGGGGACGGTCCACGCCCCGGCGTCCTTCGTGGCGAAGAACGGGCCGCCCATATGTCCCAGCAACACCTCCAGGCCACGGTCGGTGTGCCGGAACAACAGCAGGCCCGCACTCCGCTTCCCGCGCGGGGCGCTCAAGGCTTCACCTCCGGGTGCGCGGCGAGCAGTGTCTCCACCGTGTCCGCCTCCTGTGGGCGTTTGTCCTCCCGGTAGCGGACCACGCGGGCGAAGCGGAGGGTGACGCCGGCCGGGTAGCGGGTGGACTTCTGGAGGCCGTCGTAGGCGATCTCGACGACGAGTTCGGGGCGTACGGTCACCACCCAGCCGTCGTCCTCGACGGCCAGCTCTTGGAGGCGTTCGGTCTGCCAGGTGAGCATCGCGTCGGTCATGCCCTTGAAGGTCTTGCCGAGCATGGCGAAGCCGCCGTCGGCGGTGCGGGCGCCCAGGTGCAGGTTGGACAGCTTGCCGGTGCGCCGGCCGTGCCCCCGCTCGACGGCCAGTACCACCAGGTCGAGAGTGTGCACGGGCTTGACCTTCAGCCAGGACGCGCCGCGCCGACCCGCGCTGTAGGGGGCGTCGAGGGCTTTGACCACGACGCCCTCGTGGCCGCGCCGCAGGGTCTCGGCGAGGAAGTCCGCCGCTTCCTGCACGTCCTGCGGCCCGGACACCAGCGTGCGCCGCACCCGCATCGGCTCGGGGACCAGCCGGGCCAGTTCCGCGTGCCGCTCGGCGAACGGCAGGTCGAGCAGGTCCCGGCCGTCGACGGACAGCGCGTCGAAGAACACGGGGGAGACGGGCACCGCTTCGGCGGCCGTGACCACGTCCACCCGTGAGCCGACGCGCCCGGCGGTCTCCTGGAAGGACCGCGGCCGCCCTGCCTCGTCGAAGGCGATCACCTCGCCGTCCAGGATGAACCGCTCGCCCACCAGCCCCAGCGCGGCCGCCGTGACCTCGGGCAGCCGGTCGGTGATGTCGTCGAGGGTGCGGGTGTGGACGCGCACGGTGTCGCCGTCCCGGTGCACCTGGACTCGGATGCCGTCCAGCTTCTCCTCCACCGCGCAGGCGCCCAGCTTGCCGACCGCCTCGGCCACCGAGGACGCGGTCTGCGCGAGCATCGGCAGGACCGGGCGCCCGACGGTGAGGTGGAACCGGTCCAGGGCCGCGGTCCCGTCCGCGAGCAGCGCCTGTGCCACCGACTGAAGCGAACCGGCCAGCATCACCGCCCGCCGTACGTCCGCCGGCGGCGCCCCGGTCGCCTCGGCGAGGCCCTCGACCGCGACCGCGTCCAGGGCGCCCTGCCGTACCTCGCCGGAGATCAGACCGAGCAGGAACCGCTGCTCGTCCTCGGTGGCCGCACCCATCAACTCCCCGAGCAGCCGGGCCCGTTCGGCCTGTGAGCCGGTGCCGGACACCTTGCCGAGCTCCGTGAGCCTGGCGTCCACCTCACGCACGGTCAGGGAGGGGGCGGCGGCCGGCGGGACCGGGCGGCCGAGCACCTTCCAGCCGACGCCGAGCCGGCCCTGCGGCAGGCGCCCGGCCAGGTACGGGATGACGATCGGCACGTCGTCCGCGTCGGCGTCCCGGAACAACTCGGCGAGCAGCGCGGTCTTCCGGGACCGCGCCGAGGTGGCGGCGACCTCCTGGGACACCTGGGCGAGCCGGGTCAGCAGCATGCAGCCATGGTGCACCGGGGGCGTCGGTCGGGACTACATCTGGCCGGCCGCGTCGAGATCGGCGAACAGCAGCTCACCGTTGATCGCCGCCCCCGCCCGGTAGCCGCGGCTCGCCGCGTTCACGACCTGCTCCGCGAAACCGGACGCGTTCCCCGCCGCCCACAGGCCCGGGACGGTCGTCAGACCCCGCTCGTCGATCACCGGATACGCACCGAAGGGCGTCTCGCGCAGCTCGGCGCCCAGCCGCCGCAGCAGATCGTTCTGCGGGACGGCGCGCGGCGCCACGAACAGCACCTCACGGTCGTACGCCGTACCGTCCGCGAGCCCCACCCCGGTGAGCCGGTCGTCCGCGACGACCAGTCCGGTCACCTCGCCCGGCACCACGGCGACTCCGGCCGCCGCCAGCCTGCGCCGATCGTCGTCGGACAGTTCCTCCTCGGCGACCGTGTGCAGGAAGAGGGTCACGTCCTTGGACCACTGGGACACCATCAGTGCCTGGTGCACGCTCATCGGGGTACTGGCGAGCACGCCGAAGGCCTGGTCGCGTACCTCCCAGCCGTGGCAGTACGGGCAGTGCAGCACATCGCGCCCGTAGCGCTCGGCGACGCCGGCGACCGCGGGAAGCTCGTCCTTCAGACCGGTGGCGACGACCAGTTGCCGGGCGTGGACCGTCCGCCCGCCCGCGAGCGTCACATCGAACTCGCCGTCCGCGCCCCGAGCCGCGTCCACCGCCCGGTCCCGGACGAGTTCGACGCCGTACCGTGCGATCTCCTCGCGGCCGACGGCGAGGAACTCCGCGGGCGACATGCCGTCCCGGGACAGATAGCCCTGCATGTGCGCGGCGGGCGCGTTGCGCGGCTCGCCCGCGTCGACGACCAGCGTGCGGCGCCTGGCCCGGCCCAGCACGGGGGCCGCGGACAGCCCGGCCGCGCCACCCCCGACGACGATCACTTCGTACATCTCGGTCACGGTGACCACCTCCCCGGAGACGGTCGCCCGGGCGTCGCAGGATTGACAAACAGCTTTGCCGATTCTGCAATAAGGGCATGAGTACCGACGACGTTCTCGCGGATGTGGGCCCCAGGCTGCGGCGGATCCGGAAGGAGCGGGAGGTGACCCTCGCCGCACTGTCCGAGGCGACCGGGATCTCGGTCAGCACCCTCTCGCGGCTGGAGTCCGGCCTGCGCAAACCCAGCCTCGAACTGCTGCTGCCGATCGCGCAGGCCCACCAGGTGCCGCTGGACGAACTGGTCGGGGCGCCGCCCGTGGGCGATCCGCGGGTGCGGTCGAAGCCGATCGTGAGGTTCGGACGCACCCACTGGCCGCTGACCCGGCAGCCCGGCGGACTGCAGGCGTTCAAGGTGCTGGAACCGCAGCGCAGGCTCGACCCGGATCCGCGCACACACGAGGGCTACGAGTGGTTGTACGTGCTATCCGGGCGGTTGCGGCTCGTGCTGGGGGAGCACGACGTGGTGCTCGCGGCGGGGGAGGCGGCCGAGTTCGACACCCGGGTTCCGCACTGGTTCGGGTCGACGGGGGAGGGGCCGGTGGAGTTCCTCAGCCTGTTCGGGCCGCAGGGGGAGCGGATGCATGTACGGGCGAGGCCCGCGCGGCCGTGACCCGGCTCGTGCGCCTTGATCCAGCCGGCGCCCGTGACGCACGCGACTGTTCCCTGATCGGCAAGCGACCGCTTAGTATGCGAGGGACCCCGGTCAGACGACGCAGTCCCGTGGAGGCTCCGCATGCAGGCATGGCAGGTGCACGAGAACGGCGAGCCGAGTGAGGTGATGCGGCTCCAGGAAGTGGAGCGGCCCACGCCCGGTGACGGCCAGATCCTGCTGAAGGTGCGTGCCGCGAACATCAACTTCCCGGACGCGTTGCTGTGCCGCGGTCAGTACCAGGTGCGGCCGCCGCTGCCCTTCACGCCGGGCGTGGAGATCTGCGGCGAGACCGAGGACGGGCGGCGGGTGATCGCCAACCCGGCACTCCCCTACGGCGGTTTCGCCGAGTACGCCGTCGCCGATGCCGCCGCCGTCCTGCCCGCACCCGAGTCGCTGGACGACGCCGAGGCCGCAGCGCTGCACATCGGCTACCAGACGGGCTGGTTCGGCCTGCACCGGCGAGCCCGGCTGGAGGCAGGCGAGACGCTGCTCGTCCACGCTGCCGCAGGAGGGGTCGGCAGCGCGGCCGTGCAGCTCGGGAAGGCGGCCGGCGCGACGGTCATCGGCGTCGTCGGCGGGGCGGACAAGGCCGCCGTCGCGCGCGAGCTGGGCTGTGACGTCGTCGTCGACCGGCGCGCCGAGGACGTCGTCGCCGCCGTCAAGGAGGCCACCGGCGGCCGGGGCGCCGACGTTGTCTACGACCCGGTGGGCGGCGTGGCCTACACCCAGTCCACCAAGGTCGTCGCCTTCGAGGGCCGGATCGTGGTCGTCGGCTTCGCGAGCGGCACGATCCCCAGCCCCGCGCTGAACCACGCCCTCGTGAAGAACTACGCGATCCTCGGCCTGCACTGGGGCCTGTACAACACCAAGAACCCGAAGCTGATCCAGCACTGCCACGAACAGCTCACCGAGCTGGCCGCCCGGGGCGCGATCAGGCCGCTGGTGAGCGAGCGCGTGGCGCTGAGCGGGGCAGCGGCCGCCGTCCAGCAGGTCGCCGACGGAGTCACCACCGGCCGGGTCGCCGTGGTGCCCGCCCTGAAGAACGGAGCCACCGCATGACCGACGCAGCCGAACTGCGCCGCCTCACAAAGGAGTTGCTGGCCGCGCATCCTCCTGCCACGACCGACCGCCTGGACTTCCTGAAGGCCCGCTTCGACGCGGGACTGGCGTGGGTGCACTACCCCGTGGGCCTCGGCGGCCTCGATGCCCCCCGCTCCCTCCAGGTCGTCGTGGACGCCGAACTGGAGGGAGCGGGCGCTCCCGACAACGACCCACGGCGCATCGGCATCGGCCTCGGGATGGCCGCGCCGACGATCCTGCGCTACGGAACGGACGAGCAGAAGCAGCGTTTCCTGCGACCGCTGTGGGTGGGCGAGGAGGTCTGGTGCCAGCTCTTCAGCGAGCCCGGCGCCGGGTCCGATCTGGCCGCGCTCGGTACCCGGGCGGTCCGTGAGGGCGACCACTGGGTGGTCAACGGGCAGAAGGTGTGGACGTCCAGCGCCCACCTCGCCCGCTGGGCCATCCTCATCGCCCGCACCGACCCGGACGTGCCCAAGCACGCGGGCATCACCTACTTCCTCTGCGACATGACCGACCCCGGCGTCGAGGTCCGCCCGCTGCGGCAGATCACCGGCGAGGCGGAGTTCAACGAGGTCTTCCTCACCGACGTCCGCATCCCCGACTCCCGCCGCCTCGGCGAGGTCGGCGACGGCTGGCGGGTCGCTCAGACCACGCTGAACAACGAACGCGTCGCCATCGGCGGCATGCGACTGCCCCGCGAGGGCGGCATGATCGGCCCGATCTCGAAGACCTGGCGCGAGCGCCCCGAACTGCGCACCCCCGACCTGCACCAGCGGCTGCTGAAGCTCTGGGTCGAGGCCGAGGTCACTCGCCTCACCGGCGAACGCCTGCGCCAGCAGCTCGTCGCGGGCCAGCCCGGCCCCGAGGGCGCCGGCATGAAGCTCGCCTTCGCCCGCCTCAACCAGGAGATCAGCGGTCTGGAGGTCGAACTCCGCGGTGAAGAGGGCCTGTTGTACGACGACTGGACCATGCGCCGCCCCGAGCTGGTGGACTTCACCGGCCGCGACGCCGGCTACCGCTACCTCCGCTCCAAGGGCAACAGCATCGAGGGCGGGACCAGCGAGGTCCTGCTGAACATCGTCGCCGAGCGTGTGCTGGGACTGCCGTCCGAGCCGCGCACCGACAAGGACGTCGCATGGAAGGACCTGGCCCGATGAGTATACAGCCGGACCTGCTGTACTCGGAGGAGGAAGAGGCGCTGCGCGCCGCCGTCCGGGATCTGCTCACGGACCACTGCGACGCGGTGGGCGTCATCGCCCGCACCGAGTCCGACGCGCCGCACGACATCGCGCTGTGGAAGGCGCTCGCCGACGGAATGGGCCTCGCGGGCCTGCTCGTACCGGAGGAACTCGACGGCCAGGGTGCCACGCACCGGGAAGCCGCCGTCGTACTGGAGGAGTTGGGCCGCGCGGTCGCTCCCGTGCCGTATCTGACCAGCGCCGTCGTCGCCACCGAGGCCGTGCTGGAGTGCGGGGCCGACGACCTGCTGTCCCAGCTGGCGTCCGCCACGGCGATCGGCGCTCTCGCGGTCGCTCTGAACGTCCCGGCCGGCGGCGCCTACCAGGTCGTACGGTGCGAGAGCGGCGGCCTGCACGGCGAGCTGACCGGCATCGCGGACGCGGCCGTCGCCGATGTGCTGCTGGTGCCTGCCGACGACGGTGGTCTGTACGCGGTCGATGCCTCGACCGCCACGATCACCCCCCAGGCGTCCCTGGACCTGACCCGGCCGCTGGCGAAGGTCGCCCTCGACGGTGCGCCGGGCCGCCTTCTCGGCGACTCCGAACCCGCCGTACGACGGGCCCTGCGCGCCGGGGCCGGGCTGCTGGCCTCCGAGCAGCTCGGCGTCGCGGAATGGACGTTGACGGAGACGGTCCGCTACCTCAAGGAGCGCAAGCAGTTCAACCGGCCCGTGGGCGGGTTCCAGGCGCTCAAGCACCGGCTCGCCCAGCTGTGGCTGGAGGTCGTCGGCCTCCGCGCCGCCGCCCGCAACGCGGCGGACGCGCTCGCGACCGGCGAGGACGCCGACGTGGCGGTCGCCGTAGCCCAGGCCTACGCGGCGTCCGTCGCCGTCCATGCCGCCGAGGAGGCGCTGCAGCTGCACGCCGGCATCGGCATGACCTGGGAGCACCCGATCCACCTGTACCTGAAGCGGGCGAAGGCCGACTCGATCGCGTACGGCACCGCCGGCGCCCACCGTGCGGCCCTGGCCGAACTGGTCGACCTGCAGACCCCCTGAGACACACCTGGAGAAATCCCCGGAGAAATCCCCGGAAAGCCCGCCCCACCCGGGGCGGGCCTTTTCGTGTGCGCTGCTCCGTCGAAGTGAACGGAGGGCGGCAGTCCAGCCAACTCCCTTCCTGGACATGTCAATTGGCGGGTGCGCGAACGCATACTCGCTTCGGTCCCGCACAACCCCTCCAGGGAGGCAGAGCATGGCCCGCACCACCCGCCGCAGAGCCCTCACCACCCTCGGCGCCGCCCTCGCGGGCTCGGTCGCCCTGCCCGCCGCGCGCGCCGCCGCCGGTGAGCGCAAGCCCGGCCCGCGCCCGCTGTGGCACGCCCATGCCCACAACGACTACGAGCACCCTCGCCCCCTCCTCGACGCCCTCGACCACCGCTTCGGCAGCGTCGAGGCCGACATCTACCTCGTCGGCGACCAGCTCCTCGTCGCCCACGACCCGGAGGACCTCGACCCGTCCCGCACCCTCGAATCCCTCTACCTCGACCCGCTCGCCGCCCGCGTCCGGGCCAACCACGGCTCCGTGTACCGCGGTGACCGCACGCCCCTGCAACTCCTCATCGACATCAAGACGGAGGGCTCGTCGACGTACCTCGAACTCGACCGTCACCTCCGGCGCCACCGGCACCTGTTCACGACGTACGCCGACGGCCGCGTCCACTCCGGCCCCGTCACCGCCGTCATCTCCGGTGACCGCGCGGCCCGTACGCCCATGGAGGCGCAGACCGTGCGCCGGGCCTTCTACGACGGTCGGCTCGCCGACCTCGGCGGCTCCGCGCCCGCTTCCTTCGTCTCGCTGATCAGCGACAACTGGACGCTCAACTTCAGCTGGCTCGGTGTCGGCGTCTTCCCCGAAGCCGAGCGGCAGAAGCTGACGGGCATCGTCCGGGCGGCACACGCGCGCGGCCAGAAGGTTCGGTTCTGGGCCACCCCCGACACGGCCGGACCCGCCCGCGACGCCCTGTGGACCGAACTGCTCGCCGCCGGCGTCGACTACCTCAACACCGATGACCTGGCGGGCCTCGAAGCGTTCCTGGACGCATACCGCCCGGCGTAAGACCACACGTTCGGGGGACGTGTCAGCCGCCCGGACGAACCCTCCGCTACGTCACACTTGCCGCCGAACGCCGCGAAGCGGACGTGGCGGAGGAGGTTGACGATGGCCATTTCCATCTCTGTGGTGCTGCTGCTCCTGATCCTGGCAGTGATCTTCCTGCGCAACGGCGGGCTGAAGATCTCCCACGCCCTGGTCTGCGCGCTGTTCGGCTTCTCCCTGGCCAGCACGAGCATCGCACCCACCATCGCAGGCGGGATCACGGCGACGGCGGCCGTCGTGAGCAGCCTGAAGCCGTGACCCCGTGGGGGGCGTCACTTGACCGTGAAGACTCCGATCCCGTTGGCCACGGCGCGTTCCGTACCGTCCGAAGGGTGGTTGCGCACGGACACCTTCGTCACGCCCGGTGCCCGGGCCACCAGAGTCGACGACCCGCCGCCGTCCAGGCTGAAACCGTCGACCGCGCCCAGGTCCCGCAGGGCGTCCGCCACTTCGGCGATCGTCAGTCCGCTGCGGTACGCGGGCGCGCCGTCCAGCGCCAGCAGGACCATGCCCCGCCCGCCGTTCGTGATGCCCACGGCGGTGCGTACCGCCGAGGCCGTGTCGTCGAGGCCGGCCAGCGGCGCTCCCTTGCGCAGGACCGGGTAGCCGCCCAGGGCGAAGCGGTACGGGATACGGGTCCCGGAGGCCACCAGCTTCTGCCGTACCGTCACCGCCTCACCCGTGAAGAACTTGCGCAACTGCTGCGCGCCCGCCTCACGTCCGACAAGAACGGTGGTGCCCGCGGCTATGGCGCCGCTACCGGGGGTGTCGGCGAGCGACACGACCTTGCCGCTCCTGACGGCCACCTCGTAGGTGTCCGTGCTGCACGCCGCGGCCCGGTCGGTGTCCGTCCCACAGGTGGCCCGCACCCGGGAGGCGCTGCCCCAGTCCGAGGTGAACGCGCCGATGGAACCCACCGGCAGCGCGTACTGGTTGAGCCCGCCGAGCGGGAGACTTCCGGTGGGCGTGCGGATCGACCCGTCGAGGGTCAGCCGGTCGAGCCGGGCCCGCCAGTCGGCGCCGACGCCCAGCACTTCGCCGGTGTTCGTGCCCGGCGGCAGTTGGGGTCCGAACCGCTGACCGTCCGGCACCGCCCCCTTGAGCACCCGGCCGGCCACGATCGCCGGTCCCACGCTCGCGCCGGTCGCCTGCACACCCGGGTGCTGGGTCTCGGTGATGTTGAAGAAGTCCCCGTTGACGCCCGCGACGGCGCCTTGGGCGTCGGCCATACCGGAGACGGTGCGCCGCGCTGCCACCGACCCGGGGTACAGCAGGCCGAGGCGTACGCGCTTGCGCAGGTCGATGCTCAGCACATGGGCGTGCGTCACCCCCTTGGCTCCCTGGATGTCGAACTGGCGGTACACCACGCCCGGTGCGACCGCGACGCCCTGCGCGGCGTCGGCCGGTGCCGCCCCCACCAGAGCCGCACCGGCCAACGCACTGAACGCCGTGAGAACCGTCAGTACCGATCTGCCCGCCTCGAACCAAGCCTGACGTCGTGTCACATGACCCCCCTGAAGTCACGGCAACTCTCCGAGCTCTCAAGGGAAGTTCACCAGACGGTGTCTCGCGCCGGGTCGGCGGGAGCGCGACTGCACGAGAACGAGTGAGGGGAACGCCCGCCTTCGGGTGATTTCGGCGCGGTTCCGGACTATTTCGCGCGCAGGGCTGACGGCGACCGGGTCCGGGTCGACGGCGGACTCCTCGTCCACGGCGGCCCGGATACTCACCGTCGACACCGAACGGGTCCGGCTGCACGCCCGGGCCGCCGAGGAACGCTTCCGCCACCGTGCGGCACCGACCGTCTGGCCGCGTCCGCTCCGCCCGCGACGGGGTGGCAGCGTATGACTAACCTGACTGTCGTACGAAAAAGGATCAAGGCATCGCATGGGGCGTGGGGTGGGCAAGGAGTGGGCGGATGACGGACATGCGCAGCGTCGCGGGAGGCGGAGCTGTCCGAGTCCGGGCCGGGTTGCCGGAGTTCCGTATGCCCCGCATGCGACGGAACGAGGCGCGCCGTTGACACGCGAACCCGCCGCCCCCGCCCAGGTGTCCCTGCTGACGCTCCTCGGCCTGGGCCCCGAGGAGGACACGGTCTACCGGCTGCTGGTGGACCGGCCGAACAGCGAACCGGCCGACCTGACCGGCCTGCTGAGCGAGGCCGCGGTGAACCGTGCGTTGGACGCCCTGGTCGAGCAGGGACTCGCCAACTGTCGGCAGGCCGAGGACGGAGGTGCTCCCCGCTACCGTGCCGCGTCTCCGGTCCTCGCGCTGGGACCCCTGATCGAGGCGCACAGGTCGGCCCTGCACCGAGTGGAGTTCCTGGTCGGAGATCTCGCCGAGCGGCATCGCGCCGCCCAGGTGCGTGCGGCGGGCGCGCCGGTGGAGGTGCTCTCGGGCGGTGTGGCGATACGCCGCCGGCTCATCGCCATGCAGCGCCAGGCCGAGCACGAGGTGTGCACCCTGGTCCCGATGACGCGGACGGTCGCCATCACCCTCGAGGACAATGTCGACGAGGTGGAGCGCGAGTCGATGCGTCGTGGTGTGACACTGCGCTCGGTCGTCGAGCGGCACTGGCTCGAGCGACCGGGCACGGCGGCCTCGCTCGGAGAGCTCGCCGCCCAGGGGCAGCAGATCGCCGTGGTGAGGCAGCTGCCGATCAAACTGATCATCGTCGACCGGCGGGTGGCGCTGCTGCCCCTCGACCCGGAACGCGACGAGACGGAACCGGTCGCGCTGGTCGTGCACCGCAGCGGCCTGCTGACCGCCCTGACGGCGTTGTTCGAGCAGTACTTCACCCAGGGCAGACAGCTGAACGCCGCAGGGGAGACATCGACCCGGCCCCGCCCGGACTCGGTGGAACCGCTCGACCGGCAGATGCTCGGGCTGCTGCGCATCGGACTCACCGACGCGGCGATCGCCCGCCAGTTGGGCATCGGGCGCCGCACCGTGCAGCGTCGACTGCACAACCTGATGGAACGAGCCGACGCGTCGACCCGCTTCCAACTGGGATGGCACGCGGCACAGTCCGGCTGGGCCGACTGAAGGGGCCTGGGCCGGGCCCGCGGAACGGCGCATTGTCGCCACGGCACTTTCACGCCACCGGGATTGCTTGTACTGCGCACAGAACGTGCCGAACCATCAAGGCACGTCACGCGCTGGGCCGTTGCGGCCCACGCGCTCCCGTGCGATGGAAAGAGTGCTGTGAGAACGAGACGTATATGGCGCACCGTGACAGCGACCGTTGTCACGGCGGTCACCGGTTCCGCGCTCCTGACCGGACCGGCCTGGGCGCAGGACGCCCCGGCCACCGGCGGGTCGGCCCAGGCGGCGTCACCCGTGCCGGTCGCCCCGTCGATGACGCAGGACCTGGGCGACGCACCGCTCGATGGGACCCCCGCGGAGGCGGCGCGCGCGCACCTGAAGAAGCATCAGGACATCTATCAGGTACCGGTCTCGGACCTGAAGACCCTGAAGACCACCAAGGACGGCAAGCAGTCCTCGGTCCGGTTCCAGCAGCTCCACGACGGTGTCCCCGTGTTCGGCGCCGAGTACGCCGTACAGACCGAGTCGTCCGGTGAGGCGCAACAGGTCACCTCGGCCACCGGCACGCTCTACACCGACCTGACGGTCTCCACCACCCCGAAGGTCGACGAGTCCAGCGCCGAGAAGCGCCTGTTCAGCCTCGACAGCCACCTCGCCGGAATCGAAGGCGCCAAGACCGCCAGGCATGGTCTGGCCGTGCTGCCCAACGCCCAGGGCGGGCGGCTCGCCTGGCACTTCACCGTCACCGGAGCCGAGCGGGACGGCAGTCCGGTCCGCCAGGAGGCCTACGTCGACGCCCGGGTGGGCGGTCTGGCACTGTCGTACAACAACATCGACGCCGCCGACGCCACGCCCGTCGTGGCGACCGGTGTCCGGGTCGACGGCACCGAGGTCGAGCTGAACGCGGACAGCCAGGCGGACGGTTCGTACGCGCTGGTCGACTCCACGCGCGCCATGTACTCCACGACCGGCGGGCAGATCCGCACCTACGACGCGCAGCGCCAGAACTACGCGGACGTGGCGTACGGCCCCGTCGGCGACGACGTGCCACTCGTCACCTCGGCGACCAGCCGCTTCGACGGCGCGAACACCACGTCGGGGGCGGTGGACGCGCACGTCAACGCCGCGAAGGTCTACGAGTTCTACAAGAACGAGATCGGCCGCGACGGCATCGACGGCAAGGGCGGCAGCGTCTACTCGGTCGTCAACGTCTCCAGCAACGGCAAGGACTACGCCAACGCCTTCTGGGACGGCTCCAAGATGGTCTACGGCCACATGGACGGTGTACCGCTCTCGGTCGGCCTCGACGTGGTCGGCCACGAGATGACGCACGGTGTCACCGAGCACAGCGCGGGCCTCGTCTACCTCAACCAGTCCGGTGCCCTGAACGAGGCGATATCCGACTACTTCGGCAACGCCATGGAGACCGCCGACAAGGGCGTCGCCATGGACGATCCGACGTCGGGGCTGATCGGCGAGTACCTGTGCAACGGCACCAAGCCGCTCGCGGACTGCGCCCTGCGCGACCTCAACGACGGCCGGAACGCGCAGCAGGACTACGAGCCGATCACGCTCGACATCGACAACGGCGGTGTGCACTACAACTCCACGATCGTCGGTGGAGCCCTGTGGGACATGCGCAAGCACCTCGACACCAAGCTCGCGGACCAGATCGTCTACCGGGCCGCGCAGAACTACCTCACCCCGCTGTCCGGCTTCACGGACATGCGCAACGCCGTCACCCTCGCGGCCAAGTCGCTGAAGGTCTCCGCGGCCGACCAGGCCGCCATCGCCCAGGCCTTCGACGACCACGGCATCGAGGAGGGCTGGGAGCAGAAGGGCGGCACCCACGACGGCACCACCATCGGCGCCGACATCCTGCCCGCGTACGAGGTGTACGGCGGCATCGACGAGCAGGCCGCGCAGATCGCCGGTGACGTCTACGCCGTCGGTCACGGCGACGCCGTCGCCTGGGACAAGGGCTCCGCGGCCTTCGGTATCACCGTCGGCCGCTTCAGCAAGCAGCACGGCGCGTCCGACCACGAGCTCGCCGAAGACGACGCCTATCTGATCGACCCCTCGATCGACGACGACCGGGTCGTCTTCACTCGGGTCGCGGCCGACGGCGTCGGTATCTACGCCGCCGGTGACAAGGGCCAGGGCGCGATCGGGAAGCTCGTCGACACGCCGGAGGCCGACGAGACCGAACCTGTCACGGAAGACGGAGCCCTCGCCTACATCAGCACCACGTCCGACGGCGAACAGGACGTCATGCTGCGCAAGGCCGACGGCACGACCGTGAACCTGACACCCGAGGCCGGCACCAAGGCGTCGCGCCTCGCCATGAACAACGGCACGGTCGCCTGGGCGGGCGGCACGGACGCGACGTACCTGTACGTGTACGACCTCGCCACCGGCACCACGCAGAGCAAGCGGATCTCCGGCTACCTGTTCAACGAGCTCTCCGACATCCAGCTCACCTCGGACCGCGTGTTCTACCGCGTCAGCGGCGGCTTCCTGATCCCCAGCACGTCCATCGGCTCCGCACCGGTCTCCGACCTGACGCAGATGAAGAATCTCAAGTTCCCGTCGAGCCTGTACGTCGCACAGTTCTCGGTCACCGACGACTACCTCGCGTACTCGACGTACGACCTCTGGGGAGCACTCGGTTCCTGGACCGGCCCCACCCGGGTGAAGGTCGCCGGGACCGCCGACCTGGTCGCCGGGCAGGGTCAGTTCGTCCGGGCATCGTGCTCGTCCGGCGCGCAGCTCGCCCCGTCCCTCGGTGACGGACAGCGCATCGCCTGGCTGGACACGACATCGGCGGCGACGGACGTGGTGACCCGGGAGACGTTCGCCGGGACCTGCGAGTAGCGGCCGACAAGAACCGCCGGTCCGCACACCCGGGGCGCCTGCCGAGGGACCTCCCTCGGCAGGCGCCCTTCCGCTTGACGGAATGTACCCAGAGGTGTCGGACTCCGCGCGCCTTGCCTGCGCCGGGCACCGGGCGCACGCTGGTCGTATGGCTGCTCAGGACGGTCCGACGCTCATCACGTCCGTGCAGCGGGCATTCCGCCTGCTGGAGGCGGCGAGCGCGCACGAGAACGGCGCGCCGGCGAAGCAGCTGGCGCGTGAGACGGGCCTGCCCCTGGCCACCGCCTATCACCTGCTGCGGACGCTGGTGCACGACGGATACGTACGAAAGATGGACGACGGCGGGTTCATCCTCGGCGACAAGCTGCAGACACTGCGTACCTCGGGCCGCGGGCAGGCGATGCTGAGCCGGGTCCGTCCCACGCTCGCCGCGCTGCGGGACGAGTTCGCGATCGCCACCTACCTCACCTTCTACGAGGAGGGCGAGATCCGGATCGCCGAGATCGTCGACGGCCCCCGGGCGCCCCGGGTGGACCTCTGGGTGGGATTCGAGGACGCCGGGCACGCCACCGCTCTGGGCAAGTCCGTGCTGCGCGAACTGGACGACGACTCGCGCAGGGACTACCTCTCCCGGCACTCCCTCGCCGACCTCACGCCACGTACCATCACCAGCCCTCCGGAACTGCTCAGGCGGCTCGACTCCTCACCCGTGGCCCCGGCCGTCACGGACCTGGAGGAGTACGCCCTCGGCACCGTCTGCGTCGCCGTGCCCGTCTACAGCGGGGACACCCTCGGTTCGCTCGGCGTCTCACTGCCGGCGGACCGGGTTTCCCGGCTCGAGGAGATCCTGGCGCGGCTGATCCCGACCGCGAACCGCGTGACCAGGAGCCTGTCGCTCACTATCTGAAATCCCGGTCCTTGTGGCGCCTGAGCCGAAGGACGTTTCCTGGATGAAACGGACATTTTGGGAGTGCATCCCCCACAACAGGTGAGGACTGCGGACGAAACATGACTCAGGCCCGAGAGTACGGTGGCGCCCCCTGGTCGATGCGGTCGTTCAGGAACCGAGTGCGCTGTCTCGGAGCATTCGCCCGGACACGCCCAGCGGCTCCGTTGGCCGCCGGTGTGCCCGTACTGCCCGTGCTGATCGTCTGCGCCGTGGTACTCGTCGACGCCTTCGGTGTAGGGGGGATGATCTGGCTGCCGCTGCTCGCGGTCGGGCCCGCGCTGGCCGCCACCACCAACGGCCCGCGCGGGGTCCTCTGCGTCGGTGTCCTCGCCGCGGTGCTGGGCGCGACGCTCGGCACCCGGGAGGGTGTTCCGGACAGCGAGCTGGCGGCCGTACTGACCGCCCTGGTGGCCGTCACTCTGGCGAGTGGCCTGGCCAGCGCGTTGCGCGGACGTCGTGAACGGGTGCTCGCGGCCGTTCGCTCGGTCGCGGAGGCCGCGCAGCACGCGCTGCTCAAGCCGGTACCCGAGACCGTCGGCCCGTTCCGGGTGGCCGTCCGCTACAGCGCCGCGGCGGCGGAGGCTCGTATCGGCGGGGATCTCTACGCGCTGATACCCACCCCGTACGGGGTCAGGATGATCGTCGGCGATGTGCGTGGCAAGGGGCTGCCGGCCGTGGGGACTGCCGCACTCGTGCTCGGGATCTTCCGTGAGGCCGCCTACGACGAGCCCGATCTCCTCGCCGTCGTCGGCAGGATCGAGCGGAGCCTGGCGCGCAATCTCGCCAGCGACGACGACTTCGTGACCGCCGTGGTCGCCGGCTACCCGCGGGAAGGGCACCTGGAAGTGGTCAACTGCGGACACGCGCCTCCGCTGCTGGTACGCGCGTCCGGAAGCGTCGTGGCGGTCGATCCCACCCATCCGGCCCCGCCCCTCGGGCTGCGCGCCCTGTCGGGCGAGGTGCCCAGCCTCCAGGTGCTGCCCTTCGCCGACGGAGATCAACTGCTGCTCTACACCGACGGGGTCACCGAGGCCCGCGACCACGGCCGTGCGTTCTACCCGCTGGCCGAAGGACTGGAGCGCCACGTGTGCGACGAGCCGGCCCGCACCCTCACCGGGCTCCACGACGAACTGCTGGCGCATGTGGGCGGCCGACTGCACGATGACGCGGCGCTGCTCCTGCTTCGCAAACCGGCCATGTCCGAAGCGGTCAGCGCCGGCAGCCGCTCCCCGGCTGCCCGGAGCAGCGCCCTGATGTGAAGGCGGCGTGGGGACAACAGGAGCGGCCGCTCGAGCTCACGCCGCGACGAGATCGGCCCATCGGGTCACCCCGCCGGAGTGGATGCGTATGCCGTGCCGAGCCGCCAGCGCGTGGACGATCTGCTCGCCCCGGCCGTGCTCGTCCGGGTCGATCCCGTCGGGCGACTGCCCCGCACGCGAGGGTCCGGCGTCGGTGACCTCGACCCGCAGGGTGCCGGGCCCGTCGCCCCGAATCCACGACAGCCGCAGCTCCGCCGGGGGCAGGGCGTGGACGACCGCATTGGTGAGCAGCTCCGACACGACCAGGAGCGAGTCCTCGACGGTCTCCGGGGACACGTTCCAGGTGGCGAGGACCGCCCCCACCCGTCGGCGTACGGCCGAGACGGCCCCGGGGACGGGCGGCAGCGGCCAGACGTGTTCGACTGCGTGCCGAAGCACCGCATTGAGCTGTGCCGCCATCTGCTCTCCTCCGGGTGATCGCTGCCCGGTGGACACCGGGCCTCTGCGCCGTTGCCGGGCCTCGGAGCGACGTTAGGGAGCGCGGCGAGGCCGGTCAATGAACGGCGGTCGGCATTACCGAACGAGCCACCTCATCCAGGGGCGAACCGTCCACCTGCACGTAAAGCGGACCCTCCACGGCGGTAATACGCTCGCACTATGGCCGGCCCAGTCCAGTCGATCGAACGGGCGGCGGCGATCCTGCGTCTGCTCGCCGGTGGGCCCCGCCGTCTCGGGCTCGGCGAGGTGGCTGCCTCGCTGGGGCTGGCGAAGGGCACCGCCCACGGCATTCTGCGCACGCTCCAGCATGTCGATTTCGTGGAACAGGACGCGGCGACCGGGAAGTACCAGCTCGGGGCCGCCCTGCTGCACCTCGGCACCAGTTACCTCGACGTCAACGAGCTGCGGTCGCGCTCCATCAACTGGGCTGACGCCCTGGCCGCCCGCAGTGGGGAATCGGTCCGACTGGGCACTCCCCTGGAGGGCGAGGTCCTCGTCGTCCACCATGTGTTCCGGCCGGACGACACGCTCCAGACCCTGGACGTGGGCTCACTGCTGCCGCTGCACGCCTCCTCGCTCGGCAAGGTTCTGCTGGCCTTCGGGGCCGCGCCGCTCGATTCGGCGCTGGAATCCGGGCTGGAGGCGTACACCCGGCACACCCTGGTCTCCCGGGAGCAGCTCACCCGGGCGCTCGCCGAGGTACGCGAGCTGGGCTGGGCCGCCGAGGTCCAGGAAATGAGCATGGGCGAAGCCGGCGTCGCCTCGCCGATCCGCGGGCACGGCGGCCTCGTGGTCGGGGCGATCGGACTGTCGGGCCCGGTCGAGAGGATCTGTGACGGCCAGGGCCGTCCCCGGCCGAGTCTGATCACCCTGCTGCGCGAGGCCGCACGAGCGATCTCCAGAGACCTGGGGGCAACGCGCTGGTGATCCCCCCGCCTCCTCGACACCTCGGAAGGCAGACCCGATCATGGTTGAACGGTATGTGATGTCCATCGATCAGGGCACCAACTCCACCCGATGCATTCTGTTCGACCACCAGGGGCGGCTGGTGTCGGTCGCCCAGCGGGAGCACCAGCAGCACTTCCCCAGGTCCGGGTGGGTCGAGCACGACGCCGTCGAGATCTGGCGCAATCTGCTGCGCATCGTGCCCGAGACCTTGTCCGGGGCCGGTGTCGGCGCGGGAGAGGTCGCCGCCATCGGCATCGCCAACCAGCGGGAGACGACGGTGCTCTGGGACCGGCGGACGGGTGCCCCGCTGGGCCGGGCGATCGTCTGGCAGGACACCCGCACAGCACCCCTCGTCGAGGACCTCAGACACGAACCCGGAGACGAGTTCTTCCTCGAGCGGTGCGGCCTGCCCCCCTCGACCTACTTCTCGGCGCTGCGCATCCGCTGGCTGTTCGACCATGTCAATGGGCTGGAAGAGCGCGCCAAGGACGGCGAGGTGCTGTTCGGCACGATGGAGAGCTGGCTGATCTGGAACCTCACCGGGGGCGCGGACGGCGGCCTGCACATCACGGACGCCACCAACGCCAGCCGCACCATGCTGATGAACATCCGCTCGCTCACCTGGGACGAGGAGCTTCTGGCGTTCTTCGGGGTGCCCCGCCCCATGCTGCCCGAGATCCGTCCCTCCGCCGAGAGTTACGGCGATGCCCGGTCGGTCCTCCCCGGTGTCCGTATCACGGCTGCCCTCGGTGACCAGCAGGCCGCCCTGTTCGGTCAGACCTGCTTCTCCCCGGGCGAGGCGAAGTGCACGTACGGAACGGGCAGCTTCCTGCTGCTCAACACCGGTACCGATGTCGTGCGGTCCCGGCACGGACTCCTCACGACCGTCGCCTACAAGATCGGGGGCCGGCCTCCGATCTACGCCCTGGAGGGTTCGATAGCCGTCACCGGCTCGCTGGTCCAGTGGTTCCGCGACCGTCTGGGACTGATCAGCAGCGCGCCGGAGATCGAGACCCTCGCGCGGACGGTCGAGGACAACGGCGGCTGCTACATCGTGCCCGCCTTCTCCGGTCTGTTCGCACCACGCTGGCGCAGCGACGCGCGCGGTGTCGTCGTCGGCCTCACCTCGTACATCACCAAGGGACACCTGGCCCGAGGCGTCCTGGAGGCCACAGGCTGGCAGACGCGGGAGGTCGTCGACGCCATGAACGCCGACTCCTCGGTCACCCTGAAGGAACTCAAGGTGGACGGCGGCATGACAGCGAACAACCTGCTCATGCAGTTCGTGGCCGACGTACTCGACGTGCCCGTGGTGCGGCCCATGGTCGTCGAGACGGTCTCCCTCGGCGCCGCCTACGCCGCCGGGCTCGCCGTCGGCTACTGGACGGACCTGCAAGTCCTGCGACGCAACTGGCACCGGGCCGCTCAATGGCTGCCGGACATGGACCCCGAGCGGCGGGAGTCGGAATACGACAACTGGCAGCGAGCCGTCGAGCGGTCGCTGGGGTGGATCAGACCACCGAGGTCCGCTTGACGTCGGCGCCGACACCGACGGCTCAGAAGCGGGCACCTCGTCATGCTGTGGTCCAGCCTCGGCGACCAGGGCTACGCGACACGCCTCGCCCATTCCCCGTCCGGACAGGTCACCGGGCCCTGGCTCCAGGACGAGGACGCGCTCCGTCGAGGGCACCGCAGCGCCTCGCTGATGTGGGAGCCAGGGCCATGGACACCGCGGCCGCAGCTACCCGGGCGGCCCTGGCCCGATACCGGGACGGGGATGAGTGCGGGCTGTGGTGGATCCAGGACGGGACGGGGATAGTAGCCGCGATGAGGTCGTCGAAGTCCGGCGAATCCTTGTCCCATACTTCGAGTTCGCCTCTTTACGCGGGAGAAAAGAATGGGCAAGAACATCGTTGTTTGTCTCGACGGTACCGGTAACGAGGTCAAGGCGAGGGGCGCGACAAACGTCTTTAAAATTGTCGAGCTGCTCGACCTCCGCGATCCGGAGAAACAGGTCGTCTACTATGATCCCGGCGTCGGCACGTTCGCCGCGCCGAGCGCATGGACTGCGGTGGCACGCAGACTCTCGCGGCTGGGCGGGCTCGCACTCGGCCATGGCCTCCGACAGAACCTGGGGGAGGCCTACACCTATCTGATGAACTCCTGGCAGCCGGGAGACAAGGTCTTCGTGTTCGGCTTCAGCCGCGGGGCGTACACCGCACGTGCGTTGTGCGGGATGCTCTACCGGGTGGGTCTCCTTCGCCCCGGCAGTGAGAACCTGGTTCCTTACGCATTACGGGTCTATGCCAGGCGTCCTGGAAAGGACTCGAATCTCAGGCTGCCGGAGGGCTGGGATCGAATCGACCGGTTCGCCGAGGCGCTGTCCGTCCGTCCGAGGCGAGAATCCCTGGCCTTCCCCATCGAATACCTCGGAGTTTTCGATACCGTCAGGGCCACCCGTTTTCTTGGGCGGGACATTCATTGGCCCTACACCAACAAGCTACCCAATGTTCGGGTCGTACAGCACGCGGTGTCCATCGATGAGAAGCGCCGGCCTTACAAGGAATGCTTGATCCCCCTCCCCGAACCGGGAAAATCCCCACAGGTCACCGAAACATGGTTCGCCGGCGTGCATTCGGATGTCGGCGGTGGGTTCGACGACCATCCCCAACTCGGCACACTGGCCATGCGCTGGATGCTGGAGGGCGCAACCGCCGAGGGATTGTTGGTCCGGGAGCAGCGGGTGAAGAATCGCTACACCCTGGCCGAGTCGGACGCATCAGGCGTTGTGCACAAAATGGGGTGGATGTGGGCGGTCGCGCGATATCGTCGTCGCCCGGTTCCGGCCGGCGCCCGGGTGCACGCGAGCGTCCGAAGCCGTATATCGACATCACCCGAGTACGGCCGGAAGCTTCCCGAAAGTGTGATCTGGGACGAGGGTGCCTGGCCGTTCAAGCACGCAACCTCCTGATCCTGCTCATTGGGTTCCGGTTCTTCGTAGTCTTGTAAGGACGATCGGAAACTCGTCGCCTGCTGGGTGCGAGTCCGGTCCAGGGGAGGAGGGTCGAGATGCTCCGCTTGGAGGTGCTCCCCGCGCGCCATGGGGACTGTCTCTTGATCGAGTACGAGCACCGCGGGGATGTCCGCCGGATCCTGATCGACGGCGGCGCCCCCGGTGTCTACAAGAAGGCGCTGCGCCCGCGCCTTGCCCGGCTCTCGAAATCGGAGCTGGAGTTCGAACTTCTCGTTGTCACACACGTCGACCACGACCATATTGGAGGGATTGTCGAGCTGTCGCTCGACGACACCATGCCATTTCGGGCGAAGGATGTCTGGTTCAACGGATTCCGCCATCTGCAGGGCCCACGCGTCATGGCCGGAAAGCATGGCGAAAAGCTGACCGACTTACTGTGCAGAAACGGTGCGAGCTGGAATCGACTCGGCTTCGACGGGCTCGCCGTGGCCGTGCCTGCGAGCGGTGTCCCCCCGCGTGTGGAGGTGGACGAGAGCCTCGCACTGACCGTGCTCTCTCCGACGTTGCCTCAGCTTGCCAAGCTCCGAAAGGACTGGAGGGCATCGTGCCAGGGCATCGGCCTCCGTCCCGAGGATCTCGAGGCAGCGCGCCGGCGAGGGCGACACCTAACCTTGGGCTCGACGGCCACCGCCGATGAAACGGAGATCCTCCCACCCGACATGACAACCCTGCTGGGGGCGCGCTTCGATGAGGACAATTCCGCGGCGAACGGCAGCAGCATCGCGTTCCTGCTCGAGTACCAGAACCGGCGCCGTATCCTCTGCACGGGCGATGCGCATCCGAGCACATTGGTCGAGTCGATGGCCCACCTGAGGCCGGAGCAGCTTCACCTCGACGCGTTCAAGCTTCCCCACCATGGGAGCCGCGGGAACGTCAGCACCGACCTCATCAGCAAGATCACGAGCGACGCGTTCATCTTCTCCTCCAACGGGGAGATGTTCTCGCACCCGCACCCCGAGGCGGTCGCGCGCGTCGTCCAGTACGCTGCCGGAGAGCCGACGCTGTGCTTCAACTATCGAACGAAGTTCACAACGCCGTGGTCCAGATGCGGATATCGTGTCACGTTTCCCGACAGCGACCCAGGCGGTCTCGTACTGGAGGTCGAGCCTTGACCGGACTTCGCGTCAGTGATTTTGTGATGTTCGCTCCTGTGGGTGATAACGGCACCGTACTCGCCCTGAACACCTGCTACGGCACAGCCGCCGAGTTGTCCGAAGAACCGGCCCGGCAACTCGCCGACGGTGATCTGAGCAATCTTTCCTCGGCGCTGCTGCAGGACTTGATCGAACGCTCCGTCGTGACGGCCAGGTCACCGGAGGACGAACAACGCGCCTTCTCACGAGAATTACTCCGCCGAGGTCGGCTCGCGCGGGATGTCCCGCCTCGCGTGTACCTGATGCCCAGTTACGACTGCAACCTCAAGTGCGTCTACTGCTTCCAACACGGGATACGTCGAACAACGCCCTCTGTCACCATGTCCGAAGCGGTCGCACGCGCGGCCCTCGACCACGTGGAGGCCGTCTTCGGTGGCGAGAGCCGGCGCAGCGTGACGCTTTATGGCGGCGAACCACTGAGTCCTGACAACCACGCCATCATCGATTTCCTCTGCGGCTCGGCCCGGGAGCGCGGGATCCGGTTGATGGCGTCCACTCACGCGTGGAATCTCGATCAGTACGAAGATCTTCTCGGCCCCCAGGGGATCGAGGCTCTTCATGTGACCGTCGATGGACCTGCCGGCACACACGACCGACTCCGTATCGGGCCAAGAGGCGCGCGCACGTTCGACACCATCATGAAACACGTTCGGCTCGCGCTCGCCCGCGGAGCACGGATCCGTATGCGCGTGAATGTCAACGAGAACGTCCTCGACCAACTCGAAGTGCTGCGAGAAATCCTGGACGCGGACGGACTGCTCGCCGATCCTCGTTTCAGTGCCTATGTGGCGCCGATGTTCGACACCAAGGCCCACATCGATGCGGGAACCACCGTGCTGTCCAAGTCGCTTGTCGGCGAAGCCGCACTTGCGACACGTCTCGGGAGCAGCACGGAGTTGGCTGCCGCGTTCTGTGGTTCTCCCCCGATCTACGACAAGATCGCTGCGATGGTCTCCGGACTTGAGCCCCTGCCCAGCGTCGGGAATTGCTGCTACGGAACGCGGACGATCGTCCTCGACCCGCGGGGCGATGTGTACCCATGCGTCTTCCTGGCCGGAGAGACCGCCTTCGCACGCGGTAACTACCTGCGCAGAACACCGGATCAGGACGTCTCGAGGGCGTGGGTCGACGAGGGGACGCTGCGCTCCCGCGAAGGGACGTGCAGGTTCGCTCTGTATTGCGGAGCCGGCTCTCCGTACGACTCCTACTCGCACTGCGGCAGCACCCTCACGCCGTCCTGCGACTGTCGCGACTTCGAAAAGACCCTGGCGGGGTACGCGGCCGCCGCGTACCGGCGGCGCGTCGCCAAGGAGCCTCAACCCGGGACCTGAGGATCAGTCATCTCGCTTTGTGCGGTCCTCCAGCCGCTCGATCGAGCACATGCACATTCCGCCGCAGTTTCGAGGCGGCATGTCGTCACCTCTGCGAAACCACGGCCTGCGCATCGTCCGGTCATCCTCTCGTTGGAGTAGCCGGTCCAGCGTCTTGCGCAAACCGTCGAGCAGGCGGGCGTCGCTGCCCTCCGGGGCGTTGCCGAGTCGCGTGTACACCTCTGCCAATGTCATGTGGATCTCCACGCGACTCACAGCGTCGGATCGGTCCAGGTCACCGACCCATTCAGCGAGCTCGCTCATGCTGAGGTCGTTGTAGGGCTTCGGAGGTTCCCGCATGCTCATTCACTCTCCCTGATGGCACAAGACGTTCGTTGTCTTTCTGGGGAACTATGACGCCTTCACGATACGGTCGAATGAACCGGTAGGCCGTCCGAGTCGGCATTTGATGCGATGCGGAAGCCCAAAGTCGCGCTGTCCGTGTGGGATTCGTTCATATCGCCGCGCAACGCGCATCGCACAACGCGGTGCATCGAGTCCCACCCGCCACCGCGATTGACGCGCACACCCTCGGCTTCGGCATCTACTTGTCCGTCATTGCCGGTCCATGGATAGGGCGAGTAGAGGCTCGACGTCCACTCGGCGACGTTCCCGGCCATGTCCTCGCACCCAAAGGGGCTGCGGCCACCGGGAAACATGCCGACGGGGGTCGTCCTCCGGATGTTCTCGGGCCGCGCGTTGCATCGACCGGCTTCCCAGATCGGCCCCCACGGGTAGACCCTCTTGTCGTCCCCCTTCGCCGCTCGTTCCCACTGGGCCTCCGAGGGAAGGCGGAACGTGCGTCGGCTCACGGTACTGAGCCAAGCGCAGTAGGCGACCGCCTCATGCCAACTCACCCCCACGACCGGCTGGTTGGCACCGGTGAGTGCGGGATATCGGGCGAACGCCGGCGCGTCCCTGGACCGTACTCTCTCCAGTCCGAGCGCCCGGAGATGGAGACGCGCCTCGTGATCGTCCATTCCGACGAGCCGGCGCCACAACTCGCACTCGGTCGCTTCAAGCTCGCCCTCCTCGAACCACCTCTCCATGTCGTCGACGTGTCCGCGGAAGTAGGCGAGGTTCCGGAGCCGACGGTTCAGAGAGCTTTCGCCCGTGTCGCGCGCCTTGCGCCAGGCCCAGCCGCGCTCCGTCCAGTAGCCGGCCTCGTCGTACCCGCCGGCGTCCACGAAGCAGTTGTACTCGGCGTTCGTGACGGGGTAGCGCCCGATCCGGAATGCCGGGACTTCGACCCGGTGCTGTGGACGCTCGTCCGCGAACGCCTGTGCGTCGTCGCTCCCGAGCCACACGAATCCAGTGGGGATCGAACACAACTCGGGCAGGACGAAACCTTCAGCCCGGAGAGCGAGCCTGGGATCGCCGATACGCCCGAGGGTCAGCCCCGTTGCCACCCGCTCGCCGAGTGCGACGTGAGCATTGGTCGCTCGGTCCAGAAGGGTTTCACGAATTGCTTCGACGGTCTCCGGTGTCACGTTGGGGGAGTTGCGGGCCAGACACTCGCCCGCGAGGCGGGGGTTCATGGCGCGCAACTCTTCGAGCAGGGGATCGGCCGAGTCGGCCAGGCCGGAGGCGAGAACGACGGCCTCGGCCCACTCGTTCTCGGCGAGCACGCCGGCGTGTCCGCGGCCACGTGGAGAAAACGATTCCGTGTCGTTGTCAGGAGGAGACGGCGCGAAGTAGGAGCGCATGCTCGCGCCCCCTTCCTTCCGGCCATGGAGGGCGCACGCGGCAAAGTAGTCGCGGAGTTGCGCGTCGCGAAATCGGACTTCTTGGTTCTGCTCCGTCAGGAACCCCGAGTCGATCACGAAGCGCCAACCTGCATCCACCACGGGTCTCTTGATGCCTGGATGAGAGTTCTCGAAGATGCCCAGCGCCCGGCCTTTTGAGACGGCTCCGTTGCGAGAGTCAAGAAGGATCGCGTGAGCCAGTTCCGCCAAGGCCACCCTGATGCGATCGAAGTCCGCCTTCTCGAACGAGCCCGTATCCTCCTCGCGCCTGACGAACGAGTTAACGATCCCCTCCAGAAGCCGGGAGCGGTTGCCGGGGAGACGGGACCCACTCCGCTTGAACGACACGATGAGCCACTCGAGGAACAGCGGCATGCGTGCCACGTCGAGCAGGCCGTCTTGTTGCAGGGCCTGCCAGAGTTCATCCGCCGACGCTCCGACGGTGAGGAAGAGAGTACGCAGGATGCGCTCGTCGTCGAGCGGCGCGATCTCGATCTCGGGCAATCCCAGTTCGCTCTGATACGCCGAGGTCCGGCAGGCGAAGACGAAGCGGTTTCCACGCCAATCCTGCATGAATTGACGCCAGGCGCGCACCTTCTTCCGGTAATCATGGCGCCCCATTTCGTTCAGGCCGTCGCACATGAGACAGACCCGTCCCGCTCGCAGCTCCTGCCGCAGACGGGATCGCACAACGTCGTCCCGGCACCGACGTTGGACGTACCCGAGCGGGTCGTCGCCGGTGGCGAACTCGTGCAACGAGATCAGAATGGGCGTCGGCACGTCGGGATCCCCCCGAAGTGCCCGCGTCGCGAGGTCTCTCGAGATGCGACGGAGTGTCGCGCTCTTGCCCGCTCCGGAGTCCCCGAGCAGAACTACCCCGTCGTGCTCACTGGCTGCCTCGGCGATGTCCCGGACCTCGTGGCCGACGACCGAATCGGGAACGACCGGCTCGACGTAGAGCATCGAGTACTCGAGGTCCTCGTTCGGTTCGACGCTCCCTCCCAGCGGGATGACATCCGCATGCGGCTGGAGTGGTTCCCTGGCGATGAACTCCAGATAGGAACGTCTCCAATTCCCTGCCTCGTCGCCGGGAACCGAAAAGGTGCGCTCCACCAACTTCTGCACAGGGATCGACGTGAAGTCAGCCTTCGTCCGATCCCGCAGGACGCGCGATGTCGGGTGCGCGTACAGCTGGTACGCCAGCCATGAGGGATCGCCGGAGATCTTCGCCGAGTTGCGCGCCTCTCGAACGGCTTCTGCGACGGGGACCCCCTTCATCACGCTCTCGTACAACCCGCCGACGAACGGCACTGCCGTGCTGGTGCGTACGTCCCAGGCCGCCCCGAGCATCGCGCCTGCGCCCCCCTGGACGAGGTCCTTGGGCCAGCCCGCGAGGCCGACGGAGCCTACCGTCGACCGATTCGTGGAACAGGCGTGCAGGAACACCCACGGACCGGACCGAAGGAACCGCCGCTTGGTCGGGACGAGGATGTCGACGGGCCGGAATATCTCCGTGCCGATCGGAAGCTCGCTGAGGCTCGGATGCTCCGGGTTTAGTTGGCCGTGCCCGGTCCAATGGAACAGCCCGGGTTCGCCGTTGGAGAGGAGCTCTTGGACGCCGTCCCACTCCGTGACGACCTCGGAGGCGCTCACTCCGAGTCGACTCCGCGCCCGATCGCTCACATCGTGCAGCTCGGGATCGGCAAGAACGCACGCGGCGCGGTGCCCGGGAAGCGCCATCGCGATGGGTTTGGAGCCGAGCCAACGGGACATGCTGAGTTGCTCACACCAGAAGGGTGCGACGGTGCTTTCCGTCACGGGCTTGACGATCTCCCAGGGCAGATTGGCTGCCTCGCCCTCGACAAGGATGAGGACCGTCGAGCCGGCCTCGGCATGCAGGTACGACCAGTAGTGTTCCCGCAAGGCCGAGGGGATCAGGTCGTTGTAGAGTTCGACCCCAATGCCGTCGAGGTGTGCCTCGATGGACTTCTGCTCCTCGGAATAGCCTGCGGCCCAGCTGTCGAGCGTGTCACTCAGGCGGCTGAGCCGCGCCGCCGGATTGGACAGTTCGCTCTCGCCGAAATCCCTTCGTTCGCGCCCGCCCACGACGCCGTGGAATCGAAGGTGAAGCTGACCACCGACTCGCGTCACCGTATCGATCTCGAGTAAGAGGTCGGGCCACTCGAACCGTTCGTCGACGCTCAGACGTGCTTCGCTCATACCTCGGTGTCACTCGCCGTGGCATCGGCGGCGGGGCAGGCCGCCTCCCCGTCGAACAGGATTCCGGCCCCGGCCCAGCCGCTGATCCAATCGACCGAGGACGAGATGTCGATCGACTCCGCGGCCGCGGCGGTTCCGAGTTCGACACCGTCGACGAGCCGTTTCAAAAGGGAAGTCTGATCCCGACGGAGGAAGACCGCGTGCAGCTCGAAATCCCGGCGCCAGAACACGACGTTCTCGCTTGGGTCGCCCGACCAGTCGATCGCCACGCCCGCTCGAATCGAGAGGCTTCGAATGTATGACGGTTCGCTCAGTCTCGCGATCCGCAGGCACGGGTTCGCGACGAAACGCATTCGGGCGACGTCCGCGTGCCGGGCGAAACGGATCGAAGAGTCGGGCAGCGGTGTCCGGCCCTCCGTACCGGTGCTCAGGCGCAGGTCCATGAGAGTGGTGTCGAGATCGACGACGTCACATACGACGTCAGCCCAGCGATGGAGACGGAACGCATCACTCACCCACTCGGCGAACAAGCGCGTGAGGTGCTCAAGATCGCCGGTGCGTCCGGGGTTCGAGGCAATGCAGTCGAGTGCAAGATCCTCGAGCTCTGAGCCGATCAGTTCTCCGAGCAGGGGAAAGGCGAAGCGCAGGCTGTCGACGTGACGCGCCCGGTACGCACTCCCGTAGATGGAAATTCCTTCGCCTCTTGAGAGCGGGCGGAGGCTGAACTCACGAACGTCCCTGTGCGGAAGCCTGCTCTGCGAGGCCCCGTCCAGGATCGCCGCCTGAAGTGTTCTCTGGCTGTGGGCGAGTTCATGGTCCGCCATGACGTCGTCCATGAGCTGCCCGTCGCGAGGTGCTGTCCCTGTCGATCGGGACGGTAGGGGGTGGAGTACGGCCATGGAGCGAAGCTCGGCAGCTTTCGTGAGTTCCTCGCGAAGGACCTCCGTCTTTGGCAGGTGAGTGTCCCATTCGAGCGACGTCGAGACGGGCCCGAACCGTCGGCAGGCGTGCAGATACATGTCCCAGACCGGCTGGGAGACGCGTTCGTCGTGGGAATCGATGAGGTAGGCGCCCATGTTTCGATGTCCTGCGAGGTGTATCTGAGCGACAGCCCCCTCTGGCAGGGCATCCACGTACTCCACGGGATCGAACCCCAGATTGCTCGCGGAGACATAGACGTTGTTCACGTCGAGCAGAATCCGACACCCGGTTTCTTCGACGAGTCGGCTGAAGAACTCAGGCTCCGACATCGTCGACTCTTCGAAGGCGAGGTAGGCGGAGGGGTTTTCGAGTACCAGAGGCCGTTCGAGCACGTCCTGTGCAACGAGGACACGTGAACTCACGTGCGCAAGACTTGACTCCGTAAGGGGTACCGGAAGCAACTCGTGCGTGTGAACTCCATCGACTCCGGTCCAGCAGAGATGGTCCGAGACCCATCGAGCTCCGATTTCGTCCGCCAGTTCGCGCAACCGGGAGAGATACCGGATGTCCAGGGCGTCCGAACTCGCGATCGACATGGAAAGGCCGTGCATCACGACGGGGGACTGCGCGGCGAGTTCGTGCAGGATGTGCCGCCGCTCTCCCTCCACGCCCAGGAAGTCCTCCGTCATCACCTCGAAGAAGTCGAAGGCGGCTTCGCCCGCGAGTAGCTCCGCGAACAGCGCAGGCCGTATGCCGATACCGAACCCGAGATCCTCTCCGGGTTCTGGTGCGGTCACGAAAGGTCTTGTCACCGATGACTTCCGGTCGCTGACGAGGGTGCACGCGTGGTGAGTTTCATGATGGACGGAGTCGTCTCGGACCGCAACCGCGTGGCGCAGGGCGGTTTGGATGCAGGCTGCGGTGCGGTTGATCTCCGATCGAGAGTGACGCAATGGTCCGGAGCAGCACGCGAAACCCGCAGCGTCGTTAGAATTCCTACCTGTTGGGTGGGTTGCTGGGCGTGTCGGTCCCGACACACATGACCGCCGGTGAGGCAAAGGTGACTGCTTCGTCGATCCGTACCCGGCGACGTGCGCTTCATCGGACGGACAAGGCCGATTCGGGGAGCGCAGGCCGGTCATTCGGCTCATGCCGCCAAGTATTCCGGCCGTTGGCGAGACGTCGGTTCAGCGTTGGTCCGTCCGTCCGTCGATCGTTCGTCACCCACTGACGCCTCTCGCCCGACTGCTGGAGAACTCATGCGTGCAGCGATCTTCAACAAGCCAGGTTTGATCACGGTCGGCGAGCGGCCCGACGCCGCGATCGTCGACCCCACCGATGCGGTGGTCCGTGTCGCGCTGGCGAGCGTCTGCGGCTCGGACCTGTGGTACTACCGCGGCGACACCCCGTATGAGCCGGGCCCCATCGGGCACGAGTTCGTGGGGATCGTGGAAGACGTCGGGACCGACGTGCGCACCCTCAGGACGGGCGACCTGGTCGTCGCGCCGTTCGCCTTCAGCGACGGCACCTGCTCGCACTGCCGGCGTGGGATCACCTCCGCGTGCACGAACGGTGGGTTCATTCCCGTAGGCAACGGAGACGGCGGTCAAGGCGAAGCAGTGCGCGTGCCGCTGGCCGACGGCACGCTGGTCCGGGTGCCCGGGTCGGGGCACTCGGACGAGGTGATGGCATCGCTGCTGACCCTGACGGACGTCATGGGCACCGGTCACCATGCCGCCGTCTGCGCGCGTGTGACGACCGGCGACACGGTCGCCGTCGTCGGTGACGGCGCGGTGGGTCTGTGTGGTGTGCTTGCCGCGCGGCGCCTCGGGGCAGACCGCGTCATCGCGCTCAGCCGCAACCCGGTTCGCCAGGAAGTCGCTCGCGCGTTCGGTGCCACGGACATCGTCGAAGGGCGTGGTGACGAGGCCATCGAGGCGGTGCTGGAGCTCACCGGGGGCACCGGCGCGGACGCCACGCTTGAGTGCGTGGGCACCGGGGAGGCGATGGAGACCGCGCTGTGGATCGCGCGACCGGGCTCGATGGTCGGCTACGTCGGGCTGCCGCACGGCGTCGAGTTCCCGGTGCGGCAGTTGTTCGTCCGCCATACCGGCGTACTCGGCGGCTCCGCTCCGGTACGCGCCTACATCCCCGAACTGCTCGACGACGTCCTGGAAGGCCGCATCGCCCCGGGCCGCGTCTTTGACTTCGCCACCGACCTCGACGATGTCGCCGAGGCCTACGCCGTCATGAACCGGCGTGGCGCGATCAAGTCCCTGCTCCGCGTAAGCGCCATCTGACCACCCGAGAAGACTGCGGACACGAAGCCGTAGACACATTCCTCGCCCTACAGGCCGTCGTCGGCGCGGCGGACCCGCCCCGGCGTGCCGATTCCTGCCCGACATGACCGAGCTGGTGCTCGACGGACCGTAGCAACCCGAACCGGCTGCGGCCTCACTGGGAGGTGGTGCGGCGGGCGTAGGCGCGGGCGGCGCGGGCGCGGTCGCCGCAGCGGGTGGAGCACCAGTGGCGGCGGCCGTAGCGGAGCAGGTAGCGGTTGCAGGGGGCGGAGCCGCAGGCGGTGAGGCGGTCCGCGTCGGGGCTCGTGAGCAGGTCGGCGGCATCGGCGGCAAGGGTGGCCAGGGCGTGGTCGACGATCGCGGTGGTGGGGTGGGGGGTGGCGCGGTAAGGGCCGGTCTTGTCGTCCCACTGAAGTAGGGGGGCGGTGGGGACGCGGGTCATCGCGTCGTTGATGGCCCTGACCGCGGCGGGGAGGGCGGGCAGACCTTCGGCGCGGGAGGCGAAGAGTGACCTGATCTGTTCGCGTAGCGAGCGCAGCTGTGTCGCGCACATCTCCCGCACGCCGGCGTCGACCGGAGCGAGTCCGCGCTCCGTCAGCCAGTGGTTCACCTGCGCGGGGGTGCCCAGAAGATCGACCGTGTGTCCGCCGGCCAGCGCGATCGCGCTGTTGGCGAGGGCCAGGCAGGGGTGCTCTTCCTCGCCCTGCGCGGGCGGCAGGCCGGGCTGTTCGATCACGGTCTCGTTCATGCCTCTCATGGTACGGCTTGCGCTTATCCATGAGAAGCAGCTACGGTCATATCACGGTTCAGTGAACTTCATCCGTGAGGTGCTGTATGTCTTCTCTCCCCGCAACGACCGACCCGTTCCCCGTCCGTGTCTTCGGCGGCCCGACCGCGCTGTTCGAGTACGGCGGCCTGCGCTTTTTGACCGACCCGACCTTCGACGCCCCCGGCGACTACGCCCGTCCCGACGGCCGGTTCCTGACCAAGACCGCCCCCGCCGGCGGCGCCCCCGCCGACCTCGGCCCCATCGACGTCGTTCTGCTCTCGCACGACGAACACCCCGACAACCTCGACACCTCCGGCCGAGCCCTGCTCGCCCACGTTCCGCTCACCCTCACCACCCCCGGCGGCGGCCAGCGCCTCGGGCGCAACGCCAAGGGGCTGGCCGACTGGGAGTCCATCGAACTGAACCGCCCCGACGGCGGCACAATCACCGTGACCGGCGTCCCCGCCGTCCACGGCCCCGGCCCGCGCGAGGAGGTCGAGCCGGTCACCGGCCAGGTCGTCGGCTTCGTTCTGACCGGAGAGGGTCTGCCGACCGTCTACGTCAGCGGCGACAATGCATCCCTCGGCGCGGTCAAGGAGATCGCCGAGCGCTTCGCCCCCATCGACACCGCCCTCCTCTTCGCCGGCGCTCCCCGCTTCCCCGCGCTCTTCGACAACCAGCTGATCGTCCTGGACAGCGCTCAGGCTGCCGAGGCTGCCCAGTTCCTCGGCGCTCGCCGTGTGGTCCCCGTCCACTACGACAGCTGGGCCCACTTCACCGAAGGGCGCGAGGAGCTGGCAGCCGCCTTCACCGCCGCTGGTCTGGCCGACCGCCTGGACTGGGGCCGGCGAGACTGACCTGCGGCGTCCGAGGCGCCAACGGCACGACAAGACCTCCACGCCGCTCACAGCCCGGGGCCTGACCGCCGGCTCACCCTGCGACCGTGCGGTTGTCGTGCACACCGACGTCAAGATGGACGCCTCCGTGGAAGTGGTCGACGGTGAACTGCTCGTTCCGCTCCTGTTCGCCCGATTCTGTCGAGGAAGCCCAGGCGTTCACGACTCCGTTGAGAAATCCGTAAACCGGCTGCCGTGCCCGTGGGTCACGCGGTGAGTTCGAGGCGGGCCACGTGTGAGGTCCTGGTCCCGCCGAGC
>NZ_JBIAWZ010000026.1:0-95418 GCF_042896175.1 Streptomyces sp. NPDC001315 | reverse complement strand
CTCAGCCCGGTCGACTACGAGCGGCGATCGAGTACGCTCGAACTCGCCGCATAACAGGATGAAACGGTGTCCACTCGTCGGGTGGAAGTCCCGATCGCCCGACCGGCCAGTGCCACGGTGCCCGCCTCGGCCAGGTACCGGTAGCACCGGATTCCGTGGACTCCAACGATCATCTTGCCCCCTCGGTCCGGCACGGACGCCGCCCCCGAGGGAAGCGTTGGGTACGGGCGACGGCGGCAGCGGTCGAATCCGCGAGCACGCTTCGGCTCCGTGGCGTGACTCGACGGGTCTCGCACAAGTTCGTGTATGGCTGGCATGCCCACTGCGGGACCGCGGAAAGGCGCCGGTTGCCCTGTTTTGATGCCCGGCGCGCCGGTGAGGGACGATGATGTCCTCCATGGCGTTGAGAACGGCGTTCACCAAGTTGTTCGGGGTGCGGCATCCGATTGCGCTGGCGCCGATGGGCGGATCGGCAGGCGGCGCGCTGGCGGCGGCCGTCTCTCGCGGCGGTGGGTTCGGCATGCTGGGCTCAGGCAATGGTGACCCGGAGTGGCTGGCCCGCGAACTGCCACTCCTCGCTGACCGTGGTGGGAAGCCGTGGGGTGTGGGTTTCCAGACCTGGGCGATCGATGTGAACGCAGTCGACCGTGTGCTCGAGCACAAGCCCCGGGCGGTGATGCTGTCGTTCGGCGACCCGAGCCCGTTCGCCGAGCGCATCCGTGCAGCGGGCGCGGCACTGATCATTCAGGTCACCGATCTGGACGAGGCGCGGCAGGCGGTGGACCTGGGCGCCGATGCCATCGTGGCGCAG
This sequence comes from Streptomyces sp. NPDC001315, assembly GCF_042896175.1. Taxonomy (NCBI): domain Bacteria; kingdom Bacillati; phylum Actinomycetota; class Actinomycetes; order Kitasatosporales; family Streptomycetaceae; genus Streptomyces; species Streptomyces sp. NPDC001315. The sequence continues at coordinate 94,607 of NZ_JBIAWZ010000026.1, read as the reverse complement.
GGTACGGAGAGCGGAGGGCACGGCGCGCGAAACGGGCGGTCCACGTTGCCGTTCGTGCCGGTCGTAGTGGACCTGGCGGCACCGGTGCCCGTGCTCGCGGCCGGCGGGATCGCCGACGGGCGCGGTGTGGCCGCGGCGCTGGCCCTGGGCGCCGCCGGGGCACTCATCGGCACCCGCTTCCATGCCACGCACGAGGCACTCACCGATCCCACGGCCCTCAACGCGATCCTGGCGGGGCGCGGGCAGGACACCGAACGCAACCGTGTGCTGGACATCGCCCGAGGCTCCTCGTGGCCGTCCCGCTACACCGCCCGCACTCTCGGTCACCCCTTCCTCGACCAGTGGCGGGGCCAGGAGGCCGAACTCGCGGCCGACCACCACGCCCAGCACGACTACCGCGATGCCGTCAGGCGAGGCGATATCCCTGCGCTGCCCGTGTGGGCCGGCGAGGGCGTCGACCTCATCAACGACCTGCCGTCCGCCGCCGATCTCGTCGGCGCTCTCGCCGAGCAGGCGGAGAAAGCACTGGCCCGAGCAGGCAGGCAGTAAGCGGAATGCGGAGTTGCCCCCAGCACCCCGCATGTTCAGCCGACATCCGGCAACTCACCTGGAAAACCTTCTTCGTCCACCTTGCGCTGCGCACGGCGCGCGTTCTCGGCGCGGACCGCATCCAGCCACCGCCAGGGCCGGATCTCATCCAAGGCCAGCCCCGGGCAGGCCAGTTGGTGCGGAATGCGGCAGGTGGTCCCGGTCGGCGGCTCGTCCAGTCCGCCGTTCCAGGCCTGCCCGCCGGGGTCGACGTGCCACCGGTGCCCACCAGGAACGAGATGAGCGGGCATGACCAGCCCGGGCTCGAGCAGGACATGCTGCCCGGTGTAGGTGGAGCGACGCTCACCGACCAGACCGCACTGGGGGCACAAGGGCGGGCCGGGTGGTTCGGGCCCGGTGGCGCCGTCGACGGCCGCTTGGGCGCGGTCGACACCCTCCCACGGCTTCCGCGCGTCGGGTGGCGGCTGTCGGTGTCCGTCAGGCCCGGGTAACGGGACAATGCTCGAGTCGCCTGTAACCCCCATGCGTTCGAGGGTGCGGGAACGCTCCGGCGCGGGGGTAGGGCGCGATCCGGGCGCAACGGGAGCAGACACGCGGGGCGCACAGGCGCACTGTGCGGCCGTCCTCATGTGTGCCGAATCCGTTCTGCGGGGCCCACCCGTGCGACAGGGCGTCGACTGCTCGCGTCGCTGGCGGGCCATGCGAATCGTGGCAACGGGCGCCCGGCTCGTGCGGTGTGCTGTGCACGACGTGCGGAACGGTGCCGCTGACGGCATCGCGCGGCGAGCCCCGGTCGGAACGTAGATCGGGGCCTCGTGAGTTCTCGCCGTGCAACTTGGTCATGTCGGCGATCCAGGCCGTAAGGCCCCATAGGTCCAAGCTGCCGGTTGTGCGATTCTCTGTGACCGATGAGGCGCGTGCGACTGCCGTGTCTGCCGAACAACCGGCAGCGCCCAGATGCATGGTCATGGCCGCTGCGGAAGGATCGGTAGGGGTGGTGGTCCGAGCTCTGCGATGCTGCGCAGAGCTCACCGCCGACCTGTGCCTCGGCATCTGTCCGAGCTGGGGGCAACGCCCGATGCGGGGTTCTTACCGGAGGCATTGAAATGCCTACGAAGCGCAACTTGTACCGTCTTTCGAGGCCCAAGGATCCGGTAGCGCACGACACCGTCGTGCCGATGTCGTCCGCCGCCGACTGGGGCCTACTGCTGATCAGACTGACGTTTGGGCTGCTGATGGCCGCACACGGGGCACAGAAGCTGTTCGGGCTCTTCGGGGGCACCGGTCTGACGGCCACCGGCAAGGGGTTCGCAGCCCTCGGCTATCGCCCGGGAAAGCTTTTCGCCCTGATCGGTGGCCTGTCCGAATTTCTCGGCGGCCTCGGCCTGGCTCTCGGCCTGCTGACCCCGCTCGCGGCCGCCGCCATCGTCGGCGTGATGATCAATGCCATGGCCACTGTCACCGGCGCCCACGGCCTGTGGGAGTCGGACGGTGGCATCGAGTACAGCGTTTGCATCGCCGTGGTCGCCCTGGCCGTCGCCGCCATCGGCCCGGGTCGGTTCGCCGTCGACCGGTTCTTCCGCTGGGGCTCGGGCGGCTGGGGCGAGGCCGCCGTCGCCCTTGGCCTGGGCGGTGCCGCCGCTGCGATCACACTGATTCTTTGAACCTGGGGCACCTCGCGGCGCAGCCCGCCGCCGCCAGGGACCGTCGCTCGTGCACGGTCGTGGACATCTGCCGCATCATCCAGGCTGCCGGGCCCCCGGGGGGTGGGTGAGCCGCCACTGTTCGCGACGGCGAGCGGTGTCACCGACGCCCGGGATTCCGAGCGCGTGCGGGCTGGTCGCCGGCGCTGTCGCTGGTGCGGCCGTGCTCGCTGCGGCGCTGATCGCGGGCGAGCTGGTCAGCGGGGTCTGGCTACCGGCCCGCTCCCGCCCGCGGGCGACCGCGCCCGGCGTGGGTGATCATCGTGGTCGCGGCGGTCCGGGCGCCGGCGTGCCAGCTGTTCCGTTTTCTGCCCCCAGTCACGGTCTCGCTGTTGAACCGAACGGGGAAAGCGAAGCGTTCTGCTCTCAGCCAAGACTGTCGCGACTCCGAAGGCATGGACGACAGGATCGTCACATGCAGCCGATCTTCGTTCTCGTGCACAGTCCGTCCGTCGGTCCCTCGACCTGGCACCCCGCGGCCGAACACCTCAAGGCGGCGGGGTACGAGGTCCGGGTGCCGTCCCTGCTGCACATGGGCTCCGGCGCTCCGCCCTTCTGGCCCCGCATCGTCGACGCCGTCCGCGACGACCTCCGGCAGGTTCCGGCCGACAGCCCCGTCACGTTGGTGGCACACAGCAACGCAGGCTTGTTTCTCCCGGCGATTCGCGCGGGCATCGACCATGCGGTGGCCGGCTCGGTCTTCGTCGACGCCGCACTACCGGCCCGCGCCGGAGCGACCCCTGTTGCCTCACCCGAGTTGCTGGAGTTCCTCGGCCCGATGGCTGTGAACGGCAGGCTGCCACGCTGGACCGATTGGTGGGACGAAGCAGACGTCGCACCCATGTTCTCCGATCCGACGGTGCGCCGGACCGTCATCGAGGAGCAGCCCACCCTGCCGCTGTCCTACTACGAGCAGCACATCCCGGTCCCCGACGGCTGGGACGACCACCCCTGCTCCTACTTGCTGTTCGGCCCCCCGTACGACGAGCTTGCCGCCGAGGCGCGCGAACGCGGCTGGCGCGTGGCACACCTGCCCGGCGCACACCTCCACCAGATCATCGATCCCGCCGGCACAGCCCGGCACCTCCTCGAACTCGCCACGACGACTTGATCCACTTCCGGTACACACCCTGGTTTTGTCTTTGACCTCGTTCATCACCGATCACGGCATCAGCCCGCTGTCCAGGGGCGAAGCTTCTCCGGGTTGCGTACCGCCCAGATGTGTGTGATCCGGTCACCGGCGATCCGGAACGCGAACACGGTGACGGTGATGCCGTCCTGCTGGGCGACCAGGCCGGGCTGGCCGTTGACAGTACGCTCCAGCAGCGTCATGTCGGGCGCGACGCGGGCGACGTTGAGATAGGCGTGGGCGATCCGTTCGCGACCCGCGATCGGCCGAAGCAGGGCGCCGACCAGGCCGCCGCCGTCGGCGATCACGGTGGCGTCGGGGTCGAGGAGGCCCATGAGGGCGTTCACGTCCTTCGCCTCCCATGCCCGCTTGAAGTCCCGGACGACGCCGGCCTGCGCGGTCGTCGGTTGTGCCGGAGCCTGCGACGCGCGGATGCGGCGGCGGGCGGAGGAGGCAAGTTGGCGGCAGGCCGCCGGCGTACGGCCGACGATCTCGGCCACCTCGGCGAACGAGTAGCGGAAGACGTCGTGGAGGATGAACGCGACGCGTTCGGCCGGCGTCATGGATTCGAGTACGACGAGGAAGGCCATGTTGACCGACTCGTCGAGGGTGACCCGGTCCGCGGGGTCCGCCGTGACCCCGTCGGCCCACTCCCGGCGTTCGGGAAGCGGCTCGGGTATCCATTCGCCCACGTAGCGCTCCCTCCGCGCCCGAGCGGAGCCGAGCAGATTGAGGCAGATGCGGCTGGCGACCGTCGTCAGCCAGCCGCCCGGCGAGGCGATGGCGTCCCGTTGCCGCCGGTCCATGGCGTACCAGCGGGTGTAGGTCTCCTGCACGACGTCCTCGGCGTCGGCCAGCGAGCCGAGCAGCCGGTACGCCAGATTGATCAACTGACGCCGCTCGCTCATGATCGCGCTCAGGCTCGGATCGGGCTGACCATGTTCCGTCTCGGATCGGTTGGCCATGGTGTCGCGCACTCCCTTGTCTCGTGCCTCGCAACTGTCCTCATCTCTTCGACAAGACAGTGCGCCGGATTGTGAGGTCCGTCCCGTCGCCTCACATTCCGCATGGCTGCGTTGTCGTACCAGGCAAACGGAAACGGAGGAAGCTGATGAGCGACTTTCAGGCGATTGCCGACCGCGTCGAGATCGAGGCGTTGCGCGGTGAGTTCACCGACGCGGCGATGATGCGCGACCGCGCCCGCCTCGCATCGCTGTTCACGCCGGACGGCGTGCTGCGGATGCCCAACGTCCCCATCGAGATGAACGGCTCGGAGGAGATCCGCATCGGGGGCGAGCGGCTGCAGGCGCAGTGGGACTTCTTCGTCCAGAACACGCATCCGGGCACGATCCAGATCGACGGCGACACCGCGACCGGCCGCTCCTACATGCAGGAGATCGCGCGTACGCGGGACGGCCGTCAGGGACTCAACTACGCCATCTACCACGACCGCTACCGGCGCACCCCGGACGGCTGGAGGTTCACCGAGCGGGTCTATGAGGTCAGGTACCTCGACACCACCCCGCTGGCGGGCTCGGCGCCGCGCGCGGCGGGCGCGCCCGACGCCCCGCCGGCCGGGGACCCGAGCGCCCCGCGACCGGGCACACCGCACGCAACTCAGGAGGCATGATGACCATCTCGGCTTCGGCGACACTGTTCACCGATCCGGCGCCCGCCGACCGCTTGGAGCGGGCGGCCACCGCGCTGGCGGAGCACAACTTCACCGTTGAGATCCTCGATGACGCCGCCGCCGCGCGTACCCGCGTCAAGGAGCTGATACCGGAGAACGCCAGTGTGTTCACCGCGGCCAGCGAGACGCTCCGGCTGTCCGGCATCGACGGCGACATCAACACCAGCGGCCGGTACCGGGCCGTCAAGCCCCGCGCGCTGGCCATGGACCGGGCCACCGAGGCCGACGACATCCGGCGGCTGGTCGCCGGCCCCGACGTCGTCCTGGGCAGCGTCGCCGCGCTCACCGAGACCGGCTCCCTCGTGGTCGCCTCGGCCACCGGAAGCCAGTTGCCCGCGTACGCCGGCGGCGCCGGGCGTGCGATCTGGATCGTCGGGGCGCAGAAGGTGGTGCCCGACCTGAGCACAGCGCTGCGTCGCATCGAGGAACATGCCCTCCCGCTGGAAGCCGCCCGCGCCCAGGCGGCGTACGGGCAGTCCAGCGCCATCAACCAACTCCTGGTCCTCAACGCGGAAACCCGTCTCGGCCGGGGCGTCGTTCTGCTGCTCCGCGAGGCCATCGGGTTCTGAGCCGGGCGCTTGACGTCGCTGGTCACTCGACCTGCTGAGATCACTGGGATCCAGTGGCATACGTCGCGGCCGTTCTCCACGCTTCGAGATGTTGCAAGTGCGGCCGGGCAGGTCGACGGCGTCGATGCGGAGGCGCATGCCGACCATCGTCGCGCCGACCGATGAAGCGGCAACGGACCCTCTTGGCACGGGCCGCGGCCGATCCGGGGAAGGCCGACCCGCCGGGTCGGCCTTCCCGACTACTGCGTCAGGCGGCGGCGAGCTGCGCTTGGCGGACGCTCAGTTGCCCGCTGCGTGCGAGCGCCGCGACGGATGCCGCGCACGCCAGCCCGGTGGCGGCCAGAACACACCAGACCAACCAGAGAGCGGCGTGGTCCTCGGCGAAGTCCCAGAGGACTCCGATGGCGAGGTTGCCGAGGGTGATCCCGAGACCGGAGACGGTGTTGTACAGGCCGTAGTGGGTGGCGACGAGGCGGTTGCCGGAGAGCGTGACGACGGTGTCCATCTCGAACGGGTAGACCACCGCGCTGCCTGCCGCCAGCAGCGCCACCGCTGCCACGAGGGAGGTGAGCACTGCGGCGGTGCCTGCGGAGGGGGAGAGGGCCAGCGGCAGGAAGGCGAGCCCCATCGCGGTCAGCCCGCGCACCAGTGCCTGAGCCGGGCTCCAGCGTTGCTTCGCCCAGCCGGTGAGCCTGAGCTGTCCGACGACGGCGACCGCCGCCGAGACGACGAACAGTCCGCTCGTGACCCATGTCCCCCTGGTGCCGAGGACGTTGCTCGCGGCCAGAGGCAGAGCCAGGTAGACCTGGAAGGTCAGGACGTAGGAGCCGATCATCACGGTGGCGAAGAGCAGGAAGGGCCGGTTGGCCACGACGGTGCGCCACTGACCCAGGACGTTGACCGGCGCGGAGCCGGTGGTGCCGCTGCCGCGGGCGGGCAGCGACCGCGCCTGGAGGACGGTCAGGACGACGAAGATCGCGGCGGCGACCATGCAGACTAGGCGGAAGTCGGCGGCCAGCAGGGCGAGTCCGACGACCGGGCCGAGCAGCATGCCGGCCTGGTAGTAGACGTTGAAGGTGGCGAACGCGTCCACACGTCGCTCCCCGGCCTCGGCGGCGAGGTAGGCGCGGACGGCCGGGTTGAACAGGGCGCCCGCGAAGCCGGTGGCCGCGGAGGCGGCGATCAGGGCGGGGAGGTCGTCGACCCAGCCGAGCAGGCCGAAGCCCACGGTGCGCAGGAGGCAGCCGGCCATGATCGGGGCCTTGTAGCCGAAGCGGTCGGCGATGGTGCCGCCGATGAGGAACATGCCCTGCTGGGAGAAGTTGCGTACGCCCAGGACGAGTCCGACCGCCCAGGCCGCCAGGCCGAGTTCGCCGGAGAGGTGGGCGGCCAGGTAGGGCATGAGCATGTAGAAGGCGAGGTTGATGGCGAACTGGTTGGCCATCAGCAGCCGCGCGGTGGGCGGGAAGGAGCGGGTCTGGCGCCACAGGGTCTTCATCGTGCGGCTCCCGCCAGGGGGTGGGCCTGGGTGTCGGTGTCATCTTGGTGGGCTGGGGTGAGGGGGTCGGTGACTTGGGTGCAGCGCGTCCAGCGGGTCACGACCCGGTCGCCGGGGTGGGCGATCTCGTCGGGGTCGTCGACGGGCAGGTGGCCCAGCAGGCCGTGGTCGCGGCAGTACGTGTCGTCGAAGACGGTGCCGATGTACCTCTGCGGGCCGTCGGGGAAGACGGCGACGACGCGGTTCTCGGCGGGCAGGGTGCGGGCCAGCCAGCGGGCGACGAGCGCGACGGCGCCCACGCTCCATCCGCCGGTGGCGTAGTGGTCGCGGGCGAGGCGGCGGCAAGCCCACACCGCTTCAGGGGCGGCGACCCAGTGGACTTCGTCGAAGAGATCGTAGGCGACGTTGCGGGGGTAGATGCTGCTGCCCAAACCGCGCATCAGGCGGTTCGCCGGGGGCTGGCCGAAGATGGTCGACCCGGTGGTGTCCACCCCGACCACCCGCAGGTGGGGGAAGAAGCCGCGCAGGACGGAAGCGATGCCGGCGGAGTGGCCTCCGGTGCCGACGGAGACGACCAGGGTGTCGATGCGGCCGAGCTGCGCGACGAGTTCGTGGGCGAGCGGGGCGTAAGCGGCCACGTTGTCGGGGTTGTTGTACTGGTCCGGGCACCAGGCGTCCGGGTGCGCGGCGAGGAGTTCGTCGACCCGGTGGCGGCGGGCCTCCTGCCAGCCGCCGGTGGGGTGCGGTGTGTCGACGAGGTCGACCTCGGCGCCGTACGCGGTCAGCAGGCCGGTCATGAGGGGTTCCATGCCGGGGTCGGTGACGACGGTGACCGGGTGGCCGTAGGTGCCGCCGGCGAGGGCCAGGCCGAGGCCGAGGGTGCCGGAGGTGGACTCGATGATGCGAGCGCCGTCCAGCAACTGTCCGCGCTCGCGGGCGGCGCGGACCATGTGCAGGGCGGTGCGGTCCTTGATGCCGCCGGGGTTGCGGCCTTCGAGCTTGGCCCAGAAGCCGCGTCCGGCGGCGGTGAAGGGAGCTCCGATCCACAGGACGGGGGTGTCGCCGACCAGTCCGGCCGGGGTGTGCAGGGGGCGCTTGGTGTCGGTCAGCAGTTGGGCAGGTGAGGTGCGGCTTGCAGTGGGGGGTGTCTGTTTCATGGCGTGCTTCTCCCGCGGCCGGCAGTGTCAGTGGATGCCGGCCGTTGAGTGGTGGAAGGAGGCGTAGGGATCGGGAGCCGTCGCCGGGGCATGCGGGTGCCGTCCGGCGTTGCGGCTCAGGGCCGATCAGGTCCGCCACACGCCTAGTCGCGCACGCTCCTGTTGGACGGAGGGGGGTGCGGAAGCCGGGTACCGGGGCGGTTGCTGCCCCAGGGGACCGCGCAGTGCGTCGACGTGTTCGGCAGGCAAAAGGGAGTGGACCCCTGCGGCGAGCGTGATGTCACGCGGCGGCTGCGCGGTCGGCTCGTCCAGGTTCCGGCAGTGCCCTCCGCCGCCCTGTGCGGGGTCCAGGCCCTTGACGGTCGAATGGTCGTCGTCCGGCACTGCCGGCTGCCCGCAGGAAGCGGTGGAGACGACGAGGAGGGCATCCGCGCGGCCGGCGCCCACAGGGGCGGAGCCGTGGGCACAGGCCAGCAGGTGCACCAGTACGGCCAGGAGTACCACGAGCGCCGCCCCGGCCCGTGGCACGGGGCGGCCCTTGTGGCGTGCCGACCAGATCCTCATCACCGCAGACAGTAATCGATCATGCGCATAAAGTGCGCGCGAGGAAGAAGCGTCGACGTGTGCACGGGGGTGCCTCAGCCCGCCAAGGCTTCACCTGCGGGCTGTGCCGGGGGATGTGCGCGAGCTACTGCAGGCCACTTGTCACCAGGTCGCTCATCACCGGAATGGGTGAATTCATCGGTGGATGAGCTCACTCGACGTGCCGACGCCTCCCGCTAGGGGTTCGCTGGCACAAAGCGCACGAGGAGATCCGATGCGGCAGACCACCAGCCCCGCCAGACCCGCGGCGTGCCGCGGCCTGGGCGCCGCGGTCCTGCTCGCCCTCTTCGCGCTGCTGCACGCGATCTTCAGCCCCGGCCCCTCGCACCTTGCCGCCCTCGATCCGGACGGGTGCCGGCAGCGTGCCGCCGTCGCCAGGGAGCACACATCTGATCTGGCGTCGGCCGCCGTGGCGACCGGCCTGGGGGCCGACGGGCATCACGGCGGGGACGCTCCGCCGTCATGCCACGCCTCGGCCCCCGGAGCGCGGCAGCCCGCTGACGTGTCCCCGCTCCACGCGGTGACCGGCACGGCCGCCGACACCGGAGCGGGCTCGGCGGCGTACGGCGGGACGTCCGGTGCGGCGCGCTTCTTCGCATCCGCTCCCTCATCCGGCCCGGCTGTCCTGCGCTGCTGAGCGGCCACGGCCACCCGTCACGATGCCGCCCGATCCGCGGCTTCGCCGGCCGTGACTGTGGCCTGCCGCGCCCGTCTCCTCACCCCGGCAGCAGGAGCTTTGTCATTCCCCTGCCCCCGAAGGCGCTCTTCGGGCAACGGCCGTCCTCGGCGCGGCCTCACGCGTGACCTGCATCGGGCAACCACCTGCCAACTGGGAGATTGCTGCCGCAATGCGGGTTGCGGTGTTGGTCATCTCACCTTTCTCAACCGGGAGTTCAGCATGTGCAAGAGGCATCGGCCGGAAACGTATTGGCGTCGGCAGGAGCAAACCGTCAGGGGTCCAGTGGGGTCACGGCGAATGGCAGCAGCGGTCATGAGGCCGTGCTGCTGCACTTCGCCACGCGTCTGGAATCCGGACTCCGGAACAGCGCCCAAAGATCAGTGACCGGCAGGAGGGGCTCGAGAGGCCGGCCCGAGGGCAGCAGCCCCGGGCACCGTTCATCTCCTGCTCCGACTCCCGGGTGACCCCCCGCGAAGTTCACCGGCGCCCGCCCCGGTGACATCTTCGAGCTGCGCACCACCGGCACCATCGTCGAGACCGGCGCGGTCCTGGCCTGTGCGCCGGGCAGCCGGACCTTCAAACCCCTGTAACCGACCGAGGCACACCTGCCGCACGTCCGTTTCGGTCGCTCGTCACGCGACGTTCCTTCCCTCACCGAGAGAACGCCATGATCTCAACTCCGTCCTCCCTACGGTCCGCTCTGCGAACCGACTTCACCTCCTCCCTCGTCGTCTTCCTCGTCGCCCTGCCGCTGTGCGTGGGCGTCGCCGTCGCCTCCGGCGTCCCGGCCGAACTCGGCTTGATCACCGGCATCGTGGGCGGCCTGGTGACCGGACTGCTGCCCGGCAGCAGCCTCCAGGTGTCCGGGCCTGCCGCCGGGCTGACCGTGCTCGTCCTCACCGCCGTGACGGAGTACGGGCTTCCCGCCCTCGCCGTGATCGTGCCGGCCACCGGCCTGCTCCAACTCGCACTCGGCGCAATGCGGTTGGGTCGCCTCTTTCGGGCGATCTCCCTGTCCGTGGTGCACGGCATGCTCGCCGGCATCGGCCTGGTCCTGATCGCCGGACAGCTGTACCTGCTCGCCGATCGCAAGGCTCCCGGCAGCGGCACGTCCAACGTGGCCGGGCTGCCCGGTCTGGCCGTCGACGTCCTGGCCTCGGGACCGGCGCAGACCGCGGTCGTCATCGGTGCCGGAACCATCGCGGTCATGGTGCTGTGGAAGAAGCTGCCCGGCACGGCGCAGTTGCTGCCCGGCCCGCTCGTCGCGGTCGGCGCCGCCACGGCGGCCACGGTCGTCTTCGACCTGCCCGTCGCGCGGGTCGAGGTCAGCGGTCTGCTGGAAGCGGTTCAGCCGTCGGCGCTCGGTGACTTCGGGAAGCTGGCAGACGTCGGCCTGCTGACCACCATCGTCGCGTTCACGCTCATCGCCTCCGCGGAGTCGCTGTTCAGCGCGGCGGCCGTGGACCGGCTGCACGACGGTCCGAAGACCGACTACGACAAGGAGCTGATCGCCCAGGGGGCGGGCAACACGGTGTGCGGACTGCTGGGCGCGCTGCCGATGACCGCGGTGATCGTGCGCAGCGCCGCCAACGTCCAGGCCGGAGCCCGCACCAAGGTCTCCCGCGTCCTGCACGGCGTGTGGCTCCTGCTGTTCGCCGCGCTGCTGCCCGGCGCCCTCGGCATGATCCCGACCGCCGCCCTGGCCGGTGTCCTCATCCACGCCGGCTTCAAGCTGCTGCCGGTCAAGGAGCTGGGCCCGTTGTGGGGTGAATATCGCGGCGAGGCCGTGGTGTTGGTGATCACGGCAGGGGCGATCCTGGTCACCAACCTGTTCGAAGGTGTCCTGATCGGCTTGCTGCTGTCGGTGGCCAAGGCGGCGTGGGAGACCTCGCACGTTCACATCGACGTCGACACCGTCGGTGAGGGGACGGTCCGGGTGAGCATCCGCGGGCACGCGACCTTCCTGCGCCTGCCGTACATCCTCGACACCCTGGCGCAGCTGCCGGTCGATCGGCCCGTCGAACTGAACCTTGCCGGGCTGCGTCATCTCGACCACGCCTGCATGAGCGCCCTGCAGAACTGGGCCGACCAGCACAACGCCCACATTGTCCAGCCTGAGCGCACCCGCGCCCGGGCCTGAGCGCAGGCCCGTGGGGCGGTTGTCCCGACCGCCCCACGAGCTCGCGGTGGCCGACAGGTCTGCCAGCCGGGGTGTGACACACGGATGGCTGCTGAGCGCGTAGAGCTGGGTGAGCACGTGCCAGTGCCCGGCGGCGGTGAGGTTTCCGCCCGGCGGAGCCGCGTCCTCGATGACGGAGGCGGCCCGGTTGTCGTGCATCACCGCGGTGACGACGTGGCACCGGCAGAGCCGTCCTGCTCCGCCACCGCCGCACAGGCCCCGGGGAAGCGAGTAGGCAGCGTGGTAGGCCAGGTGAGCGATGGACAGCACAGCCGGCAACTGTGCGCCACTCAGGCGCCGCCGAGTCAGCAACACCGCGGCCGTCCCGGCCACGATGACGACCGGGGTGCGTGGCACTGCGCCAGCACATGCCCGGCCAGCGGCAGAAGCACGCACAACACCGCCGGCACGCTCGCCCGCAGCCCGCAGCCCGCAGCCCGCAGCCCGCAGCCCGACTGTCACGCCGGACGCCGGGGAGACGGCTCCTCGCGGGCGGTGCGGACCCCTCAAGGTTGGGGCCTTCGAAAGCCCGCCCACAACCGGACGGGACAGCGACAGTGGACTGGGCGGACTGCACTCGCTGCACGCCCTGGCAGCGTTCCGACCACCCCGCCCCCGCTTCACGACAGGGTCGGCACTCGTGACATCGCCATCCGGCCCATTGCCAAGCTCCGCGCATCCTTGCAGGTCAGAGCCCTGTTACCGCACATGACAACGGTGACCGATGCAGCCTTTGGTGATTGGCGTATCCGTGCGTTTCACTGCGAGTAGGACCGAATAGGGCATCGTCGCAAGACACGAGGGGAAAGCGTCAGCATGAGCGATCATGGCCACGAGCACGCGGCTGGTCCGGGACACGATCACGGGGCCGGCGGACACGCTGGACACTCACACGGTGTCTCGGCGGACGCCGACCGCCGCTGGCTGGCCACCGCCCTCACTCTCATCACCGCGTTCATGGCCGTCGAAGTCGTCATCGGCGTCATCGCCAGTTCACTGGCTCTGATCTCGGACGCGGCCCACATGCTCACCGACGCCGCCTCGATCGTCCTGGCGCTGATCGCGATGCGGCTGGCGGCCCGGCCGGCCAAGGGCGGCTATACCTACGGCCTCAAGCGCGCCGAGATACTCTCAGCCCAGGCCAACGGCCTGAGCTTGCTCCTGCTGGGCACCTGGCTGGCGTACGAGGCGGTGCGCCGGCTGATCTCCCCGCCCGAGGTCCAGGGCGGCCTGATGCTCGCCACCGCGCTCGCCGGCATCGCCGTGAACGTGGTCGCGACCTGGTGCATCTCCAAGGCCAACCGCTCCTCCCTCAACGTCGAGGGCGCCTACCAGCACATCCTCAACGACCTGTTCGCCTTCATCGGCACCGCGATCGCCGCGCTGATCGTCGTCCTGACCGGCTTCGCCCGAGCCGACTCCATCGCCACCCTCGTCGTCGTCGCCTTGATGGTGAAGGCCGGCTACGGGCTGCTGCGGGAGTCCGGCCGGATCTTCCTGGAGGCGGCCCCGGCCAACGTCGACCCCGACGCGCTCGGTGACAAGCTGGTCGCCGAGCCGGCGGTCGTGGAGGTCCATGACCTGCACGTCTGGCAGATCACCTCCGGCCAGGCCGCTCTGTCCGCGCACGTCCTGGTCGAACCGGGTGGCGACTGCCACGCCGTCCGCCGGGACCTCGAAGCACTCCTGCGACACGACTACGGAATCACCCACACCACGCTCCAGGTCGATCACGCACCGGCCCAGGTGTTGCAGGTCGCCCTGCCCGGCGACCGCTACCTGCTGCCCACCGATGACGCCGCGCACTGCGAGGAGGCCCACGGCCCGGTCCACCGGGACGAGCCGCACGAGCACTGAGTGCCCTGTTTCCGCGGGATGGGCGCGTGGGCTCGCGGTCAACTCACGGGGCTGCTTCAGGGGCTGGCCCATTCCCCAGGGACAGGGTCGAGGAAGGCGCGCATGTCGGCCGTGATGCGGTCGAGGCCCACGGACCGTGACCTCGTTCTCCCCCCACGTCGTCGGATTTGGGCCGCGGCTGGATGCTCGATCCCGATCGTCGGGTCGGCCTCGGTCCACCCTCAGGGGCGTCTTCCAGGCGGATGGACGGGTTCAGCGTGCGGTTTCCCACGTGCGGTGCGCCCAGTCTGCGAAGTGGGTCCAATGAACCTCCGGGTGAGCATCGTGGAGTGCGGGGATGTCGACGCGATAGCCAGGTCCGTTCAGAAACGTCCACATCGCATGCATATCCGGATTGCCGATCGCCGCCAGCGGTACTTGTTCATGGCGGACTTCCCGTCCCAGCGCAGCACTGAGCGAGGCCGCCATCTGCCTGGGAGTGGGTGCGTCGCCTGCGAGCTCGATACGCTGCCCGACGTAGGGAACGGGGTTGAGCAGCACTTCTGCCGCGAACGAGCCAAGGTCGGGGCGGGCAAGCTGCTGCAACGGTCGATCGGGCGGCAACGGCAGATCAAGAACGCCTTCGAGGATGCGCTCCGCTCCCCCCAGCGCGTTGTCGAAGAAATACGTCGGCCCCAGAATCGTGTACGGCACATCGCCGGCGGCCAGTTCCGCCTCGATGCGCGCCTTGCTGTCGAAATGCGGCACCCCACTCTCCTGGTCGGCCCCAGCCACAGAGCTGAACACAAGATGCGGGACGCGCTCCTCCGTTGCGGCGGAGAGGATCGCCCGCCCCTGGCCCACCTCCGCCTCCACGCCGGCCTCGAAGGGAGTGGTGAGCGCGAAGACACCCGCCACCCCGCTCATCGCCGTGGCGAGCGACCCACGATCACTCAGCGACCCGGCCACCACTTCGACGCCCTGCTCGGCCAGTTCCCGCGCGCTTCTCCGGTTCGGGTCACGAACAAGTGCCCGGACCCGGGCCCGGCGGCCCAGCAGCGCGTCGGTCACAGCCCTGCCCTGTCCGCCGGTTGCAGCAAGCACCAAGATCGGCTCGTCGACCATCGGAGAACTCCCTTCCTCGCACGTGGAAATGGGCCAACAACCGGCCCAACGGCAACTATCCGCCGCGGACGACACACCGGGCATCACGGCGCGCCCGAGGAGCGCGAGAAGGGCGCTGGCGGGCTTGTCCCGTGCACGCACAGTCATGCCGATCGTGCGACCGCCGCCCAGCGTTCCCCATCTGGGGAGCTCGACGTCGCGTCGGAGGGTTGTGCGGACCGCGCGCACCAAGCGGTTCATGGGTACCACCGGGTCGTCATGGGTGTACGGCGTACGCCTGTGGTGGGAATGCGCTGGGTGGACGCTGTACCTTCGTCAAGGGCATGAGGGGTCAGCTCCGGGCCTTGCCCGTACGAGAGGGGATGGTGAAGATAACCACGCAGGTCGGCGCCACCGCGCAACCCCGTGCGCCGTTGAGCAAGGAGCGGGTTCTGAGTGCTGCCGTCGTCCTGGCCGACGAAGGCGGAGTCGACGCGCTCAGCATGCGCAGGATCGCGCAGGCACTCGGTGTCGTGCCCATGGCGCTGTACAAGCACGTGGCCAACAAGAACGAGTTGCTGGACGGCATGATCGACGCCCTCGTCGGCGAGATCGACCCGCCGGTCGGTGACACCGACTGGAAGACCGCCATTCGCCTGCGGGTGCTGTCGGCCCGCCGCATGCTGCTGCGTCACCCGTGGGCACCCGAGGTCATGGAGTCGCGGATCAAGGCGCGGACCGCCCCGACCCCTGCGGTCATGGAGTATCTGGACTCGATGATCGGGATCTTCCGGGCCGGGGGGTTCTCGATCGACCTGGTCCATCACGCGATGCACGTCATGGGAAGCCGACTGCTGGGCTTCTCCCAGGAGCTGTTCGATGACAACTCCGACCGCGAGCCGGATCCGGACGCGATGCCGCCCGAGGAGATGGCGGCGCGCTACCCCCACATCACCGAACTGGCCATGGCGGTCGCCCACGACCAGGGATCCGTCGTCGGCTCGGGCTGCGACGACCAGTTCGAGTTCGAGTTCGCCCTGGATCTGACGCTGGACGGACTCGAGCGGCTCCGGGGCACGATCTGATCCACCGACGAAGGACCCCGGCAGCACCAGCCTGAGGTCTTCAGCCGTCACCGCCGCCCAGATGCGCCACCTTTGCCGCTGCACTCCTCTGCATCCCTTGACGGGTGTACGGCGTACACCTACCGTGAGGTGTACGCCGTACGCTCGCAGCGTCCGCTACTGGTCCTCGGGCCCGACCCGGCGATCACGAGGTGATGGGGGAGACCGGATGAAGGCGATCATTCAAGAGCGGTTCGGCCCGCCGGACATACTGCGGCTGGCGGACACCGACCGGCCGGACGTCGGTTCCAACCAGGTGCTGGTACGGGTGCACGCCGCCGCCCTCAACCCCTACGACTGGCACATGATGCGCGGCGACCCGTTCGTGGCGCGGCTGACGGGAGTCGGGCTGACCCGGCCGAAGTCCCGGGTGGCCGGGATCGACGCGGCCGGACGGGTGGAGGCGGTCGGTTCCCACGTATGTGGGCTCAGGCCCGGCGACGAGGTAATGGGTTTCTGCCCGGGCTCCTTCGCCGAGTACGCGCTCACCACCGCGGACCTACTGGTCCCCAAGCCCGCCGGCCTGACCTACGAGCAGGCCGCGGCCGTGCCGATGGGGGCGGTGACCGCGCTGCGTGGTATCCGGACCGTGGGCCAGGTGCAGGCCGGGCAGCGGGTGCTGGTCAACGGGGCCGCCGGTGGCGTGGGCACGTTTGCCGTGCAGATAGCCGCAGCCCTGGACGCGGAGGTCACCGGGGTGTGCAGCGCCCGCAACGCCGACCTGGTGCGCTCCCTGGGTGCCGCGCACGTAGTCGACTACAACCGGGAGGATTTCACCGACGGGCGCGTGCACTACGACGTGATCCTGGACAACGTGGGCAACCGCCCGTTGAGCCGGCTGCGCCGGGCGCTCACCCCGACCGGGACGCTGGTGGCCAACGGCGGCGGCTCGCCGGGCCACGTGTTCGGAGTGATGGGCTCCATGCTGCAGCTGATCGCGGTCGACGCGTTCGTCCGGCAGCGGCTCCGCCCGATCCTGCCGGCGGCCCCGGCCGGGCGGACCCACGAGGACCTGCTCGCCGTCACCGCGTTCATCGAGGCCGGCAAGCTCAGCCCGGTGGTCGACCGGACCTACCCCCTGGCCGACACTGCCGAGGGCGTGCGCCATGTGGAGCAGGGCCACGCCCGCGGCAAGGCCGTGGTCACCATGCCGTGAGCGTGCGTAGCGACGGTTCGAGCCGTGCACTCCGCCTTGTACCGCGTGTCAGCAGGGGGCGGATCGAGCCATGGAGTTTGTCCGGTTCGGCGGCCCTGGTGTCGAAGGAGATC
This sequence comes from Streptomyces sp. NPDC001315, assembly GCF_042896175.1. NCBI lineage: Bacteria > Bacillati > Actinomycetota > Actinomycetes > Kitasatosporales > Streptomycetaceae > Streptomyces > Streptomyces sp. NPDC001315. Next base: position 77,518 of record NZ_JBIAWZ010000026.1, on the reverse strand, counting down.
CAGAACTGGCCCCCGGCCGGACACCGAACCCCAGCCGGGGAGCCCGGCTCACCGGCGCGTCAGTCGAACCACCGTGCTCGGCCGGTCGCCCTTCGGCAGGTGCAGCGGCAGCCCGTGTGTGAGCAGGGTCGCCGCGTCGTACTCGGTGCCGGTGTCTTCGTCGACGTAGACCGCGGACGGAGAGAGGTCGGCCAGGCGCAGGGAGCGGCTGCGGCCCCAGGCGATCACCACGACCTTCTCGCCCGCCCGGTGCTGCACGGCGTCCGCCAGGCGGTACTGCTCGCCGTGCTGCACGACCGGGCGGATCTGCTTGTAGAGCGCCACCAGGTCGCGGGCCTCGGCGAGTTCGGCCTCGGTCCAGCGCGAGAGGTCGCCGCCGATGCCGAGCGCGCCCGCCATCGCGACGTGGAAGCGGTAGGTGAGCGGGGTGGTGCGTCCGGTGTGCGGGTTGGGACTGTCAGTGACCCAGGCGGCCATGGTGCGCGCCGGGTAGATCTGGCTGTAGCCGTGCTGGATGGCGATCCGGTCGTCGGCGTCGGTATTGTCAGAGATCCAGGTCTGGTCGGTGCGGGCCAGCATGCCGAGGTCGGCGCGGCCGCCGCCGCCCGAGCAGCCCTCGATGCGCAGGCCGGGGTGGGCGCGGCGCAGCCGGTCGATCACCGTGTACACGCCCCGTGTGTGGTCGCTCCACAGCCGTTCGGCGTCGGGGTTGCCGGGCCAACCCGCCTCGGTGAGCGCGCGGTTCATGTCCCACTTGAGGAAGTCGATCGCGTTCGTGGCGACGAGCTGGTCGAGCCATGTGAACGCCCACTCGGTGACGTCGCTGCGGGCGAAGTTGAGGACGAGCTGGTGGCGCAGTTCGGTGCGGCGGCGGTGCGGCATGTGCAGGACCCAGTCAGGGTGTTCGCGGTAGAGGTCGCTGTCCGGGTTGGTCATCTCCGGCTCCACCCAGAGGCCGAAGCGCATTCCGAGCCGGCGGACCTCCTCGACCAGCGGGCCGAGTCCGTGCGGGAACCGCTCGGGGTTCGGGTGCCAGTCGCCGAGCCCGGCCCGGTCGCTGGTGCGGCGACCGAACCAGCCGTCGTCCACGACGAACAGCTCGACGCCCAGCGTGGCCGCGCGTTCGGCCAGGGCCCGTTGGCCCTCCAGGGTGACGTCCCAGCCGGTCGCCTCCCAGGAGTTGTAGACCACGGGGCGCAGCTCGTCGGGGCGTGGCAGTACATGCTCCGTGACGTACCGGTGCCAGCCGCGGCTCGTTCCTCCGAAGCCGCCACGGCTGAACTGCCCTGCGAACGTGGGGGTTTTGTGGCTCTCTCCGGGTTGCAGCCGCCACGTCAGGCCGTCGTGCCCGGCGCCTCCGGTGATCGTGAACGGGCCGCCGGTGTGGTCGCGGTGCGTGGTGATGCGCCAACTCCCCGACCAGGCAAGGACCATGCTCCATACGTCGCCACGAGTCTCGTCCGCGTCGCCGGCGTCGACCATCACCCAGGGGTTGCCGTAGTGGCCCGAGAGGCCGCGCCGACTCGTGAACACGGTTTCGGCGTACGGGGCTTCGGTGCGGCGCAGCTGTGTCTCGCCCGCCCACTCGCCCACGGTGTGGCTCAGCCGCACGCCGGACGCGGCGGGAACGGACCAGCAGGCGGCGTCGCAGCGCAGGACCTCGATCGGCGCATCGGCCTCGTCCGTGCCCAAGTGCCGGACGGTAAGGGACCGTTCGACGACGTCGCTGTCCTCGTGGACCGCGTAGTGCAGCGTGCAGGCGAGTGGGTAGTGGCGGTCGCGCAGTCGCAGATGCAGCCGGTTGCCCTCGATCTCATGGCCCTCGTGCACCCACTCGACGCAGCGCGCTCCGTTCGCGTACCGCACGAGCAGGGAGGGCACGCCGAACCGCGCGCCACCCTCAACGGCCAGCTCCTCACCGCTGGTTGAGGCGAAACTGCTGGTCACCCCGTCATGCGTGGGCAGGGCGGCGGCCTGGGCCGGTGTGAGGGGCGGACCCCAGTGCACGTGCTGTGGGGTGTCGTCCGCGCCGATGCGCAGCGCGTACGAGGTGGCGGGAGTGGTGAGCAGATACGTGCGACTGGACGCGTCGTAGGACACCTGTGACATGAGCCGGGAGCTTAGATCTCAACTCCTCGAATTTAAATATTGACGAAGGAAATTATTGCCCCTACGTTTCCCCCATGTTGCTGAACCGAGCGAAGTTGCTCGCGTCTCCGGCGGCCAACACGGTGTTCACGACGGTGCTCACACGTGGTCCGGTCGTCCGCCCGGAGATCGCCCGGATCACCGGTCTCTCCTCCGCCGCCGTCACCAAGGCGGTCAAGCCGATGATCGAGGCCGGATACCTGGAGGAACTGCCGCGCGGTGAGCGGGCCGCCGAGGGTGCGGGCCGCCCCGCACACCCTCTCGCAGTCCGCGCCGACCGGGAGTTCTTTGTGGGCGTCAAGGTCACCGCCGATGAACTCATCGGCGTGGTCACGGACTTGAGGGCGCAGGTGCGCGCGGTTCGGCGCCGGACCGTGTCCGGGCGGTCCGTCGAACACGTCGTCGGCGACATCGCCGCCCTCGTGCGGGAGCTGAGCCCCGCGCACGCCGAGCGCACGCACCACATCGGGCTGTCCGTCTCGGGTGACGTGGACCGGCCGGGCGGTGTCGTGCGGTACTCGCCGTTCCTCGGCTGGCGCGACGTTCCGCTGGCCGAACTCGTCGCCTCGGCCACCGCGTTGACAGTGACGGTCGAGAACGACGTGAAGGCGCTGACCGTCGCCGAGCAGTGGTTCGGCGAGGGTGTGGGCGCCGACTCCTTCGCCCTGGCCACTGTCGGCGTCGGCATCGGGTGTGCTCTCGTCGTCAACGGCCGCCTGGTGGCGGGCGGTTATGGGGTGGCGGGGGAGATCGGCCACATCCCGGTGGCCGCCGGCGACGGACCCGCGTGCCACTGCGGATCCCGCGGCTGCGTCGAGGCGATCGCCTCCGAGGAGGCCATCGTCGCCCGCGCCCGGACGGTCTCGGGCGACCCGACGCTCGACATGACCGGCGCCATCGACCGCGCCCACGGCGGCGACGCCGCGGTGCGTGCGGTGTTCGCCGAGGCGGGCCAGGCCATCGGGCTCGGCCTCGCCGCCATGGTCAACCTGGTCGGACCCGAGCGGGTCGTCGTCTCCGGTGAGGGACTCGCCGCGTACGACCTGTTCGAGGAGCAGATCCGCGCCGCCTTCACCACCCAGGCCTTCGGAGCCGCCGCTCGCTGCCCTCTCGTCGTACGTCCCCTGCCCTGGGAGGAATGGGCGCGCGGAGCCGCCGCCGTCAGCGTCCAGTCCCTCTTCGCCGCGTGATGTCGCGCGATGCCGAGTGAAAGCGCCTCGCAACTCCCCCGAGCCGTTCCCCGGAAGGACCCTGTCATGACAACCAGCTCCGCTCTGAGCCGCCGCGGATTCCTCGGCACCTCGCTGCTGTTCGTGGCCGGCACCGCCGTCGCCTGCTCCAGCGACCCGCAGGGCACCGCCGCCGCCAAGGGCGCCAAGGTCACCCTCACACAGTGGTACCACCAGTACGGCGAGGAGGGCACGCAGGCCGCGGTGAAGCGGTACGCCGAGGAATTCACCAAGGCCCACCCCGACATCGCGATCAACGTGGTGTGGGGCGCCGACGTCTCCCAGTACGAGACCAAGCTCAACGCCGCGCTCCTCGGCGACGACGCCCCCGACATCTTCGAACTCGGCGACTTCCGCGCGGAGATGGCCCGCAAGGGACAGCTCGAACCCCTCGACGACGTGTACGGCGTCGCCAAGGACGGCTTCAACAAGGCCGACCTCGACTACCTCACCGTCGACGGCAAGCTCTACGGCATCAAGACCATCGACGACATCATGGTGCTCTACTACCGCAAGTCGATGCTGAAGAAGGCGGGGGTCACCCCGCCCACCACCTTCGCCGAACTGGTCGACGCCGCGAAGAAGTTGACGTCCGGCGACGTGAAGGGTCTGTTCATCGGCAACGACGGCATCGGCGACAGCCCCTACCTGCTCGCCTGGTCCCAGGGCGTCGACCTCATCGACGGGGACAAGGTCGTCTACGCCGACGCCGCGCGGTCCCTCGGCGGCCTGCGCGACCTGCACTCCGACAAGTCGATCCTGCTCGGCTTCACCACCGACTGGTACGACGCCGGGGCCTTCACCCAGGGCGCAGTCGCCATGCAGTGGTGCGGCCTGTGGGCGCAGCCCGTCATCGAGAAGGCACTCGACGACGACTTCGGGGTGGTGCCCTGGCCCGCGTACGACTCCTCCGGCACGCCCGTCGCCAGGCTCGGCGGCTGGACGCAGGTGATCCACGCCAAGAGCAAGCACGTTGCCGAGGCCAAGAAGTACCTCCAGTGGCTGTGGATCAAGCAGACCGAGATCCAGATCGACTGGGCTGTCAAGTACGGCTTCCATGTGCCACCACAGACTGACGTCGCCGCGAGAACCCCTGAGTTGAGCAAGGGTGCCGCCAAGGACGCCGCCGGGATCGCGGCCAAGTACGGCGTCTCCTTCCCCGCCGAGTGGACCCAGGCCATGCAGACCGGGTTCATCGCCGCGGCCGCCGACATAGCCAACGGCGCGGCACCGGAGAAGACCCTCGAGAAGGCCCAATCGAAGGCACAGTCCGACCTCGACAAGCAGATGGGCTGAGGATCATGCCCGCCACCGGCACCACGCTCCTGCGCAAGAGTGCCGCCCGGCCGGCGCCCGCCCCGGCGCCGCGCCGACGACGGCTGACCGAACGGCAGTCGAAGGCCCTCGCCTTCGGCGTACTGACCGCGCCGATGCTGATCGGCCTCGGCGTCTTCCGCTACGTCGCGATCGGCTGGAGCTTCCTGCTCAGCTTCAGCGAGGCGCGCCGCACCATCTCGCTGGGCAACTGGGTCGGCTTAGACAACTACCAACAGCTGCTCAGCGACGAGCGCTTCCGTGACTCGCTCACGATGATCGTGCTGTTCACCGCGTTCATCGTGCCCCTCACCTTCACCGGGTCCCTGGGCCTCGCCGTGCTCGTCAACCGGGTGCGGCGCGGCCGGGCCTTCTTCCGCACGGCGTTCCTGCTGCCGGCCGCCGTCAGCTATGTCGCCGCCGCGATGATCTGGAAGATGGCCCTGTTCAGCGGGGTGCCGTCCGGCCTCGCCAACACCCTCGGCGCGCTCTTCGGCGCCGACGCCACCCCGTGGATCCAGACGCAGAGCCCGCCCCTGTACTGGATCGTGCTCGTCACGCTGCGTCTGTGGCTCCAAGTCGGCCTCTACATGATCCTGTTCATCGCCGGACTCCAGGCCATCCCGCAGCACCTCTACGAGGCCGCCGCCCTCGACGGCGCCGGGCCATGGCGCACCTTCCGCAGCATCACCTTCCCCATGCTGCGCAACACGTCGGTCGCTGTCCTGCTGCTCATGCTCATCGCGGCCCTCCAGGCCTTCGACGAGTTCTACGCGATCTTCTCCACCGGCGCCGCGCTCGGCAGCGAACCCGTGCGCACCCCGCTCATGCACCTGTACGGCGTCGCCCTCCAGGACCAGGACTACGGCGTCGGCTCCGCCGGTGCCTTCCTGCTCACCCTCCTGATCGTGCTGGTCACGCTGCTCCAGGGCCGGATCCTCGGGTTCGCCCGCGACAAGGACTGAAGCCCATGAACCGTTTCCGAGGGAGCGTGCTCGGCTCAGCCGCCACGTATGTCGTGCTCTGTCTGCTGGCCGCGATCTTCCTGATCCCGTTCTACGTTCTGCTGCGCAATGCCTTCATGACGACGCCGGAGATCATCGCCACCGACTGGCACTGGCTGCCGTCCTCACTGAACTGGGACAACTTCACCGCCCTGTTCGACAACCCGGAGCGGCCGTTCGGCCGGTCTTTGGTCAACTCGCTGCTGATCGCCGTCATCACGGCGCCGGTGTCGACGCTGCTCGCCTCGATGGCCGGGTACGCGCTGGCCCGGATCGCGGTGCCGGGCCGGGCGGTCGTCCTGGCGCTCATCGTCGGCACGCTGATGATCCCGCAGGCCGTCACGTTCCTGCCCACATTCGTGGTGGTCGGCTCCATGGGCGGTGTGAACACGATGTGGGGCCTGATCGCGCCGGGCGTGTTCAACGCGTTCGCAGTCATCCTCTTCCGCAGCTTCTATCTGTCCTTCCCCGCCGAGATCGAGGAGGCGGGCCGCCTTGACGGCCTCAGCTACCTCGGCGTCTACGGGCGCATCATCCTGCCCAACTCGGTCACGATGATCGCCTCCCTCGGGGCGCTGTCCTTCATCGAGGCGTGGAACTCGTTCCTGTGGCCGCTGATGATCGGCCAGGACCCGAACAGCTGGACCGTACAGATCGCGCTCTCCAGCTTCCTCACCTCCCAGACCGTCAATCTGCCCGAACTGTTCGCGGGCACGGCCGTCGCGATCCTGCCGCTGGTGGTCATGTTCCTGGTCGCCCAGCGCCACATCGTCCAGGGCATCGCGATGTCCGGTCTCAAGTCCTGAACTGTTTCTCCACCCTTCCGGAGGTACTCGCAGTGACAAGAACCACCCGCCGCGCCGCGCTCGCCGCCGCCTGCGCCCTGCCGCTCGCCCTCACTCTGCCGTCCGCCGACGCCCAGGCGAAGACCCCGTACATGAAGCCCTTCATGGGCTGGAGCAGCTGGAGCGTGGAGTCCTCGTCGCGCAGCGGCTACGGCACCCACTGGCTCAACGAAGGCAACATCAAGAACGCCGCCGACTCTCTCAGCAGCAAGCTGTCCTCGGCCGGGTACAAGAACCTGAACATCGACGCCGGCTGGAACTTCGACTACGACTGGAACTTCCACACCGACGCCAACGGCATCCCGAACGCCGACAAGGACCGCTTCCCCAGCGGGATGCTCGCGCTGTCCGACTACGTCCACGGCAAGGGCCTCAAGCTCGGCCTGTACGGCGCCGCCGGCCTGGAGCAGGAGGTGTACAACAAGAACGCGCCGATCCTCGGCACCGACTGTCATGCCCGCGACATCGCGGTGCAACCGCTCACCGCGACCAACAAGTGGGGCGGCAACTGGAAGATCGACTACAGCAACCCGTGCGCGCAGGACTACATCGACTCCATCGTCGCCCGGTACGCCTCCTGGGGCATCGACTTCATCAAGATCGACGGTGTGACGAAGGACAACGTCGAGGACATCAAGGCCTGGTCCACCGCGATCGACCACAGCGGCCGCAGCATGTGGCTGTCCGCCAGTGCCTGGCCCGTGGACATCGAGGCCGCCGACGGCCTGAAGCCCTACGCGAACGGTGTCCGCGTCGACACCGACGTCGAGTGCTACTGCGAGACCACCAGCACGTGGACCAGCTCCGTCGACGACCGCTTCACGGACCTGCCCAAGTGGCTGCCCAAGCTGGCCGCTCCCGGCTACCTCGCCGACCTCGACTCGATGCCGATCAACAACAACACCGGCAGCGGACTGCAGGACGGCCTGAACGACATCGAGCGACAGACCGTCATGACGTTCTGGTCGATGGCGTCGTCCCCGCTGTACGTCGGCGGCGACATCTGGTTCCTCGACGACAAGGCCAAGGCCGTCCTGACCAACCCGGAAGTCATCGCCGTCGACCAGGCGGCCGTCCTGCCCAAGCAGATCCGCTCCGGCGACACGCAGGTATGGACGAAGAACATCGGCAAGGACACCTACCTCGCGGTCTACAACCTCGGCTCCTCGGCCACGGACATCTCCGTGAACCTCGGCGACCTGGGTCTGTCCGGCACCAGGCATCTGCGCGACCTCGTCGACCGCAAGGACCTCGGCACGGCCAAGCGGTCCTGGACCGCGACGGATGTGCCGGCACACGGCTCCCGCCTGATCAAGCTGTCCTAGCCGCCCGCCGCTTACCGGCAAGGAGCCGCACATGAGCAATGGACACCCCTCCAGACGCCTGGTCCTCGGCCTGGGCGCCGCCCTGGCCCTGAACGCGCTGCCCGCCTTCACCGCGCACGCCGCACCGAGCCGCCCCACGATCTCCCCGCTCGTCCCCGCCGACGCCGCCACGACCCTGTGGTACCCGGAGCCCGCCGATGAGGACGTCCTCATCGAGCAGGGCCTGCCCCTGGGCAACGGCCGCATCGGCGCCCTCGTCGGCGCCGACCCAGCCCGCGAGCTGTTCCACGTCACCGACGCAACGCTGTGGACCGGCGGCGCCAACGCGACCCTCGACTCCGACGGCCAATTCCCCTACGGACGCGACGACTTCGGCAGCTTGACCCTCCTGGCCCGCGTCATGCTCCACATGCCGGGCCACGAGTTCTCCGCCGTCACCGGCTACCGGCGGACCCTCGACCTCAGCAACGGCCTGGTCACCACCACGTACACCAAGGACAAGGTCCGCTACGTCCGAGAGATGTTCGCCAGTGCCGCGGACGACACCATCGTCGTCCGGCTCAGCCAGAGCGGCGGCGGATCCCTGAGCGGAGCCCTCATCCTCTCCGGCACGCACGGCGAGACGACCGGCGTGGACAAGGACCGGCACCTCGCGTCCTTCTCGTCGTCCTTCGCCAACGGGCTGCGCTACGCCGCCGCCGTGGCTGCCGCCGGGGACGGCACCGTCGCCGCCATCGGCACCCGCGTCACGTTCACCGACTGCACCGAGGTCACCCTCGTCATCAGCGGCGGCACCGACTACGCGCCGGACCACGCCGCCGGCTACCGCGACCCGGGCGCCGACCCGCTCGCCCTCGCGCAGTCCAAGGCCCTTGCGGCGGCTCGGATATCGGGCAGTCGGCTGCGGGACACACACGTCGCCGACTACCGGTCCCGCTACGACCGGCTCACACTCGACCTCGGCGACTCCGGCACGCGGCAGCGCCGCCTCGACACCTGGTCGCGGTTGAAGGCGCGGGCCGCCGACGGGGCGGTGCCCGACCCCGAACTGGAGGCGAGCTACCTGCAGTTCGGCCGCTATCTGGCCATCTGCGGCTCGCGCGACGGCCTGCCCATGGGTCTGCAGGGGCTGTGGCTGGAGGGCAACACTCCTGACTGGATGGGCGATTACCACACCGACATCAACATCCAGATGAACTACTGGCTGCCCGACCGCGCCGGCATCGGCGACACCTTCACCGCCTTCGCCGACTACTGCCTGGCTCAGCTTCCCGCCTGGAGCGAGGTCACGCGGCAGAATTTCCAGGACTCCCGCAACCGCTACCGCAACACCTCGGGCAAGGTCGCGGGCTGGACGGTGGCCTTCTCCACCAACCCGTACGGCGGCCTGGGGTGGTGGTGGCACCCGGCCGGCAACGCCTGGCTGTGCGAATCCCTCTACGAGCACTACGAGTTCACGCAGGACACGAAGTATCTCGCGCGGATCATGCCACTGCTCAAGGGAGCCTGCGAGTTCTGGGAGGCGCGGCTGATCACGACGACGGTCGACGGTCGCGAGGTCCTGATCGACGACCACGACTGGTCACCCGAGCACGGACCGCAGGACGCCCGCGGCATCACCTACACCCAGGAACTCCTGTGGTCCCTCTTCGGCCACTACGAGGAGGCGTGCCGCACGCTCGACGGCGACCTCGAACACGCCGCTGCGGTGGGGGAGGTGCGGGAGCGTCTGTATCTTCCGCGCGTCAGCCCGAAGTCCGGCTGGCTCGAGGAGTGGATGAGCGAGGACAACCTCGGCGAAACCACCCACCGCCACCTCTCGCCGCTGATCGGCCTGTTCCCCGGCGACCGCATCCGCCCGGACGGCGGTGACCCCGAACTCCTCAAGGGCGCGACGGAGTTGCTCACCGCACGCGGCATGGAGAGCTATGGATGGGCCTGCGCCTGGCGGGCCGCCTGCTGGGCGCGGCTCAAGAACGCCGACAAGGCCTACCAGCTGCTGCTCACCAATCTGCGGCCCTGGTCGGGCGGCGACACCGGCACGGCGATGAACTTCTTCGACATGTACCGGGTGTCGGACACCCGCGCGATCTTCCAGATCGACGCCAACCTCGGCACTCCCACCGCCATGCTGGAGATGCTCGTCCACTCCCGCCCCGGCCACATCGACCTGCTCCCGGCATTGCCCGACGCCTGGGCCGGCTCAGGATCACTCAAGGGAGCCGGAGCCCGCGGGGGATTCACGGTGGACGTGTCCTGGAGGCACGGCCGCGTACGCGAGGTGACGCTGCGCAGTGTCGGAGGCCGCAGGACCACGGTCACCGCGGGCGCGAAGAGCACGACCGTGACCCTGAAGCCCGGCGAGACGGTGACGCTGACGGAACTCGTGGACTGAACGGTCGGGCACGACGACCATCTGGCACGCGCCGATGGTGTTGCCCGGGGGCGTCCGGACCGCCCGGACGCCCCCGCGCAGCACCGGGCCGCAATCCCTGTCGCGCAGGAACGACGAGACGAGCGGAGAAAGCTGCGATGTTCCCCAAGAAGCAGACCCAAGCGGCGAATCGTGGGCCGCGACTCAGACTCATGGTCGGCACGCTGCTCGTGCTCGTGCTCGCGGTCGTCCCGCTGGGCACCGCGAGCGCGGTCACGCCGTCGTCGTACGGCAAGGCCACCCGGGTCAGCGCCTGGTCGCCCAGCATGACGACCGGCGGCCCGTCCTTCGAGAACCAGACCATTCGGATGGTGGTGCACAGCAGCGTCGCGGGCTCGGGCGCCCGGATCACGCTGTCGAACCGGTACAGCCCCGAGCCGCTCGACGTCGGAGCCGTTGACCTGGCCGTCCAGGCGAGCGGCGGCGCGGCGAAGCCCGGAACCAGTCGGCGCATCACCTTCGGTGGGTCGCGGCAGGTGACGATCACCGCCGGTGACGAGGTGGTGAGCGACGCAGTCCCGATCTCGGTCGAGGCCGGCCAGAACCTCCTGATCAGCCTCTACGTCCCCGGCAGCACCGGCATGTCGACCTGGCACTCGGACGCGTTCGACACGACCTCCGTAGCTTCCGGCGACCACACCGGCGACGAGAGCGCCGCCGCGTTCGCGACCACCACGACGTCCTGGTACTACCTGGCGGGTCTCGACGTCCTGTCCTCGACAGCGAAGGGCGCTGTCGTCGCCTTCGGCGACTCCATCACCGACGGCTACCACTCCTCGACCGGCACGTACACCCGATGGCCGGACTTCCTCGGCCGCCGTCTCGCCGCCGAGCCGGGCCCGCAGAAGCTGAGCGTCGTCGACGCAGGCATCGGCGGCAACCGCGTACTCACCGACGTCCCCAACCTCTGGCAGGGCATCAGCGCGCTGAAACGCTTCCGTCACGACGCCCTCGGCCAGCCCGGCGTCAAGGACGTGATCCTCTTCGAGGGCATCAACGACATCGGTAACAACGCCGGGCCCGACGGAGGGCCGCTCACCGCCCAGGACCTCATCAACGGCTACCGCACCCTGATCGAAGAAGCGCACGCAGCCCGCGTCCGTGTCATCGGCGCGACCCTGATGCCGGACAAGGGCAATGGTTACTACACGCCCGCCGCCGAGGCGATCCGCCAGAACGTCAACGACTGGATCCGCACCAGCGACGCCTTCGACGGCGTCATCGACTTCGACCGGGCCATGCGCGACCCCGCGGACCCATCGGCCCTCAACCCCGCCTACGACTCGGGCGACCACGTCCACCCCAATGACGCCGGCATGGAGGCCATGTCCGAGGCCATCGACCTCCGACTCCTGCACCACTGACGCAGGGTCCGGCCAGCCCGGGACACCGGCGCCCCCTGCACCACATGCCTACGCACCACGGGCCTCGGCTGCTCGTTGGCGCCGCCGGGGCAGTCCCACGGCTGGACCGCCGTGCCGTCGGTGAGGTGTGTTCGGGTGGACGGCCGTCCCGCCACCCACCGCGAGGCGGAGTGGCGGGACGACCGACGACGGAGCTTGCGTCTTCGGGTGTGCAGGCGCTCTACGGATAGGCCGTCAGGTCGGCCACGTTGGTGGTGGAGTTGGACGGGCCTCCGGTGTTGTTGATGACGTGGCTGATGGTGCCGGTGCCGCCGAGGGAGACGGTCACCATGCTGGTGAAGCGGACGCCCGTGTTGTTCGGGGCCTCGATGGCGTGCGCGGCCGTCACACTCGGATTGACGTTGAAGTAGCAGTAGCTGCCCAGGCCGTAAGCCTGGTGGCTGGTGACGGAGTCCGCGACCTTGTAGGCGGCGTAGCCCTGGGTGGCGCCGTTCATCCAGGCGGCCTGGTTGGGCGGGTCGTAGGGCATTTCGTTCTGGTAGAAGTACGTGCGGCCGCCATTGCCGTTCCAGATGGTCTGGTACTTCTGGTAGTGCTCGACGAACAGGCCGTACATGGTCACGTTGTCGCCGTTGACGATCAGGCCGGTGTCCGCCGTGTTGCTGGTCCAGCCGACGCCGCTGCCGTGGTCGGCGCGCCAGATCCACATGTGGTCGCCGATGACGTTGTCGCTGTTGACGACGAGGCTCGTGGTCGACTTTCCGACGCCCGCGCCGCCGACGCGGAAGTACACATCATGCAGGGAGGTCGGGTCAGCGGCGTGCGTGGCGGACGAGCCGGTCGGCCCGACCTCCATCAGACTCGGCGAGTTGGTGGTGCCCGCGTCGAACAGCAGGCCCGCGACCTTCACGCCGTCGACGTCGGCCACCTTCATCGCGGTGATGCCGTTGTCCGGGACGAAGGTCGCGAGGCCCAGGCCGAGGACGACGGTGTCGGCGCGGTTCACCTGCAGGGTCTGGTCCAAGTGGTACACGCCTGGGGTGACCAGGAGGTTCTTGCCGGCAGCGAGCGCGGCGTTGATCTGGGAGGCGGTGGCGCCCGGTTTGACGACGTAGAAGGTGTCCAGGGACAGCGAGCTGCCGGAGGGGCCGCCTGCCCAGCTGGTCGCCGTGGAGTTGGACCGAAGGGACGGCACGAACACCTGGTAGGCGCCGTTGCCGTCGACGTACAGGAACGGCTTCTCCCGGCTGACCGGGGTCTGGGCGACCGTGGTGTCGGGCGGGCTCGGGAAGCTGGTGCCCGGCACGCCCTGGCTGCCGACGAAGACCATGTTCCAGTTGGCGCCGGTCCAGCTGCCGAGCTGGGAGTTGCGGGTCAGCCACTGCTGCTGGCTGCCGGAGTTGACCTGCCCGTCGACCTTGGTGTCGGCGAGGAGGCCGCCGCTGGACCAGCCGTTGTCGTCCAGGGCGAGGTTGCCGCGCAGGTGCATCCGGCGGTACGGCGCCGCCTGCGAGACCGCCCAACGGTCGCTGCCGCCGGTGGGGTTGACGGAGAGGTTCTCGGCGCCGCGCCAGAAGTTCTGGGTGGCGTTGCCCTGGAACCAGTCGGCCTCGGCGTGTACCGCGCCGTTGATCGTCACCGCGTCGGGGGTCAGGCCGAGACCCAGCATCTGGGTGTAGAAGCCGACGTTGGCGTCGGCGCTGTAGGAGCCCGGCTTGAACAGGACGGCGTACCGCTGGGAGCCGAACTGGTTGGTCTCCTGCTGCTGGAAGATCGAGTTCAGCCTGCTCTGGATCGTCGAGGACGACATGGACGGGTCGAAGACGACGACGTTCGGACCGAGGTCGGGATCGGCCGTCGACTGGTTCACGGGGACCACCTGGAAGCGCTGGGCGGCGGTGCCGTTGCAGGTGTATTGCACGAACTGCACGCTGTCGGCGGTCGAGGCGCCGGGGTCGTCGAGGCACTTGCCGCTGTTGCGGTTGACGAAGTGGTAGGCGCCGCCGCCCTCGTCGACCGGCAGCCACTGCTGGTTGGCGCCGCCGCCGTAGCCCCACAGATGGACGGGCGCGTTGTCGGCCGTGGATACGTCGGCGACGTCCACGACCTGGCTGGTGTTGTTGCGGTTGTTGATGCGGACGTAGCCGTCGCTGGTGGCGGTGAAGCTCCATTGCTGGGCCGCGGAGCCGTTGCACGAGTACTGCTGTACGACGGTGCCGTTGGCGGTGGCGGCCGCCCTGGCATCCAGGCACCTGCCGCTCGCGGCGTTCATGACGGTGGCGAAGTCGGTGGGCAGTGCGTTGGCCGCGCTCGCGGGCGCGGGTGCGGAGGTGAGCAGGGAGGCGACGGCCACGGTGACCAACGCCGCGGCGGTGGATCTGCGACGGCGCTTGAGTGCGGAGCGCAAGACGGTGAGCACGGGTTCTCCTTGCCGAGCGAAGCGAGAGGGGGGTCCCCGGCCGGAGGCTGGGGGAGGGGCGGCTCATGGTGAGGGTGGTTGGAGGGCTCGGGTCAGCCGGTGTACGCGGCGAAGACGCGGGTGTAATCCCAGTCGGACTGGCCCACGCCGGAGCAGCTGTCCGCGGGGCCGCCGGTGCACGGCCGGTCGCGGTTGGCGGACCAGAACGTCAACCGGGCGAGGTGGTGTTGCTGGGCGTAGGCGAGGATGGTGCGGAAGTCGGCGACCGAGACGGTCTCGTTCTGGTCGGTGATGCCGTTCATCGACGAGATGCCCATGTCCCGGTAGGCCTGGTCGTCGCTGTAGCCGTACGCGTTCTTCAGCGCGTTCTTGAGGCCTTCGGCCGCCTGCGTGGTGAGGTTGCCCATGTTCTGGCCGGCGCCGCCGAAGTCGAACGGCATGATGGCCCAGGCGTCCACGGTCAGACCGGAGGAGGCGGCCCGGTTGATCAGGCTGGTGTCGGGACCGCTCTGCCCGGTGCCGATGGTGACGTACACCTTGAGGCCGGGGTTGCCGGCCTTCACGGTCTTGAGTGCGTCGACCGTGCGCTGCTGGACGGTGGGGTTGCTGTAGGCGTCGGATTCGAGGTCGATGTCGATGGCCTTGAGGCCGTACGCGTTGATCACCTTCTGGTAGGCGGCGGCGAGTTCGCTCGCACCGGAGCAGGAGCTCTCCAGCTTGTTGCCGCTGTAGCCGCCGAAGGACGGGATGACGTCGCCGCCGTTCGCCCGCACGGTGTTGATCGTCTGCTGGTCGACGCCTCCGGCCAGCGCCCGGCTGCCGTCCCACTGGGGGTTGCAGTAGCCGTTGCTGAGCACGAAGGCGAGGGTGAAGTACTTCACGCCGGTGGCGTTGGTGACCGCGGTGGGGTTCGGCGGGCTGCCCCAGCCGTTGTAGAGGTACGGCGCCATGGCCATCGGCGCGGTGGGGGTGGTGCTGTCGTCGGGGGCGGGCGCGGTCCACTTCTGGTTGGAGCCGCCGCTACAGCTCCAGATCTGTATGCGGGTGCCGTTGGCGGAGTTGTTGTCCGCGACGTCCAGGCACTTGTTCGCCTGCGGGTTGACGATGTCGTGCGCGGCGGTGACGGTCCACTTCTGATTGGCGCCGCCGGTACAGCTCCACAGCTGTGCCTTGGCACCGTCGGCGGTGGCATTGCCGGTGACGTCGAGACACTTGCCGAGGGCGCGGATGGTGCCGTCGCTGCCGACGGTCCACTGCTGGGCGGCGGTGCCGTTGCAGTCGTAGAGCTGGACGGCCGTGCCGTCGGCGGAGTTGGCGCCGGCGACGTCGAGGCACTTGCCGGCGAGGCCGGTGATGGTGCCGGTGGCGGCCTGGGCGGGGGCGGCGGTGAGCAGGCCGGTGGTGAGGCAGAGCGCGGTGAGGGAGACAGCCGCGGGGAGAGTTCTGGGCATGGCGCTGAGGGCCCTTCGTGGGGGGATGAACAACCGAGGCCGCGTTCACCTCATGAACGGTGAGCGCGTCCCACGGTGCGTGGCTGACCCGTGAACCTAAAGGTATGGACCACTTTCGTCAAGAGGTGAAGTAAGCGGTGAAGGAAGAGAGTTGCAGCTTTCGGCCGAGGGCCTCACCCCACGCGGGGCGCGCAGGGAGTGCGACGAGTGCGGGCACCGGTCGGCGCCACCGCGGGCATGCCTGCCCGAGCCCTGGGACATCTGCCGCCCTCCGGCGCCTGACCTCGTGATCCAACGGTGTGCGACCGGGCGCGAGACCTCTGGCGACGGCCCGCGCGTCCGGGGTGCCGGGCCGAACCCAACCGCCTCTGAAGGAAGGGCCGTTCGGCCCAGTGGACACGGACCTTCGGCATCCGGCGCCGCCCGGCGCGGGGGACGACCACGTCGGCCACGCGGTCGCCCTGACCGTCCTGGCCGTCGCCGTCGCCGGTGACACCCTGGGTGCGAGCCGGCTCCGGGCCCAGCTGCCGTTCGTCCGCGACCACGGCCGGCTGCGCTGAGCACCGACGGCGCTGTCGGCCCGCAGCGCCGAGTCGCGCAGGGGGGTCGGTCGGCCCCGATCGGGGACGAGCGGCCCCTGCACGAGGACCCCTCCCGAAGACGACGCTGGAATCGGACCCGGCTCCAGGAGGTGGAGATCATGCTCCGCACCATCCCCGTAGGTCTCGACCGCTCGCGCGAGAGCCGGGCCGCCGCAGAATGGGCGGCTCGCGAAGCGACGCTGCGCGACCTGCCACTGAGGATCGTCCACATCCGGGAGCCGGAACCGGAGCCCATCGCTCAGACCCCCCTCCTGGGAGCCGAGACGCACCAGCACCGGACCGAGCGCATCTCGCGGGAAGCCGCCGAGGGCGTCAGCCTGCGCCACCCCGGCGTCGAGGTGATCAGCGAGCACCTTTCCGGTAGCCCCCACGATGTTCTCGCCGAGGCGGTGAAGGGCGCCGAACTGCTCGTCCTGGGCTCGCGCCTCCCGATCGTCGTCGGCGTGGACGGCTCCGAGCCCAGCCTGCGCGCCGTCGACTGGGC
The DNA here is from genome assembly GCF_042896175.1 of Streptomyces sp. NPDC001315. NCBI lineage: Bacteria > Bacillati > Actinomycetota > Actinomycetes > Kitasatosporales > Streptomycetaceae > Streptomyces > Streptomyces sp. NPDC001315. The sequence goes on along the minus strand of NZ_JBIAWZ010000026.1, from coordinate 60,899 downwards.
GGCCGACGAGGCCGCCCTGCGCGGGGCGCAGCTGCGGCTGGTGTACGCATCCCTCTGGGAGAGGTACGAGGGTGCCGCGCCCGCGACGGACCTGGGCAAGCCGTCCGAGCAGATCATGGCCGAGGACATCGTGCGGGCCGCCGCACAGCGGGCCCGCACGCGCCAGGCCGACATCAGGATCTCCACCAGCGTGCTGCCCGAGGAACCCGAGTACGCCCTCGTTCGCGAGGGACGCAACGCTGCCGCGCTGGTGCTCGGCACCCGCGGCCGCAGCGGCCTCGTCGAGATGCTGCTCGGGTCGGTCAGTCTCGCCGTCGCCACCCACGCGGACTGCCCGGTGATCGTGCTGCGCGGCAGCCACGACAACCAGGTCCGCACAGCGACGCACGGCCGCGTCGTCGTGGGCATCGGTGAGACAGGGACGGAGCCCGCCGCGCTGCGCTTCGCAGTCCAGGAGGCGCGGCTGCGCGACGCGACCTTGGACGCCGTACGGGCCTGGCGATGCCCGGCACACGAGACCACCGACCACCCCCTGCTCGCCGGTGAACCCGCATGGCTGCACGAACAGCACGCCGCCGACGTCCTGGAGGAGGCGCTGAAGGAGGTACCGGCGGACGTGGAACTGCGTCGACGGACGATCGAGGGCCCGGCCCGCAGGGTGCTCCTGGCCGCCTCGCACGAGGCCGACCTGCTGGTGGTCGGCGCCCGGCGCAACCCGGGGCACCTCGGACTCCAGCTGGGGCGGGTCGCCCACGCGGCGCTGCACCACGCCGCCTGCGCCGTCGCGGTCGTACCCGAGCGGGGGTGAGCGGCATGGCCGGCTGCTCAGAGGCTCGCCGCGTGGTCGGGGACGTAGGTCTGCAGATCACGCGGCGGGCGTTCGTAGCCCGTCGACGCCGGTCGCTTCGGCAGCTCGAGAACGGGCGGGGGCGCGTCGTGGTACGGCAGGGAGTCCAGCAGGTGGGCGATCATGTTCAACCGCGCCCGGCGTTTGTCGTCGCTCTCGACCACGTACCAGGGCGCCTCGCTGATGTCGGTGTGGACCAGCATCTCGTCCTTCGCCCGGGAGTAGGCCTCCCAGCGGGTGATCGACTCCAGGTCCATCGGCGACAGCTTCCAGCGCCGCAGCGGGTCGTCCAGGCGGCGCCGGAAACGCTCCTGCTGCTCGGTGTCGCTCACCGAGAACCAGTACTTGCGCAGCAGGATCCCGTCCTCCACCAGCATCCGCTCGAAGATCGGGCACTGCCGCAGGAACAGCTGGTGCTCCTCCTTCGTACAGAAGCCCATCACATGCTCGACCCCGGCCCGGTTGTACCAGGACCGGTCGAACAGCACGATCTCCCCGGCCGCCGGCAGGTGCTCGACGTACCGCTGGAAGTACCACTGGGTGCGTTCACGCTCGGTCGGCTTCGGCAGGGCCGCGATCCGTGCCACGCGCGGGTTGAGGTGTTCGGCCACCCGCTTGATGGTGCCGCCCTTGCCCGCCGCGTCCCGCCCCTCGAAGACCACCACCAGCCGGGCGCCCGTCACCCGCACCCACTCCTGCAGCTTCACCAACTCCGTCTGCAGGCGCAGCAGTTCCTTTTCGTACACCTTGCGCGGCAGCTCCGCCGCCTTCTTGCCGGCCATGCCGCCTCCACCGCCCGATGACCTGTTCCCACGACTTCCGGAGTCTCACCCATGTCCAAGGTCGAACACCAGGACGCCACCGTACTGACCGACGACGAACTGCGCACCCTGGACGCGCACTGGCGCGCCGCCAACTACCTCGCGGCGGGCCAGATCTACCTTCCTCGCGAGGAACACCCGCACGGTATGAGCGACTTCGAGTACGACGGCCTGTTCACCACCGACCAGCCGGTGATCTTCGCCTACCACGGCTACCCGTGGCTCATCCACCGCCTCGCCTACCGCCGCACCGGCCACAAAGAACCTGCACGTGCGCGGCTACAAGGAGTCCGGCACGACGACCACGCCGTTCGACATGGTCGTCCGCAACGACCTCGACCGCTACCGCCTGGTCATGGATGTCATCGACCGCGTCCCTGGCCTCGCCGTGCGCGCCGCCGCGGTGCGCCAGCAGATGGCCGACGCCCGCACCCGCCACCAGGCCTGGATCCGCGAACACGGTACCGACCTGCCCGAGGTCGCCGACTGGAACTGGAACGCCTGACAGCCCCACACCCCCGGAGGAACTCAGCCCCAGACCGTACGCGTCGGCATCAACGGCTTCGGCCGCACCTGCCTGCGGGCCGCCCTGGACCGACGACGTGTTCAGCCAGGGATGGAGCGTGCTGGTGCGCGGCCGCGCACGCATGGTGACGGACATCGGTGAGGAGTACCGGCTCGCGGAACAGGCCTGCAGCACGCCGTGGAGCGGGGGCCGGCGCGACGTGTGGCTGCGCATCCATCCGTACCGCCGTCACGGGACGCCGGATCGTGGTCTGAACCGGGTCCTTCTCCGGGAGGCCAGGGACCGATGGCCCCTGGCTGCGGGTCCCTCATCGTTCGAGGATGGATCAGTCCCGTACCGCTTTGTCAGGTGAGACGAGAAGGCAGATGTACGCCAACGACGGATTCCGCGAGCTCGACCGGCAGGAGTGCATGCGTCGGCTGGCCAAGGTGCCCGTGGGGCGCATCGTGTACACGCGCCAGGCGTTGCCCGCCGTCCTGCCGGTCAACTTCTGCCTGGACCACGACGGCGCGGTGCTGCTGCGCACCGCGGCCTTCTCGGCGCTGGTGAGCGCGATCGACGGAGCGGTGGTCGCCTTCGAGGCCGACGAGGTCGACGCCGCCGCCCACTCCGGCTGGAGCGTCGTCGTCACCGGCGCGGCGACTCTGGTCAGCGACTCCGCCGAGCACGCACGGCTCCTACGGACCGGGCCGCGTTCCTGGGCGCCGGCGCCGCACGAGGTCTTCGTGCGCATAGACCCGGAGCTGGTCACCGGGCGCGAACTCGTCGGCGGCCGCACCCTGTACGGCGTGCAATTCGCGGGACGGCACCGCCGGGAAAGTCCGTGACCACGTGACCGGCACTTCGCCGATCTCCGGGAGGTTCAGCCGTCCCGCCGGAGTGAGGGACCAGCGGGGAGAACCTCCACGAGGGTCGCGCGGCGCACGTCCCGGTACGCGCCGCCGGCGGAGCCGTGCTGGTGGTGGGCTGCCGGAGGCGGCGTGCCACGGTCGGTTTGTACACCGGTCCGGTGGCCCACGCGCTGATCCACCGGGTGAACCGGCCGGTCGTGCTGGTTCCGCCCGACTGAGGACGCCCTCAGGCTTCGACAGGCCCGGCCAGCTGCACGATGTCGTCGGCGGCGACGTCGTGCAGTCGGATGGCCAGGTCCTCCAGAGCGCGACTGGCAGCGAGTTCGTCACCGATCTCGGGGATCGGCCGGTCGATCGGATTGCGCCGCGCCTCACCTTTGCCGGTGACGGTCGAGGTGTCCCGGGTGGTCAGCACGGCACGTGCGTGCGTGTCGTCGCCGTCCTCGGTGATGTAGATCTGCACGTTCCACTGCTTGGCTTCCATCGTGATCATCTCCGTGCCCGAGCTTCCCACTCATCAGGCTGCGCCCCTCCGCGGAACCCGTCCAGAGCCAACCTCCGGAAAGGCCGGCCTCGATCATGTCCGTCGTTCGTGCGGACCGTTCCTATGGACGGGATTGATCGCCACGGCGGCTGCGTCGTGGTGGGTGGTCTTCCTGTTTTCGCTGGTGAGGGGTTCTTGTCAGTGCTGGGCGCCCCCTCGGAGTCCACATATCGCCCGTGCGGGGCGTCGGCCAGGTGGGCAGCGGGGCGGGGAGCCTGATGCCGACCTCGCCGCCGGGGCTGACATGGATGGTTCAAGCCGAGGTCGGCATGCCAAGCGCTGCATCGTACGGCCCCGCAGCGCGTGCTGCGGGGCCGTCGTCCGGTCAGGCGGTGGTGAGCGCGCACTGGCCGCGGTCGGCCTTCATCGGGCCGGCGGCGGTGGGCCGGACGTCGAAGTCGAACATGGCGGTGGGTACGTACAGCGAGCAGCAGGCGTTGGGGATGTCGACGATGCCGCTGATGCGTCCCTCTATGGGGGAGGAGCCGAGCAGCAGGTAGGCCTGCTCTCCGCTGTAGCCGAACTTCTTGAAGTACTCGACGGCGTTGAGGCAGGCCCGGCGGTAGGCCAGCGTCGCGTCCATGTAGTAGTTCGTGTCCGTGTCGTGGTCGACGGAGATCCCGATGAAGGTGAGGAACTCCGTGTACCTCGGCTCGACGTTGCCGGGAATGAACACGGGGTTGGTGGAGATGCCATACGTCTCCATGCCGCCCTTGATCAGGTCGACGTGGAAGTCGATGAAGCCGCCCATCTCGATGGCACCGCAGAAGGTGATCTCTCCGTCGCCCTGGCTGAAGTGCAGGTCGCCTCCGGAGAGCTTGGCGTCCTTGACGTGTACGGGGTAGAACACCCTGGACCCCCGGGTGAAGTTCTTGATGTCCTGGTTGCCTCCGTTCTCGCGGGCCGGGACCGTGCGCGCGCCTTCTTCGCAGATGCGCCGTGCGAGGTCTCCGGTGGCCGTGCCGGCGAGTGCGTTGGTGATGTCCGGCGGTACGGCGAGGGGTGGGACCCGGTTGGGGTCTGTTTCGATCAGCGCCTTCTCGCGGGCGTTCCAGCGGGCGAGCATCTCGGCGGACGGGGCGGTTCCGAACAGCCCGGGGTGGGTGATTCCGGTGAAGCGGATCCCGGGAAGGTGGCGGGAGACGGCCTGCTGTCCGTGGAAGTCCCAAATCGCCTTGTAGGCGTCCGGGAAGTAGTCGGTCAGGAAGCCGCCGCCGTTGGCCTTGGCGAAGATGCCGGTGTAGCCCCAGCCCTGTCCTGCCGCGTCTCCGGTCTGCTGCGGCACGGGCCCGAGGTCGAGGATGTCGACGACGAGCAGGTCGCCGGGTTCGGCGCCCTCCACGCCTATCGGGCCGCTGAGCATGTGAGGGATGGTCAGGTCGATGTCGCGTACGTCGTTGGCGGTGTCGCTGTTGCCGACCTGGCAGTCGGTCCAGTCGCGGCACTCCAAGCGGAACTCCGCTCCTGGCTTCACCATGGCAACGGCGGGGACATCCGGGTGCCACCTGTTGTGTCCGGGAACGTCCTGGTCACGCATCGACTTGCTGTGGTCCACTCTGAAGAGAATTTCAGGCATGACAGCTCCTTATTTTCTGATCCGGTCACGTCGGCGCGCCCACGCTTCCGGGCGGCGGAGCGGCTGGGGTCGGCTGGGGCGATTTCCGGGTGCGCGGCCACAGTCCCGCGAACGCCACCACGCCGAAGACCGCCAGAGCGATGGCGATCTCGGTGGGGTGCTTCCAGTAGCCGGAGAGCAGCAGCCCAGCGGGAATCACGCCGGTGACCCAGCCCTGGATCGCTGTGACCCATCCCGTATAGATCCTGAGGTGGTCCATCTTGAGACCGAGCAGGAGGAAGAACAGGAACCACAGGAATGCCCAGTAGAGCCAGATGACTCCGAAGGGGTAGTCCTTGAAGAGCCGAAAATTGACGAACGAATATCCCAGGGCGGCAACTGCCACAAACAGCGAGTAATAGCCCACGCCGGTGCTGTCGAGGCCGGCGAGCAGGCCGACACCTACATAGAGGTAGGTGAAGCCGAACAGGTAGATGCCGGATGCCGCCAGGATCTTCATGGGGTCGTTGTCGGCGGTGAAGATGAGGTAAGTCGGCGTCAGTACCTGCAGTGCGCCTATGAAAAGGTTGAACACCGCTCCTGCCCGGGCATCCACCTTCCCGAGGAGCAGCAACCCGTTGATGAAGAGCACCGCACCGACAAAGAGCAGCCCCACGTTGCCCACGGGGACGCACCTCCCAAGTCCGCGCGCGGGTGAGAATCGCGTTGCGCCAGGATCGAGCAGCCGATCGCGGTCCAGGCTGCCGCCCGCCGTCACGTGGTTCCGTATTCCGTGCACCGCTACGGGCACGACGTCCGTCCTGCGACGTCGAAGCCCGCGTGAGACGTTTTGGCTTGTCGACCGCCGTCCTCAGGGACGGGGCAACCGCGAGAGCGCGGGGTGTGGGCGCCGCTGTACCTGCCTGCGTGGCGGCACGGCGGAGACCACTGCCGGAGCCTCACGGCTCTGCTCCTCCCGTTCATGGAGGGCGGCAGCTGTGTTCGAGGCCGACGAAAGGCCGGGTGGAGAGTACACGCGTCGCGCAGGGCGTGCGCAAACTGGGCAACCGTAACCTTTGGGCGCTGTTCCGATTGCCAACTTCACATCGAAAGGCCCACACCGGCTGCATGCATATTCATAGGTTGCCATAAGCTGCCTCCGGATGCCGGTGACGCTGGCCAACCCTGAGGTGTGCGGCACGCTCCAACAGGCACACACCACACCACAGTTCCTTTTTCAAGGCTAATCCGCGTGTCAAGTCAAGCGCGATCGGGCCCGACCGTCCCAGCTCGACCCGATGGCGAGCCCTGTCGCTGTTGCCGGCAGACCCACCGCGACGCTCAACGCACCGACGGATTTTCTGGCCTGTCATTTCTCGCACAGGTGGACCACGTGACTGCATTTGGAGAACGTCCAGACGCTGCAGAAACCGGCGTCTGCAAATGTCATGACCGGCTCCGACAGCCCGCACACACCGAGTGCCCCACTGCTGCCGCGGGCTCGTCGGCATTTCTGCATCCCTATCCACTGGCCCACTTGCCCCTCGCCTCCGGGGATTGCAGCGCCGATGCGTGCTCGACTAAAATTCAAGATCATCGGTGCCCCATCGGCTAAGCGGAGCAGGGGCCTTACCGATGGAGGGCGGCCATGGCAAAGATCCTTGCGGTGCTCTATCCGGACCCCGTGGGCGGTTATCCTCCCGACTACGCCCGCGACGAGATTCCGGCCATCACTGGCTATCCGGGCGGTCAGACCGCGCCGACCCCACAAGCCATAGATTTCACCCCGGGGCAGCTCCTCGGCAGCGTCTCGGGGGAACTGGGACTGCGCCGGTTCCTGGAGGACCGGGGCGACACCTTTGTCGTCACCAGCGACAAGGAAGGTCCGGACTCCACTTTGGACCGTGAGCTGCGTGATGCCGACGTGGTGATCTCGCAGCCCTTCTGGCCCGCCTATCTGACGGCGGAGCGGATTGCCGCGGCTCCCCAGCTCAGGCTCGCGATCACTGCGGGGATCGGGTCGGACCATGTCGACCTGCCGAGCGCCATCGCCCACGGCATGACGGTGGCCGAGGTGACCTACAGCAACAGCATCAGTGTGTCCGAGCATGCCGTCATGCAGATCCTCACCCTGGTGCACAACTACATGCCCGCCCATGACTGGGTGACCGCCAAGAAGGGCTGGAACATCGCAGACAGCGTCTCGCGCGCCTACGACGTGGAAGGCATGGACGTCGGCGTCCTCGGCTCCGGCCGTATCGGCCAGGCGGTACTGCGTCGCCTCAAGCCGTTCGACGTCGCACTGCACTACTTCGACGTGCACCGGCTGCCCAAGGAGGTCGAAGAGGAACTGGAGCTGACCTGGCATCCCGACGCGCGTTCGCTGGCCTCCTCGGTCGACGTGCTGTCGATCCACGCTCCACTGCATCCGCAGACGCAGAACCTCTTCGACGACGACCTGATCGGGGTCATGAAGCGCGGTTCCTACATCGTGAACACAGCACGCGCGCTCATCGTCAATCGCGACGCCGTGGTGCGGGCCCTCAACAGCGGCCAGCTGGCCGGTTACGCCGGTGACGTCTGGTACCCGCAGCCGCCACCGCCCGACCATCCGTGGCGCACCATGCCGTACGAGGCGATGACGCCGCACGTCTCCGGTTCGACCCTGTCGGCGCAGGCCCGCTACGCGGCCGGTACCCGGGAGATCCTGGAGTGCTGGTTCGACGGACGCCCGATCCGCCCCGAGTACCTGATCGTCGACAGCGGTGGGCTTGCCGGGACGGGAGCGCGCTCCTACACCGTCGCCGGATGACGAATAACAGCCGGTGGTCATGATATCGGCAGAGGATTCATTGGAAGATCCAGCACAAGATCCATCAGACGAGGGGTAATGGATCTTCCGGTATGTCATGCCCAGTGAGATTCCATGCCGCTGTGAGTCGACTCACTCCGGCATATGCTGGACGCACGTTTCCGAGGCCTTTAGTGTCCCTAAATGGATTAATTTTTCCCTATGCGGAGGCATCGGCGCCGCGCAGACCGTTTTGCAAGAGAACCAAGGCGAACGCCGGGAAGGCGGATCAGTGAGCAGCAGCGACGCCGTGTGGGTACGGGGCGTGAACGGCATTCAATTGCATCACGTGACCGACCTCCAGGATGCCAGCAGGTTTTTGGGTAACGCAGCGATGGCACTGCGGGCCGCACACGTAAGGACTGGCGCCGACCGGTACTCCAGCATCGCCGCCGAGCTCAAGAGCCTGGTGGAGCGAGTGCGGGAGCTGGAAGACGAGGCGCGGGGGCGGATGCACGAACTGCACTCCACCGACCCCGAGCGGTTCGTCCGCTGCCGGGATGGGCACGAGCCGTGGCCCGGTGAGATCCCGGCCGGATTCATCCCGCGCCACACTTGCAGGGATGAGTGCCTTTACCACGACCGCGAGGTCTTGGACGCCATCATGCAGTGCACCTGCGGTCAGCCGCCGTGCCGGGCGTGTGAGATCGGTGGGAAGCTCTGACAAGCCCGGGTCCGGGGGGCTCCCTCACCCCTCGCCGACGTTGAACGGGAGCTCGGAGCTGATCACCAGGGCGGTCCAGGGCAGCTCGGCCCTCGATTGCCCACATCCAGCCGAACTGTCGCTGGTGGGAGAGCATCGCCTCGGACACGGCGGGCTCTACGGCGCCCCGGCGGGTCCTCACCAAGGTCCCCACGTAGTCTCACGCTGACACCGATCGGCACCGCAAAGGGACGCAGACTTGACGATCAGGGGAGATTGAGGCCCCACGTCTGCAGGGCATAGGGCCGCCCCTTCTCCTGCCCCTTGATCAGCGGCACGTCGAGCAGGCTGAAGCCCGCCTTCGTGGCCACGGCGACGCTGGCGGCGTTTTCGGCCTCCAGCTCCAGGATCACTTGCTCCACGCCCAGCTGCTCGAAGGCATACGCAGCCATCACCCGCACTGCCCGCGCAGCCAGCCCCTGGCCGCGGTGCGCCGGGCCGATCACGTAGCCGAGCTCTGTGCCCTCGGGGGCACACCGCAGCATCACCTCGCCGAGCGGTGCGCGGCCGTCAACGGTGATGGCGAGCAGGATGGTCGTTCCCTCCGCCCGCAGCTGCCGGGCCCGCCCCAGCCGTGCGCGGGCGGCCGCTCCGTCGAAGGGGGAGACGATCGGCGTCCAGTACGCGATGTCGGGGTGGTCGAACAGATCCGTCATCGCGCCCAGATCCCCTTCCGTCCAGTCGCGCAGGACGAGACCTTCCCCCGTGAGCTCGATCCGCTCGGGAAAGGGCATCGTGGTGCTGCTCATGGTGAGGGACCTCCCTGGCGTGTTCCGGAAGAGGCAGGATAACCGCGGGCAGTTATCGGCTCGCGAGAATTTCCGGGGGACTCTCATACCGACGCCGAGCACTTGTTCTGCGGCTGACGTATTCCTGGCAGACTCCGCTGATCTCCTCATCGACCTCCACGTACAGTGCGCAGGCAACAGATGGTGGGCACTGGCGTGCAGATGATGTATCACTGGCGCGTGCCGCCGGACACGGCTGCGCTTCCCGAGGAACTGGCGGACGTGGAGCGGGTCGTGGCCTATTGCGGAGGCAGGCCGGAGGTACGCCGTTGTATCGAGGCCCCACCGTCCGAGACCAGCTTCTTCGAACCGCACCGGACTTACGATCGCTGCTGCATGACAGCTGGATTTCGCTTCCTTGGCCGGGCGTTGTGGCTCCGATGACGTTGCCGGCTTCCGGTTGCTCAAGGGGTGCCGGATTCTTTGTGTCCGTTGCCTGACTCTGCTTCTGCGTCGTGTGCGACCTGGCCGTTGACGTTGCCCGGCTCATGGTCGCTCACGGCGTCGGCTTTCACTTCTGTGCCGCTTTCGCCGGACACGTCCGGCTGTGGCGGAAACAGGCCATGGCGGGAAGCCGTCACGATCGCCATCCGCCGCTGAATTGACGCTGTGGCAGGGTCTCACCAGCAACCACCCATCCTCCCGTGCAGGGGGCTGCGCCGTACGCAGTCGCCCGGGCGCACACCCTGCCCGCCGGGGGGAGCGCAGCGAGGGAGTTCCATGGCTCTGATATCCCGGCTGACGCTGGGCGCGGCGACCGCCGCGGTCCTGGCTGTCACCGCGGCTTTCCCCTCGGCGGCGACCCCGCCGTCCTCGGGGGACGGCGGAAGACCGATCGTCGGCAGTGAGGCCGCGTCGAAGACAGGCGGTTCGACCGCGACCGTGACTCTGGTCAGCGGTGACAAGGTCCGCGTCACCACCGATGCGCAGGGCCGCAGTTCCGTCGTCGTACTGCCCAACGAGGACGGTACCGACCCGATCGTCCAGACCCGCCAGGTCGGTGACGACCTCTATGTCTACCCCGCCTCGGTGAGCCGGGCGCTCGCCGACGGCCTGGTCGACGAGGAGTTGTTCAACGTCACCGGCCTGGTCCGGCAGGGCTACGACGACGCGCACTCCGACACCCTCCCGCTCATCGCGACATACCAGGACGGCACCGATGTCGGCCGCAGCCTTCCGGTCACGCCCCGCGGGGCCGAACGGGGACTGACTCTCTCGGCGGTGGACGGTGTCGCGCTCAAGGCCGACAAGGCCTCCGCCACCGACTTCTGGCAGGACGTCACCGACAAGAAGTCCCGCGCCGCCTCCACTCTCAAGAAGCTGTGGCTGGACCGTAAGGTAACCGCCACCCTCGACAAGTCCACCGCCCAGGTGAACGCCCCCGCGGCCTGGGCGGCCGGCTACGACGGGACCGGTACGAAGGTCGCCGTGCTGGACACCGGAGTCGACGCCGACCACCCCGACCTGCAGAACCGAGTCGTCGAGTCCGAAGATTTCACCGGATCCAGCAGCGGCACCGCCGACAAGCAGGGCCACGGCACCCACACCGCCTCCACGGTCGGCGGGTCGGGCGCGGCGAGCGACGGCAAGAAGAAGGGCGTCGCCCCCGGAACGTCCCTGCTCATCGGCAAGGTGCTCAACGACTCCGGTGAGGGCGACTCCTCCTGGATCATCGCGGGTATGCAGTGGGCCGTCGACCAGCAGGCCGACGTGGTCTCCATGAGCCTGGGCTCCACCGACGTGGGCGACTGCACCGACGTCATGGCGCAGGCCGCGAAGGAGCTCTCGCAGAGCACCCGCACCCTGTTCGTCGTCGCCGCCGGCAACTCCGGCCCGCACGCTGAGACCGTCTCCTCGCCCGGCTGCGCACCCGGTGTGCTGACCGTCGGCGCGGTCGACCGCGACGACACCACGGCGTCGTTCTCGAGCCGGGGCCCGGTCGCCGTCACCCACACGCTCAAGCCCGAGATCGCTGCCCCCGGCGTCGGGATATCCGCGGCCAACGCGGGCGGCCGCGGCGTGTACGCGTACCAGACGATGTCGGGTACCTCCATGGCCACCCCGCATGTCGCCGGTGCTGCCGCCATCGTCCGCCAGGCGCACCCCGACTGGACCGCGCAGCAGGTCAAGGCCGCCCTGGTCGGCTCTGCCCGGACCGGCGGCAGTGTCGGCGAGGCCGACGAGGTCGGCGCCGGCGTGCTGGACGTCGCCGCCGCGATCAACGAGACGGTGGTCTCCGAGTCCGCCGTCCAGGCCGGCGCCTACGACTGGCCGCAGCAGGCGTCCGACCGCACCACCGTGGATGTGCCGTTCACCAACAGCGGCAGCAAGGCCGTCACCCTGAAGCTGGACGTCAGCGGGGTGCACGGCAACGACGGCAGCGCCGTCACCACCCCGGTCGCCCAGTTGGGCGACAAGAAGGTGACCGTTCCGGCCGGGGGCACCGTCAAGGTGCCGCTGCGGATCGATCCGACGGCGCACCTCAAGGACAACCAGTACGGCGGCGTCACCGGGCGCATCCTGGCCACCGGCGACGGGGTGCACGTCTCCGTGCCGTTCACGCTGTACGTCGAGCCGGAGACCGTGACGCTGAAGGTCAAGGTCCTCGACCGCAACGGCGAGCCCGCGACCGGCGACAGCTCCCTGGACGTCACCGCGATGGACACCGACAGCGCCGAGCGCCGCACCCTCGACGGCACCGCCGAGGAGGAGTACAGCGTCCGCCCGGGTGACTACACGATCAGCAGCTTCGCGGTGTCGTACGACGACGCGGGTGCGGCCACGTCGGTCAGCTACCTCGCGGACCCGCAGTTGCGGATCACCGGTGACACCACCGTGGTCCTCGACGCCAGGAAGGCCGGCCGGCTGAGCGTCGAGACCGAGCGCCCGGCCACTGTGGGCCGGACCACCCTCAGCTACGTCCGGACCTGGGACGACTACTGGCTGATGACCGGTACGCTCACCGCCGGCAGCACCGTGCAGGACTACTACGCGTCGGTGGACGGCCGGGCCAGGACGGGCTCGTACGAGTTCCGTTCCACCTGGCGCCTCGCCGGCTCCGACGCCGACTCGTCCTACGTGTACAACCTCACCTATCCGACCGACGGCCCGATCGAGTCCGACCAGGTGTACCGCGCGAAGAACGCGGGCCTGGCCCAGGTCACCGAGAAGTGGAACGCGGTCGGCAAGGAGGCCGACTACCGCGACTTCCTGTGGGTCCGCCCGTCCTGGAGCGATGACACCTACATCACGGTGAGCGCGGGCGACGCGGTCCACGCGCCCGGTACCCGTACCGCCTACTACACCCCCGGCGACGACGCATGGTCGCACTACGCGATGACGACCTTCCCCTGGGCGGCCGTCCTGCAGGACCAGGACCGCACCTACCAGGCGGGGCAGAAGCGCACCGAGGAGTGGTACCGCGGCGTGCTGCGCCCGGCCGCGGCGCGCGACGTGAACGGCGCGCTGGAGCTGGCCGCCGAGCGGCAGGGCGACCTGATCGGCTTCCAGAGCGCCTTCTGGCTCGACGGCTCCGGGGACCACTGGTCCTACGGCGGGTCCTTCGGCGACTTCGGCAACCTGGAGCTGAAGCGCAACGGTGAGACGATCGGCACCAGCGCCTGGCCCTCCGGCGTGTTCGAAGTGCCGGACGAGGACTCCGCGTACGAACTCACCCAGAACCTCTTCAAGTTCCCCAGCTCGGACCGGAACTGGCTGCGTTCCAGCCAGATCACCACGACCTGGAGCTTCCGCTCGCACCTGGAGTCGGACGTCTACTCGCAGGGCCTGCCGATCCTCTTCCCCGCGTACGACGTGCCGGTGGACTCCCTGAACCGGGTTGCCGCCGAGAGTGGGGTCCGGATCGGCCTGTCGGCCGAGGGTCACGCCGGCTACACCCCGGGTGCGATCAGGGCGGCCTCGCTGTCCTACTCGTACGACAGCGGGACCACCTGGACCCAGGCCGAGACCCGGCAGCAGGACGGTGCCTGGACGGCGGTCCTCGACCACACGGGCGCCAGTGGCAAGCCCGTCACGCTGAAGGTCACGCTCACCGACGCGAACGGCAACACGGTCACCCAGACCGTGACGCGTGCGTACGACGTGAGCTGACACCGGCAGGACACGGCCGCGTCGGTCCCCGAAAGGGACGGCGCGGCCGCATTGCAGAGGGGTGAGCGGGGGCCGGCGCGTGCGGCGGCAAGGCGGAGGAGCAAGTCGACGCGATGGGCCCCCGCGAGCGCAGCCGAGCGTGGAGGAGCCGGCGACCGACGACAACGCGGCAGACGTGCGTCGGTCCCCGCGTCCGCGGCGTGATCCAGACGGCAGCCCCTACGCGGGCAGCCAGGCGTAGCAGCCCGACGAGACGAATGTACGTGTCCCGGCCGGGATCTTCGCGGTCACCTTCTTCGGGCCGTCCGGGCCGGGCCCGGACGCCAGCACCTTGGCGCCTGCGCCCACCGCCTTCCAGGTGCAGCCCTCGGCGGTGGTCAGCGCCCGGTACGTGCCCGGCTCCGGCTTCGTGCGGGTGCCGTCGGTGAAGCCGGTCTCCGCGGCGTCCAACAGTGGCTTCTGCTTGGGGCACAGCTGGGCGATCGCGTCGGCGGCGGACGGCACCTCCCCGGCGATGATCGCGCCGATCGCGGCGTCCTTGTCGTGGGCGGCGGTGCGCTCGATGCGCTGGCAGGTCTCCTGGCCGGCCTGGAGCACGGCGGCCGGGTCCATGTTCTCGGGTACGCGGCCGTGCAGGTACTTCTTCTCCTTGGCGGTGAAGGAACCGGTCGCCGGGGTGAGTTCCGCGTCGGGCAGGACCGGGCCCTTGGGGGACGCCGACGAGCCTTCGGGGGCTGGGCTCGCCTGGTCGTCGGGTACGGCGGCGGCCTGGTCGTCGGAGATGCGCTGCGGGGACTTCGGCACCGCCTGCGTGCCGCCGCCAGAGCTGCAGCCGGCGAGCGCGAGGAGCGCGGTGAGAGCGCCGGCGGCGGCGCCGCGCCGAAGAGACCGAAGAGTACGAGTGTGCATGGTGGCTCCTGCGGCCCCGGTGGGCCTGGGTATGGAGGCGGGCCCACACGAAGGTGCGGGCCCGCGTGGGGTGTGTGGGGCGCCGGACCGTGGTCGGGCGCCCCACACACGGGGACGCGGTGAGGGTTACGGCGCCCCGAAGGTCAGCACCAGCTGCGGGGTGTTCTCCGCGGCCGTCGCCTCACTGGACCACAGCCACAGCGCGTCCGTCCCGGTGCTCGTGAGCGCCAGGTCGTAGGTGCCTCCCAGGGCGGGAGACAGCGCCGAGGTGTCGAGTGTCGCCGAGTAGACCGTCGACATGTCGGAGGCTCCGCTCAGGGTGCCCACCACGGTCGAGGACACCGCTGGCTTGGAGGCATAGGTGGTCCCCGCCTGCGTCCAGCTTCCGGTGACCGGCCGCACGGAGATGTCGTCCGTACTGCCCGCGCTGCTCAACGTGGTCGTCTTCACCGCGAGCCGCGCGCTCTTGAGTACCGTCCCGGCCGGGGCCGACGGCAGAACGAAGCGCAGATACGTCTCGTACGCCGAGCTGCCGCGCACCGCCAGCGAAGTGGAGGTGCCGTAATTGCTGCTCGGGGCACCGGCGTTGACGTACGTATCGACCGATGCCCGGACGGTCTGCACGCTGTCGGCCGGGGCCGAGGCCAGCGTGTAGTGGTTCTGCACCTGGGACGCGCTCAGCACCGACGGGTAGATGGCGGTCTCGTCGATCTGCCCGGCGAGGTAGTTGCTGGAGGGCTGGTCCGGCCAGCCGTTGAGGTTGTCGCCGCCGACGTGCCAGTAGCCGCTGTAGCTCTGGCTGTTGGTCTCGGCCAGCGTGCCGACCTCGTTGCCGTCCACGTACAGCCGCATCCCGGAGGAGCCCTGGGTGGCGACGACGTGGTGCCAGGCGCCGTCGTTGTAGCCGGCCGACGACGTGATGGTGCGGGCCGTTCCCGTCCACACGCCGAAGACCAGTCGGCCGTCGTTGCGCATGTAGACGTGCTTGTCGTAATTCCCGCTGGCCTGCGTGGTGTTGTTGCCGAACCCGACGAGCTTGCCGCCCTGGGTGGTGGTCGTCCTGAACCAGGTCTCGATCGAGTACTGACTCGGCACGGTGGTGCGCTTGTCGCTGTAGATCTGCTGGTTGCTGCCGTTGAAGCCGATGGCGGTGGAGGGGCCGGTCACGGCGGCCGGGGTCTGGCGCAGCGAGGGCCCGTTGACGTGGATACCGCTCTGGTCGCCGGGTGAGGTGTCGCCGACGAACGGAGTGGCGGACTCGTCGTAGCGCCAGTACAGGTTCGCGCCGTCCTCGAGCACCTTGGCCGGGTATTTCTGGGCGGAGGTCGGCACGGCCACCGTTGCCGCGGTGGACAGCGCCGAGGCGTTGCCCGCGCTGTCGGTGGCGGTCACCCGATAGCTGTAGGTGGAGCCGGGGGTGACGTTCGTGTCGGTGAACGACAGCTGTGGACGCGACCACTCCAGCGAGTCGCCGTCCACGGTGTACACCGGCGTGGAGCCACCGTTGCGGTAGACCTTGTACGTCAGCTTGGTGTCGTCCAGGTCGGTGCTGGCGCGCCAGCGCACATGGGCCTCGGTCGGCGTCACCGACTCTGCGCCGACCTGCGGGACCCCCGGAGCGCCGGTGTCGGGAGAGGCCGCGAAGTGGGTGAGGCCCTGGGCCGCGGAGCCGTTGACGGTGGTGAACTCGCCACCGACCCACATGTACTTGTTGTCGGAGGTCTCGGAGATCGCCAAGGCGCGCGGGCCGATGCCCTCGCCCAGACCGTCGTTGGTGTCCGGGAACCAGCCCAGCTTGTTGGTGCCGGTGGTCGGCTCCGCGAGCAGGTGATGCCGGCGTCCGTCGGGGAACTCGCCGACGCTGGAGCAGTCGTGCGCGTGCGAGGCGCTGTACAGCACGCTCTCGTACGACTTGACGGCCTGGGTGGCGCCCAGGCAGGTGTCGCGCCAGCGCTGGTTGAGCGTGGACAGGTCGAGTGCGATGCGGCCGTCGAAGACGCCGCCGCCGGTTCCCTCGTTGCCGGTGTAGAAGCCGGTGGCGTCCGTGTCGAGCGCCTTGACCACCGAGTTGGTCTCGATGAAGTCCGGGTAGGTGCGGACGTTGTCGCCCGTGGTCGCGTCGACGACGGCCAGAGCGTGCGAGTTCGCGCCGTTGACGGTGAAGAAGTCGCCGCCGAGGATCACGTTCTGGCCGTCCGGGGTGACCGCGACGGCCCGGCCGGGTTCGTCGACGTCGGCCTGGAACGTCTTGACCGCGCCGCTGGTGGCGTCCACGGCCGCGTACCGCGCATGCGCGCTGCCGCCGACAGAGGTGAAGTCGCCGCCCAGGTACACGGTGTTGTCGGTGACCGCGAGGGCACGCACGGTGGCCGAGACACTGGGATGGAAGGTGGCCTTGGGCGTACAGGTGGCGATGTCGATGGCGGCCAGGCTGCTGACCTGCGTGCCGTTGACCGCGCCGAAGTAACCGCCCGCGTACAGCGTCTTCTTGTCCGGCGAGACGGCGAGCGCCCGCACCGTCGCGGTGCCGCTGCCGACGGTGAAGGACAGTGTGCAGGCGGTGGGAGAACCGGTCGCCGCGTCCAGCGCGACGAAGTTCACCGCGTTCTGCGCGGTGCCGCTTCCTCCTGCCGGCGGGCGCACCTGCGAGAAGGTACCGCCCGCGAAGACCGTGCCGCCCGCCTCCGCCAGTGCCCACACGATGCCGTTGGTCTGCCAGGTCGGCAGGTCGTCGGCGGTGAAGGCGACCGGCGCGGTGAGCGCGGCGGCCGGTTGCGGCAGGGCCACCAGGCCCAGGCCCGCCGCGGTGGACAGGACGAGGGCGGCGCTGAGCCCTCTGGATCTGTGCATGAACCCCCCGGCTTCCGGGCCCGGTCGCGGGCCCTCTGCCTCGACGAGCCCGCCGGAATCCCCCTGGATCCGAACGGGCCGTATGAACTGTTTGCTCGCGAACCATACGAGTACATGACACGTTACGGAACACATTTGACTCATCTAGCAGGAAATTTCAATGTGTTCACGGTGACCCCACGGCATCAGGCGTCCGCACACCCGGGCGCGTCCGCCTTTCCGCACGTGACAGGCGTCAGTGGTCGATGCGCACGACGGCGCCCGCGAGCTCCTTCTCCACCTGCAGCACATCGGCGTCGACCATGATCCGTGCCAGCTCCTCCACCAGGACGGTGGGCCGCCAGCCCAGCGTCTCGCGCGCCTTGGACGCGTCCCCGATCAGTGCGTCGACCTCGCTGGGACGCTCGTACTTGGGGTCGTAGCGCACGTGCTCGTTCCAGTCGAGGCCCGCCTGGGCGAACGCCGTCTCCAGGAACTGCCGCACGGTGGCAGGGACTCCGGTCGCGACCACGTAGTCCGTCGGCTCGTCGTGCTGGAGCATCCGCCACATCGCCTCGACGTACTCGGGCGCGTATCCCCAGTCGCGGACCGCGTCGAGGTTGCCGAGGTAGAGACGGTCCTGGAGACCGGCCTTGATCCGGGCGACGGCGCGGGTGATCTTGCGGGTCACGAAGGTCTCGCCGCGGCGCGGGGACTCGTGGTTGAAAAGGATGCCGTTGACCGCGAACATCCCGTACGCCTCACGGTAGTTGACCGTGGTCCAGTATGCGAAGACCTTCGCGGCGCCGTAGGGGCTGCGCGGGTGGAAGGGGGTGTCCTCGTTCTGCGGGGGCGGCGTGGAACCGAACATCTCGGAGGACGACGCCTGGTAGATACGGGTCTCTATCCCGCTCGCCCGGATGGCCTCCAGCAGGCGCAGGGTGCTCAGGCCGGTCACGTCGCCGGTGTAGAGCGGCGCGTCGAAGGAGACCCGCACATGGGACTGCGCACCCAGGTTGTACACCTCGTCAGGCTGTATGTCGCGCAGCAGGTTCACCAGTGCCACCCCGTCGGAGAGGTCGGCGTGATGCAGCACGAAGCGGCGCTCGGCCTCCTGGGGGCCCTGGTAGATGTGGTCGATCCGCTCGGTGTTGAAGCTGGACGACCGCCGCACCAGGCCGTGCACGCGGTATCCCTTCGACAGCAGAAGCTCCGCCAGGTACGAGCCGTCCTGCCCGGTCACGCCGGTGATCAACGCGGTCTTGGTCATGCGGTGTTCCCCTCCCCGCCGGACCCGCCCCCGGGGCGGATCCGGTCCGTACACCCGCCGTGCGCGGGTTGCATGTCGCGAACTACAGGAAATGTCATCAGAGTTGGCGATACGGGCATGCTGGTCACGCGGTTCCTGGCATGATCCGCCTCATGACCGCATTGCTGCTGCCCGAACGCGCCCGTGTCTTCGTCGCCGGCCACCGTGGCCTGGTGGGCTCCGCCGTGGCCCGCCGGCTCGCCGCCGACGGGCACGAGGTGCTCACCCGTACCCGCGCCGAACTGGACCTGCGTGACGCCGCGCGCACCGCGGCCGAACTGACCGCCCTGCGCCCCGACGCGGTGGTGCTCGCCGCCGCGAAGGTCGGCGGGATCATGGCCAACAGCACTCAACCGGTGCAGTTCCTGGAGGAGAACCTCCAGATCCAGCTCAGCGTCATAGCCGGGGCCCACGCCGCCGGAGTGGGCCGGCTGCTCTTCCTGGGATCGTCGTGCATCTACCCCAAGCACGCCGCCCAGCCGATCACCGAGGATGCGCTGCTGACCGGACCTCTGGAGCCCACCAACGAGGCATACGCCCTCGCGAAAATCGCGGGCGTCGTCCAGGTGCAGTCCTATCGGCGCCAGTACGGCGCCTCGTACATCAGCGCCATGCCCACCAATCTCTACGGTCCCGGCGACAACTTCGACCTGGAGACGTCGCACGTTCTGCCCGCCCTGATCCGCCGCTTCCACGAGGCCGCGACCGAGGGGCGCGAGGAGATCGTCCTGTGGGGCAGCGGTACCCCGCGCCGGGAGTTCCTGCACGTGGACGACCTCGCCGCCGCCTGCGCCGTGCTGCTGCGCTCCTACGACGGCGACGAGCCGGTCAACGTCGGCTGTGGCAACGACCTCACCATCAGCGAGCTGGCCGCGACGGTCGCCGAGGTCACGGGTTTCGGCGGCCGGATTGCCTGGGACACGACCCGGCCGGACGGCACCCCGCGCAAGCTGCTCGACATCTCCCGGATCGCGCAGCTCGGCTGGAAGCCGGCGATCCCGCTGCGTGACGGCATCGCCGCGACCTACGCCCACTGGCGCAGCGGCCTCGACGGCTGACGGGCCCCGCTCGTGCACGGACTTCGGCGGCGCGCTGTGCGCGCCGGGGAACTGTGCGGCCATGGGCGGCGCTCTCAGTACGCCCCGCGGCCGTCGACGACGGCGCGGAACGTGCGGGCCATGACGTCCACATCACTGGTGAACGACCAGTTGTCGACGTAGCTGAGATCGAGCTGGACGGTCTCGTCCCAGGACAGGTCGGAGCGTCCGCTGATCTGCCACAGCCCGGTCATGCCCGGCCGTACGCTCAGCCGCCGCCACTCGACGGGCGTGTAGTGCGCCACCTCGTCGGCGAGTGGCGGACGCGGACCTACCAGGGACATGTCACCCTTGAGGACGTTGACCAGCTGTGGCAATTCGTCCAGCGAGGAGCGGCGCAGCCAGTGGCCGACCCGGGTGACCCGGGGATCCCGGCGCATCTTGAACATCGGGCCGTCGTGCTCGTTGTCCTCGGCCAGTTCGGCCTTCTGGCGGTCGGCGCCCACCCGCATGGTGCGGAACTTCCACATCACGAAGGGGCGTCCAGCCCGGCCGATGCGCTCGTGGAGGTAGAGCACCGGCCCCCGCGAGGACAGTTTCACCGAGGCCGCGACCACCAGCAGCACCGGCGTCAGCACGAGCAGGCCCAGCAGGGCGGTGCTGCGGTCCAGGACTTCCTTGATGAGCGGCTGCATGCCCTCCCGCAGCGGCGGGGCCACGCGCAGCAGCGACATCCCGCCGGCGGATCCGGTCTCCAGTCGCTTGATGGACACGTCCACCAGACCGGGCGCGACGAACAACTCGATGCCGGCGTCGTGCAGGCCCCAGGAGAGGCGGCGCAGCCGCTCCCCGGAGGTCGCGGCACCCGGGACGACCAGCACCAGATCGGCGCCGAGCCGATGCACCGCGCTGATGACCAGGTTGGCATCCTCCCCGGGGGACTCCGGCGCGGTGGCGGCAAGCCGTTCCGCGGTCCGGATCCCCGAGGCGAACGGGCCCCATCCCACGGGGACGGCACCCACCGCCACGTACGGGTGGTCGGTGCGCGCGGCGAGGTGCGCGGTGACACCGTCCACCGCGGCCGGCTCGCCAACCACCAGGACCTTGATCACCGCCTGTGCCCTGCGGCGCACCGCCGCGAGGTGACGGTGCACCGCCTTGCGGCACACCAGGGTCAGCACCAGGGCGGGCAGCAACGCCGCCAGGCACAGCGGCGCGCGCAGCCGCACCCCCGCCGCGGTGTGCACCACCGCGAGCACTCCCAGCAGGATGAACCAGTCGTGGAGCACCGGCAGCGCGCCCCGGCTCTCGCCGATGACCCGGGCCGCGTAGCGCGAGCGGAACAGCTGGACTCCCGCCCAGGCATGCCCTGCGACGATGCCGCTCGGCACTGCCCACGGCTGGTGGGTGGCGAAGAGCATCAGCGCCACCGGCACCCCGGCGCCGACGAGGTCGGTGATCAGCGACGCGGGAAGATACCAGCGGGACTTGCGCCCCATCCACAATGAGGAGCGCGCTCGTGAGCGCGCGTTGCGTGATCTGTCGGATTCAGCGGCCTGAACATCCCACATGTACCCCCCCAGGCACGTTCTGCGGCACGACTTGCCGAATGTCGCGAACAATCGTTCGTCGAACTTGCGGCACGATGGTGAACAGTACGGCAAACTTGTGTGCGCATGGGGGCGTTTACGTGAACGTCACCGAGAAGCGCCGAGCCGTACGAAATGCCGCGCCGCGCACGCCTGTTGATCACCATGGGCGCCGCGGCCTTGCGAAAAGCGGTACGAACACCGAACGTGCTGGCTACAGTGTGCGCCCGGTGCGGAAGGGGCCGCACCGCGTCGATGTGGGGGATGCGTGGTGGGGGACAAGTACACGGCTGAGGCCGAAGTGACGGGCCGGGGCGAAGCGGCAGACCGGGAGGAAGGGGCGGGCGGAGTCGGTTCGGTCGCATCCGACCCGGTTGGTGACGTTCGCGATTCCTCAACCGATGCTTCACAAAAGGGGGTTGACGCCTCCGGAACCGTGCAGGAGCGGCCCCGGCGCCGCACGAGCCGCGCGCGGCGGGTGCTCCTCGGGGCGCTCGTACTGCTCACCGTGGGCCTGCTCATGGTGGGCGGGGTCGCCTGGTGGGCCATCGAGCACTACACGGGGGCGGTCGACCGCATCTCCGGTGTCTTCCCGACGAAGGTCCCCGCGGGGGCGCAGCCGGCGCCCTCCGACGGCGGGCAGACCTTCCTCCTCGTCGGCGTCGACAGCCGCTCCGAGCTGCCGACCACGGGCCGCGACGCCAAGGCCCCCGAGTGGAAGTACGGGGCCCAGCGCAGTGACACGATGATGCTGGTGCACCTCCCCGCCGACCATTCCGGCGCGTACGTCGTCTCGCTGCCCCGAGACGCGTGGGTGGACATCCCCGGACACGGCAAGGCCAAACTCAACGCCGCCTTCTCCTGGGGCGGACCGCCGCTGCTCATCGACACCGTGCAGCGGCTGACCAAGGTGCGCGTCGACCATCTCGCCGTCATCGACTGGGACGGTTTCAAGAAACTCACCGACTCCGTGGGCGGAGTGGACCTCGTCGTGGACGGCGCCAGCCGTCACATGAACGGCACGCAGGCCCTGACCTACGTGCGTGAGCGTCACCACCTGGCGCGCGGCGACTTCGATCGCACGCACCGGCAGCAGTACTTCCTGCGGACGCTGCTGGCGAAGGTCATGCGTCCTTCGACCTTCTCCAACCCCGTCAAGGCCACCAGGGTGCTGGACGACCTCACCGCCGCCGTGAGCGTCGACGACCGGCTCGACGACGGCGACCTGCGTGCTCTGCTATGGGACAACAAGAAGGTCCGCCCAGGGAACATGGTGTTCATGAACGCTCCCGCCAAGGGAACCGGCACGATCTCCGGTCAGTCTGTGGTCCTCCTGGATTCCGACGCCGGCGCTCAGCTGTGGCGGGCCATGCGCGAGGACGCCCTCGACATCTATCTGCAGTCACACGAAGCCGACCTGCTCGGCGCCACGACTTCCTGACAGGACGGCGGCGACCGCCCAAAACGACCGTCTGGTAACGGTTCGGCATGCAACGACCCGCACATACAGTAGAGTTCGCCCCGGTGGCCCATCGGCGTCCGCGGAGGACACCCATGACGGATCAGCCCGCTCGTCCAACGCACCGGCACCGAAAACCGTCAGTACGGCGGCGGCGTACCGCACTCGGTGCCCTGTTCGGACTGCTCCTGATCGGGCTGATCGCCGGCACCGGACTGGCCGGCGACCAGGAGGACGCCGCGCCCCGCGCCGAGCGAACGAACGCCGCGGCGCTTCCCTTCGATCTGCCGGCCGCCGAGGTGCTGCGCGACAGCCCGCATCTGGTCTTCGCGCACTACTTTCCGCCGTATCCGCTCTCCCTCGACAACCAGCCCGCCGAGCACGACTACTACGCTCGCAACTACCTCACGCCACAAGGCGAGAAGGGCAAGCACGCGGCCTACGGCGGACTGCTGCGCGACCGTCCCCTGCCCGTGCCGCCGTCCAGCGGAGACTGGCAACTCGCCAACCTGGAAAGGGAGGTGAGGACCGCCCGTGACGCCGGACTCGACGGATTCACCGTCGACATCCTCTCCCTGACCGGCAGCAACCGTCAGCGGGTCGACATGCTGCTGCGCGCGGCGCAGCGCGTCGACCCGGGCTTCCGGATCGCGCTGATGCCGGACATGACATCGCTGCACACCGACCCGGTCACCCTCGCCGATCAGCTGGCCCGCCTTGCCGCATCCCCGTCCGCATACCGGCTGGCCGACGGGCGCCTCGTGGTCTCCCCGTTCAAGGCCGAGGCCCAGGATCCCGCCTGGTGGGGTCAGGTCATCGCGCGGCTGCGCGACCACGGCATCGGCACCGCGCTCGTCCCGGTCTTTCTGGACTTCCGCGCCAACGCCGAGAGGTTTGCGCCGATCAGCCATGCCTTCTCGTCCTGGGGCAATCGCAGCTACACCCGACAGAACAACGTTCCCGGCGACATCCAGCTCGCCCATTCGCTGGGAAAGAAATGGATGCAGGCCGTGTCCGTGCAGGACACCCGGCCCAACCAGGGCGTCTACGACGAGGCGGGCAACACCGCCACCCTGCGGTCGACCTGGAACCACGCGATCTCCGACGGTGCGGACTGGGTGCAGCTCACCACCTGGAACGACTACTCGGAAGGCAGCCAGTTCGCCCCCTCACTGCACAACGGCCACACGTACCTGGACATCTCCTCGTATTACCTCACCCGTTTCAAGACCGGGGTTTGGCCGCGGATCGTCCGCGACACCGTGTACGTCACCTCCCGCGTCCAGTTCACGGATGTCGGCAGCGCCTCGCTCCAGCCCCGGCTGATGCGCCCGCGTCCGGGCACCGCGTCCCCGCGTGACCAGGTGGAACTGCTCACCTTCCTGACCGCGCCCGCCACGGTCTCCGCGCGCGTGGGCACCGTGCCCCACACCTATCGTGCTCCCGCCGGCGCGTATGTCCAGGACCTGCCGCTGAGACCCGGCCGCACCGAGGCCGTGGTCCGCCGCGCGGGTGATGCCGTCGCCGCCGTCACGACCCGCTTTCCGGCGCGGCGTACGGTCACCGTGCAGGACCTTCAGTACTACGCGGTCTCCAGTGGCCGTTGAACTCCTCGAAGGCTTCGGAAAGGGGCCTACCGAGATCGAGGCGACGCCCGGCCGGGTGCAGGTCCTGGCCCGTATCGACCCACTGCGATCGGTGATGGCCTCCTATCCGACGGCCGTGGGCCCGGTGGTACTCAGGATCGAGGTGGCCGCCACCCAGGAGATCACCGACGCGCGCCAGCCCCGCTCGAGACCGCTCAGCACCGGCCCCGAGTCGCCGAACGTCACGACCATCCTCGGGAAGGGCTCCGGGCCGAGCAGGGTCGCCCGCATGTTCTTGGCGGTTTCCGGGTGCCCGCGACGGTGAAGGCGACCTTCCGCAGGCAGTCCTCCGCCCTGGGTATCACCGTGCGGGCGGGGCATCAAGAGCCTTTATGTTCACCTGAACAGGTCGCAGTGCCATGCCGGCGATCCGATGCGCCCGCCGCGCAACGACATCCGCACCGTCGCCGAACAGAGATGAGCACACCCCACAGTTCGCCTGAAACAAGATCAGGCTGTTTACCCTGCCAGGGAGTGGTCGTTTCGCTGTTTGACTGCGGTGAGCGTCGCGTAGACCACGACGTTGGCCTGGTATCCGGTGTCCTTGACATAGCGGCCGCAGGTGATCACCCGTAGTTCGGGCAGGTCGGAGCGGCCGTAGACCTTCTCGTTGGGGAATCTCTCCTTGTCGTAGACCTCCACGGCGTCGACGCTGAAGACAGCCGTGCGCCCATCCGCCCGGCTGATCTCGATCACGTCACCCTTGGTCAGGGCGCCGAGCTCGTAGAAGACGCCGGGACTGCCCGTGCGCATGTCCACATGACCCGCGATCAGGGCTGTGCCTGCCGAACCTGGTGCCGTGCCCTCGCCGTACCAGCCGGCAAGGTTGGGGTCGTCGGCGGGCGGGGGCTGCAGTGCCCCCGCCCTGTCGAGGTCCAGATTTGTCATGGGGGCGTTCACGCTGATGGCGGGGATGCGAAGGCGGACGGGCTTTGCCGGGGACAGCGGCTGGACGGCGGAGAGTGTTGCTCGGGCAGTGCTGCCGGGCGTGCGGCCTGTTGAGGGGGTGGAGAAGGCCTGGTCGGCCGAAGGCTGCGGTGGCTGCCTGTGGAGCATCGGGCCGATCACCAGCACGCTGCCTGTCACCAGTGCCAAGGCCAGATACTTGGCCGGGGGGACGAACGTGTGTGGGGGCGCGCCGGCCTTGTGCCGGGGCTCCTTCACGGTCGAGCCTCTTGCCTGCGGCCGGGTGGGGTTCATTCTCGCGGTCCTCGGGGCGAATGCGGCGCCGGGCCGGTGTGGCGGGAGCTGGGCGGTCAACTTCGGTTGCTGTGCGAGCGGCGGCGCATCCTGACCAGACTCCCGGCGGCGGCTGCGGCGAACAGCACACCGCCCACGGCAATTTGCGTATCGGTGTCCTTGGCGTCTCCGAAGCCGGCTTCGACGGCGCCGTTCGGTTGCAGGCCGGCGATCCGGTACGTTTCCGTGAGCTTGGTCCGTGGCGGGCACTTTACCGTGACGGTGTCGGTGTCGGGCCTTCTCCCTTCCGGGATCTGAAACTCGCCGGTGAGCTCGCCCGCGCGGTCTCCTTCGAACAGGTGGAACGGCCCACCCTCCTCCGACTCGCCCTTGCCGTAGGTCACGTCCGGGCCGCAGGCCGTGGTGGTGACGGTGACTGTAGAGCCCGGGGAGGCATTCTCCGGGCGGATGTGGAGATCTGAGTCATCGGCGGCGGCAGCGGCCGGACTCTGCAGAGCCAGGACACCGATGACCAGGCCGATACCAACGCCAACGTGGGTGTTTCGCAAGTGAATCCTCCAACAAAGCAGTGGCCGCCCTGTCTGCGCGGCGCCCCTGTCGTGCTCCACCGACGAGGCAACCGACACTCCGTCAGCTCCGCAACAGGAGGCATCGGCACATGCGTCACTCGGGCAGGCGTAGCGACTGCTCTCGCCTGAACGTTTACGCAGGTCGCTGGAGCGGCGACCGACACGGTAGAGGGATTGCCGGAGGAGAGCGGATGGGCTAACCACCCTCATCCTCGGGCAGGTCCCTGGCGCACGGTGTCGGTACCGGCCCAGCCGCCGCGACGTCCGTCTCTTGGTAGGCGGCGCTGATACCCATGGCACCAAAGCCCTGGGCGCCGACGAGGGGGCCGCCGGTGCCCAGCTCGACCTCACGGATCGGTTCGATGGCGTTGCTCATGAAGGCTCTCGAGCCCTCGCGAGCCCTCTCGGGCGCCTGGTGGGCGCCCACAGTCGTGTTCCGGGGGTTGCGCAGGAGCGAGGTCGCGATGCTCGCCGGGGGTCGCCGACGGTCTGGACAGGGGGCGCCCGTCGAGTTCGAACTCGATCCGGCCCGGCGCGTCGTACACGTGCTCCAGGCCCTCGACCGCGGCACCGACGGTGGTCGGCCGCGGCTCGCGAAGGCGAGGTACCGGCCCGTCACGACCCAGCGCGGATGCGGTGCGTAGGCGGGCGTTCCGGTGGAGGCGGTACGCAGCGGCGCCTCCGGGTGCCGGGGACGCACGATGTCGTTTCCGCCGCGCCTGGCCACCTCGATCACGGCGTCGCCCCGGACCGCGTTGACGCCAGCGTCCGCCTTGATCCACGCGAGCGACTGTCGGACGTGCACGTCGCTGTCGTCGAGGGCGAGTATCACGTACACGTTCAGCTGAGCATCCATGCAGGCCACCACGGCCGAATGCTGGGAAGGGGGGCAGCGGGAACGGTCTCCGCCGCCGCACGGCTGAGGGGACCAACTCGACGTCCGCAGGAGCTACGAGACGGCGCTGAGCCGACCGTGCGAACGGCGGCGGAGACGGTCGACGGCCTCTACCGTCTTCTCGTCCGCCGGCAGGTGGACGACCAACTGCTGTGCGTCCGAGGACAGTTCCAACGTCTCACGCCGCAGGCGGAGCCGGAATCCGGCGGGATGATCGAGCCGGAGCGTCCTATTGCGCGGCACGGCATGGCGGTTCACGCGCTGTGTGAAGTCGGGGCCCGCGCCGGCCGCGAGCTCCGCGGTGAACCATGCGAAGTTCTCGACGGCCGGTCCGAGCCACAGGCCGAACGCCTGCTCGTCCGCGACGTCGTCCCAGTCGGTGAAGAACGCACGGGCGCGGGGGTCGGTGAAGACGTACCGGGTGAGGTTGGGACAGTCGGCATCGAGCAGACCGCTGTCGCCCAGCACCGCCTCGAACCCGCTGGTCCGGGCGAGGACGTCGCCCAGCCGGTTGGTCACCATGGCGATGCCCGGTTCCAGGAGGCGCAAGGTCTCCAGCACGGACGGGCGAACGTCACGACTCGCCGGCGCGGGCCGGGGATGGGCGCCACACTCGCCGCCGGTGATCTTCGCGAGGTGACGCAGATGGTCGCGCTCCGCGGCATCGAGGCCGAGTGCGTCGGCCAGCGCGTTCATCACCGCGATCGAGGGATTGCGGTCGCGGCCCTGCTCGATGCGGGTCAGGTACTCGACACTGATGCCGGCCCGCGTGGCGAGGTCCAGGCGCCGAAGCCCGGGCGACCGTCGACGGCCACGCTCCGGCAGCCCGAGCGACTCGGGCTGGATGCTGTCGCGCTTGGCCCTGATGAAGTCTCCCAACGGCGTTCCCATACCTCGAGAGTATGGGCAGGGCGCTCGATCTCGCAGCGCTCAGCGTGGCCCTGCGGGGGCCAGCCTGAGCGCGGTCTGGCTGCCACCCGGGTGCCGCCCGATCGTGGTGGGCATGAAGAGCGAACACAATCTGGTGATCATCGTCGGCAGCGTCCGGGAAGGGCGATTCGGACCGGCCGTGTCCTCCTGGGTCGCCGAACAGGCAGATGCGCACGGTGGATTCGATGTGCATGTCGTCGATCTGGCGGAGGTCGACATCCCCCTGGAGTTGCCTGCCGCGTCCCCGAAGTACGCGGGCGACGACTACCCCCGTCCGGCGGGAATGGCGCCGCTGACCTCGGCCCTGTCGGAAGCCGACGCGTTCGTCGTCGTCACGCCCGAGTACAACCACAGCTACCCGGCCTCTCTGAAGGCGGCCATCGACTGGCACTTCACTCAGTGGACGGCCAAGCCCGTCGCCTTCGTCAGCTACGGTGGCGCGGCAGGCGGACGCCATGCCGTGCTCCATCTGGAGAACGTGCTGACCGAGCTGCACGCGGTGACGATCCGCGACGGTCTCGCCTTCCCGGACTACTTCACGGCCTGGCGGGACGGTCGCCCCCTCGCGCCGGAGGCGCCTGGGTACGCCAAGACGATGCTCGATCAGCTGGCTTGGTGGGCCGACGCACTCCGAACTGCCAGAGAGACCGCCCCCTACCCGGCATGATCCCTGGATCACCCGGGCTCGACGCCGGGGCTGGGCCACTGCCGGCGGTCTTCCGGAGTGAGGAGGAAGAACCAGCCTGGCGTGACATGGTAGGCGCCTTCGCAGGTGGCGATGTTCGCACCGCTGTGCACTGCCGCGCGGTAGGCGATGCCGCTTCCGAGGTAGTCCATGCTGTCCGCGCCCACGAGGAGTATGAGTGCCACGGCCAGGTGAAGCATCGGACGCAGGGGACGGCGGGAGGGTGTTCTGACGGCCCAGACCGTTCCGGTGACGGACACGGCCGCGGCTGCGACGATGAGCAGGACCGAGGCCAAGGAGAGCGCCTTCAGGGATCCTGGGGTTCGGCACAGGATGTAGAACTGGGGTGATGGAACCGCAGCGGGCGCGCGCTCGTAGACGGCGAGCCAGACGGCTGCCATCCCTGATGCGGGGATGAAGAGCCACAGCCGCCAGATCCTCGAGCGCCGTCCGACTATGGGGTCACCCTGCATGTATCTTCCTCATTCGGTACCAGGACCAGTCGGCGCCGACCTTCGTCCATGGCTCGGCGGCCATGTGATCGCGTCAGCTTACGACCGCGCAGATTGATGCGGTCATCGATCACGCAAGCCGACGGCTCCGTCATGACTTGGGCGTACCGCCTCGAGCCGAAGGGTGTGCATGGTGCCCGGGACTTGATGGACTGGGTGGATGAAGATCCTTTCGCCTCGTGTCCTGCGGGCCCTTGAACGGTTCAATGCCGCCCATCCCTGGGATCACAACGCCCACTACCACCGCTGGATCCTGCGGCAGCTGCCGAGACGTTTCAACCGTGCCCTGGACGTCGGCTCCGGCAGCGGTGACCTGGCAAGGCTCCTGGCCCGACGTGCAGCCACCGTGGAGGCAGTCGATTCCGATCCGGTGATCTCCGCCCAGGCCCAGAAGCTGACTCCCGCTGCGCTTCCCGTGACGTTCACCGTCGCGGATGCAGTGGCCGAGTTCCCTGCCGGCTCCTACGACGTCATCACGTGCGTCGCCACGATCCATCATCTGCCGTTCGCCCAGGCACTCTCCTGTTTCCGCCGTCACCTGGCGCCGGGAGGGACCTTGGTGGTCGTCGGCCTGTCCCGCGCCCAGACCCCTGTGGACCACCTGCTCGGTGTCGTCGCCATTCCGGCCAACGCCGCCATGGGCTGGCTGAAGAACAAGGGCCGCCCCTCGCCCCGGCCCGTCTCCATGACGGCTCTCACTCGCTCAGCGGACATGACCTTTGACGACATCGTCCGCGAAACCAGAAACGTCCTCCCTGGCGCGCGCCTGCGCCGACGGCTGTTCTGGCGCTATACGCTCGTATGGAATCACCCCTGAGTCGCGAGTTCGTCCTGGCAGCGGAGGCGGTGCCGCGCCCGCTGGTCGGCGGCCGCACCGTGGACCTGGCCACGCTCGCGGAAGCAACCGGCCTGGACGTGGAGTCCGTCGCCGGGCTTGTCCTGGAGCCGGTCGTGGGACAGGCCGCGGCCCGACTCGCTCGGTCCCGTCCACGCAGGTCACGCGAGCAGCTCGACTGCGCGGTCCCGCGAGTGCCGTCGGAGCGCGGCGGGCGGTGCTGCCGCAGTGGGCGCCTGAGCTGGGCGGACCGTAGCGTGGAGGGACTGAGCGCTGGAGGCACAGGCAAGGAGACGGTGACGATGCCGAGGATGGATTACGCGGCACTGTTCGCTGCCACGCCGAGCCCGTATCTGGTACTGGATCCCGATCTGATGATCGTGGAGGTCAACCGGGCCTACCTGGAGGCGACCGCCCGGAGCAGGCAAGACCTGATCGGGCAGTACATCTTTGACGCCTTCCCCGACAATCCCGACGATCCCGAGGCCGACGGGGTGCGGAATCTGAACGCCTCGTTGCAGCGCGTCCTGGCCTCCCGAGAGCCGGACACGATGGCGCTCCAGAAGTACGACATCCCTGTCATGGGGCGGTCCGGGGAGTTCGCGGAGCGGTGGTGGTCTCCGGTCAACACGCCGATCCTCGGACCGGAGGGGCGGGTGGTGTGGATCATCCACCGGGTGGAGGACGTGACCGCGTTCGTCCACGCCCGTGCCGCCCGTGACCGGCCGCCGTCGAGACAGCTGACCGAGCGTGACGCCCTGGAGGCCGAACTGTATGCGCGGGCGCATGAGCTGCAGCGGCTCAACGAAGAACTGAGGCGAGCCCACACCCGCGAGCGGCAGGTGGCCGTCACACTGCAGGAGGCCATGCTCCAAGCGCCGGACCTTGCCCGGCACCCGGACATCGCGGTGCGCTACCTGCCCGCCACCGGATCGCTGAACGTGTGTGGCGACTGGTACGACATGGTCGACCTCTCGGACGGCCGTTACGCGGTGGCGGTCGGCGACGTCGTGGGTCACGGCCTGGAGGCCGCCGCCATCATGGGGATGCTCCGCAGCGCGCTGAGCGCCGCCATCCGCGCGCTGGAGCGCCCCGCCCAGGCGCTGGAGGTACTGGGTTTGTACGCCCGGTCGATCGAGGGGGCGCTGAACACCACCGCATTCAAGGCGATGATCGACCCCCGCAGCCGCCTGATCATCTACAGCAACGCCGGTCACCCGCCACCGATCCTGGTGCACCCGGACGGCACCTGCGAAAGGCTGGACCAGGCAACCGACCCACCGCTGGGCGCCCGGCCGCAGCACGTGCCCCGCCCCCAGGCGGGTCAGCCCTACCGCCCCGGGGACACGCTCGTGCTCTACACCGATGGACTCATCGAACGCCGCGGTGAAGACATCGAAGCCGGTCTGGAGCGCCTGACCGATGCTCTCTGCCGCTACGGCACCGTCGGCCCGGAACGCCTTGCCGACGTCCTGCTGGCCCGTCTTGGCCTCACCGGCGGATCCCGCGACGACATCGCCCTGGTCATCGTCCGGCTATGACGCCGACACCAGCAGGCCACTTCTCGGGCGAGGCCCGCTGGGTCGAACAACCCCCGTCCGGCTCCCGTGCGACCCGAGTTCGGCAGTTTCGCCGGCCGACAGACCGGGAGCAGACCTCGGCCACCGCCGGGCATCGATCGGGAGGGCGACGGAGGGTGGGCGGGGCTGAACGCCGAACCAGTCGGCGGAGATCATCGCGCACACGGATTCGGACTACAACGGCGACAGCGGCCCTTCGCGCCGTGGCGGGAGCGCCCCTCGGCAGTCGGAAGAACACGAGAAGAACGAGCGAAGCGAATCGTCATCGTCGCGGCCACGCTTGCAGGTCCCCGCGAAGGTGATGGGCGGGAAGCCCGCGGGTCGTAGCGCACGGGGTCCGCGCCGGCTCGGGGGTGGCGCCGAGCCGGCCGGGCGGGGGAAGCCACGCCGGAGGCCGTGACCCCTCAGCTGCCGTGCCGGACCGTCTCCGCGGCGCCACCCTCCTCGGAACCCCGCGGGACGGTCTCCACGGCCCGCTCCGGCTCGGGGCGCACGTGACGTTCCCGCAGGTCCGCGACCGCCAGCAGCAGCGCGATCACGCTGATCCCGATGGCGGTGAGCAGCCCGAGCTGAATGGCCGTGACGGAGCGCCCGTGGTTGGCCTGATGCGCGAAGTACACCGCGCCCACCACGGCGATCCCGGCCGCCGAGCCGATGCGCTGCCCCGTCTGCAGCACCCCGCCGGCCGCACCGGCACGGTGCACGGGGACGCGGGTGAGAGTGAGCGTCGTGTTGGGGGAGACCGTGAGGCCGGAGCCGATCCCGCCGATGACCATGGGTACGGCCGTGGCCCACCCCACACTCTGCAGGGGCACCAGCTGCACCGCCACGACCACCCCGAGCAGCCCCACCGCCACCGCGCTGAGGCCGATGACGACCAGCTTGCGTCCGTGGCGCATCACCAGCCGGCCCCCGATGGCGGCGCCGACCGCGGAGGCGGCCGCGAAGGGCAGCACCGAGACACCGGCCGCCAACGCGCTGTATCCCACCGTGTTCTGCAGGAACAGGGAGTAGACGAAGAAGACCGTGGTGAAGCCCGCGAAGTAGGTCAGGCTGATCAGGGAGCCGAGCGTGAAGGACCGCAGGGAGAACAGGTCCAGATCGACCAGGGGAGCCTGCGCGCGCCGTTTCTGGCGCCGCTCCCACGTCCAGAACGCGGCCAGCAGCAGCGCGGCCACCGGCAGCAGCGCCCACTTCAGCCGCCCGGTCCACTGCTGCTCCTGCACCAGCGGCAGCATGAGCGCGAGTACGGCGGCGCCGAGGAGCAGCACGCCGAACAGGTCGAACTCCTCCCGCTTGCCCGTCGACGCTGGGAAACGGGGCAGCAGCCGCAGTCCCGCGGCGAACGTGGCCACCCCGATGGGCAGGTTGACGAAGAACACCCAGCGCCAGCCGTCGTCGGTGCCGACGGCGTTGATCAGCAGACCGCCCGCCAGCGGGCCCACCGCCGTCGAGACCCCGATGACGCTGCCGAGCAGGCCGAAGGCCTTGGCCCGTTCGGCGCCCTGGAACATCTGCTGGATCAGCCCCGAGGTCTGCGGGGCGACCATGCCCGCCGCCGTGCCCTGGAGCAGCCGGAACAGCACCAGCCAGGAGGCACTGGGGGCGAGGCCGCACGCCCCCGAGGCCAGCGTGAACACGGCGAGCCCCAACAGGAAGGCCTGGCGCCGCCCGCGCATGTCGCCCAGCCGGCCCGCCGGGACGAGCACCAGCCCGAAGGTCAGGGCATATCCGGAGACCACCCAGGACTGGGCGGCCTCCGAGGCGGCCAGCCCGTGCTCCATCGAGGGCAGCGCCACGTTCACGATCGAGGTGTCGAGCAGCGAGATGAAGCCCGCCGTCAGACAGACCGCGAGCGCCTTCCACCGCCGGTTGTCGGGTGTGGGCCGGGCCTGGACTGTGGTCATGGGGTCACGCTAAGCAGCCACCCCGCCCAACGCGTGGAAGGCGCCCTTCCGCGCGCGTCGTAGCCGGCGTCTGCCACTTCGTGCTCGGGGCAGGGCGGCGGACGCGCGGGGAGCGCGGGACGGTTCGCTGTCAGTCGGTGAGTTCCACGGCAGCCGAGTCGGTCTGGTCGGCGGCGGTGACTGTCAGGGTGACCGTGCCGGGGCGGACGGCGGTGAGGGTGTGGGTGGTCAGGTCGAGGACGGCCAGGGTCCGACGAGCGCGGGTGGCCTTCCTCGCCTCGGTGGCCGAGTCGGCGACCACCAGGCCGGGGGAGCCGGTCCAGGTGACGCTGGCGGGGTAGCGGAGGGGGAATCTGAGGCCGTACTCGCTGGTGATACCGGTAGCGGAGACGGCGGTCGAGGTGCCGGTGGTGAGCTGGGCGGGGGCCGACAGCTCGATGGCGTCGATCAGCGGGCGGCTCTGGGCCTGCAGCCAGTGGCGGGTCTGCGGGCTGGGCAGGCCGCGTCTGATGCGGGCCGGGCGAGGGTCGACAGCGACGTTCATCCAGCCGAAGAAGCCGCCTTGGTCGGGGGAGCTGTAGGGGGTCTTGCCGACGGCGGGGGTGGTCACCTCCAGGACACCGTCGGCGCGGGTGACGGACGCGGTGTGGGCGTGGCCGGTGAACAGGGCGATGGGTTTGCCGGAAATCTCCCGGAAGCCGGCCAGCCAGCGCTGGATGAGGTCGGCGGCCAGCTGGTCGGAGAGCTGGGAGGAGCCGGCGCCGGACGGGTCGTGCAAGGGGTGGTGGAAGGAGACCACCACGCCGGTGACCGTGGCATCCTTGGCGGCCTTCGCAAGTTCGGACTTCAGCAGCGGGACCTGGTCCCAGTCCGAGGTGCGCATGTCGCCGGTGTGCGAGTCCAGCAGAATGAACCGGGTGCCCTTGTGGTCGAAGACCTGACGGTTGGGGCGTCCGGTGGCGGTTACGAAGGCGTCCAGGCCGCCGGTGGCCGACAGGCCCGCCTCGTGGTTGCCGGGCGTCCAGTACACCGGAAGGTCGGTCGGCACGTGGTCGCGCAGCAGGCCGTTGGCGAGGTCGAAGTCCGCGGGGCTGTTGTCGTCGACGAAGTCGCCGTTGATGAGGATGAAGTCGGGGTTGCCGGCGACGACCTGGTCCAGGGCCGTGGCCGCCTGCCGTCCGGAGAAGGAGTCCAGGCCGGCCGCCGCGCTGATGTGCAGGTCGGACAGGACCGCGAACGTCCACCGGCCGCTCGGCAACCCGGCCTGCTCGACCACGTACGGGTCGGGCAGCGGCGCCTGGGCGGTCTGCGGCTGCTGCCCGACCTGGGCGGCGAGACCGTCGAACTCCAGCGCCCCCGCGTTCTTGTTGGTCTGCGAGGTCTCCGCGATGTAGAGGCGCAGCAGGGTGATCGGGCCGGAGAAGCCGTCGGGCAACTCGCCGACGACCTGCCGCCAGCCGGTCCAGTCCACGGTGGTGGAGAAGGTGAAGGGGACGTTGGTGGTGCCCTGGGAGCGGAGCATGGCGCGCAGCCAGTGGCCGCGGCCGTCGCCCTTGACCCACAGGGCGAGCCGCTTGGTGCCGGAGGGCAGGGTGATCGGGGCGCCCGCCACCGCGTACGCCGCCGAGGTGCTGGATTGCCCGGTGAAGTCGTACGTCATGCGCAGGGCGTGGTTGTCGGTGGCGGCGCCGGGGCGGTCGGCGGCTTCTACGATCTCGACTGAGGCGGTGCCGCGGGCCGACACGACGGTCCAGGTCTCGCCCGGCTCGAATTCCGCGAGTGGGACGTCGGCCAGACCGACCGTCACCACCAGCTTGGCCGTGGTGCCGTCCACGGTGGCGGTGAGGACGGCTGCCTTGCCGTCGGCTTCCGCGGCGCCGGTAACGGTGAGGCGGCCGTCGGCCTCCACCGCCACACCGATGACCGACTTGTCGTAGTCGAAGGTGACGTCGCGGGCGGCCACCGGGGCGTCGAAGCCGTCGGCGTCGTAGCCGGTCAGGCCGACCTTGGCGGTGGCGGCGGGCTCGATGGTGAGGGCCTGTTCGGTGAACGTGAGCTGATACAGCTCACCGACGACGCGCAGTTCGTGCTCGCCGCGGGCGGCGCCGGAACTGGCTTTCAGCGTGCCGATGCCGGGGCGGCCGGCGCGGAAGACACCGTCGTTCGCACGGCCCAGCGTGCCCGGCTGGGCGGTCCACTTGACCTCGTGCTTGCCGGCGTCGACCGGCGACCAGGTCTCGTCGTGACCGGCGACGGCGACGTTCATGGTGAGGCCGGGGACCACGCGGTCGGCGGCGGCGCGGACGTCCAGGCCGCGCAGGGTGCCCGAGCCCTTCGGGCCGAACAAGCCGACCCCGTTGGGCACGGGTCGCTCGCCGCCGTCCGAGGGCGTGTTGACCACGCTGACCGCACTGTCGCCGGGCTGCCGGGCGACGATGCCGGTGGAGCCGCCGCCGTCCAGCATGAACGCCTCGGTGGCGCCCAGGCGGACCAGCAATTCGGCGGTGGCGTCGTAGGTGAGGCCGCGGGAGAAGCTGACGGAGCCGTCGACGGCGACCAGCAGCAGGCCACGTCCGCCGTCCAGCCAACCGATGACTGTGCGCGGCTTGTCCGCGTCGTTGCCCTCGCTGGGCGGGAAGCCGACTGCCTTGCCGTCCTTGACCAGCACGGCTCCACTCCCGAGGGCCATGCGCAGCGCGGCGGGCGAGTCGGACCGCGGCTCGAAGGTGACGGTGACGGAATCGCCCTGGCGGGCGGCGGCGAGCCGGGAGGCGGCCACGCCCCGGCCGACCACGATCAGCCCGCCGTCGGGCACCGCGGTGTCGGTCAGCTTGTCGTTGACCGCGGTGACCGTGCCGTCGACGACGACGAGTTCGGTGTAGGGGCCGGAGCCCTGGATGGTCGTGCGCAGGCCCGGTCCCCACAGCGCCGTGTAGACGGTGAGACCGTCCATGGGCACGGAGGCGGAGTTCAGTGCGGCCAGCGGGCGACTGGTGCCGGCCACCGTGACCGTGCCCTGGATCAGCAGGTCGGCCAGGCGCGCGACCCGGTCCGCGCCCACCGTCGCGACGGTCATGGCCGTGCTGGTGCCCTTACGCAGCCGGCCGTCCTGGATCTCCGGCCCGATGGCGGCGTTGGTCTGCGTGATGTCGTAGAAGTCGCCGTTGACCGCGGCGACCGCGCCTTGCGCCTCGGCCGCCGTCGACGGCGTGCGCGTCTCGCTCACCTTGTCGGCGACGAGGTCCACGCCGACGGCGGTGTTGCGCAGGTCGGCGTTGAGCACGTGCACGCGGGTCCAGCCGGTGCGACCGAAGGTGTCGAACGAGGTGAGGACGATGCCGGGGGCCACGGGACGGTCCACTCGGTCCACTTCGACGGATTCGCCTGGAACCGTGGTCTGGTAGATGGGGACCGTGTAGTCGAGGCTGGTGGCCCCGTGCATCTCGCCGGTGTCGGTCGCCGGGGTGCTGGTGGGCCGGGCGGGAGCGGCGGTGGCGACACCGCCGGTCGCGGTCGCGGTGAAGGCGGCGGCCACCGCGCCGGCGAGAATGCCACGGCGGCTCAGGACCCCGGGTCTCTGGGGGAGTTCATTCATGAATCGTGAAGCTATAGGGCGAGATCAACTGGCGTCTGAACGGCATGTTGATGATCTGACCGCATTCCGTGGGGAGCATGGGGTCGCGGTGGTGGCGTGGGGGTCGGACGGCAACGCCCGGCCGAGCATCTGCCGCCGCCACGGTCACTCAACGGGCTTGTTCCCGACGTCTGTTCACGACGGCCGAGGGGCGCGCCTGCGGTCGGGGCGCTTTCCGGGAAGTGCGGCGTGGTGAACCCGTGTGGCCCACCTTTGCCTCGGGCACCGGAGCCCGCCGGGCCGCGCTGCTCGGCAGCACGCTCCCGGGCCTGTTGCTGCTGTGTCTGCCCGAGCCGGCCGCGCAGCCGCCGCGCGTGCTGCGGATCGCCCCCGACCCTGACCACGGTACCGAGGATGCCTCAGCCGTGCCGCCGCCTCGTCCGTGCTGGAGCGGCCGGCCGCGGTGCGCATCGTGTCCGCGGCGGAGGTGGATGTCCTGAGGGCCGAGGCCCGCGCAGCTGGATTGTCGGCACTGTGCTCAGGCGGCACCAGCCCCGGCCGGGCAGGCGGGAGGCGGCGGCATCCTCGTGGACGTCCACAGCCGTTGGCGGGGCCGCCGCCAGACCGACTACGTCCTGTCCCTCTCGGGCCCTGTTTCGAGGCGAGGAGCCGTCCGTCGCGCGCTGTACTCGGATGTCCGCGTCCGGACCTGGTCGAGCGGCGGCTTGACCAGGGCTCCGGGCGCACCGGTCCTCCCGCCGGTTACATGTACCAGCCGCTCGCCGGGAATCCGGTCGGCGCAGCTGAGGGCACCAAGTTCGAGTGCCGCAACCCCCATTGCGCCCCGCAGGACACCTGGTGGGGCAAATTCCTGGGAGAGGCGGTCCCAAGCTGTGGCTCGCCCGGTACGGACGCCGGCCCGTCCCGGTCCTGCGAGCGAGTCGGTCTGCATCGTCGGCGGGGGCCGGCCGCTGGTGTGGTGTCGTTGCCGTGTGCACGGTGTGCACCGTGTGCGCACGGGCCTCGGGGACGTGGGGCCGGCGTGGGGGTGCGGGTGGGTGTGTCGCAGGGCTGCCCGCGCCGCGGCAGCGCATGCCGGCAGCGGGTGTTCAGCCAAGACCGGCTGCCGGCGGCGGGCGTTCAGTGAGGCCGGTTCGTGGGCGGGTCCTGCCAGGTGACGGGCAGTTCGATCGGGAAGCGACGGATGGTTTTCGTGTCCCAGCGCACTGCCTCCGGCGGTAGCGCCAGCTGCAGCCGCGGGAACCTGTCCAGCAGCTGCCTGATGGCCACCTCCAGCTCCGCCATGGCCAGTGGCACGGCGATGCACCGGTGTCCGCCCCAGCCGAAGGTCATGTGCGGCTGCGGTGGCCGGTCGGGGTCGATGGAATCGGGGTTGGGGTAGCGTTCCGGGTCGCGGTTGGCCGTCAGGTACGACACGTGGACGAAGTCACCCTTGCGGATGAGGACCCCGCCCATCTCCACGTCCTCCAGTGCCACCCGGGGGATGCCGACTCCCTTGCGGAAGGGGATGACGCGGAGCAGTTCGTTGAGGATGTCGGTCAGGTCTTCTGGCCGGCTGACGACGTGGTGCATCAGTTTGGGACGCGTCAGGAGGAGGTAGAGGATGTTGCTGATCTGGCAGGTGGCCGTGTCCTGCCCGCTGAGTGTCAGCGTCAGCGCCATGACCGTGAGTTCCTCGTCGTCGAGTGTGTCCTCGCCGTCTTTGGCGGCCACCAGGGCGCTGATCAGGTCATTGCCGGGGGATTTTCGCCGTTGTTGGACCAGTTCGCCGAAGTACGCCCGCAGCTCTGCCTTGGCGGCTGCGGCGGTCTTGCGGCTGTCTGGGCCGGTGGCGAGGAGGTGGTGAAGGTGCTGCTGTGTCGGGGCCCAGTCGTCCTGGGGGATTCCGAAGAGGTCGAAGATGGTCTGCT
Organism: Streptomyces sp. NPDC001315; assembly: GCF_042896175.1. Classification (NCBI taxonomy): domain Bacteria; kingdom Bacillati; phylum Actinomycetota; class Actinomycetes; order Kitasatosporales; family Streptomycetaceae; genus Streptomyces; species Streptomyces sp. NPDC001315. The sequence continues at coordinate 21,907 of NZ_JBIAWZ010000026.1, read as the reverse complement.
GGGGGAGGGGGTTGGACAGGTGGTGTACCAGATCCGCCGGCTGCCCCTTCGCGGCCATCTCGTCCAGCAGGGTGTCCGCGAGCCGGGTGATCCTTCCGCGCATCCGGTCCGCCTGCCGCTGGGTGAACGCCTGTGACGCCAGGCGTCGCAGGCGGCTGCTGCGCGGCGGGTCCATCACATTGATCGACTCGGGGGAGACGATGGGTTCCGGTGTCAGCCGTGGATAGTCGCATTCCACGATCGCTGCCCGGCTGAAGCGCTGATCGGTGGTCACCTGCCGCACGTCCTCGAACCCGGTGACCAGCCAGGCGTCGCCGTCACCGTAGGGCAGTCGGATCCGGGTGATGGAATCGCGGTGCATGAGCGCCGCCAGGGAGGGATCGAACTCCAGGCCCTCGCTGAAGTCGAAGGGGCACGTGAGCGTTTCGCCGCCTGAGGTCATCGCGCACTTCTCTCTGTTAACCGAATCTTTGCTACTCCATGCATATGCCCTTCGGTGGTTCGAGGCCATCGGAACGCCTCCGGTGCCCGATGCCGCCCGCTTCCCGCGCGGAGCCAGAAATTGCGCAGGTCGCAGGCCGACTGCCGGGGGGGCCGAGCGCCGGACCGCGGTGCGCGAGATGAGTGGCGAGCGGCCGGTGGCACGGCAGCTCGCAGGCGTGTGTCGGTGGCGTGGAAGGTCGGGCAGCGCAGGTTCAACGCGCTTGTGTGTCGTTCGGCTCGGTCCGCTCGTCCGAACGGACGCCCGGCGGCCACGGCCGGGTCATGGCCGCCCCCGCCCCCGCGGGCGGCAGCGTCGTGGCCGGGCCGGCGGACTGTGCCGCGGCCGCGCACGTTTGCCGCGCCGTGGGCGGCCCCCTTGCGTGGCCAGAGCCTCCCGGGGCCCGGTGCTCCTGCCGTGGGCGCATGATCGGGGGCATCGACATCGGCATCGAGATCGGTGATGGGCAGTTCGAGCTGCCACAGAGGGCGGCGTATGAGCGGCACGGGGATCAGGCGGCGTACGACGCACATGGCCGGGCCGGTGGTCTGGACATGGCGAGGTTGTCCGAGGGCAACGCCCGGTTCCTCCGGCGTTCCCGGGCTGCGCGAGGAGTTCGCCCGCCGGTTCGGACCGGAGCCTGGTCCCGGCGTCGCCGCTGTGCGAGGCGGGCTGCCCGCGGTGGATCTGGCTGCTGATCGTGCACGGCTGCTGGAGCTTGTCCCTGCACGGCTGGGAGCCCGAGGTCACGGACTGGGGCGCTGGGAGCTGCCCGTGTGCCGTTACTGCTTCCGGGTGACGGACGGCCCCGTTCGTGACCGGCCCACCACCCCGCACGCGGTTTCCTGTTCAAGCACGCGGTCCTGTTCAGGCGCGGGGCTGCGGTGCGGGGGTATTGCAGGCGGCCGCCGCTGTTGGCCGTTGCTCTTCTTCTCCTCACGCCGCCCACGCTCGCTGGGCTGTCCCGGTCGCCCTGCGCCCCGCACGGGCCGTCGCCGGGTCGTGGCCGTCCGGCTGTGATCGTGGCGTACGTCCTGCGGGAAATGCCTGTCGGACGGGCGCGAACGCGGTTCGCGGACGTCGACGTTCTCGGCGCCGACTGAACGCTGCCCCTGCGTAGGTCCACCACCTCGCGGTGGACGGGACTGCCTCGATCCGGACACCGTGCTCGGCGGCAACGGCCGCCGTCCGCTGTTCGTGAGCGTAGCCCGGCGCTCGGCGCCGCAGGGTGTCGCCGTTGCGACATGTCCCATCCGTGCCAGCCGAATCGAATGACACCCCGTCCGGTGCCAGCTGATTCTGTCCAGCGCATGAACACCACACCGCGGACACGGGAAGGCACGACACTGATGAGACGGATCCGCCTTGCGGCGGCGATATCGGCCGGCTTCGCGCTGGCTGCCGGCGCTGTGGCGCCCCTGACCGCAGGCGCAAGTGGCCTGGGAGAAGGCGCCGTTGCGGGCTCGCCGGTCGACGGCACCGCGACGGTGCAGTTGATCACGGGTGACAGCGTGACCGTCAGCAAGGCTCCCGGCGGCCGGCAGATCGCCTCCGTCACGCCGGGGGCCGGCCGACGGGGCATCGTGTTCCGGACCCTCGAGGAGGACGGGCACCTGACGGTGCTTCCGTCGGACGCGGGAGCCTTGGTGGCCGCGGGCCGCCTCGACCGGCAGCTCTTCGACGTGACCGCGCTCGTCGCACAGAAGTACGACAAGGCTCACACCGACGCGCTGCCGGTCATCGTGGCAGGCCCCGGAAGGGCGGCGGCATCGGCCGTACGCGACCTGACCGCCCTCGCAGCCGAGGACTCGTCCGTCCGCAAGCTCGACAGCATCGACGCACGGGCGATGCGCGTCGCCGACTCCGACCTCGGCCGTTTCTGGCGGCAACTGGCTCCCGACGACGGGCAGATGACGGCGACCGAGGTCGCCGCCACTCCCCGGGTGTGGCTGGACGGCCGGGTGGGCGCCACCCTCGACCGCAGCACGGCCCAGATAGGTGCCCCGGACGTGTGGCAGGCCGGTTACCGGGGCGACGGAGTCAAGGTCGCCGTCCTCGACACCGGCGTGGACCAGACCCATCCCGACCTGGCCGGGCGCATCGCCGAGGCCAAGGACTTCTCCGGCAGTTCCGGCACCGGGGACGTCTTCGGGCACGGCACCCACGTCGCCTCCATCGTCGGCGGCAGCGGTGCCGCGTCCGGCGGCAGGTACAAGGGCGTCGCGCCCGCCGCCCAGCTGCTGGTCGGCAAGGTCCTCGGCGACGACGGCTACGGCAGCGAGTCCCAGGTGATCGCCGGCATGGAGTGGGCCGCTTCGCAGGATGCCAAGGTCGTCAACATGAGCCTCGGTTCGGAGGAGGCCACCGACGGCACCGATCCCATGAGCCAGGCGCTGAACGAACTCAGCCGGAGCACCGGCACCCTGTTCGTCGTGGCCGCGGGCAACAGCGGGGAGCAGGGGACGGCCACAGTCGGCTCACCCGGTGCGGCCGACGACGCCCTCACCGTGGGGGCCGTCGACCGGGACGACTCGCTCGCCCCGTTCTCCAGCCGCGGGCCACGCCTCGGGGACGACGTGGCAAAGCCCGATGTGACCGCACCCGGTGTCGGGATCGTGGCGGCCCGCGCGGCCGGGACCACCATGGGCGATCCGGTGGACGAGCACTACGTCGCCGCCTCCGGCACTTCCATGGCGACTCCGCACGTGGCGGGCGCCGTCGCCCTGCTCGCCCAGCGCCACCCCGACTGGACGGGCGCCCAGTTGAAGGACGCGCTGATCAGCACGGCCCGTACCGTCCCCGGCCAGCAGGTCACGGAACAGGGCGGCGGCCGGATCGACGTGCGCGCCGCGGCCCTGGGAACGGTCACCGCCACCGGCACCCTCGCCCTCGGCCAGTTCTCGACCGGCGACGGTGCCCCTGCCCCGTCCCGGCTGCGGTACACGAACACTTCCGACAAGGACCTCACCCTCACACTCGCCGTCGAGCTGACCGCCGCCGGCGGCCGCGCTCCCGGCGAGGGCGCGGTACGGCTCGGATCCGACTCGGTGCGCGTGCCGGCCGGAGCGACGGCCGAGGTCCCGCTGACCGTAGACCCGGCTCGTGCCGGGAAGGGCAAGTTCTACGGCTATGTGACCGCCACGTCCGCCGACGGGAAGATCACCGTGCACACCACGCTCAGCCTCGTGGTGCACGGGCCCGTCCACCGGCTCACCGTGGAGACGTACGACAAGACCGGCAAGCGTGTCCCGGCCCTGCCGACCATCTGGGGATCCGACGGCTTCGTGGGCTACACGAGCACCGACCCGGCCGTCGCCGAGGTCGAGGAGGGCACCTACCAGGTGGACAACACCTGGCTGGACACGGAGGGCGACGGTCAGGAGCTGCGCGATGTGGTGCTGCCCGAGGTGAAGGTCACCAAGGACATGACCGTCACCCTGGACGCCCGCAGGACGGTTCCGGTGGACATCCGCACGCCCCGGCCCGCGGAACAGCGTGGTGTCCTCAGCTACCAGACGTACCGGGAGATCGACGGCCACAGTCTGACCCAGGGCACCATGTACTTCGACAGCGCCAAGCGGCTGTACGTCAGCCCCACGGCGCGCATCACGGAGGGCACCTTCGAGTTCGCCTCCCGCTGGCAGCTCGTCGCTCCGCTTCTGCGGGCGAAGGTGACCGGCAGCGACCTCGATCTGAACGCCTACTACATGCCCGCCTCGCCGCTCCTGTCCGACCGCGGGGCGACCCTGACCGCGGTCGACGCCGGTGACGCCGCCACCGCGGACTTCAGCCACGCCCGCGGCAGGCTCGCGGTCGTGAACGACCCGACCGGCGCTAACGAGAAGGACCTCGTGGCGCGGGCGGCCGCGGCCGGAGTCCGCGCCGTCATGCTCGTCCACTTCAGCGACGGCGGATGGACCCGCTGGGACCCGCAGGGCGAGCGCTGGGCCGTACCGACCGTGCGGATCGGCTCCCGCGCGGGAGCCGATCTCCTGGCACGGATCGCCCACCGCTCCACCTCGGTCACGCTCTCGGGCACCGCACGCAGCCCGTACCTGTACGACGTGATGCAGGTGTCCGCGCAGCAGATCCCCGAGCGTGTCGTGTACACCGTTTCCGAGCGCAACAGCGCGGTCGTACGGAGCACTTACGCGGACAACGGCGGCACCGGCTGGGCGAGCGAACAGCGCTTCGGCTGGCGGCCGTACCAGAACACGGCCTGGCTGCAGTACACCCGGTTCGTCCCGACCGGCTTCACCCGTACCGAGTACGTCAGCGCCGGGAACACCATGTGGCAGCACCTGGTGCACCACACCACGACGTTCGACGTCGACATGCCGCTCGCCGTCGGCATGCGTGAAGCCTCGAGGACGTACCGGGCCGGAGCGCAGCCGGCCGAGACCTGGCAGGGCGCGGTCGTACGGCCGTCGATCCCGATCGGCACCACCACCCCGACGGTGCGCGAGGGCAACCTGCTGCGGCTGCGGATCCCCGAGTTCACGGACTCGCAGTCCGGGCACTGGTCGCGGGCCGTGGCAGGCGAGGGCGGCGGTGTCGGCGCGTCCGGCGCGAACCAGGTCGGCGACGCCGCGAGCGCCGTGCTCTACCGTGACGGCCGCGAGCTCACACGGACGGACAGCGCCTGGGCGGACGTGGAAGTGCCCGCGGACGCGGCACGGTACCGGCTGGACCTGACGACGTCGCGGACCTCGCCGGACTGGAAGTACGGCGTGTTCACCACCACCTCCTGGTCCTTCCCGTCGGCCCGGACGGACACGGCTACGCCGCTGTCGCTCCTCCAACTGGACTACGAGGTGCCGGTCGACGCGCACAACACGCTGCGTGCAGGACGTACGCACACCATCGGCGTCCGGGTCCGCGCCCAGGACGGGCTGTCCGCCCCACGCGGAGTGACCGTTCACATCGAGGCGTCCTACGACGACGGGCGCACCTGGCGTACGGCCAAGGTGGCCGACCGCGGCCACAGCACCTTCCAGGCCCGGGTCGAGGGGCCGTCGCGGGCGGCCGCCCACACCTGGGTGACCCTGCGTGTCACGGCTCGCGACGCCGCCGGGAACACGGTCCGCCAGACGGTGCAGCGCGCCTACGCCCTGCAGCGGTAGGTGCAATGCCGGGGGGCGCGCGGCTATCGTGCGCCCCCCTTGCTCCACGCCTCCCATGCAGTACGGTATTCAACTGCTGAAGCACAGGATCCGGGGAGGACGTCCGTGGTGCTGGAGGTCGCCGGCGTCTCGCCCGAGGAGGAAGCCGTCTACCGGCTGCTCGTCACGTCCGGCCGGGCCACCCCGGCGGACCTGGCCCAGCGTGCCGGTCTGCCCGACGCGGAGGCCGCGCGGATTCTCGACTCGCTGGCCTCCAAGGGTTTGGCAAGTCATGCGGACGGGATACCCCGGGTGTTCCGGGCCGCTCCCCCGGACGTGGCACTGCTGCCCCGGCTCAAGCGGGGCGCCGATGCACTGGAGCTGGCCCGGGTCGAGGCCGCCCGTCTGGTCGAGTCCTACCGGGACACGATGCGCAGGCACGACGCCGGCCAGTTGCTCGAGGTCATCACCGGGGCGGAGGCCCTGCGGCAGCACCTGAGGCAGATTCAGGCGGGCGTGCAGGACGAGATGCTCTGGTTCTGCAAGGCCCAGTATGTGGCCATGCCGTCGGGCAGCAACGCCGAGGAGTTCGAGGCGCTGGCCCGGGGAGTACGCTACCGGGTGCTGTACGAGAAGGCGTTCTTCGACGACGAAGGAGCCGTGGACAACGTGGTGGCGGGCGTGCAGGCCGGGGAGGTCGCCCGGGCCGTGCCGCAGCTGCCGCTGCGCCTGGCGATCGCCGACCGCTCCGTCGCCATCTTCCCTCTTGTGGCCGGTGGGCCGCACGGCAGCCCGGAGGAGCCCACCACCGCACTGGTCAGGGACAGCAATCTACTCGCGGCCCTGATCGCCTTGTTCGAGCGCTACTGGGAGGACGCCGTCCCACTGAACGTCGACGGCACCGGTGTCATCTCGGGGACGGACGGAGTCGGGCCGTCCGATGGGCTCTCTCCCACCGACCGCAAGCTGCTGTCCCTGCTGGTGGCCGGAGTCGCCGACAAGGCGATCGCCTCGCAGATGGGGCTGAGCCGGCGGACCGTCCAGCGCCGGATCCAGGGCATGATGGAGCGCGCCGGCGCGGCGACCCGCATGCAACTCGCCTGGCAGGCCGCACGCCGCGGATGGCTCTGAACCGGCTGTACGACTGGCGCCCGTGCTCGTCCTGGCCCTCCTGCCGACCGGCCCCTGGTGCCTTCGGTGAGTGGGATGACGACGGCGACGCGGCTGTGAGCGGTCAACTCCACGCGCGCCTCGAGCCGGTCACACCAGTGCGCCGAGTTGCCGTCGTGGCCCCCGCCCGGCAGTAGCGCAGTTGTGCCATGACGCAGGTGCGTCAGCCCGAACCCATTGCTGGCGGCGGAGGGTGCCTCCATGCTCCAAGTCACCTCCCGTTCTTCCATCACCTTGGGGTTCTCCTTGCCCGAAAAGCCCGTATCCAGACCAGGGTTGCTGGCCCTCGGCGTGGTCGCCGCCCTGGGGCTCGGGGTCGTACCGGCCACAGCCGCCGCACCTGCAGACCCAGTCATGTCCGTGCCTGCCGAAGCCGCACAGCGGTCACCTGGCGGCGACCTACACACCGTTACGCTGATCACCGGTGACAAGGTCACCATCGGTACCACCGCCGAAGGCACCGACGTCCGGTCCTTCGAGGGCGCGAACGGCGCCACTGCGGGATTCCACCGCGCCCTCATCGACGGCGCCACGTACGTGTATCCCGACGCCGCCCTGCCCTACGTCAGCTCCGGACAGTTGGACAAGCAGTTGTTCAACGTGACCGGGCTGATCGCCGACGGCTACGACGACGCGCATGCCTCTCGGCTGCCGCTCATCGTGAGCTACACCGACGCTGCCGCCAGGTCCCGGACGCAGCCGAAGGTGACCGGTTCGAACGTGGTCCGCCGGCTGGAAAGCATTCAGGGTGCCGCCCTCGCGCAGAACCGCGAGCAGGCCCCGGCGTTCTGGTCCGCGCTCACCGGGGATCTCGGCCCGGCGGCCCGCTCGGCGAAACCGGCCTTCGCGGGCGGCATCGCGAAGGTCTGGCTCGACGCCAAAGTGAAGGGCGACCTGGCCGACTCGACCGCCCAGATCGGCGCGCAGCAGGTCTGGGCGGCGGGGAACACCGGTAAGGGCGTGAAGGTCGCGGTGCTCGACAGCGGGGTGGACGCCGAACACCCGGACCTGACCGGGCAGATCGACACCAGCGCGAGCTTCGTCCCCTACGAGGAGGACGTCGCCGACTACAACGGCCATGGCACCCACGTGGCCTCGACGATCGCGGGCACCGGCAGCGCCTCCGAAGGCAAGGAGCGAGGCGTCGCCTCCGGTGCCCGGTTGGTCATCGGCAAGGTGCTGGACGCCGAGGGCCGCGGCCAGGAGTCCTGGATCATCGGGGGCATGGAGTGGGCCGCCCGAGATCAGCACGCCAAGATCATCAGTATGAGCCTGGGCGGGAGCGGCGACGGCACCGATCCGATGAGCCGGACCGTGGACCAGCTCAGCCACGAGACCGGTGCACTGTTCGTCGTGGCGGCAGGCAACGGAGGTCCGCACGCCATCAGCAGCCCGGGTGCCGCGGACGCCGCGCTGACCGTCGGCGCCGTGGACGCCAAGGACCAGTTGGCCGATTTCTCCAGCCAGGGTCCGCGTGACGGCGATGCCGGGCTGAAGCCCGAACTCACCGCACCCGGTGTCGACATCGTCGCGGCGCGCTCGCACTACAAGCGGGGCTCCGGCTACTACACCACGATGAGCGGCACGTCGATGGCCACGCCGCACGTCGCCGGAGCCGCCGCGCTGCTGGCCGCCGAGCACCCCGACTGGACGGGCTCGCAGCTGAAGGAGGCACTGGTCAGCAGCGTCAAGGCGACCCCGTCGTACACGCCGTACCAGGCGGGCGCCGGCCGGCTCGACGCGCTGGCGGCGGCGCACGCCTCTGTCTTCGCTACCGCCAGTGCCTACTCCGGCTTCCACACCTGGCCGCCGGAGCCGGGAGAGACCGACGTCCGGAAGGTGACGTACACGAACGTCGGTGACACTCCGGTCAGCCTCGCCCTGGCGGTCGACGGCACCGTCCCGGCGGGGTTGTTCACCCTCTCCGACGACGGGATCACCGTTCCCGCGCACGGCACGACCTCGGTCGACCTGACCGCGCACCTGGACCGTCTGTCGGCCGACCAACCCGTCAGTGCCATGGTCACCGGTACGGACAGCGCCGGCGCGGTCCGGGCCCGGACCCTGATCGGCGCCGCCAGGGAGGGACAGCGGCAAAACCTCACCGTCGTCGCGAAGGACCGGTCGGGCCGGCCGCTAGCCGGCAGGGTCGTCCTCACCGCTGAGCACCTCTTCACGGTCCTCGACCTCGACAAGTCCGGCACCGGAACGACGCGGCTGCCCGTCGGCAACTACAGCGGTTGGCTCACCGCCGACGTGCAGGGAGCGGGCGGGCCGCACTCACTGGGCATGGCCCTGCTCGCCTTCAACGACGTACAGCTGAACCAGGACCGCACCGTCACCCTGGACGGCCGCAAGACCCTCCGGATCCTGGCACACGTACCGAACCAGACCACCGCTGTCGCACCGCGCCTGGACGTCCACCGGTCGTTCACCGACAGCCTGGTCGAGTCGTCCATGCTGCCCAACGACTCCTACGACAGCATCTGGGCACTGCCGACCGGCAAGAAGGTCACCACCGGCGAGTTCGAGTTCGGTGCCCGCTTCCGCCTCGAGCAGCCGGCGCTGACCGTGGGCACGATGTCGAAGAATTATGCCGACCCGCTGGTCAAGCGCGCGGCCAAGCCACTGCCGGCCGGCACCCGGACGCTCACGGCGGTCTACGCCGGCGAGGGCACGACGCAGGAGCTGGCCCGCCTGGACGTTCGCGGTGAGGCCGTGGTGGTCCGGGGCAGCGACCCGGCCGGGATCAAGGCACAGGCGGAGGCCGCCGCGGCCGCGGGCGCCCAGATGCTCCTGGTCGTCAACGAGGGCATCGGCCGGCTGCAGCCCTGGGACGAGACTCCGTGGAGCCCCGAGAGCCCCGCACCGCTGACAGTGGCGACCCTCGACGCCGATCAGGGCGCCGACCTGATCGGCTCGCTCCGGCACGGAGCCGGCAAGCTGAAGGTCACTTCTCACCCCACCACCGACTACCTCTACGACGTGGTGCACCACTGGTCCGGCGCGGTCCCGGTGGACCCGACCTGGCGGGAGGAGCCGAAGGGCCTGGGCAAGGTGGACGTCTCGTTCCGCAACCACCGTCCGGGCAAGGCGGCGGAGTTCCGCACCGACGTCTGGCGGGGCTGGGCCGTCGGCAACCAGCTCACCGCACCCGCCCAGGGAGAACGGACCGACTGGGTCACCTCCGGCGCCGCCTGGCTGGACGATGCCTTCATCCAGGGCGAGACCGGGCAGCATTCCATCGACGTCCTCCACTACCCGGCGCGGAAGACCGGCAAGGTCAGCTGGTTCGGGCCGATCCAACGGCCCCGGATGGGCCCGATGGGCTACCAGCCCGTGCGCTACCTCGACACCATGTACATCACCGCTCCCGGCTGGGGCGACTCCGGGGCCGGACACGTGGGCGAAGCCCGTGCCAACTTCGACGTCAAGGACTGGGTGGCGCTCTACCAGGGCGACCAGCAGCTCGACTGGGGCAACGCCGAGTGGTTGCAGGTTCCCGCACTCGCCCCGGAGCGGCTGCCCTACCGGTTGGTGGTCGACAACGACCGGGGGACCTGGGCCAATCCGTACTCGACACACACCTTGACCGAGTGGAACTTCACCTCCGCGGCCACCGGGGCCGAGTCGACCGAGTCCCTGCCGCTGATCCAGCTCGACTACGGCGTGGACACCGACACCGCCGGCCGAGCTGATCGGCGGGCCCAGCTGACGGTGACGGCCTCGCACCTGCCTGGCGCCACCGCCGCCATCGGGAAGCCCTCGCTGGAGATCTCCTACGACGACGGCAAGAGCTGGCACCCGAGCGACCTGACCCGCACCGGTGAAGGATGGCGGACCAACCTGAGCGCGCCGCATTCGGCGGACTTCGCCACCCTCCGGGTCACGTCCCGGGACAACGCCGGGAACACCGTCTCCCAGACGATCACCCGGGCCTTCGGACTGCGCTGATCTCACCGACGGTGATCCACCGTGCGGGGCTTCATCGCGAGCCCCGCACGGCCGCGCGCCTCGGCCCGCGCGGGAACGCTACGCATCCGGACGGCGCGTTTCTCGGCCGATGGCGCCGGGGCCAGGGGCCTGGGCAGCGCCGTCGCGGTAGCACGCGCCAACGGGGTCCGTCCCGCAGGACGGTTGGCCGGCCCGTCGGCCGGAGACGTGCAAGCCCCGGCCCGTTCCAGGCCGGCGCCCCGCAGTGCTCGTTCAGCAAGGCGCGGGCCTGACCGTAGGAGAGCCGGGCGAGGCCGGTGTCTGGGCGAACGTCGCGCGGGTTGACGACCTTGCCCCGGCCAGTGCGGCGTCTTGACATGCCAGGCCGATCGATCTGGGTTGTGGAGTCTGGCGGGGTGGGCCGGCGGTACTGCCGTCAGCCCTCTGACCCCTCGTCGTCCCCGGCCGCGTCGCCGATGGCCACGCGCAGGTCATGCATGCCCTGCATGATGTCGATGAGGGCTTCCTCCGCCCCGCTCAGAGCCCGCCGGGTCCCCTCCACATCACCTCGATCGGCATGCAGCTGGGCGCTGAGGGTGTACAACGCCGTCATCGCGGCAGCGAAGGATGCCTCGCGGCCCGGGGGCGGTTCTTCCTCCTCGGATTCCGAGACCTGGATGGCGGTGCGCTGCAGCCTGTTCGTCAGGACGTTGACCGCAAGGCCGGTCTCAGGACCTAGCTGGTCTGTCCAGCCGAGCGTCGTGTCGAGGACATCCTCGATCTCCCCCTCCTCACTCAGGCGCGTCGCGGTGGTGATCTCCAGCTCTGCTTTGGCCAGCAGGTTGCCCAGCAGCCGCAGACGGTCCGTTTCCTGCGGTTTTTCGGCCCGCGCCTCCGGATCCGCCACCGGTTCAGCCCCAAGAGCGACCAATGCTGCATGGATCTGTTCAGCACTTACCGGACGTTCACTTTTGATACTCACGCCCTCAGCTTCGCTCCATGGAGGCGCGAGCGCTCGCCCACACACCGGGGGAACACTGCTGGTTCAAAAAACACCCTGTCAGAGGTAGTTTTAACCCTGACGCGCCAATGGATCATGGATTGCGAATCATGGGTAGCCGGTGCTGGTGAGGTTCTCGGGACGGGGAGTTTCGGGAGTCGGCTGGGGTGACGTCTGGGCGATTGTGACGTGGGCATGCCTCATCTCGAGATGTCCTGTTCCCTGTCGTGCTTCGACGGTCGACGACGCATGCCTGGGCGCACTCGGCTCGAGGCGGTACGCCCAGGTCAGGAGTGAGCGGTAGCCGTATCCGACGTTGCGGTCCTCGTCCTGGACGGCGAGCGCCGAGGGCGTTGCGGAGGGGCAGGGTGATCGTGTCGGCTGCGGCTCTCCTTCTACACGCTGCCGCTCGTCGCGGACCGTACGAAGATCGTGGCACTGTTCCAGAAGCCGGCCCAGCTATAACCTGAGCAAGATCCGTCTCTTCCTTGGAGGTTGAGTCTTGCGCAGGCGTACGTTCGTCACCGCTCTCGGCGCCGCAGCCACCGTGTCCGTGATGCCGGGAGTGGCACGGGCCGCCGCGCCGCTCATCGCACCCACGCTGACGGGCCGGGACCCCGCGGCGTCGGCGAACGCCCAGAAGGTGTACAACCACCTGGTGTCGCTGGAGAACGCCGCGCGCTCCGGGAACGGCCCGATGACGATCATCGGGCAGCACATCGAGACCCAGCAGGAGCTGTACAACGCGAGCTACGGAGACACGGGCGGCACGACGTTCTCCGGCTACTACTACAAGAAGGCCCGGGACATCACGGGCAAGCTGTCCGGCTTCATCGAGATCGACCTCGGGCCCGGGTACGGCGCGACCGGCTGGGGGACGTACGGGGACCGGTCCTACAACCGACCGCTGGGGCTGCCGACGGGGCAGCGGGCATGGCAGTACACGGACGACGCCGTCGACCTCGCCTTCGGCGTGTGGAAGGGGCTGCCGCGCGCGGCGGACGGCTCGTACAACCCGGACGGCACCATGACCCGGCTCGACGGCACCACCGCGACCCTCACCAATGGCGGCGCGGCCTCCGGGATCGTGGGCATGAGCTTCCACCAGCCGTACCCCGGCTCCTCGGTGAAGTCCTGGAGCCGGGTGCTGACCCAGGTCGAGGGGGAGCACCCGGGCGGGTACGAGTCCTATCCGGTGGCGACGCTCACCACCGACCAGGCGTGGTTCGACCGGGTGGTCGACTGGGAGTCGAACACCGACGAGTACCGGGCGCTCCTTGCGGACCTGGGCTTTCTCGCGGCCGCGCTCTCGTACTTCGCCGCATGGGACGTTCCCGTGCTGCTGCGGCCGTACCACGAGATGAACGGCGACTGGTTCTGGTGGGGAGGGAAGACCGCGGCCTCCTACAAGAAGCTGTGGCGGATCACGTACGACTACCTGGTGAAGACGAAGGGCCTGCACAACCTGATCTTCGTCTGGTCGCCCGGCGCCTGGGACCCGCAGGGGGACGACGTGCCGTGGAACTACTACCCCGGGGCCGACCTCGTCGACGTCGTCGGCGTCGACGACTACAGTCCGGCCGCCTCGGACCTCACGCACGTGTACCACACGGGGCTGGTCGACTACGCGAAGCCGCGGATGCTCGCGGAGACGTACAACGTGCCGATCACGGCGGGGGGTTCGAACGCGCTGACCCGCAGTCCGTGGGTGATCTGGAGCATCTGGGGCTCCGGTCTGACCAAGACGGAGATCAACACGAACGCGGACGTGAAGGCGACGTACTACGCCACCAACCAGGTGTACACGGGTGGTTCGGGCACCGGGTTCGGGCAGAACTTCGCCTGGGGCTCGGTCCACGCCCACTGACCGGCGGCTCCTGGTCCAGGACGGCGTCGTCAGCGACCAGGAGGAGGTCGTCCAGGACGGTCGGGATGGGACACCGGCCGGCGACGCCGTCAGCGATGGTGTTGGTCGAGTCGGGGTCCACCCGTTCCAGGCCGATGGTTGACACAGCAGCGTAGCGCCGTCGGCACTGTCCGATGAGAGTCTGTCCCATGAGAGTCGTAACCCTCCGCGGCCACATCCAGGACACCTCACTCATCTCGGTCGCCGTGCGCCTCGTGCGCGCCGTGGAGGGTGGGGTGGACGTCGAGCCCCACCTCGGCGGCGAGTCAGCCGTCCCGGGATCGGACCGGGTTCGTCACTCGCTCCGACAGGTTTCCCGCATGGATCATTCTTGCAGGGGCCACCCGGCCTGCGGGCGAGCACTCCGCCCGTCCGCGGGCATGTCCATGTCCTCGATGTCACGCTCGGCAATGCCCAACAGCTGCCGACCGAGGTCACGCATGGCTCTGCCGGCCGCCAGTTCGTCACCGATCTCCGGCACGTCCGTGTCCGCGGGATTGCGGTGCGCGGCTCCGTGTCCGGTGAGTTCGCTGGTACCGGTGTTCAGGACGACGCGCGCCTTGGTCGTGCCCTCTTCCTCGAAGAAGTAGAGATGTATCTTCCATTCCCCGGTATGCGGCATCGCTTTCCTCCTCATTTCGGTGCGGTATGCAGGGGTGTGGATGGGGTTTTGTTCATGGCTTCGCAGGAACATCTCCCGCGCCCACCGACCTGGTGCAGGAGTGCGCCCCACCGGCCTCAAGGCCGCTGACGCACGCGGACGGCAATGGTCCGGACGGGGGTGGCCACGCTCACGTCACTCCAGCTTCGTACGAGACGGAGGCAGCCGCCATGGAACGAGTCTTTGCCGTGGGCACCACCGATGACCCCGGGGAGACGGTGAAGAGCTACGTGCGGGGCATGCCCAATGCCTGGACGGCCGACCCGCACACCCCCATGGCCGTGCTGCTGCGAGCCGGCATGACCAGCGAGGATGCCGCGGAGCTGCGCGACGAGGTCCGCCGTCAGCTCGGTGAACTGGACATCCAGCTCGTCCTCGGCTCCCCGCTGAAGGAGAACCCACCCACCGAGCCGGGCGAGCGCGGCACCTTCCATGTCAGCACCGCTTCCGACATCGACATCACCGCCGACATCTGGTTCCGCTGCTTCGGTGTCGTCCCGCAGACCGCCTACCTCGCCGGGGCCCTGGCGGACGTACGCCGGCCGAACGGGCAGGTGGCGGTGACCGAGACCCTCCAGGTCAAGGGCCAGGACACCGCACCCCCGCGGGGCGCAGCGTGCATCGGCGCGCTCACCTGTTCGGCAGAAGCTGCTCCGCCCAGATCGTCTTGCCCGACCGGGTGTAACGCGTGCCCCAGCGCTGGGTCAGTTCCGCGACCAAGAACAGACCGCGGCCGCCCTCGTCGTGCAGCCGTGCCCTGCGCAGGTGCGGACTGGTGCTGCTGCCGTCCGAGACCTCGCACACCAGGGTCTCGTTCCTGATGAGCCGGAGACGAATCGGTCCGGTGGCATGCCGAATGGCGTTGGTGACCAGCTCGCTGACGACCACTTCCGTGATGAAGGCGACGTGCTCCAACCCCCATGAGTCGAGCTGTTGCGTGGCACGTCGGCGGGCCTCGGCCACGGCAGCGGGGTCGACCGGAACATCCCATTCGGCAACCCGGTCCCAGCCGAAGACGCGAGGCCTGGCCAGCAGCAAGGTGCTGTCATCGCCTGCCGGTTCGGGGTTCATCGTGCGCAGGACACCGTCGCACAGCGCGTCGAGTGAGGAGGACGGCTGCGCCAGGGCGTGGCGCAACTCGTCCATCCTCTCGTCCACGTCGCCGGCGGCCAGCAGGCCGTTGGTGAACAGTGCGAGCAGGCTCCCCTCGGACAGGGTCACCTCGGCCGCTTCGAACGGCAGGCTGCCCAGCCCCAGCGGTGGGCCGGCCGGCGCGTCGACGACATCGCTCGTGCCGTCCGGATGGACCAGGATCGGAGCCGGGTGACCGGCGCGAGCCAGGGAGCAGGTCCCGGCGACCGGGTCGTAGACCGCATACAGGCAGGTGGCTCCCACATCACTGGGGATCTCGTCGGCGACGTCGCTCCGTTCGGCGGCGTCGTGGGTCACGATGTCGTCGAGGTGGGTGAGGAGTTCTTCGGGCGGCAGGTCGATGTCGGCGAGGGTACGGACGGCGGTGCGCAGGCGCCCCATGGTCGCCGACGCGGCGATGCCGTGGCCGACGACATCGCCGACGACCAAGCCGACCCGCGCTCCCGGCAGCGGAATCACGTCGAACCAGTCTCCGCCCACCTGAGCGTCACCGCCGCCTGCCGGAAGGTAGCGTGCGGCCGTCTCCGCGGCCGCGTGCGGGGCAGGGCCCGGCGGCAGCAGTGCGCGCTGCAGCGCCAGCGCGACGCCACGTTCGCGGGTGAACCTTCGCGCGTTGTCGATCGAGATGCCGACCCGCGTGATCAGGTCCTCGGTGATGGCCAGATCGTCATGGGTGAACGGCTCGTGGTGCGGCGCGCACCTGAGGAAGAGGGCCGCTCCCAGAACGGTGTCCCGGGCCCGAATGGGGACTGCGATCAGCGAGTGCGTTCCGCATTCCTGCGCCTGCGCCGCATGAACGGGATCTTCGGCGAACCAGCGGGTGACGGCGTCGTGGGTGACGTGGTGCATTTCCGCCTGGCCGGTAGCCAGGCATCGGGCGACGGGCGACGAAGCGGGATGATATGCCGTCTCGCCCGCGGCAGGCTGCTGCCCGGACACCAGGTACGCCGCCCGGACGGCGGCCCGGTTCAGCCGGACGGGGCCCGGTCCGACCGGCAGCGGCTGGTCTCCTCGGACAACGGCGTCCAGCAGGTCGACGCAGACCACGTCTGCGAAGCGGGGCACCGTGACCTCGGCGAGTTCACGGGCGGTGCCCGCCACGTCCAGGCTGCTGCCGATACGCGTGCGGGCCTCGCCCAGCAGCGCGAGCCGCTCTCTGGAGTCATATTGCTCGGAGTAGTCGTACGACGACACGGCCGCGCCGCGCACCCGGCCGGACGCGTCCTCGAGCGGATAGACGTCCATGGCCCAGGCGTGCGCACTCGGCTCGCCCGGCAGCCTGTGGAAGTGCTCGGCGAACTCCGGCTTGCCCGTCTCGAGAACCCGTCGGATGCGGTTCATGACGTCTTCGTACTCGTCACCCTGGGCGATCTCCGTGATGAGCCTGCCCCGATGCTGCTCCTCGGGGCAGCCCGTCGCTCGCACCAACGCCTCGTTCACATGGAGTACTCGCGCGTCCGGACCGTGTACCGAAAGCGGGAAGGGATGCTGGTCGAACGCCCACCCCTTGAGCGGCTCCGGCCCAGCCGCGTCCTGAGGCGCGTCCGGACGCGCCGTGAGCAGGAATCCGGCCTCCCCTCCGTCTTCCGACAGGGGAACCGCGTGCACCTGGGCACGGAGTGGACGGCCGCTGCGATGCCGGGGCCCGCCCCCTGCTTCGGTGAACAGATCGGCGAGCGGTCTGCCGACGATCTCTGGCGCAGTGTGCCCCCAGAGAGCCCGGGCAGCTTCGCTCCAGTGGGTGATGCGGCCGTCGGCATCCGCGACCACGACCGCGAGGGCCGTGTCGAGGACGGTGCCGGGTGGCAGCGGGTGGCGCTGCCCGAGCGGCTCATGGGAGTTCATCGGCGTGTCCTGTCCGGCCTGTGGCTATGTCAACGATGCTCTGCCGCGCAGGCCGACAGCAAGCCGGGCGGTCGTACCGCGTGCGGGCCGCCGGCCGGACGTGCCGGTCCGGCCGACGGTCGTCGTTCATTGACGCCGCCCACGACGAAAGCCGCTCCCGCATTGATGTCGATGATCACGCCAGGCTCAGAGCCTCGGGTCGAGCAGCAGCTTGCCGGAGGTGCGGCGTGATTCGATGTCGATGTGCGCCTGATCGGCCGCGCCCAACGGGTAGCGTTCGGTGATGTCGATCCGCAGGCTGCCCTCGCGGATCTTGTCGAACAGGTCTCCGGCGTGCTGGAGCAGCAGCTCCCGACTGTGGATGTGGTCCGAGTACACCGCGTAGGTGATTCTGATGCTCTTGGGCAGCTCGAACATCTGAATGGTGGGGACGTCGCCGATCAACGGGCCGTAGTAGACCAGCGTGCCGACCCGCCGAAGCACCTCGATCGAGGGCCAGAACGTGGTGGCGCCACCACCGTCGAAGACCGCGTGCACTCCCTCGCCCCCGGTCAGGTCCTTGACCCGGGCCACGAAGTCACCGCCGGAGGAGACGAGGACCTCGTCCGCGCCCGCGGCCTCGGCGACCGGGACCTTCTCCGCGCGGGACACCAGGCCGATCACCCGCGCGCCGCGCAGCTTCAGCAATTGGGTGACCATCCGACCCACACCGCCGGCGGCGGAGTGCACGAGCGCGGTCTGGCCCTCGGTCAGAGGCGCGGACTCGGTGACGAAGTGGTGCGCGGTGAGTCCCTGCATCATCGTCGCGGCGGCGACATCGCTCGGAATGTCGTCCGGGACCGGGACAACCTGGTCGGCGGGGACCGCGATCTTCTCGGCGTAGCTGCCGTAGACCGAGACCCAGGCCACCCGGTCGCCGATCGCGAAGCCGCTCACCCCCTCGCCGAGGGCGGTGACCCGGCCGGCGCCCTCGACCCCGGGAACGAGGGGCAGGCCGCCGGGCAGCCCGAATCCGACACGGGAGCCGGTGTCCATGAAATTGACACCCGAGAACTCGATGTCCACCACCAGCTCACCCGGACCGGGTTCGGGGTCGGGCCACTCCCTCAGCTTCAGTACTTCCGGCCTGCCCAGCTCTTCCATGACCACTGCACGCATAAAGCACACCTCTTTCTGTCGGTATGACCGCCGAACGCCGGCGGCTTGATTCGGAGGGACCTTCTCGTCCCGGGATACGTGTGAACACGGCGATCCGCGCCGCGTTCTCGGGCGAGCGGCCCGATCAGCCCTGCAGCAGTTTGGACGCGTAGGCGGGGTTGGTGTAATCGCGCCAAGCCGCGATCTTGCCGTCCCGAAGCTCGTAGACCGCCATGTTCATGATCGGAGCGAGCTTCCCGCCGGGCAGTGCGAGCCCGTGGACCTGCTCGGCGATGACGACATCGCCGTTCACCGCTTGGTGCACGGTCTCGAACTTGACCTGCCCGAAGTTCGCGAACACGCCCTTCCACAGGGCGACCACCGCGTCGCGCCCCTTGACCGGCGCGTCGCCGTAGGCGGCAAAGACGATGTCCTCGGTGAAGAACGGGGCCAGGGCGTCTGCGTCCTGCGCGTTGAAAGTGTCCACGAAATCGCGGACGAGTGTGTCGCTGTCGATGGCAGTCATGACAAGGACCTCCAGGGTCGGTACATGTCGGTAGTCGTCGGTGTCGGTCACATGCCCCGTGAAGAACAACCTCAGGGAGCCGTCGGAACCGGCGAACTCTTGCGTTGTGTCAGCGAGCGTAGGACCAACTTTTTGGACCAGCAAGTCCAAGAAATTTCGCGAGCAATTCACCCAATAACGGGGCAAAACCTCCCACAGGGCAGCCCTTGTATGGACCCGCCGTTCCATAGAGGCGGGTAATCTGCAGACATGGCACTGACGACGAAAGGCCGTGCTACTCGGCAGCGCATCATCGAGGGAGTGTCGGCACACCTGCGCAGCGACGTCCCAGGCACTGTGACACTGGACGACATCAGGGCGATCACCGGCACCAGCAAAGGGCAGTTGTTCCACTACTTTCCCAGCGGCAAGGAGGAACTGCTGCTCGCCGTCGCACACTTCGAGGCCGAACGCGTCCTCACCGACCAGCAGCCACACCTCGACGCGCTCACTTCCTGGTCAGCCTGGTCACGCTGGCGGGATGCCTTGGTCGCCCGCTATCGAGCGCAAGGGCCGCAGTGTCCGCTCGGCAACCTGATGGACCAGGTAGGCACCACTCCCGGCGCCGCCGAAGTGGCCGCGACTCTGCTCACTCGCTGGCAGCGGCTCGTCCGCGAGGGCATCACAACGATGCAGGCACAGGGTCTCATCGACCCGGCGCTCAACGCCGACCGGGCCGCCGCGGCGTTCATCGCCGGCATCCAGGGTGGTGTGCAGATGATCCGGTCGACCGGCGACAGCACACACCTCGAAGCCGTCGTCGACATCTTGATCGACCACCTCAAGGCCCACCACGCCGAAGAGGCCTGAGGCGGCCCCGGACCACACTGGAGCGATGGATCCGCCCGGCGCGAGGCGCCCGGTACCCGGTCACGCCGCGGACATCAGCGGCTATGGCGCTGTTTCGGACCGACTGCGCACGAGTCCGCCGTGCTGTATGAAGCATGACCCCCGCGCCGTTTCACACGTGTGTCACGCGGTCACGCCGAGGCGGCTGATGGGGACGGCATGGCGGTGTCACGCGTCGGGGCCGGTGAGCACAGGCGGAGAACCGAGGCTCGGCTGTGCGTGCCGGCCCGCGTATCGCGGATGATGGTGACGGAGGCGTCGGACAGCGGCAGGGCGCTGGGTCGGCCTGGGTACCGATCACCTGCGGGAAGGCCGCGCCCAGCAAAGGGGTGAACCCGCCGTTTCCCGAGCCGAGTTCGAGACATCGGCCATTGGGCAGTGGTTTGCCGCCCGCCAGGGCGTCGTACACGAGGCGTCGCGGCCGGTGGCGCGGGCGGTGTCCCAGTCGGCGGCGAACTGGTCGAACTGCTCGGCGATGAACTGCGCTGTCTCGGCTGTCCAGGGCCGGCGGCCCAGTCCTGGGCGAAGGCCCGGAAGACGTCCGCGGTGCCGGGCGGTGGGAGAGGGGTTGGCCGTCCGGGCCGGGCAGGACTCGCTGCAAGGCGGCAGCCACAGGGGTACTCCAGCATGTCTGTAGCGCTCGGTGGGTCGGCCCGGGGTCGGAATGCGCCCTCCACCCGCGGGCGGAGGAGCCGCCCTCAGTGGTGTCCGCCGTGGCTGTCCCCTGCGCGGTGCCCGTGCTGCATGTGGTCGGCGTCGTCGTGGCCGGTGTCGGGTGAGCCGCCCATCATGCGGAGCATGGACAGGCCGCCGGTCCGCCAGAAGCGCACCAGGAGTACGGCGGCGAGGACGAGGAAGGCGATGTTGAGCCAGGTGGTGTAGTTCCAACTGATGCCTTCCATGGGGACCTTCGCGTCGGCCTGGTCGGGGATCAGGCCGAGGCCGCCGAAGGCGAATTCCACGATGTATCCGGCGATGACCATCGAGAGGTAGAAGGTGCCGAGGAGGAAGGCGGCCATCTTGGCGCCGTAGTACTTCCGGTAGATGTTGAGGATCGGCAGGATCAGCAGGTCGGCGAAGACGAACGCCACCACGCCGCCGAAGCTGATGCCGCCCTTCCACAGCACCACAGCCAGCGGCACGTTGCCGATGGAGCACACGAACGAGGCGATCGCCACCAGTGGGCCGACGATGGGCCCCCACAGCTTGGCGGCGAGCGGGTGGCCGTCGAAGAAGAAGGTGCGCCAGAACGAGTCGGGTACCCAGGCGGCGATGGCGCCGGCGATGAGCAGGCCGACGACGAGATCGCGCAGGATCGCTGCCCATTCCATGACGAACACGTGGCTGACGGCGGTGAAGCCTTCGCGGGAGAGGAGCCGGCGAGTGAAGGAGCCTTGGCGCTGGACGGACATGTCCATCGCGGCGTGGCCCTCCATCGACCCGGCCAGGCCCCGTTCTGCCTGCTCGCGGGCCTGGTGCAGGAGCCTGTCGCGCAGGAACAGCCGGAACAGGAAAGCCAGCACGATGATCATAATGGGGCCGCCGAAGAATTCGGCGGCGGTGAACTGCCAGCCCATCAGCAGCGCCAGGATGACGCCGAGTTCGACGACGAGGTTGGTGGAGGCGATCTCGAAGGCCATTGCGGCGGTGAAGTTCGCGCCCTTGCGGAACAGGGAGCGGGCCAGTGCCACCGCGGCGTAGGAGCAGGACGAAGACGCCACGCCCAGGCCCGCGGCGACGGCGAGGTTGCGGGGCCGGTCGCCGCCGAGCAGGGAGACGACGGTGGACTTGCGGACCACGGCCTGGACGACCGCGGACAGCGCGAAGCCCAGGATCAGGGCCCAGGTGATCTCCCAGGTCATGGACCCGGTGATCGACAGTGCGTGGAGTACGGCGTGCATCTGAAAAGCCTTCCTCGCGCAGTAGGCCGTACGCCCGCGGGACACGACCTTGTCGGGGAAGCGGGTCTGTCGGGCCGGGGTGGGGGGGGGCGCCCCCGGGGGGGGCGCCCCCCCCCCGGGGGCGCCCCCCCGGGGGGGGGGGGGGGCGGGGGGGGGCGGCCCCCCCCGGGGGGGCCCCCCGCCCCCCCCCCCCAGGGGGGCGGGG
>NZ_JBIAWZ010000025.1:0-103783 GCF_042896175.1 Streptomyces sp. NPDC001315 | reverse complement strand
ACACGCACCAGCCACTTCGCACGACTTCGCCCCGCCGACCAGACGGCCGACGGGGCGAAGAAGGCGTAAGACCCCGGATTAACCAACAGCATCCGAGAGGTTCGGGGCCCTTCCGCTGTTCCCGGATCTGCTTCTGTTCCTGGATCTACTGTTCCTGGACGGGATCCTGGTCGGTGCCGTGTGGCGCGGGCGCGGCGAGGCTGCCGAGGATGTTCAGCAGTTCGGCGCTGCGGCTGCCGGGCTCGACGTGGAAGACGACAAGCGGACAGGGGGCGCCCCGGCCTCACCGGGCCAGGGGCGCAGCCCCCCGGATGGGACGGGTGGGGCGGCGGGGACGAGGAAAGGCCGCCGCCTCGGCTCCTCGGCTCCTCAGCCCCTCGGTCCAGGCCTTCCCGCCCCGTGCCGTACCCGCCTCACACCAGAAAGTCCCGCGCGATCCCCTCCGCGACCCGCTCCAGGATCGGCCCCGCCTCCGCGATGCACGTCGCCACGTCCGGTTCGACGTCCGTGAGCGGGTAGGCGCGCCGGATTCCGGCCCGGCCGAGTGCCTCGGGCGGCAGCGCGAGCCGTCCGCACACGGCGACGACCTCCTTGCCCGCCGCCCGCGCAGCCGCCGCGACGCCCGCCGGGGCCTTGCCGTGGAGGGTCTGTTCGTCCAGGGAGCCCTCGCCGGTGACCACCAGGTACGCCCGGTCCAGCGCGGGCGCGAACCCCAGGACGTCGAGCATCACCTCGATGCCGGGCCGGAAGCGCGCCCCGAGGAGCAGCGCGCCGTAGCCGATGCCTCCCGCCGCACCCGCCCCCGGCGACGCCGCGTACTCCGCGGCCCGGGCGCCGACCGCCTCCTCCAGCACCTTGGCGTAGTGCGCCAGCGCGGCGTCCAGCGCCTCCACGTCGTCAGGCGAGGCGCCCTTCTGCGGACCGTAGACCGCGGGCGCGCCCTTCGGACCGGTCAGCGGGTTGTCGACGTCGCTGGCGAGTACCAGCTCCACCGAGGCGAGCCGCGGGTCCAGACCCGACAGGTCCGCCCGCGCCAGATCGGCGAGCCCGCCGCCACCCGGCGAGACCGGCTCGCCCTCCTCGTCCAGGAAGCGCGCTCCGAGCGCGGACAGCATCCCGGCGCCGCCGTCGGTGGTCGCGCTCCCGCCGACCCCGAACACGATCGTCCGCGCCCCCGCGTCCAGCGCGGCCCGCAGCAGTTCCCCGGAGCCGTACGTCGATGCCGTGAGCGGTGCGAAGACGCCCGCCGGCAGCCGCTGCAGCCCGCTCGCCTCCGCCATCTCCACCACCGCGGTGTCGCCGCGCAGCGCGAACGCGGCCGTCACCTCCTGCCCGAGGGGACCGGCGACCCTGATCTCCCGCCGTTCGAACCCGGCGGCGACCGCCGCGGCCACGGTCCCGTCGCCGCCGTCGGCCACGGGCAGCGCCTCCACCTCGAGGTCCGGCACGACCCGGCGCAGCCCGGCCGTCACCCGCTCGGCGACCTCCACGGCCGTCAGCGACCCCTTGAACTTGTCCGCGGCGACAAGCACCCGCCGGGCGTTGTCCACTGCAGCGTCCGCCACGTTGAAATCCCCTTGCTCTCCGGGCCCGTCACGTCAGGGCCAGTCGCGCCGCTGCGACCTTAACCGGAGGACGCCCCCGGCGTCATGCCCCGACCGAACCCTGGGCACCTCCTGGCACCACTCCGTGTCCCGAACCCGGCCCGAACCCGCGCGGGCGCCCCCGGAATCGGGTAAACCGGAGCCATGACCCCTGTGGGCACCGAGCCAGAGCTCGACGACCGCATCCTCGGGGGCTGGCTGGGCCGGATCGCGGGCAACATGCTCGGCAAGCCGGTCGAGCAGGGCGACCTGTGGACGCGGGACCGTATCGACCGCTATCTGCGGCGGGCCGAGGCCCTGCCGCTCACGGACTACCTTCCCGAGCCCCCGAGCGAGAACGACGGCCTGGAGCTGCGACCCGAGTGGCGCAGTTGCGTCCGCGGCCGCATCCACGGCAGCTGCCGCGACGACGACGTCGACTACGCGATCCTCGGCCTCGACCTCCTCGAGACCCACGGCTTCGGCTTCAGCACCGAGCAGGTCGGCGACCGGTGGCTGCTGCGGCTGCCGTACCTCCAGACGTTCACCGCCGAACGGGCCGCTTACCGCAACCTCGCCAACGGCATCAAACCGCCGCTGACGGCGACGTACGACAACCCTTACCAGGAGTGGATCGGCGCGCTCATCCGCGCCGACATCTACGGCTGGACCTGCCCGGGCGTCCCGCACCGCGCCGCCGCCCTGGCCCGCCGGGACGCGGTGCTGTCCCACACCGGCAACGGCGTGTACGGGGCGATGTGGGCGGCGGCCCTGATCGCGGCGGCCTTCACGGCCCCCACCGTGCGGCACGCCATGGACGCCGCGCTCGGCGTGATCCCGGCGAGCAGCCGGCTGGCCCGTACCGTGCGTCGTGTCGCCTCGCTCCACGAGAGCCGGCTGAGCTGGGAGGACACCCTCACCACAGTGGCCGAGGAGACCGCCGGCCTCGGCTGGATCCACGCCGTCCCGAACGCCGCCGTCCTGACCGCCGGGCTGTTGTACGGGGACGGCGACTTCACCCGCACCATCGCGCTGACCGTGCGCGGCGGCCTGGACACCGACTCCAACGGCGCGACGGCCGGCTCGGTGGCCGGCGTACTGACCGGGGCCGACGCCATCCCCGCCCAGTGGAAGGACCCGCTCGAGGACACGGTCCGCAGCGCGGTGTTCGGCTTCGACGGGGTCAGGATCAGCGAACTGGCGCAGCGGACGCTGCGGCTGGCCGGAACGGAGCCCGCGACACCGACTGCCTCGCCGGCCGCCCAGCCGACCCCGACGGGCGGGTCCCGACCCACCGGCTCCTCCTGACCGACCGGTACGGGACCGCCCGACCGACCGGCACGCGCTCGTCTAACCGACCGGGACGGGATCGTCCCCGAACGCCTTCGCCGTCACCCCCATCGCCCGTAGCACCACCCGGTCGCGCACCCCGTCCGGCAGGAACCGCAGCAGCGCCAGCGCCCGGCCGTCCCGGCCTGTGGTGTACAGCGTGGCGGGGCGGCGCGCGGTGAGGGCGCGTACGACGGCGTCCACGGCGGGGGCGACGGGCCCGAGCGGCTGCCGGGCGGCCGTTGCCCGTACGGCGTCCAGGGCGCGGGCGTAGTAGCGCTGGGTCTCCGGCGCTCCGGTCCAGCCCAGCTCCGCGCTCGCCGCGTCCGCCGTGGCGAAGATCGCGGTGTCCATGGCGCCGGGTTCGACCAGGGCGACCTTGACACCCTGGTGCCGTACCTCCGCGCGCAGGGAGTGGGTGAGGGCGGCAAGCGCGGCCTTGGAGGCGGCGATCGGGCCGAAGAAGGGCGGGGGGACGCGGGCGGAGACCGCGCCGACGTTCACGATCCGGCCGCCCGCCGCGCGCAGGGCGGGCAGGACGGCGCGGATCACCGCCGTCTGTCCGATCACGTTGACCTCGAACTGGCGGCGCCAGGCCTCGGTCGGCGTCAGCTCGACGGGACCCTGCCCCATGATCGCGGCGCTGTTGACCAGACCGTCGAGCCGGGGCCCGACCGCCTCGGCCGCCGCCGCGACGGACTCCTCGTCGGTCAACTCCAGCCGGAGAGGTGTGAGTCCGGCATCCCGCAGTATTTCGGCGTCGGCGGGTTTGCGGTGGACCGCATACACAATCCAGCCCTCCGTATGCAGTCGGCGCGCGACTGCGGACCCGACGCCGCCGGTGGCGCCGGTGACGAGCACGGTACGGGAAGGGGACAGGGGCAGATCAGCCACAAGGGCCGCCTTTCACCGGTGAGTTCACTGTCCCTCCCACCCTCCGTCGGACCGCGCCCCGGTTGAAGAGTGCAGAATTTACTGGTGGCAGCGACACCAGCACCGCCGAACACCAAGGACCATGGCCGCAAGGCGCTCGGCGCCTTTCTGCGCTCCCGCCGCGAACGCGCCGACCCGGACCACACCGGTCTGCCGCCCGGCGGCCGCCGCCGTACCCCGGGGCTGCGCCGCGAGGAGGTCTCGCTGCTGTCCGGGGTCAGCCTGACCTGGTACACGTGGCTGGAGCAGGGACGCGACATCAACGTGTCCCCACAGATTCTGCTCGCCCTGTCCCGCGCCCTCCAGCTGGACGAGGTGGAACGCGCGCACCTGTTCCGCCTGGCGGGCATGCCGGCGCCGGAGCCCGCCCATCGCGCCCCGCTGGTCCCGGACACGGTCCGCCTCTTCCTGGACACGCTGATGCCGAACCCGGCGTTCGTGATCGACCGCTGCTTCGACGTCCTCGCCTGGAACGGCGCGCAGGAGCAGTTCCTGGGCGCGGCCCTCGCCGAACGCGCCCCGCACGAGCTGAACAGCGTCTGGATACTGTTCCGCACGCCCGGCATCCGCGCGATCATGCCGGAGTGGGAGGCCGAGGCCCGCTGGCTGACGGGCCTGCTGCGGCAGCAGATGGCGTATGAGATCGACAACCCGCGCTTCACGGAGCTGGTCGACGAACTCCTCTCCACCAGCCCGGAGTTCGCCGCGCTGTGGAAGGAGCACGACGTCGTCGAGTTCCGCTCCTCCGTACGCCGCTACGACCACCCGGACGTCGGCGCGTTCGAGGTGTCGTACGTACGGATGGCGCTGGAGGAGGCACCGTGGCTGAGTCTGATCTGCCACTTCCCGGAGCCGGGCAGCGAGTCGGAGAGGCGGCTGCGCAAGCTGGTTACCCTTCCTGGGTGACCACTGCTGACTACGCCACGTACATCGCAAGCCTCCCCCGCGTTCTCGCAGGGGCCGCCGCCCTCTTCCGCGACGCCGAGGGCCGGGTGCTGCTGGTCGAGCCGAACTACCGTGAGGGCTGGGCCCTTCCGGGCGGCACGATCGAGTCGGACGACGGCGAGACCCCACGCCAGGGCGCGCGCCGCGAGACGGCCGAGGAGATCGGCCTCGACCGCGCGCTCGGCCGGCTGCTCGCGGTGGACTGGGTGCACGGAACCGGCCGGCCGCCGCTGGTGGCGTACCTCTACGACGGCGGCACCCTGGGTGATGAGGACCTCAAGGCGATCCGCCTCCAGGAGGAGGAGCTGCTGTCCTGGCGTCTCGTCCCGCGCGAGGACCTCACCGACCACCTCCCCGGCGCCCTGGGCCGCCGCGTCCTGGCCGCGCTCGACGTGCTCACGGACGGCACGGGCACGGCCGAACTCGAGAACGGCCACCGGGTCGCCTGACCTGGGGCCGGCTCCCCCCTCGGGGTTTCGTGGCTTGCCGTCCACCTCCCGCAACGCCTCGTCGCGGTCGGCGGCCCGGGCCTCCGTACGGTGCCCGCGCTCGATGTGGTCGACGACGAGTTCCACCGCGTCCTGCGGGTTGCCGACCCCCGCGAGCACCATGACTTCCACGACGAGCGCGGCGTCCAGCGAGACAAGGACCTTGGCCATGCCCGGACGGCAGCCGCGGGACCCGGCCGCGGATATCCGTTCGCCGCATCCGGACGGCCCGGCCTACCCTCGGTCACATGACCAAGCCACTCGTCGCCATTCTCAGTGGTGCCGGTGTCTCCACCGACTCCGGTATCCCCGACTACCGCGGTCCGAACGGACTGTGGCGGCGGGATCCCGAGGCCGAGAAGCTCGTGACGTACGAGTACTACATGGGCGATCCGGAGATCCGGCGGCGGTCATGGCAGCTGCGGCGGAAGAACCGGACGCTGAAGGCCGAGCCCAACGCGGCGCACCGTGCGGTGGCCGAGCTGGAGCGGGCCGGGGTGCCGGTGCGGGTGATCACGCAGAACGTGGACGGGCTGCACCAGCTCGCCGGACTGCCCGCCCGCAAGGTGCTCGAGCTGCACGGCACCGCGCGCAGTGTCGTGTGCACGAAGTGCCACACGCGCGGGCCCATGGCGGACGCCCTCGCCCGGGTCGAGGCCGGTGAGGACGATCCGCCGTGCCTGGAGTGCGGCGGGATCCTGAAGTCGGCGACCGTGATGTTCGGCGAGCGCCTCGACCCGGTGGTGCTGGGCGAGGCGCTCGCGATCACGAAGGCCTGCCAGGTGTTCATCGCGGTCGGGACCAGTCTTCAGGTGCAGCCCGCCGCCGGGCTCGCCGGTGTCGCCGCCGACCACGGAGCTCGACTGGTCATCGTCAACGCGGAGCCGACGCCGTACGACGAGCGGGCCGACGAAGTCATTCGGCGGCCCATCGGTACCGCCCTTCCCGAACTGCTGCACGGACTGAGCACCGCGAGCGACTACTAGGGCCTGTCCGGATCAGTTGGCGCCCGGCCCGCCGACCCAGGCGTAACTCGCCCAGTTGTCGCTGCTGCCGAAGTGGGGCTCGATCCCGTACATGTCCGGATCGCTCTCGAGGACACCCGAGGTTCCGTCGTACCGGGCAAGGGTGCCGGCACGGTCGGTCTGGACGGCAAGGTTGTGCATGTACGCCGACCAGGTCCAGCCCGCGGTGGGCATGTATCCGCTGCCCAGGTCGGTTCCGGTCCTTCCCGCGACCTCGTCGGAGTCGAAGACCTCACCGAAGAAGTTGATGTGATCGGCATGGTCGCCGAGTGTCTCGAAGACGCTCTCGTTTCCCATGAACAGCCGCGACGGGTAGTAGCCGACCCAGCGGCCCTGCACCTGCAGCCACCAGTTGTTCTGCCAGAGCTGGTATTTGATGGTGATCGACCGCTGTTCTCCACCGCGCACGCTGTACGGCACGAAGGTGGTCTCCGGGAAGATCGTGTTGTCGACCTGGACCCATCCGTCGACATCCTGGTTGTAGCCGCCGATGTTGTCACCTTGCGCCGTGTAGTTGTTGGTCGTGTAGAAGACGAACAGGTGCGGGACCCAGTCACCGTACAGGTCCTGGCTCTCCTGCCAGCCCGCCTCGACCGTCTGCCGGTTGTTGCGGTCATGGTTCGCCAGACCGATCTGCAGCAGCGAGAAATCGTCGGAGGTCTCGGTGTAGGGGGAGAAGCAGCTGAACACGCCCTCTCCCCCGAAGCAGATGATCTGTTGTCCTGAGGCGGCGTATGCGTGTCCGCCGATTTCCGGCGCCGGGTATGCCGAGGCCGACAGGTACGGCTGAGGAGCCTTCTGCAGATACTGATTCAGCGGTTTGGTGTATCCGAGCTGATCGAGCCTTTTGCGCGCGACGGGAACGGTGCCTGCGGGTCCTCGCTCGGCACCGCTCTCCCCGAGCGGCGTGATGGCAGGAAGCTCGTCGCCGAGAAGAGATGCCATCAACGCCGCGTCGGACGGAGGGGGATCGGCGATCTCGCCCCCTGGCACCTGGGATTCGACAGGCACCCAGTCCAGAATGCGGCCATCCGGTGCTTCCGTGGTGGCGACGGTGTTCAGGCGGGTCTGGCGGTCCTCGAAGTACTCGCGTGTGTCACGCTCGTAATCCGACCGGTAGAGAAAGCGCAGCTCGCGCTCGCGCCCCTGGTCAGGGCTCATGTTTTCCTGGTGCTCTGTATTCTTGAACGGACCGCGTGGCATCTGCGCGTCCTCCTCTTCGTCAGCGGTCGAAGTGGCTCCCGAATGCTCGGGACCTGTTCCGGAGCACCGTCACACCGGTACGGCCTGGCGCGCGAGAGACAGGCGTGCGTTGTCGAGGACGGCGTCCATGCGCGCGACCTGCCCCTGGGTGAACATGAACATCGCCACGTCGTCGGTGTAGTCCATGTAGTTCATGAACATGTCGCCGTTCGGCGCGTTGCCGCACGTCACACTGGGGAAGCCGGGTTTCCCGAGATTGGGTCCGGCCTGGTTGGGGGTGTCCGCCACGAAGTCGCTGCCGCTGCATCCTTGGTCGTCGTCGCCCCAGATGTGCCGCAGGTTGAGCCAGTGCCCGATCTCGTGCGTGGACGTGCGGCCTCCGTTGAACGGAGCCGTGGCGGTTCCGTTGGTGCCGAAGCCGGTATGGGTGATGACCACCCCGTCCGTGGCCGCGGCGCCGCCCGGGAACTGGGCATAGCCGAGCAGACCGCGCTGCAACTGACAGACCCAGATGTTGAGGTAGGAGTTGGCGGGCCAGGAATCCATGCCCCCGCTCAGCGTGAACTTGACCAGGTCGTCCGTGCCGAAGTCCGCGTTGGACGTCTGGGTACGGGTGATGCCGTCCGTGGGCCGCCCCAGCGGATCGGTTCTGGCCAGGTGGAATTCGATGCGCGGATCAGCGATGAGTTCCTGCCACACAGCGGGCACGCCGGCGATGTCCGGGTTCTTGGCGCGGAAGTCCTGGTTGAGGACGTCGATCTGACTGTTGATCTGTGCGTCGCTGATGTTCTGCTGGGGCGTGTTGTACACGACATGCACAACGACGGGAATGTCGATCACGCCCTGCCTCGCGGTTGTCCGCTCCTGTCGTTCATAGGCGAAGGCGGTGTTCTCGATCAACGCCCGATTCCCGGCGTAGTCGGGATTTCTGTCGAGGAGCCTACGGTGAACTTCCATCGCTCCGCACCAGCGGCTGTAGTCGGCCGAGGTGACGCGAAGGTATGACTGTGCGTCGGACATGGGTGTGCCTCCTCCGGATATCCACGGAACAGCGCCGCCGATGCAGAAGAGCGGCTCAGGCAAGAGGTTCGCGTTGCGCGAGCGGGCAGCGCAGAACCTGAGGTGGGCAATGCGCACCACCCAAATAGCCCATACACTAAAAATGCTAGGCACACATCGCTGAACTGGTCAATTCGGCCCAGACCCGTGACGAGCGAGGTCAGAGCGAGGTGATCCCATGAGCGTCCCTTCCTGTCTTTTCAAGTACTGGGTTCACTCTTTCGAGGAGGACACCGAGGATGTGACGGTCTATCGGCCCGCCGACTACGCGTTTCCGCCCGCCCGGGGGCGTCGTGGGATGGAACTCGCCCCGGACGGCACTTTCTTCGACCACCCCGTGGGACGCGGAGATGCCCCGGACACCGTGCCCGGCCGCTGGCGGCTCGTGGACAGCCGGCATCTGGCCATCTCCTTTCCGCAGAGCGACGATCGCCCGGATCGGGGGCTGGAGATCCTGCGCTGCGACAAGGACATCCTGGAAGTTCGCCCCGCCGCCGTGACAAGCCCGCAGGCGCAGGGCGGCCTCGCCGGTTGAAACGGTTAGAACAGTGCCGTTCCCCGCTCGAAGTCGAGCAGTCGCTGCTTGCGTTCCAGGCCGCCGCCGTAGCCGGTGAGGCTGCCGCTCGCGCCGATGACGCGATGGCAGGGCACGATGATGCCGACGGGGTTCCTGCCGTTGGCGAGGCCGACCGCGCGGGACGCCTTGGGGTTGCCCAGCGCGTCGGCCAGGTCGCCGTACGAGCGGGTCTCGCCGTAGGGAATCCGCTGGAGCTGCTCCCAGACGTTGCGCTGGAACGGGGTGCCGTGCAGGCGCAGTTCGAGGGTGAACTCCTTCAACTCACCCGCGAAATAGGCGTTCAGCTGGTCGGCCGCCTCATCGAAGGGTGCGTCGTCGCGGTCGCCGAAGGTCTCCTCCGGGGGGCGGTGGCGCTGAGCCGTCATGTAGAGGCCGCAGAGGACCCCGTCGTCGGCCACGAGGGTGAGGGGACCGTACGGGCTGTCGATGATCGTGTGCTGCTTCACTGAAGTGTCCTTATGATCCTATGGCCCTTATACGGGAAGGAAGTTGATCGGGTGGCTGTCCGTCGCCCATAGGTACTGAACCGCGTACGCCCGCCAGGGCCGCCAGGCCGCTGCCCGGGCGGTGAGTGCCGCGGGCGTCGACGGAAGGCCCAACTCCTGGGCGGCACGTCGGATGCCGAGGTCGGTGGGGAGGAAGGCATCGGGGTCGCCGAGGGCGCGCATCGCGATCACGTCGACCGTCCAGGGGCCGAAGCCGGGGAGGGCGAGCAGCCGGGCACGGGCCTCCGCCCAGTCGCTGTCGACGCCCAAGCGCAGTGTTTCGTCGGCGAGTTGGCTCACGAGGGTGGTGAAGGTGGTGCGGCGCGTGCGCGGCATCGCCAGCGTCCCGGGATCGAGGGCGGCCAGTGCCTCGGGGGACGGGAAGAGGTGGGTGAGGCCGCCCTCGGGGTCGTCCACCGGCTCGCCGTGCGCGGTGACCAGCCGGGCAGCGTGGGTACGGGCGGCGGCCGTGGAGACCTGTTGGCCGAGCACCGCCCGGACGGCGAACTCGGCCTCGTCGACGGTGCGCGGGACGCGCCGGCCGGGGGCCTTGTCGACCAGGGGTGCCAGGAACGGATCGGTGCGGAGCTGGTCGTCGACCGCGACCGGGTCGGCGTCCAGGTCGAGCATGCGGCGGCAGCGGCTGATGGCGACGGGCAGGTCGCGCAGGTCGCTGAGGGTGAGGCGGCAGGCGATGTGGTCGGGCTGCGGGGTCAGCGCCACGATGCCGTGCCCGTAGGGCAGTCGGAGCGTGCGCCGGTAGGCGCCGTCCCGCCACTCCTCCACACCCGGTACGGCGGTCGCCGCGAGGTGGCCGAAGAGGTTGTCGGGGTTGAGCGGTGCGCGGAACGGGAGTCGGAGGGTGAGGACACCGGGGGTGAGGGCTGCGGTCGCCTTGGGGCGTCGGGTGCGCAGTTCGGTCGGGGCGAGTGCGAAGACCTCGCGGACGGTGTCGTTGAAGGTGCGGATGGAGGAGAAGCCGGCGGCGAAGGCGATCTCCGCCATGGGCAGCGCGGTCGTCTCGATGAGCAGGCGGGCGGTCTGGGCGCGCTGGGCGCGGGCGAGGGCGAGCGGGCCGGCGCCGAGTTCGGCGAGCAGTTGGCGTTCGACCTGGCGGGTGCTGTAGCCGAGGCGGGAGGCGAGGCCGGGTACGCCGTCGCGGTCCACGACGCCGTCCGCGATCAGCCGCATCGCGCGGGCGACCAGGTCGGCGCGCTGGTTCCACTCCGGGGAGCCGGGGCTGGTGTCGGGCCGGCAGCGTTTGCAGGCCCGGAAGCCCGCCTGCTGGCAGGCCGCCGCGCTCGGGTAGAAGGTCATGTTCTCCGGCTTGGGCGGCACGACGGGGCAGCTGGGCCGGCAGTAGATACGGGTGGTCGTGACGGCCGTGAAGAACCAGCCGTCGAAGCGTGCGTCCTTGGACTGGACGGCGCGTACGCAGCGCGCCCGGTCGGCGTGCATCCCGTTGTTCTGCATACGTCCAGCATCGGCCACCGGACAGGCCGGGGCTGGCGGGAATCCGACATCAACCTCGGCTGTCCAGGGCGTCCGCGGATCGCCGTGCGGACTCGTGCGGCAGCCGCGGCGACGACGCCGCGGGGCCGGGGATCAGCCCGCCCCTTCCTGCCGGGAGACCAGCGCCCAGATCACGAACAGGTCGATCGCGATCATGGTGATCGGCCAGAAGAACGCGTACGGCAGGAACATGAACTGGGTGATGAGGCTGAGCGCCACGAAGAACAGGCCCGCGAACCTGGCCCAGGCCATACCCTTGAGCACGCCCGCGCCGGTGACAGCCACCAGGACGCCGATGATCAGGTGGATCCAGCCCCAGCCGGTGAGGTTGATCTTGTAGACGTACGAGCCGACACGGGCGTAGACGTCGTCCTTGGCGATCGCCGAGATGCCCTGCAGGATGGACAGTACGCCGCTGCACAGCATCAGTACGCCGGCGAAGACGATGCCGCCGCTGACCCAGCTGTCCTGACCGCGCGTCGGGTCGGGTCCGTTGCGCGGCCGGCTCCACGCGCTGCCGACCTCGCCCCGCGGGTCTCCGGTCGGGTGTGCTGCGTCCTGGCTCATGCGGGTGTCCTTTCTGTGTCCCCCTGATGCGGTCCCCCGGTGATCGGTGTTCTCCCCGAGTCGTCCTCCGCCACGAAGTCGACGACGCCCAGCGCGAAGAGCAGGGCGAGCGCGAGGCCGATGACGACCCAGCCGGTCGGAAACGGCCACAGGACGTAGGCCAGGACCGCCGCCGCGACCAGGATCCAGTTGATCCACGTACGGAATCGGTGCACGAACGGTCCGACGGGCCCGGTGCGCAGCCCCGCGTGGTCGGCGGTGGCGCGGACGGCGCCGATGCCGGAGTGCCACAACCGCCGTACGAGACCGGCGTGGCGTTCCGGTCCGGTCAGCCAGGCCGCGACGGCGATCACCACGCCGAGGGCGACCACGGTCCGTACCGAGGTGCGCAGGAAGCGGGTCAGCGTGTCGTACACGGACGCCGCGGCGGGCTGCGAGACGCTGCTCGGGAGGTGGTCCAGGTACACGACCCGGAAGACGGTCAGGGCGGCGCCCAGCAGGAGCGTGGCGAAGGCGAAGCAGAGCGCTGCGACGATCAGGGTTGTGCGGCGGTGCCTGGAGAGCAGGACGCCGGCCGCGACCAGCACGACCGCGAGGACGGGCAGCCAGAGACCGGCCAGCTGGAGGAGCCGGAAGTAGGTCTTGACCCTGCCGATCTCGTCGGACCGGACAACCGTGATGTTCGTGTGGATCGCGGGGATCTTCCCCGCGACGGTCATGCCCGAGTCGACGAGGCGCTGCTTGACCTGCTCGACGACCGGGGCGAGATCCACGGTCACCGCGTCGTTCTCCAGCTTCACCGCGCCGCCGCCGCTGCCCGTCAGCGCCTTGTCCACGCTGCTGTGGATCTGGCGGTTGGCGTCGGTCCAGATCCGCTTGAAGGCGTCGGAAGCCGCGACCGCCCGCGCCTTGTCGTTGACGAAACTGCTGACCGCGCCTTCGAGGGAGTTCCCCAGTTTGCCCAGGGCCTTCTCCAGCAGGGGCCGCTGGGCCGGGGCCACGTCCTCCAGCAGCGTCGCCAGGTCGAGGTGTTGTGTCACCGCGGTGGTGACGCGGTTCGCCACGGCGTTCTGGATGTCGGGGTCGGAGGCGAGGGGCGCGACGGTTTCGACGTAGTGGTCGGTGTCGCCGATGATGTCGGCGGCCCAGGCGGCGACCACGCCGAACGGGGCGAGGACGCAGCCGAGGACGATGAGCAGGGTGGCGACGAGCGAGCGCGTCCAGTGCCGCGGGGGGCGCGGGGCCGGACGCGTCGCCTCCAGCGCGGTGATGCGGGCCCGGAGCTGCTCCAGCTCGGTCCGGGAGGCGTCCGCGCCGGATCCGTTCGCTCCGGGGACGCCGCTGTCCGGCATGGCGGGCTCCCTTGTCCGTCGGTTCGTCGGTGCGGACCGGTGGATACCAGGAGATCCCGCCCGTACGGCGGCGGCGAATGCTGCGGGGCCGTCCGGGTGAACGGCCCCGTGGGCTCAGGGTGTCCCTCTCACATGTTGATCATGTGTCCGGCGAGGCCGTGCACCGCCTCCTTGACCGCTTCTCCGAGGGTCGGGTGGGCGTGCACGTTGCGGGCGACCTCGTGGACGGTCAGGTCCCACTGCTGGGCCAGGGTCAGCTCGGGCAGCAGCTCGGTGACGTCCGGCCCGACGAGGTGGCCGCCGACCAGCTCGCCGTACTTGGCGTCGCTGATCAGCTTCACGAAGCCGGTGGTGTCGCCGAGGCCGTGCGCCTTGCCGTTCGCGGTGAAGGGGAACTTCGCCACCTTCACGTCGTAGCCGAGCTCGCGGGCCTGTTCCTCGGTGTAGCCGAAGCTGGCGATCTGCGGCTGGCAGTACGTGGCACGCGGGATCATCACGTAGTCGAGTTCCATGGTCTCCGCGTCGGCGAGCGTCTCGGCGGCGATCACGCCCATCGCCTCGGCCGCGTGCGCGAGCATCAGCTTCGCGGTGACGTCACCGATGGCGTAGATGTGCGGCACGGACGTGCGGCAGCGCCCGTCGACATCGATCGCGCCGCGCTCGGTGACCTTCACCCCCGTGTTCTCCAGGCCGTAGCCGGTGACGTTCGGGGCGAAACCGATCGCCTGCAGAACCTTGTCGGCCTCCAGGATCTGCTGGGCACCGTCCCTGCCGGTGACCGTGACACGCACCTGCGGACCCGACTCGTCGATCGCGTCGACGCGGGTCGAGGTGAGTACGTCGATGCCCAGCTTGCGGTACTGGCGGGCGAGTTCGGCGGAGACGTCGGCGTCCTCCAGCGGGGCGACGCGGTCCAGGAACTCGACGACCGTGACCTTCACGCCGTAGTTGTGCAGGACGTAGGCGAACTCGATGCCGATCGCGCCGGCGCCCGCGATCACGATCGACTGCGGGAGGTCCTCGGCGAGGATCTGCTCCTCGTACGTCACCACGCGCGAGGTGCGGCGGGTGCCGGGCAGCAGCTTCGGGGTCGCGCCGGTGGCGATGATGCAGTGCTCGAAGCCGATCGTGCGGGTGTCGCCGTCGTAGCCGGCGACCTGGAGCGTGTGCTCGTCGAGGAAGGTGCCCCGGCCGTCGAGCTCGGTGATCTTGTTCTTCTTCATCAGGTAGTGGACGCCCTTGACCCGGCCGTCCGCGACCTTCCGGCTGCGGCGATAGGCCTCGCCGTAGTCGAAGGAGACCTGTCCGTCGATCTTGATGCCGAAGGTCTTCGCCTCGCGGGTGACGATGTGCGCGAGTTCGGCGTTGCGCAGCAGGGCCTTGGTGGGGATGCAGCCCACGTTCAGGCAGACGCCGCCCCAGTACTTCTCCTCGACGACGGCGACGCGTTTGCCCAGCTGGGCGGCCCGCACCGCGGCGACATAACCGCCCGGGCCCGCGCCCAGGACCACGACGTCGAAGCGCTCGTCCTGCTCGACCATGGGGACTTCCTTTTCGATGAAATTGAGAGCCGTGGGCCGGGGGTGGTGGTGCCCCTGTGCCCCACGGATTGTTTCGTCCCGGCCTCGTTCTCGCCACACGGTCGGGCGGCGTGGCGGGCGGGCGGGCGAGGTGGTCGTTCGAGCAGGCCGTGCCCTTCGCCACCGTCGCCGGGGGTCACCACCGCCGTCCGGTCGGTCAGTAGACGTCGCGCACGTAGCGCTTGTCGGCGGCGAGTTGTTTGACGTAGGCCGCCGCGTCGGCCTCGCCGAGGCCGCCGTGGACGGTGGCGATGTCCCGCAAGGCCTGGTCGACGTCCTTGGCCATGCGGGAGGCGTCGCCGCAGACGTAGAAGCGGGCGCCGTCCTGGAGCCAAGACCACAGCTGGGGGCCGTGTTCGCGCATCCGGTCCTGGACGTAGACCTTGGCCCGCTGGTCGCGGGAGAAGGCGGTGTCCAGGCGGGTGAGGGTGCCCTCGGCCAGGAAGGCGGTGAGTTCGTCCTCGTAGTAGAAGTCGGTGGCGCGGTGCTGCTCGCCGAAGAAGAGCCAGTTGGGGGCCCGGTGGCCGCCGGCCCGGCGCTCTTCGAGAAAGCCGATGAAGGGCGCGATTCCGGTGCCGGGGCCGATCATCACCGCGGGTGTGGCGGCGTCGGCGGGCGGGCGGAAGTGCGGTGAGCGCTGCACCTGGACCGGCACCGGGGTGCCGGGTTCGGCGTCGGCGAGGAAGGGCGAGCAGACACCGTGGCGGGGACGGCCGTGCAGGTTCTCGTACCGGACGACGGAGACCGTCAGTGAGACCAGGTGCGGGTCGGTGAGCGGGCTGGAGGAGATGGAGTACAGGCGTGGTTGCAGGCGTCCGAGCACCTCGGCCCACTCCTGCGCCCCGGCCCGGACACCGAACTCGGCGACCACGTCGACGGCTTGCCGCCCCCAGGACCACTTCGCCAGCTCACCTTTGTTGTCCGGGCGCAGCAGACGCTTCAACTCGCGTGGGTCGCGGGCGCGTTCGGCGACGAAGCGAAGCAGGTCCGGGGTGATGCGGGTGATGTCCAGGTGGCGCAGCAGGGCCTCGGTGAGGGCGATCTCGCCGATACCGTCGACGTGTACGGCCGTGTCCGTGCCGGTTTCGGCATCCAGACCGGTGGCGGTCAGCCACTCCGCCACGAGTGCCGTGGAGTTGAGCGGCCGGACACCGAGGGCGTCTCCCGCCTCGTAGACGAGCGGGGTGTCGCTGTCGCGGGTGTCGAAGGTGAAGCGGCGTACCTCCTTGCCCGAACCCGGCAGGCTCAGCAGGCGGTTGCCGGTCAGTCGGGCGGTGACCGGGGCAGGCCGTTTGGCGCGGGGGGCGACCGGGGCGGGGGCGGGGTCCGTGCCGTCCTTGAGGGCGGTGAGCACCTGGTCCAGCCAGGCCTCCGCCCGGCTCTCGAAGTCGGGTTCGCAGTCCGTGCGCGGGGCGAGGCGCACAGCCCCCAACTCGTCCATGCGGCTGTCGAGTCGGCGGCCGTGCCCGCAGAAGTCGTCGTACGAGGAGTCCCCGAAGGCGAGGACGGCGTAGCGGCGTCCCTCCAGGCGTCGGGCGCCGGGTGCGGTCAGGCTGTCCCAGAAGCCGGTGCCGTTGTCGGGGGCGTCGCCGTCGCCGAAGGTGCTGGTGATCAGCAGGAGATCGGCGTCGGACGGCAGCGCGTCGGGGTCCGTCTCGTCCATGGCGACGAGGGACGTGGTGTGGCCGCCCGCGGTGAGCCGGTCGGCGGTGGCGGCGGCGAACTCCTCGGCGTTGCCGGTCTGCGAGGCCCAGAGGATCAGGACCCGGCGGCCCGGGGCCTGAGGAGCCGCGGGCTGCTGTGGATCGGCGGGGCCGGTCCGGGAGTACATGCCGGCCAGGGTGCCGTTGACCCACAGGGCGTGTTCGGGGGTGAAGGGCGCGTCCGGCGGCAGCACCGGGACGCCGGGGGCGCCGGAAGGGATCCCGGCGAGGAAGCCGGTGAGGTACTGGCGCTCGCGCTCGGAGAGCACCGGCGGCGGCACGGGGCTGAGGCCGAAGACGGCGGCGGGCGCGGAGACAGCGGCGGGCACGGGGACGGCGGCGGGCACGAGGGCGGACTGTTGTTCGACCTCGGCCGGTGCCGCCGTGCCAGGTGTCTGCACCGTCACCGGAGTGGAGACCTTGGTCAGCGAAACGGCGCACACCTTCAGCTCCGGCTGGAACGACAGCGGGTCGACGGCGTCGCTCGTCACGGCGTTGACGCTCAGGTACTCCCCGAACAGGTCGTTCCAGTGGAACGGCGCGAAGCAGGCCCCCGGGCGCACCCGGTCGGTGACGACCGCGGGCAGCACGGCGCGGCCGCGCCGCGAGGCGACCTCCACCGAGTCGCCGTCGGCGATGCCCAGGCCGGCCGCGTCCTGCGGGTGCAGTTCCACGAACGGGCCGGGGTTGAGCTTGTTCAGCTTGGGCACCTTCGCGGTCTTGGTCAGGGTGTGCCACTGGTGCTGGAGCCGGCCGGTGTTGAGGAGGTACGGGTAGTCGTCGTCCGGCATCTCCGCGGGCGGGATGTGCGGGCGGGCGTGGAAGACGGCGCGGCCGCTCGGGGTGGGGAAGGTGAGCGAGCCGTCGTCGTTCACGTACCGGACGGGGTTGCGGTCGGGTCCGTCGGCGGTGGCGGCCGGCCACTGCACGGGCGTGGCGCGGAGGCGTTCGTAGGTCACTCCGCGCAGGTCGTAGCCGGTCTTCGGGTTCCGGGCGCGCTTGATCTCCTCGAAGACCTGCTCGGCAGTGTCGTAGGAGAACCCGTCCTCGTAGCCCATCGCGCGGGCGACGGCGGCGATGAGCCGCCAGTCGGCCATGGCCTCGCCGGGCGGGTCGGCGGCGGGCCGGGCGAGGGTGAGGTTGCGCTCGCTGTTGATGAGGACGCCCTCGGTCTCGGTCCACAGGGCGCCGGGCAGGACGACATCGGCGTACGCGTTCGTCTCGGTGTCGGCGAAGACGTCCTGGGTGACGACGAACTCGGCGGCCTCCAGGCCTTCGATGACCGTCCTGCGGTTGGCGACGGAGGCGACCGGGTTGGTGCAGATGATCCAGCAGGCCTTGATGTCGCCGTCGGCCATCTTCCGGAACATCTCGATCGTGCCCTTGCCGACGCCGTCCGCCCGGATCGTGCCCGGCGGCAGCTCCCACAGTTCCTCGACGAAGGCGCGCTCGGCGTCTACGAGCACGGAGCGCTGTCCGGGGAGTCCGGGGCCCATGTAGCCCATTTCGCGGCCGCCCATGGCGTTGGGCTGGCCGGTCAGGGAGAAGGGTCCGCTGCCCGGGCGGCAGATCGCGCCGGTCGCGAGGTGCAGGTTGACCAGGGCGTTCGTGTTCCAGGTGCCGTGCGTGGACTGGTTGAGGCCCATCGTCCAGCAGCTCGTCCACTCGCCTGCCTCGCCGATCAGCCGGGCGGCCTCGCGGAGGTCGCCCTCCGGGATGCCGGTGAGCTCGGCGACGGCTGCGGGCGGGTAGTCGGCGAGGAACTCCGGTATCGCCTCCCAGCCCTCGGTGTACGCGGCGATGAATGCGGGGTCGGTGTGGCCGTTCTCGTGCAGGAGGTGGAGAAGGCCGTTGAGCAGGGCGAGGTCCGTACCCGGTTCGATCTGGAGGAACAGGTCCGCTTTCTCTGCGGTGGCGGTGCGCCGCGGGTCTACGACGATCAGCTTGGCGCCCGCCGACTTCACCCGGTCCATCATGCGCAGGAAGAGGATGGGGTGGCAGTCGGCCATGTTCGAGCCGATGACGAGGAAGACGTCCGCCTTGTCCAGGTCCTGGTACGAGCCGGGCGGGCCGTCCGCACCGAGCGACAGTTTGTAACCGGTGCCGGCGCTGGCCATGCACAGCCGGGAGTTCGACTCGATCTGGTTGGTCCGGATGAACCCCTTGACCAGCTTGTTCGCAAGATACTGGGCCTCGAGGCTCATCTGCCCGGAGACATAGAGGGCGACCGCGTCCGGTCCGTGCTCGTCGACGATCGCCCGCAGCCGCCGCGCGGTCTCGGCGATCGCCGCGTCCACGGGTGCGGGCTGCGGCTCCTCCCCGCGGTCCGACCGCACGAGGGCCGTGGTCAGGCGCCCGGGAGCGGACAGCATGTCGGCCGCGGTCGCGCCCTTGGTGCACAGCCGGCCGAAGTTCGCGGGGTGCTCCTTGTCACCGGACGCCTTCAGGACCGTACGGCGGCCGTCCGGGCCTCTGCCGATGTCGAGGACCATGCCGCAGCCGACTCCGCAGTACGAGCAGACCGTCCGCACCTTCGATGTGCTTTCGGCCCGCGTGTCCGGCGCGGCCACGGGCGCCCCCTATCCGATGATCGGCCTGGTTTCGACCTTCCACGACCGTACGAAACGCTGATTACGCGTATGTCTCTTCGGCTGATCATCGGGCGTTAAGCCCGTCGCACAGCCGCGCGGCGGCCGATGTGAGCGCACACCGTGTCCAACCCCCGGGGATCAATGGAACCGTGGCGGATTCCAGCCGGCGATGTTCCGCGGAGCGAGCCCGGCGGATGACCGGGAACGCCGACGGGGCGGCGTACGCCGATGCGGTGTCGGCGGTACGCCGCCCTCGGGCGGGACGGGTTGCGGGAGGTGGCCCGCGCGCTCATGACGGTTACTTCGGGTCGCGGTTGAACTGTGAGGTCGACCAGCGGTAACCGAGCGCGGCCAGGGCGATGGACCAGGCGATGGCGAGCCATCCGTTG
Source organism: Streptomyces sp. NPDC001315 (assembly GCF_042896175.1). Taxonomy (NCBI): domain Bacteria; kingdom Bacillati; phylum Actinomycetota; class Actinomycetes; order Kitasatosporales; family Streptomycetaceae; genus Streptomyces; species Streptomyces sp. NPDC001315. Next base: position 84,462 of record NZ_JBIAWZ010000025.1, on the reverse strand, counting down.
TGGCCGATCTCGGTGCCGAGGAGGAGTCCACGGAGGGTTTCGATGGCCGGGGTGAACGGCTGGTACTCGGCGATCGGCTGGAACCAGCCGGGCATGGCGTCGATGGGGGTGAACGCGCTGGAGATGAGCGGCAGGAGGATCAGCGGCAGCGCGCTGTTGCTGGCGGCCTCGGCGTTCGGACTGGCCATGCCCATGCCGACGGCGATCCAGGTGAGCGCCAGGGCGAAGAGCGCGAGCAGCCCGAACGCCGCGAGCCACTCGAGGATGGTGGCGTCGGTGGAGCGGAAGCCGATGGCCACGGCGACGGCGCCGACGAGGACCACGCTGGCGATCGACTGCAGCACGCTGCCGACGACGTGCCCGATGAGCACGGAGCCGCGGTGGATGGCCATGGTGCGGAAGCGGGCGATGATGCCCTCGGACATGTCGGTGGAGACGGACACCGCGGCCCCGATGACGGTGCTGCCGATGGTCATCAGCAGGATGCCCGGGACGATGTAGGCGATGTAGGCGGAGCGGCCGCCGCCGCCACTGATGCCGGCCCCCATGGTGCCGCCGAAGATGTAGACGAAGAGCAGCAGCAGCATGACCGGGGTGAGCAGCAGGTTCAGGGTGAGGGAGGGGTAGCGGCGCGCGTGCAGGAGGTTGCGGCGCAGCATCGTGCTCGAGTCGCGTACGGCGAGGGAGAGGGCGCTCATCGGTCAGCCTTTTCGGTCTGGTCGGGCACGGTGGTGGCGGTGAGGGCGAAGAAGACGTCGTCGAGGTCGGGGGTGTGCACGGTCAGCTCGTCCGCCTCGATGCCGGCGGCGTCCAGTCGGTCGAGGAGCAAGCGCAGCTCGCGCTGGCTGCCGTCGCCGGCGATCTGCAGTGACAGCGACTCCTCGAGGGGGGTCCCCCCGCTCGAGCGAAGCCGAGAGGAGGGGAGGGTGACGTCGTACAGCGCGGCAGCGGCCGACCGGTAGGCCGTCGGGTCGGTGAAGCGGAGTCGGACGTGCCCGCCCGACACGAGCCGCTTCAGCTCCTCCGCGGTGCCCTCGGCGGCGATCTTGCCGTCGTTCAGCACCGCGATGCGGTCGGCGAGTTCGTCGGCCTCCTCCAGGTACTGAGTGGTGAGGAAGACGGTGACACCGTCGCTGACGAGCTCGCGGACGATCTGCCACATGGTGTGACGGGAACGCGGGTCGAGGCCGGTGGTCGGCTCGTCGAGGAAGATGATCCGGGGACCTCCGACAAGGGTCATGGCGATGTCGAGACGGCGCCTCATACCCCCGGAGTAGCCGGCGGCGGGCTTCTTCGCCGCCTCCACCAGGTCGAACCGCTCCAGCAGTTCGGCCGCGACGCGCCGTCCCTCGCGCTTGGACAGATGGTGCAGGTCCGCCATGAGGAGCATGTTCTCCTCGCCGGTGATCAACCCGTCGACGGCGGAGAACTGCCCGGTGACACCGATCGCGGCCCGCACCCCGTCCGGTGACGTGGCGACGTCGTGGCCCGCGACCCGGGCCTGGCCGCCGTCGGCGGTGATGAGCGTGGACAGGATCTTCACGGCGGTCGTCTTGCCGGCGCCGTTCGGGCCGAGCAGCGCGAACACGGACCCGGCCGGGATCCGCAGGTCGATGCCGTCGAGCACGACCTTGTCGCCGTAGGACTTGCGCAGATCGTTCGCCGCGATGGCCAGGTTCGTCATGAGGAGTGCTCCCTTGGAGGACGCGGGTCAGAGGCTGCGGGCGGTGATGTCGCCCTGGGAGGTGGTCGCCCGGATGTCGAGCTCGGCGGTGCCATCGTTCTTGAGGCCGTTGCTGATGCGGCCGTAGGAGGTGCCGGCGTCCAGGGAGGCGGAGACCCCGCGGGCGGCGGCGACCGAGATGTCGCCGGCCTCGGTGCGCAGCACGACCGTGCCGCGCACGGCTTCGGCGATCCGGATGTCGCCCCTCGCGGTGCTGATCTCCGCGGCGCCGCCCAGTCGGCCGACCTCGACGTCGCCGTCGGTCGCGGTGAGGCGGACGCTCGCGGCCTCGTCGATCTTGCTCTGGCGGTACGCGCCGTCGAAGACGACGTCGCCGAGCCGTCCGACGGCCCGGAATTCGGCGCCGGCCGCCTTCGCCTCGACCCGGGAACCGGCGGGCAGCTGGACCGTCACGTCGATGGACCCGGAGGGGCCGAGGTACTGGTTCTTCGCCGGGACCTCGATCCGCAGGACTCCGTCGGCATATTCGACCGTGGTCTGCTCCGCCGCTTGTACATCGCGGCTCTTCGAGGCGTTCGCGGGCAGGACCTCGACCGTGGTGTCGGCCCGGTCGGCGGCGATGAACCGGAGGCGCCCCGCGGGGATGTCGAGGACGGCGGCGATCGGGGCGGGGGTGTCGAACTTCTGCATCGTGTTTTCCTCTGCTCGTTTGCTCGTCGTTTCTGACGATGGAAAAGCTACGTTGCGTTTGAAGTTCAGGCAACTGCTTCGTTGCGCAAAATCAGCATCAGCGCAGGTAAGAGCTAGAAAACTGTTGCAATGATTTCGAGCTTAATGCAACAGTAGTCACCTGTTCGTTGCAATGGATCAGGAGTGAACGCTATGCTGGAGGCGCCGAGAACCACGAAGGATCACCAAGGAGATCGCGATGCCAGGAGGCAGGCTCACCCAGCCCGAACGCCAGCAGATCGCGCTGGGACTGGCCGACGGCCTCGCCTACGCGGAGATCGCCAGGCGTCTCGACCGCCCCACCTCGACGATCACGCGTGAGGTGATGCGCAACGGCGGCCCCACGGCCTACCGCGCCGACCTGGCCCATCGCGCCACCGAACACCGCGCCCACCGGCGCAGGCAGGCCGCGCCCCGGGGGCCGCAGGCACCCCCGCAGGCCCACGGACGCGACGCCGAGGCGGTGCGCGAGTACGAGGAGATGTTCACCACCGTCATGATGCAGTCGGGCATGCCCAAGATGATGTCCCGGGTGATGGCCTGCCTCTGCCTCACCGACGCGGGCAGCCTCACCGCGTCGGAACTCGTCCAGCGCCTCGAGGTCAGCCCGGCGTCCGTGTCCAAAGCGGTCGCGTTCCTCGAGAGCCAGGGCATGATCCGCCGGGAACGCGACGAACGCCGCCGCGAGCGCTACGTCGTCGACGACGACGTCTGGTACCAGTCGATGATGGCCAGCGCTCGGTCCACCGCCCACATCGTCGGGATCGCACGGCAGGGCGTCGGCGTCCTGGGCCCCCGCACCCCGGCCGGCGCCCGCCTGGAGAACATCGCCCGCTTCCTCGACTTCGTCTCCGAGAGCATCGCCCGCGCCGCGGAGCAGGCCCGCGACATCCTCCACACGAAACCCGAAACGACCCCGGACGGCACCGCCGAGCCAAGGTCGGATCTCGGATAGCCGGCCTCGGCGACCACCGCCGTGACGTCGGCCACCTTCCTCGCCGACGGACGGAGTGAACACCTCCGCCGACTCGCGCGCGGACACGGTGACAGCCATCCAGCCGCCGCATACGAGAGCTGATCCAGCGCTCACCTGGACGGCCCAGCCCGTCGCGCGGTGCCGCCACCAGGACGGCCACTGTGGTGACATCCGGAGCGAGAGGCACCGGGAGGGCAGAGGGAGGCACCGATGGACGGGGTGGCTGTCGCACGCCGTCACGTGGCCGGGTGACATGGATCCGAGAGGCGGAATCGATGACCGCACACGTGTACGTCGAGATGACGGACGCGAAGCGCGAAGTGGCCGACCTGCTTCCACTGGACGCGCCGGTCGAGGAATGCGAGGCGGTCCTGCAGGAGATCCCGATCTGGTTCCACACCTTCGCGCTCAACACGACGGCCGGCCTGTACACACGGGGCGTCGCTCGCGACCACCGCTACCGCATCCCGTTCCTTCCGGCCGACTTCCGTGGCGTACGGGTACTCGACATCGGCACGGGTGACGGCTTCTACGCCTTCCTGGCGGAGGCACGCGGGGCGGAGCGGGTCCTGGCCGTCGACAACGAGCAGTACACGCACACCGTCAGGGAACGCTGGGGCGTCGAGATCGCCGGAGGCGAGGCATTCCGCGCCGTCAGCAAACTGATCGGGTCCTCGGTGGAATATCTGCGGGCCGACGCGACCGAGTTGGCGACGTCGGCGGAGAGGTTCGACTTCGTCTTCTGCTGCGGGATGCTCCACCGGGTGGAGAACCCGCTCGGCATGCTCCGGACACTCCGCGGGCTCCTCAACCCGGGCGGCGAGATCCTGCTGGAGACCTACGGAATGTCCGGACAGAGCGACGACGCCTCTCCGGTACACGTACTGGCCGCCGGCGACGATCTGCACTACTGGGGCTTCAGCGCCCCGGCCGTGACACGGCTGGCCGCGTGGGCCGGGCTCACGGAGACGGGCGACACGGAGGAGCGGACGGTCGACGGCCACCCCCGGATCATCGCGACACTGCGCGCCACCTGAGCCGGGACAGGGCGGGCGCCTTCGTGTGCAGGTGCACTACGGCGCCCGTCACTGGACCTGCCTGGCGAACGCGTCGTAGGCCCGGTCGCCGAAAAGGACGAACCTGACCTCCTCGACCGCCGTCCGTGTGGCCCGCACCGTTTCCACGGCGATCCGGGCGGCGTCCTCCATCGGCCACCCGTAGATACCGGCGGAGACTGCGGGAAACGCGACAGTACGGGCGCCCAGCTCATCCGCGACCCGCAGCGACTCCCGATAACAGGAGGCCAGCAGCTCCGACCGGTCCTGCTCCTGGGTGAATCGCGGACCCACCGTGTGGATCACCCAGCGCGCGTCCAGCCGGCCGGCGGTGGTGGCGACCGCCTGGCCGACGGGCAGGCCCTTGCCGTAGTGGGAGGCGCGCAGCTTGCGGCAGTCCTCGAGGATCGCGGGGCCGCCGCGCCGGTGAATGGCGCCGTCGACGCCACCGCCGCCGAGCAGGGAGGAGTTCGCCGCGTTGACGATGGCGTCGACGGACTGCTCGGTGATGTCGCCCCGGGCGAGGGTGATGGTGGTCATGGCTGTCTCTATACCCGCCGGCCGAAGCCGAACATCACCACCGCCACCGCCACCGGCACCGGCAGTGACCGTAGGCCGGAGGGTGCGCCCGCTCCTACGGTTGTTGCCGCAGCCTCCGCCACACGGCCTTCGCCGCGTTGTGTCCCGACATGCCGTGGACGCCGGGGCCCGGCGGGGTGGCCTGCGAGCAGATGAACACGGCCGGGTGCGGGGTGCTGTAAGGGAACAGGGACAGCTTCGGGCGCAGCATGATCTGGAGTCCGGACACCGCGCCGGTGGCGATGTCGCCGCCGACGTAGTTGGCGTTGCGGGCGGCGAGTTCGGGCGGGCCTGCGGTGGCGCGGGCGAGGACGCGGTCACGGAAGCCCGGTGCGAAGCGCTCCAGTTGGCGTTCTATGGCGTCCGTGAGGTCGCCGGTCCAGCCGTGGGGGACATGGCCGTAGGCCCAGAAGACGTGCTTGCCCGCCGGGGCCCGGCCGGGGTCGACGACACCGGGCTGCACCGTGATCATGAACGGTTTGTCGGGCGCCCGGTTCTCCCGGGACGCCGCGCGCAGCGCCGCGCCGATCTCCGCGCTGTCCGCGCCGATCTGTACGGTGCCGGCGACCCGCGCCTCCTTCGCGGTCCACGGGACCGGACCGTCCAGCGCGTAGTCGATCTTGAAGACGCCGGGGCCGTACCGGTACCCCTCGTAGTACCTGCCGAAGCCCGCGATACGGGCCAGCGCGGTGGGCGAGGTGTCGAAGACGTACGCGCGGGCGGGCGGCAGGTCGTCGAGGCGCTTGACCTCGTAGTCGGTGTGGATGATGCCGCCGAGGTCCTGGAGGTAGGCGGCGAGGGCGTCGGAGACGGACTGGGAGCCGCCGCGGGCGACGGGCCAGCCACGGGCGTGCGCGGCGAGGGCGAAGACCAGGCCGACGGCGCCGGTGGCCAGGCCGCTGAGCGGGGCCATGACGTGCGCCACGAGGCCGGCGAAGAGGGTCTTGGCCCGCTCGTCGTGGAAGCGGCGGGTCAGCCAGGCCGACGGGGGCAGGCCGACGAGGCCGAAGCGGGCGAGGGTGACCGGGTCGCGGGGCAGGGCGGTGAGCGGCAGGGACATGAAGTCGCGGACCAGAGTGTCCCACTTGGGCAGGAACGGCTCGACCAGCCTGCGGTACACCCCCGCGTCGCGCGGCCCGAACGAGGCGGCGGTCTCGGCGACCGACCGGGACAGCACGGCGGCGGTGCCGTCGGTGAAGGGGTGCGCCATGGGCAGCTCGGGGTGCAGCCATTCGAGGCCGTAGCGTTCGAGTGGCATCGCTCGGAAGGCGGGTGAGTTGATGCCGAGCGGGTGCGCCGCGGAGCAGGGGTCGTGGCGGAAGCCGGGGAGGGTGAGCTCCTCGGTGCGGGCTCCTCCGCCGATGGTGTCGCGCGCCTCGAAGACGGCCACGGAGAAGCCGCGGCGGGCCAGCTCCACGGCAGCGGTCAGTCCGTTCGGCCCCGCACCCACCACGACCGCATCGAGCATCGACGGCACCTTCGGACTCCTTCGTCAGCCGACGGCCACTGGGGATCAGGATATGCCGGGGGACTGACAAGCCTCACGGTGCGGGTGAGTTCGGCGGCGTGACACGGTGGTTTCGGAGCGGGGCCGGGGAGTCGGGGGCGGATCGCTGGTTCGAGGTGACCGACGACGGGCAGCTGCTGCGCGAGGCGGGCTTCGGGCCTGACGGGAGCGCGCGGGCCGTCTTTTCGGCGCCCGATCTCGCCGGGCTGCGGGAGGAGTACGGAACGCTCGGTGGGCAGCTGTACGCCTCCGCGTACGGACAGTCGACGTTGGGCGTGGCGTCGGAGGCGTCGCAGTCCTCGCCCGGGGAACCGGTGACGGCCGAGGAATTCGAGGCGTCGTGGCACCGGGCGCTGCGGTACCGGCACGAGCTGGGCAGATACCGCTCCGGGCCGCTGCCGAGCGGGGCCGGGGTCACCGGGACGATCGCGCCCACCCCCTGGCCGCACGGCCGCTCCGCGTCGACCTCGGTCTGTCCGTCGACGGCTTCGTGGACGTCCTGCACCTCTCCCGCTAGGGCGCCGGCCGGCTGCCGGTCGGCACGGTGCCGGAGTTCGAGATGGTCACCGTGCTCCTCATGCCGGAGAGGCGCGCTCCGCAGATCGGACTCCGCCCGACAGCAACCCCACCACCCGGCGAGCCGTGGCCGCGTCCCGCGCCGCCGTGAACGGCAGGGCGTTGCCGCCCGTGATGCGGAACGGTTCGCCCGTGACGGTCAGGTGGGCGCCGCCGGCCTCCTCGACCAGCAGCAGCCCCGCCGCGTGGTCCCAGGCCGCCTCCCAGGAGAAGGCCGTGGCGTCCGACTCGCCGCGGGCGACGGCGAGATACTCCAGGCCCGCCGAACCGCAGGCGCGCGGCGCGACCCCGTCCGTCCACAGACCGAGCAGGGTGCGCTTCTGCTCGTCGGTCGTGTAGTCCGGGTGGGAGGTGGCCACCTCCAGGTCCCGGCCGGGTGCGGGCGGGCCGGCGAACAGCCGCTCGCCGTCCAGGAAGGCGCCGCGGCCCCGTACGGCCGTGGCCAGTTGGTCGCGGGCCGGCGCGTACGTCCACGAGGCGAGCAGGGCCCCGCCCCGCGCCAGCGCGACCAGGGTGCAGAAGCCGTCGTCGCCGTGCACGAACTGCCGTGTCCCGTCGACGGGATCGATGATCCAGACCGGCGCGTCGCCCTGTATCGCCTCGTACGTCGCGGGGTTGGCGTGCACCGCCTCCTCGCCGACCACGACGGAGCCGGGCAGGAGGGCGCCGAGCGCCTTGGTGAGGTACAGCTCGGCGTTGCGGTCGGCGTCCGTGACCAGGTCGTGCGGGCCGCTCTTCTGGTCGACCTCGTGCGCGGCGAGCCGGCGGAAGCGCGGCATGATCTCGGCGGCGGCCGCTTCGCGCAGCGCCTCCTCCACGTCGGTCGAGTGGCGTGCGAGAAACTCGTCGATGGTTTCCGTGATGTCTTCGGGCATGTCCACATGAGACCACGTGCCACTGACAATCCCCGCACGGCCGGTGCACAGCGGGTGGAATCGGCATGAACACCCGGCGCCGGGGCGTGCCGCCCGCTCCGGAGCCGGGACTGAACCAACCCCCCCCGTGCCAGGCCCCGAAGGTTCGCCCCGGCGACGCTCCCCTACGACGCACCCCTTCGGCGGGCCCTACGGCAGGCCCCCCTGCGCCCCTCAGCGTCCGACCGCGTAGCCCTGCATGCCCCGCGGGTTCGCCGCCGCCGACAGGATCCCGGTTTCCGGGTCCCGGGCGACCGCGCACAGCCGGCCCTCGGACCAGGGGTCCGCGACGGTCACCTCATGGCCGCGCCGCCGCAGCCCGTCGACGACGTCCGCGGGCATACGGGACTCCACGGTCACGCTCCCCGGCCGCATGCCGCGCGGGTAGAAGGAACCCGGGAAGCCGTCGTTGTGCCAGTTCGGGGCGTCGATCGCGCCCTGCAGGTCGAGGCCGCCGCGCACCTGCTCACGCAGGGCGACGGCCAGGAAGAAGTGCAGCTGCCACTGGTCCTGCTGGTCCCCGCCGGGCGTGCCGAACGCCATGACCGGCACCCCGTCGCGCAGGGCGATCGAGGGGGTGAGGGTGGTGCGGGGGCGGCGGCCCGGGGTGAGGGAGTTCGGCAGCCCCTCCTCCAGCCAGGTCATCTGGAGGCGGGTACCGAGCGGGAAGCCCAGTTCGGGGACGACGGGGTTGGACTGGAGCCAGCCGCCGCTGGGCGTGGCGGCGACCATGTTGCCCCAGCGGTCGACGACATCGAGGTGGCAGGTGTCGCCGCGGGTGGCGCCGTCGGCGCGCACGTCCGGTTCGCCCGGCACCGGGGACGACGCCGGGCCCTTGGCGACCGTCGGCTCGCCCGCGCCCATCGGGTTGAAGCCGGGGTCGTCGGCGGCCACCACGTGCGCGTGCGCGCTCAGCCGGGGGCTGCGGCCCCCGGGGGCGCCGGGCCGCAGCTCGTACGAGGCCTTGTCGCCGACGAGCGCCCGCCGCCGCACGTTGTACCCGGCCGACAGCAGGTCGTCGAGCGGCACGTCGGCGGCGTCCCCGTACCAGGCCTCGCGGTCGGCCATGGCCAGCTTGCAGCCCTCGACCAGCAGGTGGACGTACTCCTCGGACCCGTACCGGGGCAACTCGGGCGGGAGCAGGGCGAGTTGCTGGAGGAGGGCGGGGCCCTGGCTCCAGGGGCCCGCCTTGCACAGGGTCCAGCCGTTCCAGTCGTACGTCGCCGGCGCCTCGTAGGACGCGGACCAGCCGGCGAGATCGGCGGCCGTGAGCGTGCCGGTGTGGCGCTCGCCGCTGGTGTCCATGGTGGGCCGCCGCGCCTGCCGTACCAGCGCCTCGCCGACGAACCCGGTGCGCCACACCTCCCGCGCGGCCTCGATCTGCGCCTGCCGGTCGCCCGCCCCGGCGACCTCGGAGAGCAGCCGCTGCCAGGTGGCGGCGAGGGCCGGATTGCGGAACAGCCGGCCCGGCCGCGGGGCCTGCCCGCCCGGCAGGTACACGTCCGCGGACGAGGTCCACTCCGTCTCGAACAGCTCCCGGACGGTCTCGACGGTCGCGCCGACGTTCTCCACGGGCGCGTGCCCGTGTTCGGCGTACCCGATGGCGTACTTCAGGACGTCGGCGAGGGGCTTGGTGCCATGGTCGCGAAGCAGGAGCATCCAGGCGTCGAACGCGCCGGGGACGGCGGCGGCGAGCGGCCCGGTCCCGGGTACGAGATCCAGACCGAGTCCCCTGTAGTGCGCGACCGTGGCTCCGGCGGGCGCGACGCCCTGCCCGCACAGCACACGCACCTCGCCGCCCGCCGGGGCGAGCAGGATCGGTACCTCGCCCGCGGGTCCGTTGAGGTGCGGCTCGACGACGTGCAGCACGAAGGCGCCGGCGACGGCGGCGTCGTAGGCGTTGCCGCCGTCCTCCAGGACGGCCATCGCCGACTGGGAGGCCAGCCAGTGCGTGGACGACACCATGCCGAAGGTGCCCTGGAGGGTGGGTCGGGTGGTGAACACGGGCGGACTCCTCACACGCGGCGGCCGGTCCCATGATCGTACGCACGCGCCTGTGGCGGCCGCCCTCGGCGCCGTACCGGCCCTCAGCGGTGGGTCCCGCACCAACGGACTCCACGTCAGGTCCGGTCGGTTGCGTGAAGCGTGCGGTGGCGGGGAACCGGCTCCCCGGCCCCGGCGGCCGGCCCGGGCGGGGCCAAGCGGCGCTCCTCGCGCAACTCCCCTGACCGTTATGACCGTTCGAGAAGCCGTGGCACGGGCCGAGCATCAGAGCCACTCGGCGTGGCCCCCGGCGGCGGCAGCCGGTCAGGTCCGCCCGACCCACCGCCACCCGAGCGGACAAATCAATACACACGGCGCATGAGTTACCGGCCCCTGTGATCGCACAGGCACGCAGCGAGTTCGCACTTCCACCCCCCAGGGAGTCGTGTGACACTGGCGTCCCGTCCGCAGTGTGGACACCCTCCGCACCGACCCCCACGAGAAGTGCGCCTTGCGTTCTCTGCCACTGCCGCTCGCCCTCACCGCGCGCCTGTCGCCGGTCGTCGTGCTCGCCGCCGCCGGCTGGTCGCTGACGTCCGGTCCGTTCGCCCCGACATCGGCGGCCGAGCATGAACCGACCCAGAAGACGCCCACCTCATCGTCCTCCGCGCCGTCGTCGACGGCGGAGTCGAAGTCGTACGCCTCCGCCCCCGCACCCTGCGCGAGCGTGGCCGCGACGACGGTCAAGTCGCTTGTGCCGGGCGCCAAGACGGCCGGCAAGGAGATCCCGTCGACGGACACGAAGGTGCGCCGCACCTGCTCCTGGAACGCGCTGAAGGGGTACGACTACCGCTGGCTCGACGTCTCCTTCGAGATCACGGACTCGGACGAAGCGGCACAGAAGGCATACAAGGAGCGCGTCACGGAGAAAAGCGGCGGAGGGGATGTTCCGGGTCTCGGTGACACCGCCTACTCGATCGTGAACCTCACCACCGAGGACAAGCAGCAGACACGTGAGGGCGAGGTGATCGTCCGCGCGTCCAACGCGCTGGTGGTCATCACCTACAACGGCAGCGACTTCGAGTCGAAGAAGGCGCCGGGTACGGACGAGATCAACAAGGGCGCCATCAAGGCCGCCAAGGACGCGGTGGCGGCGTTGGAGGGCGGTCAGAAGGGCTGACGCCCTCCGACCGCCCTGCGGGCACGCGTCACACGGGGGTCTCCTGCCGGCCCCTGAGCAGCATCAGCACCACGTAGAGCACCATCGAGGTGCCCAGGCCGACCGCCCAGCCGTAGTCCGCGAGGGGTTCCAGCGCCGGGATGGGCCGCCCGTCGATCAGCGGCTTGAAGCTGGCGCCGCCGACGGCGAGGACACCGCCGGTCACGAAGGGCTTCGAAGAACAGAACGGGCAGGACACCGGGACGGATCCCGGACGGGAGGAGCGTCGACTCATCCGGCGTCGGCGAAAACTCCGGCTGAAGGCGGCTCTCCTCTGACGCTCCAGGGGCGGACTGACAAGAAGGTCCACCTCGCCGCCGACCGCAGATGCCGTCCGCTGGCGTTCGTGCTGACCGCGGGCCAGGCCGCGGACAGCCCGCAGGCAGCAACCGGGCCCACCTGCGCAGACGCGGCATCAAGGCAGTGATTCCGGAGAAGAAGGACCAGGCCGCCAACCGGAGGAAGAAGGGCTCCGGGGGCGGTCGGGCCGTCAGCCACGACACCGGCCTCTACAAGGAGAGGAACACTGTCGAGCGCCTGATCAACAAGCTCAAGGCCTGGCGAGGCGTCGCCACCCGATACGACAAAACGCCTCAGAGCTACCTCGCCGGCCTACACCTGCGCGCCTCGATGATCTGGATCAAAGACCTCACCCGGACCGCCCGTTGATAACGACTCAATACGCGCCCTAGCCGTCGGCCACCATCGCGATGTCGCCCACCGTCCACGGCCGCCCGGCGCCGCGGACCTTGCGCTCCAGCCCGGCACCGTCCCAGTGTCTGCTCGACTTCCGCCACACCTGTCCCTTCTGCTCTGTACGGCCCTGCGCCGCAACCGGGTTACGACAACCGGCGGCGCCGTTCGAGTCCGGCACGTTCGCAGATTCCAAAGGCCGCAAGGCGGTGCACCCGATGGCCAGTTGCCGCTGAAGCGGCGGGTGCCCGACCGGTTGAGTGCTGTTCGCCGAAAATGGTCATCGCCTTCGACTCGGGTATCCGCTGAGGGCCTGCCAAGACGCCAGGGAGGACGGGAACCGAACGGTGCCCCAGGACGTCGCAGTGGCGTCCGATGGCACGAAGGAGTGGTCATGATCGTGGAGGACTGCAGACGCGGCCGAGGACCTTGGCCCTCGCTCGCGGCTACCTTGGTGGCCCTCTCCTGTCTCCTGACCGCCTGCGGAGGCAGCAGCGGCTCGGAGGCAGACTCGGCACCACCACGCCCTTCCCCCACCCCATCCACCACCACGTCGTCGGCCAGCGGAGTCAGCACGTCGAGCAGTCCCAGCTCGCCCTCCGCGACGAGGTCGTCAACGCTCCCGACGTCGCCGTCGCCCCGAGCCCCAAACCCGCACGGAACAGGCCCCGCGACCCCCGGATGCCTCGCGGGCTCCACCACCATCACCCACGGCCCCGAGGACCCCTCAGCCCGCACCCTGTGCGTGCGATCCGGTACGACATTGACCGTGATCCTCAAGCCTCGGCCCCAGGGGGCATGGCCGCAGCCACGCAGCAGCAGCCCCATGCTGGCGCTGGTGACGTCGACGGCCACCGACAGCAACGGCGACAGCCGGGTCACGGTGCGGGCCGCGCGCACCGGCTCCGCGACCGTCACCTGGGGTCCGCAGAGCGCACCCCTCTTTACGCTCCGGCTGAGTGTGGCGGCGTACCCGGTGCAATGAGCCGAACATACGGCGGTCCGTTCTGACCAGCCGGAACGGCCACATGCGACTTCCAGGCTCCGGCCGGCGAGTTCCGCCGCCCGGACCACCGCGCAATAGGACCTGTCCATCTGCGACATTCACCGAGATCGCCCTCTGCGCAGGAGGGGTGACCCCGGAGGCCGGGATCACCCCTCATCTGACTGCCGGGTGTGCGTCAGTCGCAGTCGCGCACCTTGATGGTGTAGATGCCGCGGCCGTGGGTGGCCGCGTACAGGGTGCGGCTGTCGGGGCTCAGCTTCAGCTGGAGCACGGCGACGGCCGGCAGCGAGCCGACGCGCTGCCACTTGGTGTGGCCCGGGGCACGGTAGACGACACCGAGGTCGGTGGCGACGGCCAGGCCGCCGTTCGGCAGGACGATCGCCGAGTTCGTCGGCACGTCGGGGAGGTTCGCCGAGACGTCCTTCCAGGTGGTGCCGCCGTCGGTGGACTCGAAGACATGGCCGACGCCCGCGCCGGGGCCTTCGGTCCAGTGCCGGGAGAAGCCGTTGACGGCGAGGAAGACGTGGTCGGCGTTCTTCGGGTCGATCGCGAAGCCGCTGAGGTAGCGATTGGGCACCGTACCGTCCACCGGCAGGCTGATGTCATGCCACCCGGTGCCGTCCGCGTTGCCGACGGAGATGCCGCGGGCGAAGCCCTGGTTGTTGCAGGGTCCGCACCAGGCCGCGTAGACCTTGCCGCCGGAGGCGGCGACGGCAGTCGCGGTGCGCCCGGCGCCGAGGTCGTACACGCTCTTCCACTCGTCGCCGCTGCGGATGGCGTAGCCGTGGGTCTGCACCCAGATGTGCCGGCCGCCCGCGACCCACGTCGAGCTGCTCTTCAGATCGGCCGCGAGCGGGGCGATGAAGCGGGCCTCGCCGGTGGCGTTGTCGGCCGGGGCGACGTTGTACGACGTGGCCTTGCTCGGGTCGGTAACCCAACTGCCGTCGTTCACGCCGCAGTTCTGGGTGACCTGAATGGCGAGGTAGACGTACTCCTCGGCGATGTTGCAGCCGTTGGCCGGGTCGGTGAGCGTGTCGCCGCCGTCGCCACCGAAGTTGGAGCCCATCACGCTGTCGTTGCTGCGCAGCACGGACTGGCCGTTGTCCTGGAGGCCGCCGGTGACGGAGACGCCGCCGTGGTCGAGGTCCTTGCCGACGCCGACCGAGTAGTACTGCAGGGTGTCGATGGTGCCGTCGTTGAGGGAGGTCCAGTCGGTGGCGTGGCCGGAGGCGTCCTGCGAGCCGTTGACCGGGCGCTTGTAGACACCGCCGTCGTTGCCGACGTACACGAAGCTCTTGCCGTGGTAGCTGCCGATCGCGACGCCGTGCTGGTCGGAGTGGGTGGTCTGGTTGCAGTCACCGGTCTGCTTGGCCGGATCGATGGACCAGCAGGAGAAGTTGAAGTTCCAGTACGGCCCGACGGTCGACCAGGTGGTGCCGCCGTCGTTGGTCTCGTAGACCTCCTCCAGGCCCGCGTACACGTGCTTGGGGTCGTTCGGGTCGACGGTCAGGAACTGGTTGTACCAAGCCTGCACGCCCGGCATGTAGCCGCTGCTCGTCAGCGCCGAGCCGTCGGCGGCCAGCTGCTTGTAGTCGGCGACCTTCGTCCAGGGTCCGAACGGCGAGGCGGCGCTGTAGATGCCCTCCAAGCCGCTGTCCGGGTTGGTCGCCAGCTGCTCCGGCGACTGGTCGATGGCGTAATAGCGGGAGCCGTCGGCGGAGCGGGCGAAGGTGACGTTGCCGACGTTGTCCGCGTCGGTCGGCAGGTCGCCGAAGCCGCTGGTGATCCGCGTCCAGGCGCCCTTGGAGTTCTTGGTGTAGAAGCCGTTGTAGTCATCGCCGCTGCGCCAGCCGACGGCCAGGATCACCTTGGACGGGTCCTCGGGGTCGATGGCGATGTCATTGGCGATGTTCTTGTACGCGGCCGAGGGGTCACTCGCCAGTGAACCGCCCGGCAGATAGTCGGGGTTGGGCGCGAACTCCAGCTTCCAGGCGCCCTTCAGCGTCTTGGTGGAGTGGCTCCACACGCCCTCGCTGGTCGCCGCCCACACCTTGCCGCCGCCGAAGCGCAGCTCATGGATGGTGGTCGACTCCAGCTCGTCGCCGCCGACCCGGCTGCGGGCGGAGAACGTGCCGTCGTGCGGGTGGGACAGGACGTAGACACCGCTGCCGAGGTAGGCGTCCGCGTTGGTGGTCGCCTCGCCGGTGCCCAGCCACAGCCGGCCGGCCCCGTCCAGCGCGAGCGCGCCGGTCGACTGCGAGGGCAGCTTGTCGCTGATGGGCTTCCAGTTCCCGCCGCCCCGCTTCGAGCGCCACACGCCGCCGCCGGCGCTGCCCGCGTACACGTAGCCGTCGTCGTCGGCGGCGATCGCGGCCATACGGCCGGTCACATTGCCCGAGCCGCCGCTGGAGTTGGAGTCGATGTCCCGGTAGCGGGAGTCGTCGGAGTTGTACGGCAGATCGGTGACATTGCGCCAACTGCCGCCCGTGGAGGGCAGGTTGGTGAGGTCGTCCCAGGCGGCGCCGTAGGCGCCGGGCGCGACAATGCCGGGCGAGGTGCGGGCCTCGGCGTACTGGTCCGCGCCCTCGGCTATCTCGTCGGCCTCGTTGCCGTCGTCCCCGTCGTCGGCCTTCAGCTTGGGGCTGATGGTCCCTATGGAGTGCTCGCGTTCGGCGGCAAGCTGGGCGAGAGTGCGCGCCCCGAACGGGCTCTTTGTCTTGCCTGCCGCAGCGCCTGCGGGTGTCGCGACGAGTGCGGCAGATGCGGAGATGGCACAGATCGTGAGCCATCGTCTCTTACGGGTTGGTGCTGACACCAGATCCTCCGAAAACGGGTGGTCATACAGCCGTCGTGGAGAACCCGATCACCGGCCGCAGAAGACGTCCGGCATTTGGTCAAAACTTGACCAGAACCTGTCATCCTTCCCTGGGCGGGCGGTTCGCCCTGACGGTCCGGACCGAGAGCGCGATGGCCAGGGTGAGCGCGACGCCGCCCGAAATCAGCAGTGGGAGGCGGCCGTTGGTATCCCAGGCGAGCCCAGCCCATCAGCAGTGGGAGGCGGCCGTTGGTATCCCAGGCGAGCCCAGCCCAGAGGCCTGCGAGGAGCACGGCCACGCCGGTGCCGCCCTGGTAGAGGCCCTGGGCGGTGCCCTGTTGGCGGTCGGGGACCACGGTGGAGATCCAGGCTTTGCCGACCCCGTCTGTGCAGGCGTTGAAGCCGCCGTACAACGGCAGCACCACGAACACCATCCACGGGCTGTGGATGAGGCCCAGCCCGAGGTAGCCGACCGAGAAGAAGGCAAGGCCGGCTGAGAAAACGAGAGGCCGGGGCAGCCGGTCGGAGAGGGCACCCGCGAGCCGCTGATTCATTCCCCGGCCCGCCGGCCTCTCCCTCGGCGGCCAGTTCGCCCACGGCAGACCTCACCTTCCCGGAAACGACTACGCACTTCGGCACACCGCATGTCAACGTACGGACCACGGGAAAAGCCGCAGGTCAACGAAGGGACCGTCCACTCGTGAACGCCTCCAGCACCCTCCTGCCCGCCGTCGTCCGCCCCGCCGCGGAGGATCGTGACTGGCTCTCCAGCGACCACTGCGCGGGCCCGGTGCTCGAACTGCTCGGCAGACTCGGCTGGGCGATCGTCGACACCCCGGAGGCCAACGTGCACTGCACCAGCCCGGACCGCCGTGTCTACGTCGGCTGGCTCCCCGAGGACACCACCGCCTGGAAGCGCGGCATCGTCTGGCAGATCCGGGTCCTCCCGTCCGACGCCGAGCCCTGGATCCAGGAGTTCGGCCTCGACACCCCCTCCGAGGCCGTGGCCGGTTTCCTTGCCGCGCTCGTCGCCGGCCGCTGAACCACCTGGCAGCCGGTCTTGCGCGACCGGCTCCGCCTCGAGTCCGCTGACGCTCCACCACCACACACGCTTCACCCGCCCATCTCGCTCCCGGAGGTTCCCGTGCCCCACCACCTGACCGTCGGCCACCTGCTCCGCCAACTTCAGAACCTCGACCCCAACCTGCCGATCCGCCTGGCCGTCAACCCCGACTGGCCCTTCGCGTACTACCTCGGCACCGACGTCGTCGTGGGCGACGGCGCGGCGTTCATCGCCGAAGACGGACAGGAGGGCTACCTCCCGGCAGCTGTCCGCGATGACCTCGCCTGGGCCTGACCCGCTGTACCGACCCCGCCCGGGAGGCCCCAATCTCACCGCGACCCCACCCTTTCGCCGCCCGCCCGTTGCACGCCGTCGCCGTGCGGCCCATGCCGTCGGGAGTGAGCGGCGCACTGGTCCAGCGCGTCTCCGCCCTCCCGGAGGGACCGCTCGACGTCTCCTGGCTCCCGGGGGGGCGCCCCCAGGCTCCCGCTCGGCCGTATCCGCCTGCACCGGGAGCCCGCCGCCCGAGCGGGCTGGGACGTCACCGCCCACCTCGGCCTGGCGACCACCGAGGTCCTCCTCGCCTCCTGGCCCGCCGCCCCCGACAACTGGCCGTGCCTGGTCCACCCCACCATCCATGAGGTGACCGGCCTGTGCGCCGCCCTCGCGGTCGCCACCGTCGCCTTGGACCTCTCCAACCGCCTCGCCGACGTCTGATCGCAACCGCAGAAGGCCGCCCCGCGCCGACCGGCAGGGGAGCGAACTGCGGCTGGAGGGGTATTTCCCTCGTCCTCCCATCGCGACGGGCCGTCAACTTACCCCCGTCGCCCTCCGGGAGCACCACATCGCTCACACGCAGGGCGCGAGCCTCACGTCGGAGCAGAGCCTGCTCGGCCACGGTGCGCATGAAGGGGGTATACCGAGCGGTTGGCACCCGCGTGCCCGCGTATCCACGACAGCAGGGATCGAACCTGCCCGGCGGAAAGCAACCACTCTTCTGCCATTACTTCGACAGACACAGCTCTGAACTCCTCTGGGGAAACACCGGAATGAGCCACGCGGGAATCCGCATGGCAGGTTCAATGATCTGCAGGATCCCCGGTTTCGCTATACGCGGCCCGTCTCACCCCGGTGTCCCTGCCCCGGTGTCTCATCCCCTTCGACGGGAAGGAGCAATGTGAACGTAGCCGGGTGTCGGTTGGTCAGGGAGAGCCTGCCGCCGAGCGAAACAGCCAGTTCACGAGCGAGGGCCAGGCCAATGCCTGTTCCCTCTCCGTCGCCGGTGCGCCCGCGGTCGAAGAGCCGTGACGGCTCGCCCGTCACGACGCCCTCGTCGCTCACGTCGAAGGCGAGGGCATCCTCCAGGTCCCGCACGGCCACGCGGACCGTGCCGCGCCCGTGCACCCGGGCGTTGTCCAGCAGGATCCCGAGCACCTCCGAGACGGACGCGCCCGGCACCCGGACGTCGGCCAGTGTCTCCTGGCCGGCGCACTCCAGGCGTCTTCCGTCCTGGGCGAAGAGGCCGTGCCACCGTTCCTCCGTCTCCCACAGCAGCTGTCGCACAGCGATCGTTCCAGCGGTGGGGCGAGCCATTTCTCCGGAGCGGGACAGGCGCAGCACCTCCTCCACCGTGTGGTGCAGGCGTTCCGTGGTGGCCAGCGCCTCGGCCAGCACGGGCCGCAACCGGGCGTCGTCGTCCTGGGCGAGGCCCGCTTCCAGGGCGAGTTGCAGGCCAGTGAGCGGGGTGCGCAGCTGGTGGGAGGCGTTGGCGGTGAAGTCACGTTCGCGGCGCAGAAGTTCCGAAAGGCTGTGCAGCATTTCGTTGTGGGTGCGGGCGACCTGGTCGATCTCGGCGACGCTACTCGGGGCGGCCCGTACGTTCAGGTCACCTTCGGTCACCGCCCGGCAGTGGCGGGAGAGGTCCTCCAGCGGCGCGGCCAGCGCCCGGGCCTGACGGCGGGCGACGAGGACGGCGACGGTCAGCGCGAGCGCGGCCACGCCGAGCAGCAGCGTCCAGGCGGCGGCAACCCGGTTGCGTACGGCGACGGCGGGGGATGAGGCCCGTACGACGCCGATCACCTTCTCGGCGTGGGAGACGGGTACGGCCACCACCAGGTCCTGGCCCGCCCGGCTCCGTGCCACCTCACCGCCAAGGCTCTGCCGGACCGGGGTGTCGCCGGACCGGGGGCCGCTGCCCGCGCGCAGTCGCAATCGAGGGTCGTACAGGCCGAGACGCCCGCCAGATGGGGGCGCGGGCAGTTCCACCGGGTCACCGGTGACGAAGTCCGGGCTCACATGTACGGCTGCGGCCAGCGCGGACCGTTCCAGGGTGTCGCGCTGGTCGGCGTACAGGGACGACCTGATCGCCAGGGCCAGCGGGACGGCGAGGAGGACGACGGCGACCAGAGCGGCGGTCAGGGCGACTCGCACCACACGCTGTCTCATGCCCTCATCATGCGGGCCGTTCACCTGGGCGGATGCGCTGCGCCACACGCTTTTGCCGTCGTCTAACCCTCGGCGAGCGGGGCGTTAACCGGCCGCTTCCTAGCGTCGGTGCCATGACCGTCCGGTCCGAGGACTCCCCTGGAGGGCAGTGGCCATGGCAGGACACACAAGGATGTACGCGGTCGTCGGGCTGACCCTCGTGGCGGCGGTGACCGCCGGCTGTTCCGGTTCCGGGTCGCACGCCGGCTCCGGTAACCCTGCGTCACGTTCGACCACCGTCAGCGGACAGCACCAGCCGGCACCCACCGAGTCCAACCCGCCCGGCGACATCCCCGACAACCAGGTGTACGTCTCCTACCGGCCGACCGGCGGTTCCTTCACCGGCTTCACCCTGAAGGTGCCCGAGGGCTGGGCCCGCACAAGCCAGGGCGGCACCACCGCGTTCACCGACAAACTCAACACCGTGAAGATCACCGCGGTTTCCGCCTCCGGCGCGCCCACGGTCGCCTCGGTCACCAACACGGTCGTACCCCGACTCCGCTCCCAGGTCACGAAGTTCTCCTCGCCCAAGGTGAGTGAGGTGACCCGGCACGCCGGCCGTGTGGTCCTGCTGACCTATCAGGGCGACTCGGCGAAGGACCCGGTCACCGGCAAGGTGGTGCGGGACGCCTTTGAGCGGTACGCGTTCTACCGCGCCGGGCACGAGGTGGACCTGACCCTGTCCGGGCCGGTCAAGGCCGACAACGTCGACCCGTGGCGCATCGTCAGCGACTCCTTCGCCTGGCAGTGAGCACCATGTCCGACAGCACACAGATCGGCGGCGCCGACGACGATGTCCTCATGGCCCGCGAGCTGTACCGCTTCTACCGGGCCGGGGAGGAGGAGACGCTCGCGCTGCGCGGGGTGTCGCTGAGGGTGCGGCGCGGTGAGACGGTCGCGGTCGTGGGCCCGTCCGGTGCCGGCAAGTCGACCCTGCTGGCGTGCCTGGCCGGACTAGACGAGCCCTCCGGCGGCGAGGTACACGTCGACGGCGTACGGATCAGCCACCGGCCCGAGACCGAGCGGGCACGGTTGCGTGCCCGGCACATCGGCGTCCTGCTGCAGACCGGCAACCTGCTGCCGCACCTGAGCGTGCGGGACAACGTCCGCCTGCCGCAGCGGGGGCAGGGCCGCAGGGCCCCCGTCCCGGCCGAGGAACTGCTGGCCCGGGTGGGGCTGGCCAACCGGGCGCACGCCCTGCCGCGCCAGCTGTCCGGCGGAGAGCTGGCGCGGGCCGGGCTCGCCGTGGCGCTGGCCAACGCGCCCGCCGTGCTGCTCGCCGACGAACCGACCGGTGAACTGGACGGCGAGACCGAGCAGTTGGTTCTGTCGATGGTGCGGGAGCGGGCCGCGGAGGGATGCGGGGTACTGATCGTCACGCACAGCCGGGAAGCCGTCCGCATCGCGGACCGGGTGATCACCCTGACGGACGGGAAGGCCACCGATGCCCGGTGGCAGGACCGCGAGGAGGCGCCCGATGGCGTCGGATGAGGTGCTTGTCAGATGCGCGGGCGCGGCCCTGACCTTCGGCCGGGGACCTCGGGCGGTCGTGGCCGTACACGGGGCCGACCTGGAGGTCCGGGCCGGGGACCGGCTCGCGGTCGTCGGCCCCTCGGGGTCCGGCAAGAGCTCGCTGCTGTACCTGGTTGCCGGGCTCGAACAACCCACCAGCGGCACCGTCATCCGGGCCGCCTCGCTCGGGCCGTACGACATCGGCCTGGTGTTCCAAGGCGACAGCCTGATCCCAGCCCTGAACGTGGCAGAGAACACCGCTCTGCCCTTGGTCCTCACCGATCGTCCGGAGGGCGAGGCGCGACTGTGCGCGCTCGCGGCACTCGCGCTGGTGGACGCCGCCGACCTGGCCGACCGGCTCCCCGAGGAGATCTCCGGCGGCCAGGCCCAGCGGGTGGCCGCCGCCCGGGTCCTGGCCCAGGCGCCACGCCTGATCCTGGCCGACGAACCCACCGGCCGCCTCGACCACGCCACCGGCGCCCACGTCCTGGACGCCCTGCTGACGGCCGCCGACCACACCGGCGCGGCCCTCGTCGTCACGACTCACGACCCGGCCGTCGCCGCCCGGCTCACCGTCCGCCGCAGCATGCGCGCCGGGCGGCTGCTCGCACCCGAGGAGGTCCCGTGACCACCGCCTGGGCGCAGGGACCGCACCGGCACCCTGCCGGCCTCCGAGGAGACGCCATGATCACCGCCTGGGCCCGCGGCCTGGCCCGTCACCGTACCGGACGGCTCCTGGCCGCCCTGACCGGCATCGCGCTCGCGGTCGCCCTGGTCGCCGCGCTCGGCTCCTTCCTCACCGCGTCGAAGGCGACCATGACCCAGCGCGCCGTGCGCTCGGTCGCCGTGGACTGGCAGGTCCAGGTGCAGCCCGGCGCCGACCCACGTACGGTCCTGTCCCTGGTGGCCGGGACCCCGGGCACCCGCACCGCCCTGCCCGTCGGCTTCGTGCACACCAGCGGCTTCACCGCTCGCGTGCAGGGAAGCACCCAGGCCACCGGCCCCGGCATGGCCCTCGGCCTGCCTGACGGCTACCGCGCCCGCTTCCCCGACGCCATCCGCACACTCTCCGGCTCGTCCACCGGTGTCCTGCTGGCCCAGCAAACCGCCTCCAACCTGCACGCGGCCCCGGGCGACACCATCGGTGTCCAGTTCCCCGGTGCCGGTCTGCGCCAGGTGAAGGTGAGCGGCGTGGTCGACCTGCCCCAGGCCGACTCCCTCTTCCAGACCGTCGGCGCCCCCAGCCAGTCCCAGCCGACCGCGCCCCCGGACAACGTCGTGCTGCTGCCCGCCGCCCGCTTCGCCGCCCTCACCCGCGGCGCCACCGGAGTCACCACCCAAATCCACGCCGCTCGCGACAACGCCCGGCTGCCCTCCGACCCGGCCTCCGCGTACTCCGCCGTCACCGGCTCCGCCCACAACCTCGAAGCCCGCTCCGCCGGCACGGCCCTGGTCGGAAACAACGTCGGCGCGGCTCTCGACTCGGCCCGCCAGGACGCCCTGTACGCCCAGGTCCTCTTCCTCTTTCTCGGTGTGCCGGGCGCGGTGCTGGCCGCCACCCTGACGGCTGCGGTCGCCTCGGCCGGCGGCGAACGGCGCCGCCAGGAGCAGGGGCTGCTGCGGCTGCGTGGCCTGCGGCCCCGTCAGATCACTGCACTCGCCGGGCTGGAGGCCGCCCTCATCGGCCTCGCGGGAGGTCTGGCCGGGCTGGGCATCGCCGCCCTCACCGGCCGTCTCGCCTTCGGCACGGCCTCCTTCGGCGCGAGCGCGGCGACCTGGTCCATCTGGTACGCCGTCGCCTTCATACTCGGAGCCGCGGTGGCCGCAGGCGCCGTCCTCGTCCCCGCCCTGCGGGACCTGCGCACGGTCACCGTCGCCGACACCCGCAAGCAGGAGGACGTACGACGCTCCCGATCGCCCTGGTGGATGCGCTACGGCCTGGACTTCGCCCTCCTGATCGGCTCGTGGCTCATCTTCCGCGCCTCCTCCGGCAACCAGTACGCACTCGTACTCGCGCCCGAGGGCGTCCCCAGCATCTCCGTGTCGTACTGGGCCTTCCTCGGCCCCGCCCTGCTGTGGATCGGCGCGGCCCTGCTGCTGTGGCGCCTCACCCTGCTCGCCCTCACCCACGGCCGCCCCGCCCTGGCCCGGCTGCTCCGGCCGCTGACCGCGACCCTGGCCGGCACCACCGCCGCCGTCCTGGCCCGGCGCCGCCGCCCATTCGCCCGGTCGGTGGTCCTGCTCGCCCTCGCCGTCTCCTTCGCGATCTCCACCGCCGTCTTCAACGCCACCTACCACCAGCAGGCCGAGGTCGACGCCCGGCTGACCAACGGCGCCGACGTCACCGTCACCGAACCACCCGGCGCCCAAGTCCCTCCCACTGCCGGGGCAGCGCTGAAGATCTCCGGCGTGCGGCACGTCGAGCCCCTCCAGCACCGCTTCGCCTACGTCGGCTCCGACCTGCAGGACCTCTACGGCGTCCGACCGGACAGCGTCGCCAAGGCCACCTCGCTCCAGGACTCCTACTTCGCGGGCGGCACCGCAGAGCAGCTGATGCGCCGCCTCGCCCAGCGCCCGGACAACCTCCTCGTCAGTGCCGAGACCGTCAACGACTTCCAGCTCTCCCCCGGCGACACCGTCAACCTGCGCATCCAGGACACCCGCACCAAGTCCCTGCGCACGGTCCCCTTCCACTACGCCGGCATCGCCAAGGAGTTCCCCACCGCCCCCAAGGACAGCTTCTTCGTCGCCAACGCCTCCTACATCGCCAAGGCCACCGGCAGCGACGCGATCGGCGCCTTCCTCCTCGACACCGGCGGCACGAACCAGCAGCAGATCGCCGCCCACCTGCGCCGGCAGCTCGGTACCCGGGCCACCGTCACCGACCTCACCCAGACCCGCGGCACCGTCGGCACCAGCCTGACCTCCGTCGACCTGGCCGGCCTCACCCGCATCGAGCTCGCCTTCGCCGTCCTGCTCGCCGCCGGGGCCGGCGGCCTGGTCCTCGCCCTCGGACTCGCCGAACGCCGCCGCACGTTCGCCATCGCCACCGTCCTCGGCGCGCAGCCGCGCCACCTGCGCGGCATGGTCCTCTCCGAGGCCCTGCTGCTGGCCGTCGGTGGCTTGGCCGGAGGCGCCCTCATCGGCTGGGCCCTGTCGGAGATGCTGGTCAAGGTTTTGACCGGCGTCTTCGATCCGCCACCCGCGGTTCTGTCGGTCCCCGGTGCCTACCTGGCACTCACCGGGGCAGCCGCCGTCGCCGCCATCCTGGCCGCGGCCCTCAACGGCATCCGCGGCAGCCACCGCCCCGACGTGGAGGAGCTCCGCGACCTGTGAACCCGGCACGCGCCGACGACGAGCCCCTCGGCCCAGCGGCTCCTAGGCTGTCGACCATGCGCACGCCTGCCGCACCGGACCGCAGCCGACTGCGCGTCCTCGTCGTCGAGGACGACGACACCATCGGCCGCCACCTGGAAACCGGCCTGCGCGGCCACGACTACGCCCCGACGTGGTGCCGCACCGGAACGGGCGCACTGGCGGAGGCCGGGCGAGCACCGTATGAGGTGCTGCTGCTGGACCTGGGGCTGCCGGACATGGACGGCCTGGACGTCGCCCGGCAGCTACGCGCCCGCCTCCCCGACCTGCTGATCGTCGTACTGACGGCACGGACCGACGACATCGACATCATCGCCGGGCTCGACGCCGGGGCCGACGACTACCTGGTCAAACCGTTCAGCCTGACCGTGCTGCTCGCCCGGCTGCGGGCCCACCTCAGACGGCACGTGGTGGCCGTGCCGGCCCGGGAGCCGGTGCGGCTGGGCGATCTGGTCGTCGACGTGACGGCCCGACGCTGCACCCTGCTCGGTGTCGAAGTCCCGCTCCGGGCCAAGGAGTTCGACCTGCTCACGGTGCTGGCCGCGCGGGTCGGCGAGGCGGTCTCGCGCGAGACGCTGATGGCCGAGGTGTGGGACGAGAACTGGTTCGGCTCCACCAAGACCCTCGACGTGACGTTGGCGGGCCTGCGCCGCAGACTGACCGAGGCGGCACAGGCGGTCGGGCGGCAGGCCCGGCTGCCCCGAATCACCACGTTGCGGGGGCACGGATACCGGCTGGAACGGCAACCTGATCCGCCGGATTGAGGGCGCGCGCAGAGTGCCCCCCGGTACGACGAACACCTCGCCGACTCACAAGGCCGAAACCAGTAGATGCGGGACCCGCGCGAAGCGACGGACCGTGCCGGGCGAGGCAACGAGCAGGGCCGCATCCAGCACGCACCGGACGATCCCGCCTACGGCCGCCTTCACCGCGAGCGCGGTCGCCGAGCGCCGTGTGGACAGCCCGCACCCTGTCAGGAACCGCAGGTTGACCACCGTCTCATCGTCCTGGCTGCGGGCTTCATGCTCTGGTACGCCAGCGAGCGAACCCCTTCCGTCCACACCGTCCGGACCCGTAGCCGCGAAGCGTTCTACCGGGCGGCCGTACTCGCCACCTTCGCCCTGGGCACCGCCACGGGCGACCTCACCGCCACCGCCGGACTTGGCTACCTGGGCTCGGTCGTCCTGTTCGCGGCGGCCGTCTGCGTGCCCGCCCTGGCCCATCGCTTCGGCGCGCTCAATGCGGTCGCGGCCTTCTGGACCACGTACGTCATCACCCGCCCCCTTGGTGCTTCCCTCACCGACTGGATGGCCCTCGGCCGCGCCCGCGGCGGCCTCGGCTTCGGCCTGGCGCCGGTCACTCTGGCGGGGACGGTCGCGATCGTCGGATTCGTCGGCTACATGGCCGTCTCCCAGGGGGACCGGGGCGCCCACGCCGCGACCTGAGCGAAGGAGACGACCTGAGCGAAGGCGACACGGAAGCCGTCCACATAGCGACCGGTCTCTGCCCCGACGTCGTTCTCATGGACGTCCAGATGTGCGGGATGGACGGCATCGAGGCCCCACGCCGAGTGAACCAGACGGCGTCCGGAAACAGCGGCAGGCTGAGAGCAGGCTCAGAGGATCGTGTGGCATGGTCCGACATCCCATCTCGGGCCGACACCCACAGGAGGGAGCGATGGATCGCACAACCGCCCCCATGCCGCTGTTGCGGCCTGACGGCGGTGCCGTACGGATCCTCGTCGTGGACGACGAACCCGACACGGAGTACGTGGTCAGCACGGTGTTGCGCTACCAGGGCTGGCAGGTCCGCAGTGCCGTGGACGGCGCCAGTGCCGTGGCCCAGGCCGAACGCTTTCGCCCTGACGCCGTGGTACTCGACGTGCTGTTGCCCGACCTCGACGGCCCCGCCGTGGCTCGGCGAATCCACGCGCTCCTGCCCGAGGTCTCCGTTCTCTTCCTGACCGCTTGCGATGTTGCTAACACCGCGATAGCCGAAGGTGATGCCTACTTGGTCAGCCGGTCGGTCTGGCACAGATCATCGCGCGGCTGACCTCTCTGCTGCGCCGAGCCGGCATGAGACGACCGGATCCCGATCCCACCCATGCCGGAAGTCGCCTAAGAGTCGCAGATCTGCTGATGGACGAGAATGCACACGAGGTCACTCGCAACGGCAGGCTCCTTGAGCTCTCTCCACACGAGTTCGCTCCGCTTCGCTTCCTGATGAGCAACGTCGGTCAGGTGCACACTGCGGATCAGATCCTCGAACATGTCTGGCCCCACGCCTTCGGGAACACTTCCCGTGTCGTCGGTTTGTACATCGCCTACTTGCGCCAGAGGATCGACGCAGACGGCGAACCACTCATCCACACCGTGCCCGGCTCCGGCTACGTACTCGGCCCCGGTATCACCAACCCAAGTAGGTCCACTCGGGCAGCCTCAGACGGCAGTCAGCGGGACCGTCTGCAGCACCGACGTCAAGTAGCGAGCCGCTGGTAAGGGGACCCTTTCTTCACCGGCTACACGTAAGTAGACTGACGCTCCTTGCCCCGTTACGGCACCTGCAAGGCAGCCGACGGGGAAGGGCATGACCTGGGCACCGACCGTCTGAAGCAGTCGTCGTACGAGATCGCCACGGCTCTGAGACCAGATGCAGGGACCAAGTCGGTGGAGGTTCAGCGTCCCCCTTGGCTGGGTGCGTCCGTCTAGCCACACAGCCCGCAGACCCGCAGCCCAACAGCGATGAACGGTGAGACGCATGAGCTCCGCCTCGACCAGTCTTCTCCCTGTCGATGCCAACCTCGGCTGGACCCTGGCCGTGCTCCTCGCAACAGCCGTGGCGGTTACCGCCACGGCCCGTTTGTCCCCCGATCAAGGCTTTGGCCGAGCGCGCGAAGTCCTGACTGCGGGAGTGCGTGCTGCCGTGCAACTCACAGCCGTATCCGCGGTCATCGGATGGGTGGTGTCCTCCCGCGCCGGCCTGCCGGCGTTCCTGATCCTGATGTACGGGGTCGCGGTACGCACTGCAGGCCGACGGATCACCGCGAACGGATCCTGGTGGTGGGCAGGAGTGCCGATCGCCGCGAGTGTGGTACCAGCTATCGCCCTCCTTCTGGCCACACGACTCGTCCCGCCCCACGGCATATCCGTCATCCCGATCACCGGAATCCTGATCGGAGGCGCCCTCACCGCGACCGTCCTGGCCGGCCGCCAGAGTCTCTCGGCGCTCGCGCAACGCCACGGTGAGGTCGAGGCCGGTCTGGCGCTCGGGATGACGGAACGCGATGCCAGGATCGAGATCGCGAGGCCCGCCGCTTCCGACGCGCTGCTTCCGGGTCTCGACCAGACTCGGACCGTCGGCCTGGTGACCCTGCCGGGCGCTTTTGTGGGCATGCTGCTCGGCGGAGCCGACCCACTGGTCGCCGGAGCCGTTCAGCTCTTCGTCCTCATAGCCCTGATGGCCATTCAAGCCGTGGCTGTGACGGTCACTCTCGAACTTGTAGCCCGTTGCCACATCACCGCCGAGCAACCAGGCGGGCCCCGGGCGACACACACCCGACGGTTCTCTGTGCACCGCCGGCGGACGCCGGTCCCGCCACAACCGTGACACCGCTGCGGACTCCATGCGCGAGACGGAAGCCACAAGACCCGCGCGCCGACGCTCGCTTGCCCCCAGGCGTTCAGGCACGTCGCGCGAATCGGCACACCAGCCCCTTCTACGCAGTGCAGGCTCTCGCCCTTTGCCGAGCGGGCGCAGGCGGAGGAGACGATGTACGACTCGAAGCGGCCCGTCGACCAGACCAAAGAGGAGACACGGCGCAGGGGCCCGGGGTGCCTGCTGCCTCGGTGTGGGCAGGCACCCCGGAGCACATACTCAAAAATTGGCCGGCAAACGACTCGGCTTTCGCTGGCGCCGTTGAGGCGGCAGCGGCCCTGACCACCGCCCATGACCTTCAGCAGGGCAAGCGTCGAACCCGCGCGGCGATCCGAGTCATGCTGGTGGCTCTCAGCTCAAGGACAGGGTGGCAGACTGCGGCTGAAATCGCGGGCTTCACGGCACACCAGTTCCGCCAGCTCCGGAAGACTTCCCCCTCACTTGCCGCGCTCACGGACGCAGCCAGACGGCGCGCCTGCGCAGACCGGCGCACTTTTGGCGTTCCTCGGCAAGCTCTTCCAGCCCGGCCGCCGCGACCTGTCCTGGGTTGGGTGGCTACGCCCGCTCGCTGCGGGTCCTGCCTTCCTGGGCGTGCGCGTAGGCCATGAGGCCGAGCAGGACAGCCAGCAGGACCGCGGATGAACCAGGAGTACCGAGGTTGAGACCGCCCTTGGCGACCGGCTTGGTCAGGAAGTCGCCCGCAGTCGCGCCGAGCGGGCGGGTGAGGACGAACGCGATCCAGAACAGCAGGACGTTCGGCACCACGGGCACCTTCATCAGGGCGACCAGTACAGCGAGCAGCCCGGTCACCAGCAGCGCGCCGCCCGCGTAGCCGAGGCCGGAACTGTCGGACAGGAAGTCACCCATGGAGGTGCCCAGGGTGTTGGAAACGAGGATCGCCGACCAGAACAGGGCCTCGCCGCGGAAGGTGACGATGTCGCGGATCTGGAACGTCATTCCGCTCAGCCGCCAGACCGCGAAGACGACCACCAGGATCGAGATGAGGATCGCCGCGCCGACGGGATAGCCGAGGCCGAGGCCCTGTGGCCCCCAGCCGAGTGCGGTGGCGCCGCCGGACAGGTA
Source organism: Streptomyces sp. NPDC001315 (assembly GCF_042896175.1). NCBI lineage: Bacteria > Bacillati > Actinomycetota > Actinomycetes > Kitasatosporales > Streptomycetaceae > Streptomyces > Streptomyces sp. NPDC001315. The sequence continues at coordinate 55,555 of NZ_JBIAWZ010000025.1, read as the reverse complement.
CTTGGTGCTGGCGTCGCGGTTCATGAAGTCGGACATCGTGGTGCCGGCCATGCTGGTCGACAGGATGACCGTCCAGTAGAAGAACGGGTTGTAGCGGCGGGACCTGAGCTGGACGACGAGGGTCACCACGAAGATCAGAAACAGCGCGATCGTGGTGAGGAAGTAACCCAGCTTCAGGGTCTGGGAGAAGAGGTCTCCGGCGGTCTCGCCCAGCGTCGTCGCCGCGATCTTCATGATCCAGAAGGCGAGGGTGACCTCGGGCAGTTTCTTCATCACCGATTTCGTCGTGCTCGCGACGTCGAAATCGGTGAGGCCGTTCGGCTGCTGCAAGGCGGGGGCTCCTTGTGGGGTCGCACGGCAGGACGCTAGCCCGGCTATGGAGAGCGAGCGCCTTGCCAGATGGGCGACCGCGGCGAAGCGATCGCGATCAACGACCTTGGCAGCGTCAACCTGAACCCCGCCTGAATGCCTGCTCCTTCCCTGTTCAGGCGGCGTGGCGCGCGGCTTACTGCGGCTGCACGACGTCCTTCCGGGTCATCGCCAGGTACACCACCAGGCCGAGGACGACACCGAGGAACAGCACGCTCGTGACGACGGTGCCCAGGCCCACTCCGCCGTCACCGGTCGGCTGCGAGAGGTAGTCGCCGACGGACGCACCGAGCGGGCGGGTGAGAATGTAGGCGATCCAGAAGCTCCACACCGCGTCCAGGTCAAGCGCGAAGTGTGCGAGGGCGACCGCGGCGATGACCAGGGCGAACAGGACCGCGGACAGCCAGTAGCCGAAGTCCATCCGCTCGGAGACCAGGTCTCCCGCCGCGGTGCCGAGAGCGAAAGTGAACAGGACGGCGAGCCAGTAGAAGGACTCGCGGCTGGTGGTGTCGATGCTGTGGATGGACAGTGTCCGCTCGCGCCGGTACCAGACCACGAAGACCACCGCGAGGACGATCGCGAAGACGCTGGTGCTCGTCTCCAGCGGCACCCCCATGTTGTCGGTGAGATTGTCGCTGATCAGCGTGCCGACGACGCTGATCAGCGCGACGGCCGACCAGTACACGCCGGCACGGTAGGCGCCCGTGCGGAACTGCACGACCAGGACGACCGCCAGCAGGGCGCTCATCAACACCGACACTCGGGTCAGGCCGAGCCCGGCCTTCTCGTCGAGCAGGTCGGCGGCGGTCTCCCCGACCGTCGTGCACAGCACCTTGATGATCCAGAAGTAGACAGTGACCTCGGGCACCTTGTTCCAGCAGAACCGGCGGCCCGAGGACGCCGCGGCATCGACCGACGAGGCCGCCGTGGTTTCTGATGTCTCGTGTGCCATGAGGCCCGACCGTGCCACGGACTACCTGAACACATCCTGACTGCCGTGTCGCATTCGCCGCCCCGCCGCCCTCGCCCGAGCAGCGTGGTGCCGTGTCGCCTCCCGGCCACGGCCTTGTCATGGCGGCGCTCCGCTCTTGCCGCCGGACTCCAGATCCCCGTCCTGCATCAGCCGTGACTCCCGCGAGATGTACATCTCCAACCGGGGCGGGGGCACCATCACCGTGTTCGACTTCAAGGAGGGCCGACTGACCAAGAAGTGGCGCCTGCCGGACGGCGGCAGCCCCGACATGGGCTGCCTCTCCACGGATGGCAAGGTCCTGCGGCTGTCTGGCCGCTACAACTCCGCGGTTACGCCATCGACACCACCACCGATGAGCAGCTCGCCCGCATCAGGGTGGGCAGTGGCCCGCCGGCCTCGCGGTGAAGCGTGATCGGCGGCGACTCCAGCGGAGTCGCCGCCGATCAGGTCCGTCAGCGCATATCCGCGAGTAGGGTGCGGAGTTCAGCCTCCTGGTGGGCCGACGACATCGGCGGGTTCGAGTGGTCGATACCGAAGGTCTTCAGGACCTGGTCCATCTGGGCGTCGAGGAACGTCCATCCTGTGTTGTCCAGCGGCTGCAACGAAGCCTGGTCAGCATCCCAGAGGTCTCGCAGCGACTGGGCAGCTGTGTGGGCCCCGGTAGCGTTCCCCGAATGTACGTCCCTGAGCGAGGTCGATGCGAGTGTCCTCAGCGCGTCGACCTTCGTGGACGGGAACTTCTTCACGGCCTGGCCAGGGGCGAGGTGAACGGTGGAGGTGGCGTCTTCCTCCGGCGCCGGTCCGACGTGCGGCTGGCTGTGCGCCCAGACCAGCAGGACCCCGGTGGCCACGGCGAGGAGGACGAAGCCCACCAGCGCGGTGCGCTCCCTGCGCGGGTTCGCGGTGATCTGCGGGGTGTGCGAAGCCTCGTAGGTCTCGGTCACGTCGGAGCGCGTCACCGTCAGGTAGACGACAGTCGCCAGGATCAGGCCGAGGAAGATCAGGCTGGTGGTGAAGGTGCCCAGTGCGAGGCCGGTCGGTTCGCCCGGCTGAGCGACCTTCGGGGAGGCGAGCCAGTCACCGATGTTGGCGCCGAGCGGGCGGGTCAGGATGTAGGCGAGCCAGAAGGACAGCACCGGGTTCGCGCCGAACTTCCGCAGCAGCGTGATCGAAGCGATGAGGCCGAGCGGCAGCAGGACCGAGACTCCCGGGCTCCAGCCGGTGAGTTCGAGGGTCCAGTCGCCGGTCGCGGTGCCGAGCGCGAAGGTGACCAGAACGGTGAGCCAGTAGAACGACTCACGCGACAGCGTCGTGACCGAGTGGATCGAGAGGGTGCGCTCGCGCAGCCACCACACGCCGAAGACCACGGCGAGCAGGACCGAGAACACTGTGGAGCTGATCCACAGCGGCACGTTGAGCTGGTCGGTCAGGATGTCGGTGTAGAGCGTGCCCGTGACACTGACAACGACCACGGTCAGCCAGTACGGGAACGGGACGTACCGCTTCAGCCGCAGCTGGACACCCAGAACCACCACGAACACCGCGGTGAAGATCCATGCCGTGTTCACCAGGCCGACGCCCAGCTTCATGTTGATCCAGTCGGCGAAACTCTCACCGACGGTCGTGCACAGGATCTTGATCACCCAGAACCAGAGGGTGACCTCGGGAACCTTGTTCAGCATCAGCCGCCCGCTGCAGCGCGTGCGGGCTTCGCTTGTCGTTGTCATGCAACAAGGTTGGCTCGGCCAACCTGCACACAACCTGACTACGCGATCGCCTCTGGCGTGGGGAAGGTCACCTCGACGCGACCGTGACCATCCGCGATCGCACGGACTGCCACTCCCGCGGACACGGCGAGACGTTGCACTACCGCCAGCCCCAACCCGTGCCCGTCGCCGCTGGTCACGCCCGCTTCGAAGACCCGGTCAACCTCCGCCGGGTCGAACCCCGGGCCGTCGTCGAGGACATCGATCACGGCCCCCTGGGGCTGGACGCGCGCCGTGACCCAGACGCGCGAACTCGCATGCCGCAGGCCGTTCTCCAGCAGTGGGGACAACACAGCCACAACGAGTTCGGTCGCCACGGCGACATCGACGTCGGCCGGGATGGCGAGTTCGATGGAGCGACCCGCGATCGCCTGTCGCGCCGCCGCCCTGAGATCGCAGCGGGTACCGCCGCCGATCCGTGTCCGGGCGGCACCAAGAATCGTGGTGATCGCCGTGTTCAGGCGGTCGACCTCGGTCAGAACGGCCTCTGGTGCCACATGCTGACCGGAAAGTTGCGCCAACTGTGCCTCGCCCCGCAGGGCCGTCAGGGGCGTCCGCAACTCATGGGCGATCTCATCGGTGAGCCGGCGCTCGTCCGCGAGCGCGTTGTCCACGCGGTCGAGCAGGCGGTCGAGAGTTCGCCCGAGCTCCCCGAATTCATCCCGAGGAACTCCGAGGTCGAATCGGCGCCCGGGTTCGTGATCGCCCCATTCGTCGGCGAGAGCGGCCATTTCGTGGACCACCCTCAACGCACGACCCACCACGAGGTGCGCGACGACGCCTGCGAGCAGGATCGAGATGCCGCCCAGAATGAGTGACATCGTCAGGCTGTGCTGCTCCGACGTCTCGTACTGCGTCAGATCCACCCTCACGACCACCATGACGTGGTGGCCTTCCAGCCGGATCGGCTGGGCGTACAGAAGGTGACTGCCGACCGTGGTGGTCTGGGACTGCCCGGAGCCTACGAGCGCATCGACGCGTTCAAGGACGCTGCCCGGCACGATCCCGTCAATGAGGTGCCCATCGGCGTACACCCAGGAGACCGTGTCGAGCGCTTCGTTGCCGCCCTCGATCAGCACGACGTGGCCACCGCGTACGGCTACGTTCGCCGCCACCGCCTCCGCACGTGTATGCGCCAGAGCGTTCGCGTCGGCGTCGGTCACCTGGCTCAGCAACACGTGCGAGACCACCACCAGCACTGCGACCACCGCTGTCGCGATCAGAACCGCAAGGGCGACGACCCTCCCGCGGAAGCCCGTCACTCCCATCGATAGCCCACCCCGCGGACCGTCGCCAGGCGATCGGCCACGCCCAGCGCACCGAGCTTGGTCCGTAGCCGGCGAACGTAGGAGTCAAGGGTGTTGTCGCTGACCTGCGCGCCATGCGGCCAGCCCGCAGCAACCAGGGCGTGGCGGCGTACCGCGTCGCCCTGTGAGGCGATGAGCCTGCCCAGCAACCGGAACTCGGTCGGCGTCAGGCTCTCGCTCGTCGAGCCGTGGATCACGACATGTTTCGCCGGATCGAGAACGACGCCCCTCGGCGGGGTCGTCGCGGTTGCTCTGCGTAGCAGGGCGCGGACCCTCACCAGCAACTCCGGGATGTCGAACGGTTTCGTCATGTAGTCGTCGGCTCCCGCCTCGAAGCCGCCCACCTTGTGATGCATGCCGTCCAGAGCGGTGAGCATCAGCACCGGAGCATCAACGCCACGGGCCCGCAGCGCCAAGCAGACATCGCGGCCGTCAGCGTCCGGGAGTCCTAGATCCAGGACGACCAGGCGAGGGACCGGCTCAAGTTGCCGCAGCAGGCTGTCCGCGGTGGAAGCGACTGCGACCGTATGGCCGTCGTGCTCAAGTGCACGCTTGAGCACGTCACGGACCGCTGCGTCATCCTCACACACCACAATAAAAGCCACAGACTGACCTCAGGTACTCCAGCAACGGTTCTCCATTTTCCCCGGCCAGCGCCCTGGTAGTGCCCGAGATCCGCGACGGCTTCTACCTCCGGTGCGGCTGGGCGGTCCCGCGTCGCTCTGCCCTTCAGGCTCAACGTCGGCGACGACCGGTGCAGTGCGCCCGCTGATGCCGCCCCGCCATTGACCGGACGCTGATCACCCTCGCCCCTCCTCGGACCGTGCCGCCCGGCGCCCGCGGTACACCTCGGCGACGAGGGGGACCAGAGACACGACGACGATCAGTGCCACCAACGGGAGCAGGTAGCGGTCGACGTTCGGGATCGACGAGCCGAGTCCGTACCCCGCGAGGGTGAGGCCGACGCTCCACACGAGCCCGCCGACGACCTGCCACAGGGTGAACGTCCGTACCGGCACCTCCAGCGCACCCGCCACCGGATTGAGGACCGTGCGCACCACGGGCACGAAACGGGCCAGCACGATGGCCTTGGCATACCCATAGCGCTCCAGGAGTTCCTCCGCGCGCTTCGCCCCTTCGTGCAGTCGCGGGGAGTGGCTGCGAGCCAGCAGTGCTCCGCCGGCCTTCCGCCCGAGCAGATATCCGCACTGAGCCCCGGCCAGCGCGCCTGCTGCCGCCGCCACGAGCAAGGGGCCGAGAGACAGGTGCAGGCCCCCCTGCGCCGACCCCGTGCACAGCAGGCCGGCGGTGAACAGCAAAGAGTCGCCCGGCAGGAAGAATCCAATCAGCAGTCCTGTCTCGGCGAACATCACCACCGCGACGCCCAGCACACCGAAGGCCGCCAGCAGGGAGTGGGCGTCGAGCACGTTCACAGCCAACTGGGACGCCGCCGGAATCGGTGCCGTCATGGAGCAGGGTCCTTTCGGATGGATTAGTTCAGACAGACAACTAGCCGACTACAGCCTTGTAGACATCTTCTGGAACCCTAGACGCTCGCCGGGAGCATCCGCTCCCGCATGTCACCCTGGCGCGGCCGACGACAGAAGGTCGACATAGGCCGGAAGGCTGCCCGGTTCCCGCGATACGCCCACCATACGCCCCACCTCTACGTGATGTAGTAGGCGTTCGGGAATCGTCCGGAATCTCACATTTCGCCGGGCGGTCGGGCGAGACGAGAGAGGCGGCGTCACGGCGATCGCCCCAGACGATCAGCCTGTTCATCGGGACACGTACCCCAGGACCTCCACGATGGCCTTCACCCCGGCCATCGCTGCCCGAGTCGGCACACCGCCGGCGACTTCCGCGCGGTGCGGTCACGGACCTTTCTCATCGCGGTTGCCAGCGCCCCGAACCCCGACGACGATCACGACGGCCCGCGCGCTGGCCATATCATCCTCTTAGCCACCGTGACCAGGCGCTTTGGCGAGGCATTCAGGTTGTGGTCAGGTTGAACGCGCGGTAATGAAATTCATGCACCGGAAGTCCCCAAGCGACGGTAAAGGGGCCGGGGGCAGCGGGAGATGACCATGTCATCGTGCGCACCATGACCACAGACCGTCTCCTCGACGACCGCCCCCTCACCTCCTTGCGCACCATGGCGAACAAGGTGCCGGAAGTGACCGCCTACTTCTGGATCATCAAGGTTCTCACCACCGGGATGGGCGAGACCGCGTCGGACCTGCTGGCCAAGGTCCTCGGCCCGGTGCCGGCGGTCGGTCTCGGAGGTCTCGCCCTGGCTCTCTCCCTGGCCGTGCAGTTCGCCGTGCGACGTTACGTCGCCTGGGTCTACTGGACGGCCGTCGTCATGGTCAGTGTGTTCGGCACGATGGCCGCCGACGTGCTGCATGTCGGTCTCGGCGTGCCGTACATCGCGTCCACTCCGCTCTTCCTCGTCACGCTGGCCGCGGTCTTCGCCCTCTGGTACGCCGCCGAACGCACCCTGTCCATCCACAGCATCACCACGCGCAGCCGGGAGCTCTTCTACTGGGCCGCCGTCCTGGCGACCTTCGCCCTCGGCACCGCCGCCGGTGACCTCACCGCGACCGCCGGATTCGGCTACCTCGGCTCGGCCGTCCTCTTCGCCGTGGCGATCGGCGTGCCCGCACTCGCCCACCGCTTCGGGAGCCTGGCCGCCGTGCCCGCCTTCTGGACGGCGTACGTCATCACCCGCCCCCTGGGCGCATCCCTCGCCGACTGGATGGCACTCGGGCACACTCGTGGCGGCCTCGGGTTGGGACTCGGTCCGGTCACCCTCGCCTGGACGGTCGCCATCGCCTGCTTCGTCGGCTACCTGGCGGTCTCACGCAAGGACACGTCCTACAACAAGTAGGACATGGGCGGTAGCCTGTACGCAACGACGGCGAGGGAAGGTGGACGGCGAGGTGACGGGCCAAGGAGACGAGGAAGCCCACGAGGCATCCGGCAGGCGGGCTCGCGGCCAACTGGAGAGCGATGTACTCGCCGCGCTCTGGGCGGCAGACGGTCCACGGACCGCGCGGGAAGTCCGGGAACAGCTGCCGGGCGACCTCGCTTACACGACCGTACTCACCATCCTGTCCCGGCTGCATGACAAGGGCATGCTGGTACGGCACCGCGAGGGCCGTGGCTATGCCTACGAGCCGGCCCGCGACGAGGCGTCGCACACCGCCCAGCGCATGCACTCTCTGCTGACGGGTGGCTCCGACCGTCAGGCGGTGCTGACCCGTTTCGTCTCGGAGTTGTCCGAACAGGACGAGCACCTGCTGCAGCAGCTGCTGTCCGGGCACGACGACGTACTCCCCGAGAGCCGGCGTCCGCCCGGGAAGCGGTGAGCCGGTGCTGGTCAGCGTCTATATTCCGTTCCTCGTCACGGCCGCACTCGCCGTGCTCGCACCGCCCGTGGCGCACCGGCTGCCCCCGCGCCCTGCGGCCCTGGCGCTGGCCTGCGCCGCGCTGGTGACGGCGGCCGGATGGGCGGGATCCCTCGCCCTGCTGGCTTTCACCGGCGTGGCGCAGATCCCGCAGATCGCCGAGGAGGGCCGCTGGTCCGTGTCCGCGCTGCGCTCCCAGGATCCCGTCTATGCCGTGGTCGCGGCCGTCAGCACCCTGGTGCTCGCGGTGTGTGTCGTCTCCCTCGGCTTGGCCGCCGTCCGGCAGGGCCGCCACCTGCTCCGGGCCCGGCGGGAGTGTGCCGAGCTGCCCGGGCACACGGAGTTGGCCGTACTCGACGACGACGTCCCGCTGGCCTTCGCACTGCCTGGGTCACCGGGCCGGATCGTCGTGTCCCGGGGGATGCTGCGCCGTCTCGGTGACGCCGAGCGCGAGGCACTGCTCGCCCACGAGCGGGCGCATCTGCGCGGGCGTCACCACGTCTTCCAGAGCGTGTGGCGGCTCACGGCCGCCCTGAACCCCTTGCTGCGACCAGTGGCCGTCGCGGGCAACTTCGTCCTGGAGCGCTGGGCCGACGAGGAGGCCGCCGAGCGGGTCGGTGACCGTACGGTCGTCGCCCACGCCGTGGGCCGCGCCGCCCTGGCATCCGCCGGTGCGTCCCGTCCCGCCGCGCTGGCCGCGACCGGCGGGGTGGTGCCCCAGCGGGTACGGGCCCTGCTGGCCCCGCCGCCCGCCCGTCGCAGTCTGCCCTTGCTGGCGGGCGGTCTGCTGCTGGCCGTCTGCTGCGCGAGCCTGGCCAACGCCGCCTCGGACAGCGACCGCATGCTGGACAGCGCGCAGTGGGCGCTGTCCAGGGCACATGCCAATACCACCACCGCGCCGACCGACCACGACGATGCCCCTGGGCACGGACCGGACGGCTGCTGTGCCGCCCCTGATCGTCCGGATCACGGAGAGCGGCATTTCTGACCTGCCACGCGCCGGCCCTCACCCCGTCGCGCGGTCGCCCGGAAGGATCGGCAGGGGCACGGCGAACATACCCGGTGCACGGCTCGCACCAAGGCGAGCCGGCCGCCGAGCGAGAAGGCCGGTTCACGGGCGAGCGTGAGCCCGATGCCGGCGCCCGGCCGGTCTACGCCGAGTCCTCGTCCACCGACACCGGCGGCCACAACGAGAAAGCCACGGCCGCCGCCCTCGTGCGCACCGCCCAGGCGGATGCTGGTCGCCGTCATCACCGCCGACGGCGGCAAGCCGCCGCGCTACTGACCGGGGCCGGCTCCGGGTCCGTCTGGACGGTCCGGTGTACGCGCGCCTTTCCCCAGGTCCCACTGACACATGGCCGCCTCGCTGCCGGTAACCGGCCCGCCGGCCCTGGTGCCGGTACTTCCGGTGCCGCGACTCCTGGTCCTGGCGGTTCTGACACGCCGCCAGATGGTGTGAGTCTGCGCTGTCGGACGGACGGTCAAAGTGGCTCCCCCGCCGAAGCGGCTTGCCGGGCCGGCGCTGTGGTGGCGATGAGCTCGGTCGTCAGCAAGGGGCGCAGCGACCCATGGCTCAGGGCGCCGACCAGCGGGGTGGCCCAGCGGCGCAGCGCCAAGCTGACGAGGAAGGCGACCGGGAGGGCGACGGCAGCGGAGCCGAGGACGTCGTGGGGGTAGTGGGCACCGACGTAGACCCGGCTGAAGCCCTCCAGTACGGCGAACACGGCGGCGACGGCGCTCAGCCGGCGGTCGAGCAGGAAGAGCGCTGCCACGGTCGCGGCGGCGACGGCGGCGTGGCCGCTGGGGAAGGCGTAGTCCGAAGGTGCCGGGCAGGTGTCGACGAAGTAGGCGTGGGGCATCGACCGGCAGGGCCGCACCTCCGCGACGAGCTTCTTGACGACCTCGGCGGCAGCGAAGGCTGTCAGGACGGCGACCGGCGCGGCCAGCGCGACGGTCATCACCTGCGGGCCACGGCGCCGTGCGGTCCACCAGCCCGCGATCATGAGGATGGCGAAGACCCCGAGACCAAGGTTGGTCCACACCTCCATGGGCGTGTTGAGCCACTCGGTGTCACGGGCGAAGTCGGTGACCGAGGTGAACAACGAGCCGTCGATGCCGGATCCGTCGAGGGCCAGTTGCGCGGTGGCGGCCACGGCCATAGGGAGAGGTCCTTCCGTCCTTGTGAGTGCGTCAAGTGCTCACGGGATGAGCGAGCGGCCATGGGATTCGGGCTCTGTCATCGGTCACCTCGCGCTCGTGAGATGACGCTTGAATGACATGGCTACGACGCCAGAGTGACCACCCGACTAATCTACTACATCTTGTAGATCAATGAGGATGGGCCGTTCGCCGCCCAGTGCGGCCAAGGTCGGTTGTTGCCCGGCGGTGCCTGCGGAGACCCCCACCTGACGGGTCAAGCCCAGAGCAGGGACGACGCTGCATGCGCGAGGTCGGATTGGTTCGATCGGGGGCAAGGGGCGACGACCGGGACGAACCGCCCCAGCAATACCGCCAGCCTGGGCCCGTAGCGCGCGAACAGCGCCTCGGCCTGGTTCGGACCTCGCCACGCCCCCCGGGCCCGCGCGGCCGCACCGCCCGGCCGCCGCACCACCCCAGCCAGAAACCGGTCTGCGCACCGGCGAGCGCACCCACACCTGCGCAGGTCAGCACCAAGGGCAGTGACAGCCGGGCCGCACCCAGCGTAGTGAGCGAGCACGCCAGCCCGGCAACAGCAGGGGCAACCGGGCAGGAAAACGCCCACCACGGGCAGGGCGGTCTCGGCGAAGACCACGACCGGTACGGCCCACGCCCCGAACCTCGTCAGCATCGCCCGTGGATCCAGCGCTGCCGCAGTGGTCATGAGACCTGACGCCATCGGCACCCCTCCCCTCAGCCAACCGCCAATGCCTCTACATCTCGCAGTAACTTGACCGGCATCAACCGGGATGCCACAGCCCGAGCCGCTACCGGACCCCCATCCTGCGGCGATCGCTTCCTAAGTTCTACATCATGTAGTAGTTTCCCTTCTCGGCACCACAGCGGTCGAGTCGTGGCCCTGGCCCGCGCGCAGGCGCGGCCTCGGCCTGCCCGCAGCGCCGTCTGGGCCGGGGTATGCCGCCGGGGTATGCCCGGCGTGCCCCGTAGCCCATCAGGAGGCGATCCACCGTGGTCCACCGTGACGACCTGGTGCCGGAGTCTGCGCCCTCGCCGTCCGCCGCACCGCCGCAGGGCGGTGCCGGGCGGATCGCGATCATTTCGGCCGGTGTCGGCGCGGGACACGACGGTGCGGCTGCGGGGCTGGCCGAGCGGCTGGCCGAGCACGGGTACCTGGTGGACCGGCACGACTTCCTCGACCTGCTGCCCACCGGTACGGGCCGACTGCTGTGCGGTACCTACCACCGCATGCTGACCTGGATGCCGGACGGCTACCAACGCCTGTACGCGGCCACCGACCGGGCCGTACGCCCCGGCGCGGTGTGGCGGGCCCTGTTTCGCGCAGCCGAGCAGCGCACCCTGCGGGCGCTCGCGCCGGACACCCGCGCGGTCGTCTCGACCTACCCCGGCGCCAGCCAGGTCCTCGGTGCACTGCGCCGGCGCGGCAAGCTGACGGTGCCGGCCTTCACCTACCTCACCGACTTCTCCGTCCACACCCTCTGGGTTGCCCCCGGCATCGACGCCCACCTGGCCGTGCACCCGGTGCCGGCGGCCCAGGCCCACGTACAGGGCGCGGCCGCCGCCACCGTCGTCGGTCCGGTCACCGATGCGCGCTTCACCCCCGCCACCGCCGGGCAACGGACCGCCGCCCGCGAGCGGTTCGCCCTGCCCGCGGACGCGCCCCTGGCCCTGCTGGTCGCCGGGTCGTGGGGCGTCGGACCGGTGCGACGGGCCGCCGCCGAGATACGGGAGACCGGGGTCGCGGTGCCCGTGGTGGTGTGCGGACGCAACGAGTCCCTCGTGGAGGAGTTGCGCGCGGACGGCATCGCGCACACTTTCGGATGGGTGGACGACATGCCCGGGCTGATGCACGCCTGCGACGTCCTGGTGCAGAACGCGGGCGGGCTGACCTCGCTGGAGGCGTTCGCCGCCGGGCTGCCGGTGGCCAGTTACCGCTGCATCCCCGGTCACGGCCAGACCAACGCGGACGCCCTGGACGAGGCGGGCCTGGCGGCCTGGATCCGCGACCCGGCGGACCTCGGCCCGGTGCTGGCCGAGCTCCTCCACGGACCACGCGGTCGGGCCCAGCGTGCGGCGGGGCTCGACCTGCATCGCCTGGCCCCCGGACCGGTGACCGCCATCGCCGCCAGAACCGGGCCGCACCCCGCGCCGGACGCACAGCCCGTGGTACGGCGCTTCGCCGGCCGACGACGGATCGCCCTGACGGCCGTCACCGTGGCGGCCACGGCCTGTCTGGGCGTCGCCGCCCCACTGGCCTACGCCTACAACGAGACGCCCGCCCGCTTCACGGCCGTCGCCCATTACCTGGATGGAGACGGACGATGACCCCGGCCCGTCTCGTCCGTGCCACGGCGCTCGCCTCGGCCGCAGCGGTGCCCGCGCTCGCGGCATTGCACGCGGCACCCGTCATCTCCACATTCGGGCCGCTGCGCAACGCGGCCATGCCGCGCCTGGCCGGACGCGGCCGGCCGGATCACGTCGCGCTCACCTTCGACGACGGCCCCGACCACCTGTCCACCCCGCGCTTCCTAGACTTTCTCGACGCACGCGGGCTGCGGGCCACCTTCTTCCTGCTCGGCTCCATGCTGGCCCGCTCACCGGGGCCGGCCAAGGAGATGGCTGCGGCCGGCCACGAGATCGCCGTCCACGGCTGGCACCACCGCCCGCTGCTGCTCCGCGGTCCCCGCGCCGCCTACGACGACCTCGCCCGCGCCCGCGACGCCGTGGCCGACGTCACCGGCAGGCCACCCGTGCTCTTCCGGCCGCCTTACGGGGTGATGAGCACCGCCGCCCATCTGGCCTGCCGGCGCCTCGGTCTGACCCCGGTGCTGTGGACCTGCTGGGGCGAGGACTGGCGCAGACGGGCCACCCCTCAGTCCGTCGAGCGCACCGTCCTGACGGACCTGCGCGGTGGCGGCACCATCCTGCTCCACGACTCAGACTGCACCTCCGCCACCGGCTCCTGGCGCACTACCCTCGCCGCGCTGCCCCGCATCCTCGACACCTGCCAGGAACGCGGCTGGCAGGTCGGCCCCCTGCGCGAACACGGCGTCCCCGGCCTGCCCCGCCGGTGAACGCTCGCGCCAAAAACACGCCGCCCAGCGCCGGCCGCGCTGTCGGTGTTCGCCAGGGCGACCCCAGAATTCCCGGCGTTCTTCCTCCAGGTCACCACGCCCGTCGGCCGCGTTCCGCCATGATCTGAGTGAAGGGTTGAGCCACAGTTTGGAACCTCAGATGATTGCTTCCTGGCGGTCGGCGACTCCACCTGTCAAGTCCCGGTGGTGGTACACGCCCAGGCCCTTCACCGGCTGTGGAGCCGCGGCGAGCGGATCGGCGTCCCACAACACACTGGCGAGTGAGGCGGCGCCGGACCGCGATGCGACGACTCAGGGCCGGCCGCGGGCGCTTGTCGGCGCAGGTGTACTGCTCGTCGGCGTGGGCGTGGGTGAGATGTTGCCGCCGGTCGTGCCGCCGAGGAGGCCGCCGCCAGTACCGGCAGTGGTTCCGGCGGTGTCGGTCGGACTCGGGCTGACACAGTGCTTCCCGTGCCCGCGGCACGGTGCGTTGGTAGGGGTCGGAGTGGCCGGCACGGTCGGGGTGGCCGGGGGTGTGCTCTGGGCCGCAGTGGCGGAGGGGGTGGGCGAGGGCGCGCCGTATTCGTCCGTGGACTGACCGAGCGCGGGTGCGGGCGGGAACTGCTGGACGGGTTGCCCCTGGAGGGCGGCGGTCATGTAGCCGGTCCACACCTCGGTGGGCATGTCGGCGCCGAAGACCTTGGCGTAGCCGCCGACGCCCTGCATCGACTGGAGGCCGGCGTTCTTCGGGTCCTCCTTGAACATGCTCACGGCCGTGGTCAGTTGCGGGGTGTAGCCGATGAACCAGGCGGACTTGTAGTCGTCGGTCGTACCCGTCTTGCCGGCTGCCGGGCGGCCCAGGGCCTGAGCGTTGGTACCGGTGCCATTCTTGACGACGTCTCGCAGGACGTCGGTGATGGTGCCGGCGGTCGAGGCGGGCATGGCCGTGGTGCCCTTGGGCTTGTCGAAGCCGGTCAGCTGCCGGCCGTTGGCGACGACCTTGGTGACCGAGTACGGCTCGTGCTGGATCCCGCCGTCGTCGAAGGTGGCGTACGCGTCTGCCATCCGGATCGCCGACGGTGTGGAGGTACCGATGTAGAAGCCCGGGGTGTCGTACTGCAGGGTCGTGCGCAGGAGCCCCGCTTTCAGGGCCTCGCCCTCCACGTTGTCGTAGCCGACGTACTCGCCGAGCTGGACGTAGGGGGTGTTGACCGACTGCTCCATCGCCCTGCGCAGGGTGATGTAACCCCACTTCGTGGACACGTCGTTGCGCTGGTGCAGGAGCCCCGTGGGATCCTTCGAGTCCGGCAGCTCCCGGCCCTGCTGGTTCTTGATGGTGATGCCGTCGTCGCCGTCGAACTTCGAGGCCGGGGTGATCGGTGCGGCCGGCTGCCCCGGGGAGAGGACCGCGCCATGGTCGAGGGCGGCGGCCAGGTCGACGGGTTTGAAGGTGGAGCCGACCGGCACGCCGGTCGCGTCCGCGTTGTCCGTCCAGTGTCCCTTGTTCCAGCCGGGCCCGCCGTACAGGGCGACGATCGCGCCGGTGGACGGATCGATCGACGCCGCGCCGACCTGGACGTCCTTGTCGGCCGTGCGGTGCTGCGGATCGAGATGCTTCCGCTCCATCGCCGTGACGGACGTCGACAGGGCGCTGACCTTCTTCTTGTCGAAGGTGGTGTAGATCTGGTAGCCGCCGTGACCCATCTGCTGGTCCGTGAGGGACGTGTGGGCCTCGACGTATTTCTCTGCGGTCTGCACCAGGTATCCGGTCTGCCCGGCCATGCCCGCCGACGGCGTGTACGGCTTGGGCGTGGGGAACCCCGCCGCGAGGTACTGCTGTTCCTGGGCGTCGGTGATCTTGTGGATCTTGGCCATCCGGTCCAGCACGTACGTCCAGCGGGCCTTGGCCTGGGCCTTGGCCTGCGGGTCGGTGTCGGCGTGCATCAGCAGGCTCGGCTCGTTGACCGTGGCGGCGATGAAGGCCCCCTGGCTGACGTTCAGCTGGAAGGCGTGCACGTGGTAGTAGGTACGGGCCGCGGCCTCGATGCCGTAGGCGTCCCGGCCGTAGTAGCAGGTGTTGAGGTAGCCCTGCAGTATCTGCTGCTTGGACAGCTGGCCGCCGATCTTCAGGGAGATCATGATCTCCCTCAGCTTGCGGGTGACCGACTGGTCCTGGCTGAGGTAGGTGTTCTTCACGAACTGCTGGGTGATGGTGGACCCCGACTGCACCTCACCTCCCGTGGCCATGTGGTAGACGGCGCGGAGCATGCCCTGTGTGTCGACGCCCGGGTCGGAGTAGAAGGTGGCGTTCTCCGCGGCGAGGAAGTCCCACTGCACCAGCTTCGGCACCTGGGCGAGATCGACGTTCTGCCGGTTGGTCGCCCCCTGGGTGGTCATCACCGAGCCGTCCGACCAGTAGTAGGTGTTGCTCTGCGCTTGGGTACTGGGGTTCGCACTGGGAATGGTCGTCGTGGCGTAGGCGTAGCCGAACAGGCCCAGCAGGCCGGCGACGAACAGCAGGAAGGTGCCCGACACCAGCTTCCACGACGGCAGCCACCGGCGGAGGCCACGTCGACCGGCGCGCGGGTAGTCGATCAGGCTCCGCCGACTGCCGGCAGTTCGGCGGGCGCGCCCGTCCCGGGACTGCGCAGCCCTGCGTGCCGCGGCCCGGCCACCGTTGTGCATGCCGTCAGAGCCGGGCGATGTGGTCCTCCCCGACGATCGGCGCCGATGTTCGCTCATTCTCGCCACTCCTCAGTCAGCGCCCCGTCCCCCGTCAGCGCCGCGAGGCCACCCACGGATGCCCCCTTGGGGCCTGCCGGGACGCGCTTGCACCCCTGACAGCTCCTACATGTTGTAAGAGTAAGGCGCGCCCGCACTACGCATGCGGCCGCCCCCTGACCAAAGGCGCGAGGCAGCGGGCCGCCATCAGAGGTCGGGCTGCCGCTCTCTCTTCGGCCGGAGCGGAGCAAAGGGTGAGCTGGTCACAGGTGTCGGTTCTGTGATGCGGATCCGCCGTCGGGTTCGGCTCGCGAACAGGACGGAGAGCACGAGCGAGGTGATGAGCGAGATGACGCCGCCCAGGACCAGGGTGAAGCGGGCTCCGAGAGCGTCGGACACCAGGCCGACCAGCGGTGCGCCGACAGGGGTGCCGCCGAGGAGGACGAGAAAGTACACGGACAGGACGCGACCCCGCAGCCGTGGGTCGGCATGGAGCTGGACCAGCGCGTTGGCGGTGGTGGTCACGGTCACCGCGGCACATCCGGTGACGAACAGCAGGACCAGGAACGAGCCATAGCTCGGCATGAGGCCCTGCGCGACTTCCAGTGCGCCGAAGCCGATCGTGGTGGAGGTCAGACGGCGTGCGGTGGGGGGCTTGCCGTGGTTGGCCCAGTAGATCGCGCCGAGGAGGCTGCCCAGAGCGTAGGCGGCGGAGAGGTAGCCAAAGGCGGCGGCGCCTGTGTGGAACACGGTGATGGCGACGAGCGAGATGGTGACCTGGAAGTTGAGGCCGAAGGTGCCGACGAAGGCGATGAGGCTGATCGGCAGGAGCAGTTCCGGGGTGGTGGCGATGTGGCGGAGTGCCTCGCGCGCTCGGGTGCGGCCCGGCCGCGCGCGGACAGGGGCGTCCGGCATGTCGGCACGGATGCTGATCAGGCCGTAGAGGACGGCCAGGTACGAGGCGGTGTTCAGGAGGAACACCGGGCCCGTGCCGAAGGCTGCGACGGTCAGGCCGGCAAGGGCCGGACCGATGGCGCGGGCCATGTTGAACTGGGCGGCGTTCAGGCTGACCGCGCTGGCCGTGCGCTCGTGGGAGACGAGTTCGCAGATGTAGGCGTTGCGGGCGGGACTGTCCACGGCGGTGGCGGCGCCGAGGGCGAAGGCCAGCGCGTAGAGGGACAGCAGGTTCACCGCTCCGGTGACCGTGAGCAGTCCCAGCAGGAGCGACTGGGCGGCCATCGCCGTCTGGGTCAGGAGCAGCGTCCGTCGCTTGGAGTACCGGTCGGCCAGCACGCCTCCGGTCAGGCCGAGCAGGGTCTGCGGCAGGAACTGCAGCGCAGTCACGATGCCGACCGCGCTGCCGCTGTTGCCGGTGGTGTGGAGGACGAGCAGGTCCTGGGCCGCGCGCTGCATCCACGTGCCGACGTTGGAGACCAGCTGTCCGAGCAGGTAGCGCCGGAAATTCGGGACGGCGAGTGCGTGCGTCGCCGGCAGGCGGAGGACGGCGCTCATGACGTATGACGGGCATACGTGTCGCCTGCGACGGGCGCGCCGGTGTCGTCGAGGTGGTGGAAGGTCGGGTGGGGGTGCATGAGGAACGCGTGGTGGGAGATGTTCCACGCGTAGGCGCCGGCCATGGCGAAGGCGACGCGGTCGCCGACGCGCAGCCGTTCGATCATGATCCGGCTTGCCAGTACGTCCTTGGGCGTGCAGAGCTGCCCGACCAGCGTCACCGGCTCGTCCTGGACCTCCGGACGGTTCCAGGGTCGCAGCCAGGTGTCGTCGGGGATCACCTCGAAGGGCTGGTCGTGCTGTTTCGCGGCCGGGGTGCGCAGGTGGTGGGTACCTCCGCGCAGTACGGCGAACGCGTGCCCCCGGCTGAACTTGATGTCCAGGACCTGGGTGACGTACCAGCCGCAGTACGCCGTGACCGAGCGGCCGGGCTCGATCCGCAGGGTGAGGTGGGGGTGGCGGGCGAGGACCCGGCGCAGTCCGGCGCCCAGAGCGGGCCAGTCGAACACCCTGGGCGGATGCGTGTAGTCGACGCCCATTCCGCCGCCCACGTTGACTTCGTGCAGGTCCACTCCGTGATCGCGGGCCCAGCTCTCGGCCCAGGCGAGGACCTTGTCGACGAGCAGGAGATGGGGCTGGGCCTGGAGGCCGCTGGCAAGGTGGAAGTGGAGGCCGCGCAGTCGGACGCCCGGGACCGACTCCAGCACCTCCAGGCAACGGTCCAGTTGTACGGGATCCACGCCGAACGGCCCGCCGCCCATGGCCAGAGCGACTCGGCCCACGTCGACGGGCAGGTTGACGCGCAGCAGGACGTCCACGGTCCGGTCGCCCAACAGGGTGGTGAGCACGCGGAGTTCGTGTTCGCTCTCGATGTGCAGGCGCTCGGCTCCCGCGTCCAGTGCACGGCTGAGCTCCTGCCGCGTCTTGCCGGGACCACCGAAGGCGATCGGTGCGCCCGGGACGATGGCGCGGACGTGGTCCAGTTCCCCGCCGGAGGCCACCTCGAAGCCGTGGACGTGTTCGGCGAGGGTGCGCAGGATCAGGGGGTCGGAGTTGGCCTTGGCCGCGTACAGCAGCTCGACGCGGTCCGGCAGTGCGGCCCGGATCATACGCACGTGTTCGCGCAGGTCGGGCAGGTCGTAGACGTAGGCGGGCAGATCGTCGTCGGGCAGGGCGGCTACGAGGTCGTACATCTCGGGCCTCACCGGACCACCTCGCGGGGGAAGTCCGCGCCGAGCGGGCTGGGCAGGGGCACGTAGGTCGCGTGCCGGTCGGCCTTGCGGGACCAGCGCAGCAGAAGGTTGGCCTTGGCCGGCAGCGGTACGCCGGACAGCAGGGCACGCAGGCGCGGCGGTTCGGCGGCGGTGCGGGCGTAGCCGGCGAGGTGGTCGCGGACCAGGCCCCACAGGGCGGGTTCCAGGGCCGGGTCGAGGTCGGCCAGGGCGCTGAGCATGTCGGCGGTGTGGTTGACCAGGAGGCAGTACGCGACCCGGTTCCAGCCGTGTTCGGGATCGTAGGTGAGGGGACCGCGCACGTCGTCAGGGAGCTCGTCGAGTGCCTGCCCGTGTCGGCCGGGCAGGAGCTTGGTGCCCTCCAGGTCGCGGAAGAACATCTGCGCGGGAGTGCCGTCGGCCTCGACGCCGACGACGACGTTCTGCAGATGGGGTTCGAGCACGACGCCGTGTTCGAAGTAGGCGGCCAGTACCGGCGGCAGCAACAGCCCGAGGTACGCGTCCCACCAGGCCAGGATGGAGCCGTCGCCGCGGGCGAGCAGCTGGGAGACATGGGCTGCGCTGGTCGGATACTCGTCCGCCACCGCGGCGGCGAGCAAGGGTGTGACCCCGGCACGCAGATGGTGGCGCAGGCCGGAGCGGACGATGACGCCGAAGCCCTCCAGGAGGGCGGTGTCGCCGGCCGTGTCGAGGGTGCGGTAGCCGGGCTCGGCCAGGAGCGCGCAGCCCGGGAAGCGGTCGGTGAGCCGGGCGAAGACGGGCTGGAGCAGCCGGTTGAGGGCAACGGCCCCGGACAGCTCATAACTCGCATGCCTGCGGACGCAGTTGGTGAGGCGGACGTTGAGGCTGAACTTCAGGAACGCGTCGGTTTCCGGGGCGTACAGCGTCCGCACCGAGGCGGTCGGCACCAGCTCCGGGCCGCCCGTGCCGGTGTCCACGACATCCCCGGCGGCGACCGCCTCGCGCAGCCGGTCGTGGTCCTTCAGCAGCCGGTACTGCCAGGGGTGCACGGGGAGTACGGCGAACTCCGGGTCGGCCACCGGGTGCAGCGCGTCCAGCACGTGCGGCTCGCCCTCCTCCCGTACGAGGTGGCGGCGTACCGCCAGATAGCGCAGGCGGAAGCGGGTGGCGGTCTCCGGGCCGTACGCCAGCCAGTCCGCCGGATCGCCGGTACGGGCCTTGGGAGTGGGATGGAAACGGTGGCCGAACACCAGGGACTGCTCCGAGGCCACGTACGGGTCCGCGGGCGCCCGGGCGCCCGCCCGCTCCTCCAGTACGTCGCGGATCGTGTCCCGGCTGTCCGCCACCTGGCCCAGGAACTCCTCGTTGACCAGGCCCGTACGCTGTTCCAGTTCCTCCTGGATGCAGCCGGCCAGCTCGCGCCAGTCCACGGTCACCCAGGAATCGCCGTCGAGCCGCTGCACCGAGCCCTCGAAGCGATGCGCTCCGATCAACGAGATCCGACGCAGCGCGGCACGCAACAGAAGGCCCCGGCGGGGCAGTCGTAGCAGGAGGTGATCGTCGACGACCGTCACCTGATGCTCGGGGGCGGACACCTCGCGGATCAGGCAGTTGAGCAGCGTGTGGGTCGTGACGAGGTCGGCCGTCCGCGACGGCTCCGCGGTCGGCGAAAGGACGGTGGTGGCGCTATCGATGTGGGGGGCCGTGTCGGTGGTCATGCGGTCGCTCCAGTGGGACAGCGGTCGGGGTCAGAGGTCAACGGCAGAGCGCCAGGGGGTTGGGCACGGACGTCCATTGCGCGGCACCCGGGTTCTCGGACAGGCGCATGGCGATGGTCGCCTTCAGCGGCATCGTGTCCCCGAAGAACGCTGCCGCGTCCTCCTGGTCCGGCAGGTCGGCGAAAACGCGGCGTCCGGCCTCGGCGACCGTGCCCCACAGCGCCCGTGGCTCAGCCGCCCGGGTCCGGCCGAGGACGTCGACCAGCTCGCTGAAGACCCCGCTGACCAGGCCGCCGAAGAGCTTGGTGCGCAGCGCGTCGATGTCGTCGCCTGCGCGGGTGCCGAGCAGCGGCGGCAGCGTGAAGCCGCATCGGGCCAGGCGGCGCGGGCTGACCCGTACGCCGTCCAAGTCCCGGTACAGCACCCGCACCGGCCGCCCGTTCCGCAGGACGACCAGGGTGTTCTGGCCGTGTGCCTCCAGCGCCACCCCCATGGACAGCAGCGTCAGAGCCGGCGGCAGGACGAGGCCGGCGAGGTCCGCCAGCCAGCGCACCGGGTCCCCCGACACCACGGCGGCTCCGGTCGCGTGCACGGCCGTGAGGGGTACGGCGATCTCCCCGGCGTCGAGGTGGCACTCGGTCGATTCCCGGATCATGGCCGTCAGGCTCGCGGAAGGCTGTCCGTCCACGCGTACCGAGCCGCCGCCCAGCTCCCGCAGGACGCGCAGGCTGCCGCTGTGTCCGGCCTTGTCGAGGACGGCCGCGACCAGCTCGGAGAGCGGGGGCCCGTCGGCGACCTCGGCCGCGGAGATGGTGCGCCGGTAGTTGGTGACCTGGACGTCGAGCGCGGTCTTGACATGGCAGCCGGGCAGCGCGCCCAGAGGTGCGAGGGTACGCAGCGACAGCAGCGGGCGGGCCGCGATCGTCTCCTCCACGACGGCCAGGTCGCGGTGGTGCCGGAGCACGTGGTCCCGCTGCCAGGGGTGCACCGGCAGCAGGTAGGCGTCGCCGTCCCGCAGTGCCCGCGGCCAGTCGCCGGCACCCTGCCAGCGGTCGGCCGGGACCGCGACCAGGGCCAGTCGGACGACCGGGTGGTGTTCGGGCGCATAGGCCAGCACGTCGGCGACGGACATGCCGGTGCGCGTCCGGCAGCAGGGGTGCTGCGGGTGGCCGTCGACGACCGCCTGCTCGGCATCCGCCGAGTCGGCCGGGGAGACCTTCCGGTCCGCGTTCGCGGCTCTGGCGAGGGCCAGGTTGACGACGCTGTTGTCGAGTTCGCCCGCCAGCCGCTCCGCCGCGGCAGTACGCAGGCCGAGCTGTCCCAGCAGCCGGGCCGGGTCGCTGATCGGCCCCTCCGGCCCTGACACGGCGAAGTCCTGCGGAACGTCGCCGAACGGCCGCGCGCCCGCCTCGGCCGCCGAGAGCGAACCGCCCCGTCGCAACTCGACAACCAAAGATCCGGCCTCACGGCGACGCCTGGTCACACCGGGCAGGGGTTCTCGTCCGAAGGCGCCCCACAGGCGGGACAGCACGGTGGCGCGTGCTCCCGGGAGCGCGGTCGCGAAGGGCTCCACCAGCTCCGGGCGGATGCGGCGCAGTTCGTCGATGGGCATGCGGTGTCCCTGGTTCTTGCGGTGGCGGGTGGTCCGGTGGTGCTCCGGTGGCACCGACCGCCCGACCGACGCTACGGGAAGACGATCAAGGGAATTGCCAGAGCGAATACAGCGGGAGGTCGCGGACACCCCCGAAACAGCATGTCGCCCTGCGCGGTTCCGGCCGGTCCAGCCGAGGAGGACGCCAGGGCCCGCGGACTGACCTTGGATCAGGTTCCCACTGTCGCCGGGGAGACCGAGTGCCGGCGTCCGACGTCTTAACTCTTGGCTTACGCCACGCTGGCCAGTCCCTTGATGTCGTCAAGAAGCCGCGCCACAGCGAATGAGCCGACCGTGGAAGATCACTGGCTCGGGGGAGCTTACGGGTTTTGCGCCACGCGCCGTGGCCGGTGTCTGTGAGCCTTTCGGCATGCGTGTCTTGCTGATCGAGGACGACGACCGGGTGGCCGGGCCGTTGGCGGAGGGTCTGCGCCGTTTCGGGTTCACCGTGGAACACGCCAGAACGGGGGCCGAGGGCCTCGCCGCGCCGGAGGTGGCGATGGTGCTGCTGGACCTGGGGCTGCCGGACATGGACGGCATCGACGTGTGCCGGACGCTGAGATCCCGCTCGTCCGTACCGATCATCATGATCACGGCCAGGGACGACGAGGTGGACCGTGTCCTCGGGCTCGAACTGGGTGCGGACGACTACGTCTCCAAGCCGTTCGGCGTACGGGAACTCGTCGCCCGGATCCGGGCCGTCACCCGCCGCGCCCGCCCAGCGGTTCCGGACCCCCAATGTGGATCTTCGAAGCCCTCTGACGGCCTCAGTCGTCCCGGGACGTCCGACATCCAGCGGATCGGCCCTCTGACCATCGACTGTCGCACCCGGCAGGTACGCCTGCACCAGACGTCCATCGCCCTCGCGCCCAAGGAGTTCGACCTGCTCACCTGCCTTGCCGAGGACCCCGGCGCCGTCTGCTCCCGCCGGCAGATTCTCGACGCGGTCTGGGAACCGAACTTCTTCGGCCCCACCAAGACCCTCGACGTCCACATCGCCGCGCTGCGGCGCAAACTCGGCGACGCGTCCTGGATCGAGAACATCCGCGGAATCGGCTTCCGCCTCGTCCCCCCGGCACATCTCGACGCCCCGTCCGCCGCGGTGCAGACGCGCGGCGGAGAGATCCGGTGACCCGTCGCCTCCTGCTCAGCCACCTGAGCCTGATACTGCTCGTCCTGCTCGCCCTCGAAGTGCCCTTCGGCGTCTTCTACGCCCGCAGCGAGCTGGCCCGCTTCTCCCGCACGGCGGAGCAAGGAGCGATGACGCTCGCCGAGGTCTGCGAGGACAAGATGGAGCACGGACTGACAGCCGACCTGCCCGACCTCGCCCTCGCGTACGGGCGGCGGACCGGCGGCACCGTGCTCGTCGCCGACCGCCGGGGCATCGTCCTCACCGACACCGCTGCCCACGCCGTGGTCGGCACGGACCTGTCCGCCGAGCCGGACATCTCCACGGCACTGCACGATCGCCCCACCGTCGGCACGCGCAGGGCCCCGCCCGCAGACAGTGAATTCCTCTTCGTCACCGTGCCGGGCGGGTCCAACCCCGCCGTCGCCTGTGTGGTGCGAACGGTGTACGCGCTGGGCCCGCTCAAGGCCAGGGTTCGCACCACCTGGCTGGTCCTCGCCGGCGTCGGTCTCGGAGTCCTCGCCGCCGCCTCCCTGATCGGGTTCGCTCTCGCGCGCTCGATCACCCGCCCCGTGCAGGCCCTGGAACGGGCCACCGCGCAGCTCGCCGAAGGGCGGATCACCGATCCCCCGGCCACCGACCACGGACCACCGGAACTGCGCAGGCTCGCCGGGTCGTTCACCCGGACCGCGACCCGGCTTCAGCACCTGCTCCAGGCTCAGCAGGCGTTCGCCTCCGACGTGTCACACCAGCTGAAGACACCCCTGACCTCACTACGCCTGCGCCTGGAGAACTTCGAGCCGCACCTCGCCCCCTGCGCCCAGGACAGCCTCGACAAGGCACTCGGAGAGCTGGAGCGGCTCAGCCGCATGGTGCAGGGGCTGCTCGCTCTCGCACGGCTGGAAAACGCCGAGATCCGCGCAGAGGCGACCGACCTCAATGCCGTCGTCTCCGACCGCGCGGACATCTGGACGGCCTTCGCCGCCGAACAGCAGGTCGACATCATCGTGTCCGGAGGCGCGTCCGTGCCGGTGCTGGCAGTCCCCGGCGCACTGGAACAGATCATCGACAACCTGCTCTCCAACGCGCTCCGTGTGTCCGCACCGGGAACCTCCGTCACGCTGGCCGTCATCACCACCCCCACGCAAGGCACCCGCACCCCGCCCATGACCGAGCTGCATGTGATCGACCAGGGCCCCGGCATGACCGAGGCCGAACGGCACAGGGCCTTCGACCGCTTCTGGCGAGCTCCCCACGCCGACCACGACGGCACCGGCCTCGGTCTGCCACTGGTCCGGCACCTCACCCGCGCAGGAGGGGGCCAGGTCACCCTGGAGGCAGCCCCCGGCGGCGGACTCGACGCGGTCGTCCGCCTCCGGCACGCCGAATGCCGCGAGCAGCAGGATCACCTCGTCACCACCGCGGACGTCGACACGGCGGCCCGATCCACACCCGCGCGGTAAGGCGCGGGTGGCCTGTACGCCGATTGCGCACCGCGAGCATCCCGACTCGCAGCCCTACAGTCCGCACACGGTTTCAGTTCAGCGCCGGACTCGCACCGGCTCCCCCGGTGGCGCCTGTCCGGCAGGCCGGTGGTGGGCCTGCCGGACTGCTGGTTCAGCGGCGCGGTGGGCGGCTGCGCGGGTCCGGTGCGGCGGGCCTGGGGGCGGCCCGGACGCCGGTCCGGTTGGCGGGAGGCGTGGCGGGACCGGTGCCGGCCTGCGAGCGTCGAATAGCTTCGCCAGACCGGAAAGGACCTCCGACGCAGGTCAGAGGCCCTTCCCCAAGCAAAGCCGCAGCTAGCGGCAGACGAGTCGGGCTGTACGCCAGGTACTGTCGCGTTCCAGGTGCAGGGGCCGGCCGACGGATACGCCCCGTCCTGCCTGTGCGGGGCGTATTGGTCGGCCGGTCCGCGGTTCAGCTGTCCTGGTTCTGCCCGCGGCTGAGGCTGAGCAGCGTGTAGAGCAGCAGGGCGGAGGCCAGGCCGACCGCCCAGCCGTAGTCGGCCAGCGGCTTGAGGAACGGGATGACACCGTCGGCGGGGAACGGGCCCTGCTTGACGCCCTTGACGACGGTGGAGTATGAGCCGCCGACGGCCAGGACACCTCCGACCACGAAGGCCGCCACCGCGCGCAGGTTCCAACCGCCCGTGTACCAGTACTGGCCCTGAGACTCGTACAACTCCCGCAGTTCCAGGCGGGCTCGGCGCACGATCCAGTAGTCGGCTACGAGGATGCCGGCCACCGTGCCAAGGAGACCTCCGACGAAGCCGAGCCACGTGAAGATGTACACATGCGGGTTGGCGATCAGTTTCCACGGCATGATCAGGACGCCGACCACGCCGGTGATCAGCGCGCCGGTGCGGAAGCTGACCAGCCGTGGCAGCAAGTTGGACAGGTCGTACGCCGGGGAGACGACGTTGGCGGCGATGTTCACCGACAGGGTCGCCACCATCACGATCAGCAGCGCGAACAACGCGCCGACGGTGTTGCTCATCTTCGCGCTCAAGGCGATCGGGTCCCAGATCGGCACCCCGTAGACAGCCTGCGAACCAGACGTGACCAGCACCGACAGGATCGCGAAGAGGGTCATCGTGGTCGGCAAGCCCAGCGCCTGACCCCACAGTTGAGCGCGCTGGCTGCCGCCGAAGCGCGTGAAGTCGGGGATGTTCAGCGACAGGGTAGACCAGAAACCGATCATGCCCATCAGGGAAGGGAAGAAGACCTTCGCGAAGTCGCTTCCCCAGCCGAGACGTGAGGGCTGGTCCAGGAGCGGACCGAAGCCGCCCGCCTTGGCGGCCATGACACCCAGCAGGACCAGCGCGCCGACTATCACCAGCGGCGCCGCCCAGTTCTCGACCCTGCGCAGGGTCTCCATGCCGCGGGTGATGATCGCGACCTCGATCAGCCAGAAGACAACAAACGACAGCCACTGGGTCCACGGCGTGCCCGATATCGTGCCGGCGTTCTGCCAGCCGTGGCCAAACAGTTTGCCGGCGAGCAGGAAGATGCCCTCCCCGCCGATCCAGGTCTGGATGCCGAACCAGCAGCAGGCCACTGCCGCGCGCACCATCGCTGGCAGGTTCGCACCGCGGACCCCGAAGGACGCCCGGGCGAAAACGGGGAACGGGATGCCGTACTTGGTTCCGGCGTGACCGGACAGCAGCATCGGCACCAGCACGATGACGTTCGCCAGCGCGATCGTCAGCACCGCCTGCTTCCAGTCCATCCCCAGCGCCACAAGCCCCGAAGCCAGCGTCCACGAAGGAATACAATGCGCCATGCCCACCCAAAGGGCGAGATAGTTGTAAGTCCCCCACGTACGGCGCTCGATCGCGACTGGCACCAGGTCCGCGTTGGCGAAACGCGAATCGTCCAGCACCGCCGGATCGGACAAGGCGACCCGGCCGTCCGGATACACCTGCTGTGCAACGGCCGGATCGGCCAGGGTTCTTTCACTGGAAGACAACGGAGACCACCTCATATCTCAGAGATCCCTGCAAGGACATGACCCGGGGAGCCTGGACTCAACCCCACGACGACAGAGAGCGAAGGACGAGCCGACCAGCCCCCGCTGACAGAAGCGCCGACGACGAAAGGCCTCCCGCCCCGGCCTACTTTGACTCACATAGCGGACAATTACTCTCCCCGTTAGCGTGATCGCCCACAAAGACGCTGGTCAGCGCCTCCTCGCGGAGTATGTGTTCTCTCTTGCGCGACACACAGCGCGGAGAAGTTGTACGTGGTCCAGGTGCGCTTCTCGACGGGGACCGGCAGCAGGTCCTCGTTGGCGTACGGGCCGCTGGGCAGCGGCGAACCAGGAGCGATCTCCACCCGGCCGTCGGCGAGGGTGACTTGGGAGGTCGGCGGTATGGCCGTGGGAGCGGTGTCGGTCATGGGCAGGCCAATCAAACGAGGGGCGGATCCGGAAAGGCCGTGCGGGCTCCGGCTCCCTCCCCGGGACGGTGGGGAGGGGAGAACAGGAGTGGGGGGATGGAGAGTTGAGCGGGGTTTATGGGTGTGGGGTCAGCCGTTGACCGCCGGGATCACCTGCGCGCCGTACGCGTCGATGACCTTCTCCTGCGCGTCGTGCATGTCGTAGAGGGCGAACTGGTCGACGCCCAGCTCACGCAGCGCGTTCAGCTTCTCGATGTGCTTCTCCACCGGGCCGATGAGGCAGAACCGGTCGACGATCTCGTCGGGCACGAACGCGGTGTCGGGGTTGTCGGCACGTCCGTGGTGGGAGTAGTCGTACCCCTCGCGCGCCTTGATGTAGTCGGTGAGTTCGTCGGGTACGGCGGCGGAGTGCTCGCCGTACTTGGAGACCAGGTCGGCCACGTGGTTGCCGACCATCCCGCCGAACCACCGGCACTGCTCGCGCGCGTGGGCGAGCGCCTCGGGCGAGTCGTCCTCGGTGACGTACGCGGGGGCGGCGACGCAGATCTTGACGTCGGACGGGTCGCGTCCGGCGGCGACGGCCGCGTCCTTGACGGCCTTGACCATGTACTCGGTCAGGTAGAGGTCGGCGAGCTGGAGGATGAACCCGTCGGCCTCCTCGCCGGTCATCTTCAGGGCCTTGGGGCCGTACGCGGCCATCCAGACGGGGAGTTCGGCGCCCGGCTTGATCCACGGGAACTTCACGACCGTACCGCCGAGGTCGGCCTCGTCGCCGCGGCCCAGCGCGCGGATGACCTTCATGGCCTCGCTGATGCGGGCGAGGGTGTTGGGCTTGCGGCCGGCGACGCGCATCGCGGAGTCGCCGCGGCCGATGCCGCACACCGTGCGGTTGCCGAACATGTCGTTGAGGGTGGCGAAGGTGGAGGCGGTGACCTCCCAGGTGCGGGTGCCGGGGTTCGTGACCATCGGGCCGACCGTCAGCTTCGACGTGTTGGAGAGGATCTGGCTGTAGATCACGAACGGCTCCTGCCACAGCACGGCGGAGTCGAAGGTCCAGCCGTACGAGAAGCCGTTGCGCTCGGCGCGCTTCATCAGGCTGATGACCCGCGAGGCAGGCGGGTCCGTCTGCAGGACGAGTCCGAAGTCCATGTGCGCCACTCCTAGTTGAGGTACTGACAGGTGGAGCGGGGCGTGTAGACACCGTGCCCGGCATGTCCGGTGTACTCCCGCTCGCTGATGACGAGTTCGCCCCGTGAGAGGACGGTCTCGACCCGGCCGGTGGTGCGCTTGCCCTCGTACGCCGAGTAGTCGACGTTCATGTGGTGCGTCTCGGCGGACATGACCTGTTCGGCGTGCGGGTCGTAGATGACGACGTCGGCGTCGGCGCCCGGGGCGATGGTGCCCTTCTTCGGGTACATGCCGAACATGCGGGCCGGGGTCGCGCAGGCGATCTCGATCCAGCGGCGGCGGGAGATGTGCCCGTCGACGACGGCCTGGTGGAGCAGGTCCATACGGTTCTCGACGCCCGGCAGACCGTTGGGGATCTTGGAGAAGTCGCCCCGGCCGAGCTCCTTCTGCCCCTCGAAGCAGAACGGGCAGTGGTCGGTGGAGACCACCTGGAGGTCGTTGGTCCGCAGGCCCTTCCAGAGCGCCGCCTGGTGCTCCTTGGGACGGAGAGGCGTGCTGCACACGTACTTCGCGCCCTCGAAGTCGGGCTCCGCGAGATTGTCCGTGGACAGGAACAGGTACTGCGGGCAGGTCTCGCCGAAGACGTTCAGGCCCTCGTCGCGCGCCCTCGTCAGCTCGGCGACGGCCTCCTGCGCCGAGACGTGCACGACGTACAGCGGCGCACCGGCGACCTGGGCGAGCCTGATGGCGCGGTGGGTGGCCTCGGCTTCGAGGAGCGCCTTGCGCACCTCGCCGTGATAGCGGGGGTCGGTCTCGCCGCGCGCCAGCGCCTGTTCGACCAGTACGTCGATCGCGATGCCGTTCTCGGCGTGCATCATGATCAGGCCGCCGTTCTCGGCGGAGCGCTGCATGGCACGCAGGATCTGGCCGTCGTCGCTGTAGAAGACGCCCGGGTAGGCCATGAACTGCTTGAACGAGGTGACCCCCTCCTCGACCAGGAGGTCCATCTCCTTGAGCGTCTCCTGGTTCACATCGGAGACGATCATGTGGAAGGCGTAGTCGATGGCGCAGTTGCCCTCGGCCTTGGCGTGCCACGTGTCCAGGCCCTCGCGCAGGGTGTGCCCGACGCTCTGCACCGCGAAGTCGACGATCGTCGTCGTACCGCCCCAGGCGGCGGCCCGGGTGCCGGTCTCGAAGGTGTCGGAGGCGAAGGTGCCGCCGAACGGCAGCTCCATGTGGGTGTGGGCGTCGACCCCGCCCGGGATCACGTACTTCCCGGTGGCGTCGATGACCCTCTCGGCCGTCCAGGCCTCGGCGGCCGGGGTGCCGGAGGCGGCGAGGGCGGCGATACGGCCGTCCTCGATCAGGACGTCGGCGTGGATCTCGTCGGACGCGGTGATGACGAGACCACCACGGATGACGGTACGGCTGCTCATGCGATAACGCTCCGCTGGGTTGTGGTCGAAAGGTGCGGGTCGTCTGTGGCTGGTCGCGCCCCGCGGCGGAGCCGCGTGTGGACGCTGCCCCGCGCCCCCTGCGGGGCGCGGGTACCGCCTGGTTCTACGGAGCGGTCAGCGGGTTGTACGCGTCCGGGCGGCGGTCGCGGTAGAACTGCCAGCGGTCGCGGACCTCGCGCAACTTGGCCAGGTCCAGGTCGCGGACCACGAGTTCGGTCTCCTTGTCGCTCGCCACCTCGCCGACGAACTGGGCCTCCGGGTCGACGAAGTACGAGGTCCCGTAGAAGTCGTTGTCGCCGAGCTCCTCGACGCCGACCCGGTTGATGGCGCCGACGAAGTACTCGTTGGCGACGGCCGCCGCCGGCTGCTCCAGTTGCCACAGATAGCCGGACAGGCCTCGCGAGGTGGCCGACGGGTTGAAGACGATCTCCGCGCCCTCGAGGCCCAACGCCCGCCAGCCCTCGGGGAAGTGCCGGTCGTAGCAGATGTAGACGCCGATCCTGCCGACGGCCGTGTCGAAGACCGGCCAGCCGCTGTTCCCGGGGCGGAAGTAGAACTTCTCCCAGAAGCCGGGGACCTGCGGGATGTGGTGCTTGCGGTACTTGCCGAGGTACGAACCGTCCGCGTCGATCACGGCGGCGGTGTTGTAGAGGACGCCGGGCTGCTCCTCCTCGTACATCGGCAGGATCAGGACGAGGCCCAGTTCCCTGGCGAGCGCCTGGAAGCGCTTGACGATGGGGCCGTCGGGGATCTGTTCGGCGTACTCGTAGAACGCCTTGTCCTGGACCTGGCAGAAGTACGGTCCGTAGAACAGCTCCTGGAAGCACAGGACTTGAGCACCCTGCGCGGCCGCGTCGCGGGCCGCCTGCTCGTGTACCTGGATCATCGACTCCTTGTCGCCGGTCCAGGCGGTCTGGAAGAGGGCGGCACGGATCACTCTGCTCATCGGGACCTCCGGTCGCTCGGTGTGCGAGGAGCCTAGAAAGCCGGCAAGCCTGCTCTGAGTTGCACGGTGTCACGTCTGCGGGCGCCCGACGTGTCACGGTGTCACCCTGTCGTGGGCTCATGTTTCACCGCCGTTTTCCCAGGTCGTCGCATGTTTCACCCCTGTTGCGCGTCATGCGCGAGGAGCGCGATGTGCACCGAGGCCGCCTGCTCGAAGTCGTCGAGGTCGACACCGAGCCGCGCCTGTATCGCCTCCAGGCGGCGGTACAGCGCGGGCCGGGAGACGTGGTGGAGCTGGGCGGTGCGGGACTTGTTGCGGCCGGTGGCGAGGTACGTCCGCAGCACGGACAGCAGGTCCTCGTCGGCCCCGCACAGCAGCCCGTCCAGCTCCCGCTCCGCGAAGGACTGCACATGCGGATCGTCCCGCAGCAGCCGGATCAGCCCGCGCAGGTGTACGTCCCTCAGGCGGACGACGGCCGGGAGGTCGAGGGCGGTGGCGGAGTCGGCCACCGCGTCGGCCACGTGCCGGGCCTCACGCAGCCCGGCGGGCACGTCGTCCCAGGCGATACGACCGTCGGCCGCGGCGACCACCGTACGGGCCGCGCCGGACTTCGTCCGCAGCCGGGCCGCGAAGTGCGCCGCGAGCGCCTCGGCGTCCTGGTCGCGGGCGAGGCTCAGCAGGACGGCGGTGACTCCCTCGGTCAGCTCGGCGACCAGGCCGGGCAGCCCCAGCAAGCGCAGCATCCGGTCGAGTTGGCCCGGGTCGCCGTCGCGCACGACCAGCGGGACGAAGGCCCGCCGGTTGACCGGCAGTCCGGCGGCACGCGCCCGGGGCAGCAGCTGCCTGGCGGGTACGACACCGCTGATCAGGTCGGTCAGCAGGCTCTGCGCGGACTGCTCCTCCCAGGTGTGGGCGGAGCCGCCGCCGAGCATGCGGTGCAGGACGAGGGCCTCGGCGGCACGGTCGGCGAGCAGCCGCCCGGTGGCGGTGTCGCCGCGGTAGCCGCACAGCACGATCCCGCCCCACCGCTCCCCGCGCCCGCCGAGCTCGGCGCGGATCCAGCCGTCGCCCTCGCTGCCGCCGGCCTGCCGGGAGATGCGTTCCCAGTCGCGCAGCACGTCGTCCACCGCCGACCGCTCCCCCGCCGTGGCCAGGACGCGGTGGGCGAGGTTGGTGACGACGACGGGACAGGCGCTGTGGTGGGCGATCTCGTCGAGCAGGCGTTGCAGCGGGGCGCCGACGGTGATGAGTGCGGTGAGGGCCGTACGGACGGCCTCGGAGAGGCTGACGGCGGCGAACTTGCGCCGTACCAGCCGGGACTGGACCTCCTCCGTCAGTTCGGCGAAGGGGAAGGGCCGGTGGAGGACGACCATGGGCAGTCCGCAGCGCTCGGCGGCGCGGCGCATCACGTCCGGCGGGGCCGGGAAGGCGCGGCCGAGTCCGAGGACGACGGCGGCTGCCTCGGCGCGGTGCAGTGACTGGATGTACTCGGCCTGGAGGCTGTCGTCGCCGGCCAGCAGCACTCCGGTGGTGAGGACCATCTCGCCGCCGCTGAGCATCACGCCGACGTCGGCTGCCTCGGCGACGTGCACCCAGCGCACGGGCCGGTCGAGCTGGCTCGCGCCGGCCACCACCTCGGGCTCCCCTGCGAGCACCCGTTCCAGAGTGAGGACCTGGCGGACCGACAGGGCGGGTTCCAAGGCGGTGGTCATGGCGGTGTTCCCTTGTTGTGGCGTTACCGAGTGCCCGTTATCGGATGCTCCTCAGAGCGCGTTCGAGGATCGCGGCGCCTTCGTCGGCCTCCGCGACGGTGAGGGACAGCGGCGGTGCGATGCGCAGGGCGCTGGTGTTGTGTCCGCCGCCCTTGCCGATGAGCAGGCCGCCCTCGCGGGCCGCTTCGAGCACGGCGGAGGCGGCCTGCGGATCGGCCTCGTCCGTCCCGGGCCTGACGAGTTCGACGCCGATCATCAGCCCCCGGCCGCGTACCTCCCGTACCCCCGGAACCTGCGCGCCGACGGCCCGCAGCCGTTCGATGAGCAGGCCGCCGACGCGCCGGGCGTTGCCCTGGAGGTCGTGTTCGAGGAGGTAACCGAGGTTGGCGAGCCCGGCCGCCATGGTGACCTGGGTGCCGCCGAACGTCGAAATGCTGTTGGCGTCGAGGCAGTTCATGATCTCGGCGCGGGCGACGACACCGCCGATGGACATGCCGTTGCCGATGCCCTTGGCGAAGGTGACGAGGTCCGGCGGGCCGCTGCCGGCGTGCGCCTGCCAGCCCCAGAAGTGCTCGCCGGTGCGGCCCCAGCCGGTCTGCACCTCGTCGGCGATCCACAGGATGCCCCGCTCCTGGAGCACCTCGCGGAAGGCCGCGTACAGACCGTCGGGCGGGGAGGTGAAGCCGCCTACGCCCTGGATGGGTTCGGCGATCAGCGCGGCGGGCGGGCGGGTGTGGCCGAGGAGGTCCTTCAGGTCCTCGACACAGGCCGCGATGAAGTCGTCGTCGCCGAGATGGGCGAACGGACCGCGCGTGCGCACACCTCCGTGGACGTACAGCGTCTGCAGCGGCGACAGGGACGTCGGGGACCAGCCGCGGTTGCCGGTGATGCCGACCGCGCTGAAGGAGCGGCCGTGGTAGCTGTTGCGCATCGCGAGGATCGTGTTGCTGCGCCGGTATGCCGTCGCGAGCAGCAGGGCGGTGTCGTTGGCCTCGGTGCCGGAGGTGGTGAAGAAGACGCGGGCGTCCGGGATGGCGCTCAGCTTGGCGATGCGCTCGGCGAGTTCGACCATCGGCCGGTTGAGGTAGAGCGTGGAGGAGTGGATGATCCTTCCGGCCTGCTCGCTCACCGCCTTCGTCACCTCGGGCAGGGCGTGCGCGGTCATCGTGGTCAGGATGCCGCCGAAGAAGTCCAGGTAGCGGTTGCCGTCGGCGTCCCAGACGTGCCGGCCCTCGCCGTGGGTGATCTCGAGGGGGTCCTCGTAGTAGAGGGCGAGCCAGTCCGGGAGGACGTTGCGGTGGCGGGCGTGGAGCTCGTTCACGGCTGCACCAGCCCCTCGTAGGCGTCGGGGCGGCGGTCGCGGTAGAAGGCCCACTGCTGCCGGACCTCCTCGATCAGGTCGAAGTCGAGGTCACGGACGACGAGTTCCTCCTTCGTGTCGCTGGCCACCTCGCCCACGAACTGGCCGCGCGGGTTCACGAAGTAGCTCGTGCCGTAGAAGTCGTTGTCGCCGTACTCCTCCTGGCCGACGCGGTTGATCGCGGCGATGAAGTACTCGTTGGCGACGGCCGCGGCGGGCTGCTCCAGCTGCCACAGATAGGCGGACAGGCCACGGTGGGTGGCCGACGGGTTGTAGACGAGCTGGGCGCCGTTCAGGCCGAGTTGGCGCCAGCCCTCCGGGAAGTGGCGGTCGTAGCAGATGTAGACGCCGACCTTCCCCACGGCCGTGTCGAAGACGGGCCAGCCCACGTTGCCCGGTTTGAAGTAGTACTTCTCCCAGAAGCCCTTGACCTGCGGGATGTGGTGCTTGCGGTACTTGCCGAGGAAGGTGCCGTCGGCGTCGATCACGGCCGCGGTGTTGTAGTAGAAGCCGGACTGCTCGACCTCGAAGACCGGGACGACGATCACCATGCCGGTCTCGCGGGCGAGCTCCTGCATACGGCTCACGGTCGGCCCGTCGGGAACCGGCTCGGCCCAGCGGTAGTGCTCGGGTTCCTGGACCTGACAGAAGTAGGGGGCGTTGAACACTTCCTGGAACCCGATGATCCTGGCTCCCTGCCGGGCCGCCTCGCGCGCGTGTTCCTCGTGTTTCGCCACCATGGACTCGGTGTCGCCGGTCCAGGTGGCCTGGACCAGTGCGGCTCGTACGACGTTGGCCATGAGCTGCTCCTTCGACGGGACGTCAGAGCCTCTACGCCCGTAGACGCAGGTCGTAGAGGGACGAACGTAAGCCTCTCGGACGGCCTTGCCAAGACCATCGTCGTTAACCCGCGGAGTCGATCGCGTTTCGCACCCCTGTGGGTGATCCGCTGGGACGGTCAGGTGGCGAAGCCGGCGGCTCAGGCGGTGAAACCGGCCACCCTCAGGGCGTGCACCAGGTCCCAGTGTCGCTCGTCCGAGACACCCTGGGCCGCCTCCAGCAGCAGCGGTACGAGGGACTGCGGGTCCGGCGCGACGCTGCGGGCCGCCTCCTCGGGGGGCCGCACGCGCACGTACGCGTCGAGGAGCGCGCGGACCTCGCGCCGGCGGCCCTCGCCGGCCAGGGAGAGCACGGCCTCGCCTATCTCGGCGGCGGGGCGGGCGACGCCCTGCCGCAGCATCTGCTCGCCGTCGGCGCTGCGGCCGGCCGCGACCAGGGCGTCGGCGGCGGCGACCAGCCGGTCGCCGGGCAGCGCGGCGGCCTCCCACAGCAGGGTCGCCCAGTCGGCGCCGAGCCCGGCGCGCTGGAGCTCGGCGGCGAGCAGCGGGAAACGGGCGGCCGGCCAGTACGTGACCTCGACCAGCAGGGCGTGTGCCTCGCCGCTGCGGCCTTCGGCCCGCAGCCGCACCAGCCGCCGCACCGTCTCGGCGGTCTCCCGCCCGGCCGCCGCGTCCAGCGGCTCGACCTCCGGCTCCACCCGCGCCACCGCCTCGGCGGCCCCCGCGAAGCGCGCTCCGCGCGGGGTGCGGCCGGTGGCGGCCGGGGCCGGCGCGGGCAGGGACGGTACGGCCTCCGGCGATACGACGGCGGGGGCGGCCTCCTCCTCGATCACCCCGGCGAACCGGGCACTGCCACGGCGCCGCTTGCGCTGCTTGGCGGGGGTGGGTGCGGGAACGGGGGCCGAAGCGACATCGGCGGGCGGCGTGTCGGTGATGGGCGCCGGCTCGGGGGCTGCGGAAGCCGGGGCGTCGTATCGGGGGCTCGGGGCTCCGTAGACGCCGGGGTCTCGGTGCTGGGAGGCGTCGTGTGCGCGGGGGGCGGGGTGCCCGGAACCGTCATGGGGGCCGGGGACGGGGGACTCGGAACCGCCATGCGCACCAGGGGCGCGGTACTCAGAACCGCCATGTGCACCAGGGACGGGGGACTCGGAACCGCCATGTGTACCGGGGTCGCGGTACTCGGAGCCGTCGTAGGCGCCGGGTTGGAAGTACTCGGAGCGAGGGGCGTCGGGTCCGTCGTACTCGCGGGTCGTGCCGTGCTCCGGGCCCGGGAAGCCGGCCCCGGAGGGGGCCGCGCCGCGGGTGTCGCGTTGCCGGGGCAGCGACTGGGGGCCGGAGTCGCGGGGACGGCCTCCGTCGAGCCGGTACACGGCCTCCGCGTCCGCACCCGGCCGCCGGACGGCCTGCGTGCCCCGCACCTGGCCGCCCACTCCCCGCCGGTCCAACTCCTCCATGCGGGCTCGGAGTTCGGCGCACCGCGCGGTGGCGCGTTCGTGGTCGTCGCGGGCCCAGGCGAGGTCGAGGCGTACCGTGTCGACCTCCTCCCTGGTGGTGGCGGAGGCGAGCAAACGGCCGAGGTCGGCCTGCCGTTCGGCGGCGTACCGCTGTTCGCGGAGCATCACGTCGAGCCGGTCACCGAGGGCGTCCCGGCCGCCGGGCCGGGCGTCGTACGTCGAGAGCGCGGCGGCGTGCAGTGCGCGGGCGCGCTCCTTCTCCGGCGCGGCGACCGCGGGCCCGTACCCCGCGGCAAGGTCCTGGAGGAGCGCCTCCACGACGTCCCAGGGCGGCACTTCGTGCCCGTCGAGACAGGCCTGCATGCCGTCGGGATCGCGCTGCCAGAACACCGCGCACCAACCGCCGCCCTGATCAAGGCGGGCCAGCAGGCCATCCAGGTACTTCGCGAACTCCCGTACCCGGCCCGGGAGTTGATCCACTGTCATCGCCCAACTCCCGCCAGACCGGAATACTCCGCTTCGCAGGAAACACCGGACGTGTTACAGGACGGCTACGGGGAGTTTTCAGAGTGGACGCAGTGACCTCCGCGACCGCGGCCCCCGGCCGTGACATCAGCCCCCGAGGCCGCCCAGCCCTCCAAGGACCCCGAGCACCCCGGCCGGCGCACACCGGCCCGCCAGCTCGTCCATCGACAGCCCGAGCGCGCGGGCCAGCGCGGCCACCGTGAAGAACGCGGGCGTCGGCGCCCGGCCGGTCTCGATCTTGCGGAGCGTCTCGGCGGAGATGCCCGCGCTCGCCGCGACCGACGTCATGCTGCGGTCGCCGCGGGCCTCACGCAGCAGCCGGCCGAGCCGTTCGCCACGTTCGCGTTCTTCGGGGGTCAGCGGAGTGCGCACCATGCCGCCATTCTAATACCGGTATAGTAATTGGCATGGTGGAGCTGAAGACAGACACATCGATCGACGCCATGTACGAGGCGGGCCAGGTCGTCGCCAGGGCCCTCACAGCCGTACGCGAGGCCGCGGACGTCGGCGTCCCCCTACTGGAGCTGGACGCGCTGGCGCACGACGTGCTGCGCGGGGCGGGCGCGACCTCGCCGTTCCTCGGCTACCGGCCCTCCTTCGCCCCCACCCCCTTCCCTGCCGTCATCTGCGCCTCCGTGAACGATGCCATCGTGCACGGCATCCCGGACGGCTACCGGCTGCGCGACGGCGACCTGCTCTCCGTCGACTTCGGCGCCGAACTGGGGGGCTGGGTGGGCGACTCGGCGATCAGTTTCGTCGTGGGCACCCCGCGTCCGGCGGACCTGCGGCTGATCGAGACCGCCGAGCGGGCGCTGGCCGCGGGCATCGAGGCGGCCGTCGTCGGCAACCGCATCGGCGACATCGCGCACGCGATCGGCTCGGTGTGCCGCGCCGCCGGTTACGGCGTCCCGGACGGCTTCGGCGGCCACGGTGTCGGCCGGCGCATGCACGAGGACCCGCCCGTCCCGAACGAGGGCCGCCCCGGCCGCGGCCTTCCCCTGCGCCACGGCATGGTCCTGGCGATCGAGCCCATGCTCGTCGCGAGCGGGCGGGACGGCTATCACGCGGCCCCCGACGGCTGGACGCTGCGCACGGACGACGGCTCCCGGGCGGCCCACGTCGAGCACACGGTGGCCGTCACGGAGGCGGGCCCCCGCATCCTGACGGCCCGCTGACCGTCGCGGCGGGCATCCGCCGGCAGCTGCCCCCGAGTCATGTTCTTCGCGGTCCCGCCCGCACGGCCGTCGCCGCCACGGACTCCGGCCGCTGTCTGCTGCTCGCCGAGGAGGACGAGGCGGACGAGGCAGCCGCGGAGCTCTGCGGCTTCGTCAATCCCCACAGCGCGCGGGACGGGCGTGTCCACGTCGACAACCCGCATGTGCGGCCCGGCCGGGTCGGCACCGGCCTCGGTCGCCTCCCCCTGCCGCGCGACTTCGCCCGGGCCGCGTCGGCGTACCCCGGCCGGGACGTCTTCCTGGAGGTGCTGCGCGGCAACGATCGTGCGATCGTGTTCTACGAGCGCCAGGGCGGCCTGCGCACGGCAGAGCGCCCGCTGCGTCTGGCCTCGGGCCTCGTGCTGGACGAGATCGAGTACACCTGGCCCGCCGCCGTGGTGGGCCGCCTGACGGCAGCGGACGTATGGGACTCGCCGCAGGCGTAAGCCGGCCGCGTCCGGGCACCCGCGTCCGGACGTGCACGTCGATCAGCGAGCGCGTCCCGGTACTCCCCCGGGTTCCCGGCTCCGCCCGGACCGGGGGACCTCATCGGGACGCCGGAACGGAACGCCATGACCAGCGGCTTCACGGGACCGGAAGGATACGGCCCGGACCCCCTCGGAGAATTCCTCGCACGCTTCTTCGGCGGACCGCGCCCCGGTCCCCGGCAGATCGACATCGGCCGGCTGCTCAGTCAGCCGGCCCGGGAGCTGGTGCGCGGCGCCGCCCAGTACGCCGCCGAGCACGGCAGCCGGGACCTGGACACGCAGCATCTGCTGCGGGCCGCGCTCGCCGCGGAGCCCACCCGGAGCCTGCTCAGCCGCGCCGGCGCGGACCCCGACTCCCTGGCGACGGAGATCGACGAGCGCTCGGGCCCGGTCCAGCACCCGCCGGGTGAGGCCCCGCCGCCCACCTCGCTCTCCCTGACCCCGGCCGTCAAGCGCGCCCTGCTGGACGCCCACGAACTGGCTCGCGCGAACCGCGCCGGTTACATCGGCCCCGAGCACGTGCTCAGCGCCCTGGCCGCCAACCCGGACTCCGCCGCCGGCCACATCCTCAACTCGGCCCACTTCGCCCCCACCGGGCTGCCGCCCGAGGCACCGGACGGGGTGCAGCCGCCGCTCGCCGAACGCCCGCGGCCCACCTCGACGCCGACTCTCGACAAGTACGGCCGCGATCTCACCGACCTGGCCCGGCAGGGCCGTATCGACCCGGTGATCGGCCGGGACGAGGAGATCGAGCAGACCATCGAGGTGCTCTCCCGGCGCGGCAAGAACAACCCGGTGCTCATCGGTGACGCGGGCGTCGGCAAGACCGCCATCGTGGAGGGGCTCGCCCAGCGCATCGCCGACGGGGACGTGCCGGACGTGCTCACCGGCCGCCGGGTGGTCTCCCTGGATCTGACCGGCGTGGTCGCCGGCACCCGGTTCCGCGGGGACTTCGAGGAGCGGCTGAACAACATCGTGGGCGAGATCCGCGCCCACTCCGACGAACTGATCGTCTTCATCGACGAGTTGCACACCGTCGTCGGCGCCGGCTCGGGCGGCGAGGGCGGCGCGATGGACGCGGGCAACATCCTCAAGCCGGCGCTGGCCCGCGGCGAGCTGCACGTCGTGGGCGCCACCACGCTGGAGGAGTACCGGCGGATCGAGAAGGACGCGGCGCTGGCCCGCCGGTTCCAGCCGATCCTGGTGCCGGAGCCGACCGGCGCGGACGCGATCGAGATCCTGCGCGGACTGCGCGACCGCTACGAGGCCCACCACCAGGTCCGCTACACCGACGAGGCGCTGGTGGCGGCCGTGGAGCTGTCCGACCGCTATCTCACCGACCGCCGGCTGCCCGACAAGGCCATCGACCTGATCGACCAGGCCGGAGCCCGGGTACGGCTCGGCGCCCGTACGAAGGGTACGGACGTACGGACGATGGAGCGCGAGGTCGAGCAGCTCACCTGTGACAAGGACCAGGCGGTCGCCGACGAGCAGTACGAGCAGGCCACCCAACTGCGAGACCGAATCGGCGAGTTGAAGGAGCGGATCGCGGAGGCCACGGGCGAGGAGGCCGACGAGGGGCAGAACCTGGAGGTGACGGCGGAGGCCATCGCCGAGGTGGTGTCCCGGCAGACCGGTATCCCGATCAGCCGGCTCACCCAGGAGGAGAAGGAACGCCTCCTCGGTCTGGAGAAGCATCTGCACCAGCGGGTGATCGGCCAGGACGAGGCCGTCGGTGTCGTCGCCGAGGCGGTGCTGCGGTCCCGCGCCGGACTGTCCAGCCCCGACCGGCCGATCGGCAGCTTCCTCTTCCTCGGCCCGACCGGTGTCGGCAAGACGGAGCTGGCCCGCGCGCTCGCGGACGCGCTGTTCGGCAGCGAGGAGCGTATGGTCCGGCTCGACATGAGCGAGTACCAGGAGCGGCACACGGTCAGCCGACTGGTGGGCGCCCCGCCCGGCTACGTCGGCCACGAGGAGGCCGGCCAGCTCACCGAGGTGGTGCGCAGGCATCCGTACTCGCTGCTCCTGCTGGACGAGGTCGAGAAGGCGCACCCGGACGTCTTCAACATCCTGCTCCAGGTCCTCGACGACGGCCGGCTCACCGACTCCCAGGGCCGCACGGTCGACTTCACCAACACGGTGATCGTGATGACGAGCAACCTCGGCTCCGAGGCGATCATCCGGCGCGGCGCCGGTATCGGTTTCGGGCCGGGTGGCGGCGAGGCCGACGAGGAGGCGCGGCGCGAGCAGGTCCTGCGACCGCTGCGCGAGCACTTCCGGCCGGAGTTCCTCAACCGCATCGACGAGATCGTCGTCTTCCGCCAGCTCACCACGGACCAGCTGCGGAAGATCACCGACCTGCTGCTGGAGAAGACCCGTCGGCTGCTGCACGCGCAGGGCATCGGGGTCGAGTTCACCGACGCGGCCGTCGACTGGCTGGCCGAGCGCGGCTACCAGCCCGAGTACGGCGCCCGTCCGCTGCGCCGCACCATTCAGCGGGAGGTCGACAACCGGCTGTCCCGGCTGCTCCTCGACGGCCGGATCGGGGAGGGCGGCCGGGTGACGGTGGACGTGGCGGACGGACAGCTCGCGTTCCGTACACAGGAAGCGGAAACCGAGCAGCCGCCCGCCCCCGAGCTGTGAGGTGCTACGACGCCGGAGACACCACCATCGCCGAGCCGCCGCCGCGCCGTACCGTCTCGGCGGCGGCCAGCCACTTCCCGTTCGGCAGCCGCTGGACGCCGGTCGCCGCGCCGATCTCCGGGTTCAGCTTGAAGCTGTGCCCGATGGCTTCCAGCCGTGTCCTCACGTCGCTGTCGTAGAGACCGGGTTCGAGCTCGGTCTGGGCCGCGTTACGCTGGCTGGCGCGGGGTGCGGCGATCGCGTCGACGAGCGGCAGGCGCCGGTCGAGGAACCCGGTGAGGGTCTGGAGCACGGTGGTGATGATGGTCGCGCCGCCGGGGGATCCGAGCGCCACCACCGGCTTGTCGTTCTTGTCGAGCACGATCGTCGGGGAGATCGACGACCGCGGCCGCTTGCCCGGACCCGGCAGGTTCGGGTCGTGCACGGCCGGGTTGGCCGGGGTGAAGGAGAAGTCCGTCAGCTCGTTGTTGAGGAGAAAGCCCCGGCCGGGGACGGTGATGCCGCTGCCGCCGGTCTGCTCGATGGTGAGCGTGTAGGAGACGACGTTGCCCCACTTGTCGGCGACCGTCAGATGCGTGGTGTTCTCGCCCTCGTACGTCGTCGGGGCCGCGGTGCCGCCGGTGGCGCAGGCCGCCGGGTCGCGGGGGTCGCCGGGGGTGACGGGGCTGGTGAGGACGGCGTCGTCCTTGATGAGGCACGCGCGCGAGTCGGCGTACCGCTGTGACAGCAGTTCCTTCGTCGGTACGTCCTCGAAGGCGGGGTCGCCGACCCAGCGCCCGCGGTCCGCGAACGCGATCCGGCCGGCCTCGATGAAGTGGTGCAGGTACTGGACCTCGCTTGCCTTGGAGAGGTCCGTCTTCTCCAGGATGTTGAGGGCCTCGCCGACGGTGGTGCCGCCGGAGGAGGAGGGCGCGATGGAGTAGACGCCGAGGCCGCGGTACGAGGTCCTGGTGGGCGCCTGGAGCTTGGCCCGGTAGGCCCCGAGGTCCTTGGCCGAGAGGTCGCCGGGGCGGGCCTTCCAGCCGGAAGCCACGTCCACGGGCGGGTTGTTGACCGTCTTCAGGACGTCCTTGCCGATGTCGCCCCGGTAGACCGCGCCGACGCCTTCTTTGCCCAACTCCTGGTAGGTGCGGGCGAGATCGGGGTTCTTGAAGGTCGAGCCGACGACGGGGAGCCGTCCGCCCGGCAGGAACAGCTCGGCGGTGTCCGGGAAGTAGCGGAAGCGGGTCTCGTTGGAGGCCGTCTGCGCACGGAAGGTGTCGTCGACGGTGAAGCCGTCGCGGGCTATCCGCTCGGCCGGCTTGAGTACCGTGCCGAGCTTTTCGCTGCCCCACTTGTCCAGCGCCGTCGCCCAGGTGGCGGGCGTGCCGGGTGTGCCGACGCTCAGGCCGCTGGAGACGGCGTCGGCGAAGGCGAGCGCCTTGCCGTTCTCCACGAACAGGTTGGAGTCGGCGGTCAGCGGGGCGGTCTCGCGGCCGTCGATGGTCTGCACCTTACGGGACTTGGCGTCGTAGTAGACGAAGTAGCCGCCTCCGCCGATGCCGGCGGAGTAGGGCTCGGTCACGCCGAGTGCGGCGGCTGTGGCGACGGCCGCGTCGACAGCGTTGCCGCCCTTCTTCAGGACCTCGATGCCGGCGGCGGAGGCGTCCGCGTCGACGCTGGCGACCGCGCCGCCGTAGCCGACGGCGACCGGGACTTTCGCGGGGCTGTTCCCGGCGGAGCCGGTCTGTGCGGCGGGTGGCGCCGCGGCCCCCACCGACACCACAGCGGCCGAAACCGCCAGGACTGCCAGATTCCGCGCGACAGGGCGACGCATCCGCACCTCCAGTCAAGGGACCGTTCAAGCAGCCTAATCCATCACCCTGGCCGCGTCAGGACCGTGTCGAACACCGGTCCGCACGGGCCCGCTACCATGCGCGCCCATGACTGACGACGTGCGCAACATCGTCCTGGGCGTGGTGGCGGCCGGCATCAGCGCCGCTCTCGGCTGGCTGGCCCGCACCTACCTCTGGAAGCGCAGGCTGCGACGCAAGCAGGCCTTCTTCGGGCTGCCGGACAACTCCGAGTCGCTGCTGGTGGTCAACCGCGAGGCGGGCGGTCCCGAGCTGACGGTGACGCGGCACGACGTGTTCGCCCTCCTGGAACTGGCCGCGCTCGTCAAGGACTGCAACGCGAACGCCCAGGTCGTCGCGCACGACGCGGCGCAGCAGGGGTTCGGGGAACGCACCGAGTTCTGCGTGGGCGGGCCGGCTTCCAACCGCCGTATGGCCGCGCATCTCGGCTCCCTGCTGCCGGGGGTGCGGGTGAACGTCGACGCCGAGCCCGGTCCGGACCGCGGCGCCTTCCAGATAGGCAGCGAGCACTACCGGCTGGATCCGGGCAAGGGCGAGTACGTGATCCTGGCCCGGCTCACGGCGGGCCGGCGCCGGGACGCGCGCCCGGTGTTCCTCTTCTGCGGCCAGCGCGCCATCACCAACCAGGCCGCGACCCGCTATCTCGCCCGCAACCACGAGCGGCTGGCCCGCAAACACGGCAGCGCTTCCTTCGCCCTGCTGCTGAAGGTCGTCAACTCGCAGGCGTACGGCCCTGACGTCGTCGAACTCGTCGCCGACGTGACACGTGCGGCCCAGGCGCCGCTGCCGGCTCCGGCACCCGAGCCGACACGGACCTCACACCGCGCCTCCTGAGTTCGTTCACGAACCAACAATCGTTACTCGCACGTAACTTACCCACGGGTTACCTGCGGTAAGGGGGCGAGGTTACCGTTCGGTCACTTTCCACTTACACGAGTGAGGAGTGACCCATGCATCAAAAGGGCGCGGAGCGCCTTCAAACCGGGTGGCGGCGGCCGACGGGCGGGCATCGTCGCAAGGCCCTGCGTACGACCGCCGTGGGCGCCGTCTCCGCGACCCTGATCGCCGGCAGCGTCCTCGGGCTCGCTCCCGCCGCACAGGCGGCCGGCAACAGCGTCCGCTTCGTGGACATCGCCGGCGACGGCGGCACCGTCCTCAAGGCGAACGTCGTCACCCCGGCGGGCTCCGACGGCACGCACCGCTACCCGCTGATCGTGCTGCCCACGAGCTGGGGCCTGCCCCAGGTCGAGTATCTCGCGCAGGCCCAGCAGCTCGCGAACTCCGGTTACATCGTGCTCACTTACAACGTCCGCGGCTTCTGGCAGTCCGGTGGCGAGATAGAAGTGGCGGGACCTCCCGACATAGCCGACGCGTCCAAGGTCATCGACTGGGCGATCGCCAACACCCCCACCGACGCACAGCACATCGGCATGGCGGGCGTCTCCTACGGCGCCGGCATCAGCCTGATCGCCGCCGCCCACGACAAGCGGATCAAGGCCGTCGCCGCACTGAGCGGCTGGGCGGACCTGATCGACTCGATCTACTCCGGCCGCACCCAGCACTCCCAGGCCGCGGCCCTGCTGGACGTCGCCGGGACGGCCACCGGCCGCGAGAGCGCCGAGCTCGAGCAGGTCTTCTCGGACTTCTTCGCCTCGGACCTGTCACGGGAGCAGGACATCATCAACTGGGGGAAGAAACGTTCGGCCGCAACATATGTGGACCAGCTGAACAAGAACGGCGCCGCGGTCATGATGGCCAACGCCTGGGGCGACACGATCTTCCCGCCCAACCAGTACGCCGACTTCTACGAGAAGCTCACCGGCCCGAAGCGGCTGGAGTTCCGCCCCGGCGACCACGCGACCGCCGAGGTCACCGGACTGTTCGGACTGCCCAACGACGTGTGGACCGACACCGGGCGCTGGTTCGACCACTACCTCAAGGGCGAGGACAACGGCATCGACCGCGAACAGCCGGTCCAGCTCAAGTCCCGCTCCACGGGCGGCTACGAGGGCTACCCGGACTGGAAGTCGGTCGGCGCC
Source organism: Streptomyces sp. NPDC001315 (assembly GCF_042896175.1). Taxonomy (NCBI): domain Bacteria; kingdom Bacillati; phylum Actinomycetota; class Actinomycetes; order Kitasatosporales; family Streptomycetaceae; genus Streptomyces; species Streptomyces sp. NPDC001315. Next base: position 11,003 of record NZ_JBIAWZ010000025.1, on the reverse strand, counting down.
ACCACCCGCAAGATCAATCTCGCGGGCACCACCACGATCCACGCCAATGTCGACTCCGGGGCGGACGGCGGGATCGTCTTCCTGTCGAGCATCCTCGACCAGGTCGCCCAGATCCCCCCGATCGCGTCGATCCCGCTGCTCCCCCGCCGCTGGGCGGCCGTATGGCAGTCGGAGAAGTACGCCACCGCCCAACAGGTACGCGGCACGGCCAAGTTGCACACCACGGTCACCCCCACCAAGGAGAGCGGCACCCTCGTCGCCTACCTGTACGACGTGGGCCCGCTCGGCCTCGGCAAGCTGGTGAGCAACGCGCCGTACACCTTCCACGGGGTCACTCCCGGCAAGCCCTTCGGCCTCGACCTGGACCTGTTCTCCACGGCCTACGACGTCCCGGCAGGGCACCGGCTCGCCCTGGTCGTCGACACGGTCGACCCGCTCTACATCGAGCACAACCCGTCCGGCGCGCAGCTGACCTTCTCCTCGCCGGCGAACGACCCGTCGTACGTGTCGGTTCCGCTGCGCGAGCAGTGATCTCCGGCCGCGGCCGGGCGGGTATGGCTCTGTGAACTGCCGCCCCCTACGGTTTGGGGGCCGTGGGGGGTCCCCCACCCGGCAGCAGCGTCCCGGGTTCGGCCGCGGCCACCTCCACGGCTTTGGTCTTGGGACTGCGCTGCTCCCGCCGGGACACCCAGCCGGCGAACCAGGAGAGCAGCATGCACATCCCGATGTAGATCGGCGAGATCACCATCACCACGGGGATGAACGGCAAATCGTAGTCGAGGTTCGACGCGATGAGCTTCCCGGCGTGGAGGAACTCCTCGTAGGTGATCAGGTAGCCGAGCGAGGTGTCCTTCAGGGCCACCACCAGCTGGCTGATGATGGCGGGCAGCATGGCCCGCACGGCCTGGGGCACGAGGACGTACGACATGACCTGCGTCTTGCGCATGCCGAGCGCGAACGCGGCCTCCCGCTGGCCGCGTTCCACGGAGTTGACACCCGAGCGGAACACCTCGGCGAGCACGGAGCCGTTGTAGAGGGTCAGTCCGGCGACGAGGGCGGGCAACGGCTGCACCTTGAGCGCCACGAAGATGAAGAAGATCATCACCAGGACGGGCATGGCGCGGAAGAACTCCACGACGACCGTGGCCAGCCAGCGCACCGGCCGGTGGTCCGACAGCCGCCCGGTCGCCAGCGCTCCGCCGAGCGCCAGCGACAGGACAGCCGCGATGGCGAAGGCCTTGAGCGTGTTGCCGAGGCCGCGCAGCAGGAGCTCCTGGATTCCCTTGTACTCGAAGGGCATCCACTTCGTGTAGGTGAACTGCTGGGTGGTGAAGAGGAGATACAGGATCCAGGCGAGCAGGGCGAGCAGCACGACGGTGGACACGACACCGTAGATCCGGTGCCGCTGCCGGGTTCTGGGGCCCGGTACGTCGTAGAGGGCGACTGCGGGTGTCAACGGGCGACTCCCCACTTCTTCTCCAGCACGTTGAACAGCGCGCTGATGGCGAGGGTGATGATCAGGTAGCCGACGGCGATCCAGACGAAGGTCCAGACGATGTTGTAGCCGAGTTCGCTGAGGGTCTTGTACGTGCTGAGCAGTTCGGTGACGCTGAACGCGCCCGCGATCGCGGAGTTCTTGGCGAGTGCGATGAGGGTGGAGCCGACCGGCGGGATCACGGAGCGGAACGCCTGCGGCAGGACGACCAGGTTCAGGGTCTGCGCGAAGGTCATCCCGAGGCTGCGGGCCGCCTCGCCCTGCCCTCGGGGCACGGTGTTGATGCCGGAGCGCAGCGCCTCGCAGATGAACGCCGAGGTGTAACAGCCGAGGGCGAGGACGGCGAACACCTGGAAGGGCAGGACCAGTCCGAACCTGGGGAGGCCGAGCAGCACCGCGAAGAACAGCAGGGTCAGCGGGGTGTTGCGCAGCACGGTGACCCACACGGTGCCGAAGATGCGCAGCGAGCCGACGGGCGCGACCCGGAACGAGGCCATGAGGAAGCCGAGGACGAGGGCCAGCACCGAGGCGTAGACGGTGAGTTCGACCGTGCCGAGGAAGCCCTCGGCGTAGAGGGAGAAGTTTTGAGTCAGTACGTTCATGAGCCGGCCTGGTAGCGGTCGATCGGGGGCGGGGTCGGCGCGGGCACGCCGGACAGGCCGAGCGTGGCCTCGTACGCCTTCTTCCAGTCGCCGTTCTTCTCACGGGCCTCCAACGCGTCGTCGAGGGCGTAGCGCAGGGCGTTGTCGCCGTGCGGGACGCCGATGCCGTACGGCTCCTCGGAGAAGGGCTTGCCGACCACCTTGAGCTCGTCGGGGAGCTTCGCCGCGTAGCCGATGAGGATGGCGTCGTCGGTGGTGACGGCGTCGACCTGGTAGGTGAGCAGGTTGTCGACGCAGACGGAGTAGGTGTCGTAGGCGACGAGGATCGCTTTCGGGAAGTTTTCCTTGATGCGCTGGTACGGCGTCGAGCCGGTCACCGAGCACACCCGTTTGCCGTCGAGGTCCTGGGGGCCGTGGATGTCGTTCTCGTCGGCCCGCACCAGCAGCGACTGCCCGGCCATGTAGTAGGGGCCGGCGAAGCCGACGAGCTTCCTGCGGTTGGCGTTGATGGTGTAGGTGCCGACGTAGAAGTCGATCTGACCGTTCTGCAGGGCGGTCTCTCGGTTCGCGGAGGCGATCGTCTTGAAGCGGATCGTGCTGGGGTCGAAGCCCAGGGAGGCGGACATCATCCTGGCGATCTCGATGTCGAAGCCGGAGTAGGCGCCGGTCGCCGGGTCCTTCTCGCCCAGGTACGGCTGGTCCTCCTTGACCCCGACGACCAGGTACCCGCGCTTCTTCGCCCGGGTCCAGGTCGGGGACTCGGGGAGCCGGAATCCTTGTGCCACCTCGTAGTTGGGGAGTTTGTCGGCCGCGGGTCCCTTGCTGGGCGGGCTGCCCTCCTTGCCGCAGGCGACGACGACGCCGAGCAGCACGGTGAGCAGGGCCAGGACGGCGGACACACGTGGGGTACGGAACATGGGTCGCACTCCCGCTCAGTGCTTGAGGATCTTGGAGAGGAAGTCCTTGGCGCGGTCGGTGCGCGGGTCGGTGAAGAACTCCTCCGGGGTGCGGTCCTCGATGATCCGGCCGTCGGCCATGAAGACCACCCGGTTGGCGGCCGAGCGGGCGAAGCCCATCTCGTGGGTGATGACGACCATGGTCATGCCGTCGCGGGCGAGCTGCCGCATGACCTCCAGGACCTCGTTGATCATCTCGGGGTCGAGGGCCGAGGTCGGCTCGTCGAACAGCAGCGCCTTGGGTTCCATGGCGAGGGCGCGGGCGATGGCCACGCGCTGCTGCTGGCCGCCGGAGAGCTGGACCGGGTACTTGGGCGCGTGGGCGGCGAGGCCGACGCGGTCGAGGAGTTCGAGCGAGCGCTTGTCGGCGTCCTCCTTCTTGCGCTTGCGGACCTTGACCTGCCCCAGCGAGACGTTCTGCAGGACCGTCTTGTGGGCGAAGAGGTTGAAGGACTGGAAGACCATGCCGACGTCCGCGCGGAGCCTGGCGAGTTCCTTGCCCTCCTCGGGCAGCCGCTTGCCGTCGAGCATGATCGTCCCGGACTCGATCGGCTCCAGCCGGTTGATCGCCCGGCACAGGGTCGACTTTCCCGAGCCGGACGGGCCGATGACGACGACCACCTCCCCCTTGCCGACGGTGAGGTTGATGTCCTGGAGGACATGCAACTCCCCGAAGTGCTTGTTGACGTCCTGCAGCTCGATCAACGGATCGACAGCCATGCCCACCCTTACTCACCTCAGCTGTGTCGTGACTGCCGCAAACTATCCAGACAGGGATCAAGGTCCCTCACGACACGCACTTTTCGGGCATTAGCCGTATTTACGGCAACTGGCCATCTCTCGCCTACGCCTCGGCCACCTCCGCGTACAGCTGCGAGAGCTCGGGAACACCGCTCGCGGCCCACTCGTGACCGGCGGTCACCACGTCGAACTCACGGCCGGAGGCGAGCCGTACGACGGGCTGCCCGCCGGGCCAGACCTCCCAGACGGCGCCCGCAACGGTGCGCACGATGACGGTCCCCAGGTAGAGGCCCGCGTCGTTGCCGAGCCAGGGCAGGACCTCCTCGTCGTCGCGCCAGCGTGGCACCAGCTGGTCGAGCGCCTCCAACGAGGCGGCGGAATCGTCGAGTTGGACGCCCTCCTGGGACGCCTGTGAGCGCAGCAACTCACACTCGGAGAGGAGTTCGGCGACACCCTCGGGGTCGGCGGAGATCTCCGCGCCGTCGCTCTTCTTGCGCCGGTTGCCCAGGAAAGGGATGTTCATACGTCCAGCGTGTCATTCGTACCGGCGTACGCACCACAGGCGCGCCCGATGGTCTCGTCCGGTGGATTCCACCCGGCCTTCCCGCATGGCTCGTTGACCGGGGTACGGCGCGTCTCTAACTTCGCGGTGCCTGTGCGCACGACCGGTGAGCGGGAGGAGTCGTCACGTGCATCGAGGTGTCCGGGGTTTCCCGCTCGCGCTCGCCCTGTTCACGACGGCCCTGGTGCCGGCGTCCGCCGCGCGGGCCACCGACCCGCCCCGGTCCGCCCCGCTCCCCCTGGAGCGGCTCTTCGACAACACGGCCGTCAGTGACGACGCCCGGCCCGCCGAGGCGGACTTCGACGGCTCGGGCGCCTCCCTGTCGGCCCGGGACCTCACGGCCGCGGGCTGGACGCCCGGCCGCACCCTCACCGTGCAGGGGGCCCAGCTGACCTGGCCGCGACGGCAGCCGGGCGAGCCGGACAACGTACGGGCCGCCGGGCAGGAGGTGCGGGTCGGCGGGCGCGGCGACGCCCTCGCCTTCCTGCTGGCCGGCGACCACGGCGGCGAGGTGAGCGGCTCGGGCACCGTCACGTACGCGGACGGCACGCACTCCTCGTACCTGCTCAGCGCCTCCGACTGGCGCACCGGTCCGCTCGCCACGAAGGCGGTGGGGCTCCCGCACATCAACACGCCCGGCGGCCGGCTCACCGAGAAGGCCCGGCTGTACGTCGTGACGGTGCCGCTCGCGCCGGGCCGCGAGGTCGCCTCGGTGCGGCTGCCGCGCGCGGACGGTCTGCACGTGTTCGCGCTGTCGGTGCGGGCGGCCGGCGGCTGGACCGGCACCTGGGCCGCGGCGACCTCCGGCTACGCGGCCGTGGGGCCGTGGAGCGACCGCACGCTGCGGCTCGTGGTGCACACGTCGGTGGGCGGGCCCCGGGTGCGACTGCGGTTCGACAACACGTTCGGTTCCGCTCCGGTGCGGATCGGCCGTGCGACGGTGGCGGTGCGGGCGGCGGGCGCGGCGGCCCGAGGCGCGCCGATGCGGCTGTCCTTCCGGGGTGCGGCAGGCGTCGACGTCCCGGCGGGAGCGCAGGCGGTCAGCGATCCGCTCGGCTTCAAGGTGCCCGCGAACGCCGATCTGCTGGTGAGCTTCCATCTCCCCGGCACCGTCAGGGCGGCTCCCGTGCACCGGCTCGCGGTGCAGCGGTCGTACCTGAGCGGACCGGGCGACCACACGGCCGACGGCTCGGCGGCGGCGTACGCCTCGACGCTGACGACCTGGCCGCTGCTGACCGGGGTGGACGTGAGCGGCGGACCGGGGGCGGTGGTCGCGCTGGGCGACTCGATCACCGACGGGGACCGGTCGACGGTGGGCGCGAACCGGCGCTGGCCCGACGTGCTCGCCGCCCGTCTGCTGCGGCAGACCGCGGTCCCCCGCTACGGCGTCCTCAACCAGGGCATCTCCGGCAACCGCGTCGTCGCCGACCGCTATCCCGGGGACGGCGTCTCCACGGACGCCGGCGGGGTGAGCGCGCTGCACCGCCTCGACCGGGACGTGTTCGCCCAGACCTCGGCGCGCACGGCGGTCGTGTTCGAGGGCGTGAACGACGTGCGGTCGGGCGCGACGGCCGAGCAGGTGACCGCGGGACTGCGGAATATCGCGGACCGGGCGCACGCCCGGGGGCTGCGGGTGCTGGCGGCGACGATCCTGCCGTGCGGAGGGGATTCCCGGTGCACGGCGTCGGTCGAGGCCGAGCGGGCCGCGGTCAACGCCTGGATCCGCCGCTCCGGGATCTTCGACGGCGTCCTCGACTTCGACGCCGTCCTGCGCGATCCCGACCGCCCCACGCGCATCCTGGCCGCGTACGACAGCGGGGATCATCTGCATCCCGGGGACGCCGGGCTGGCGGCCCTCGCGAACTCCGTGGACCTGGCTCTTCTCTGACCGGGGGCTACACGTCCAGGTCCACGACGACCGGCGCGTGGTCCGAGGCGCCCTTGCCCTTGCGCTCCTCCCGGTCCACGTACGCGTCCTTGACCGCCTTGGCGAACGGCTCGTTGCCGTACACCAGGTCGATGCGCATGCCGCGGTTCTTGGGGAAGCAGAGCTGGCGGTAGTCCCAGTACGTGTAGGGGTGCTCGTACTTCAGGGGCCGCGGGACGACATCGGACAGGCCCGTCTCGCGCAGGGCGGTCAGGGCGGCGCGCTCGGCGGGGGTGACGTGGGTGAGGCCCTCGAAGACGGCCACGTCGTAGACGTCGTCGTCCGTCGGCGCCACGTTGTAGTCGCCGAGGACGGCGAACGGGCGGCTGCCGGACGCGTCGCCCGCGACGGCCGCCTTCAGGGCCTCGAACCACTGGAGCTTGTAGGCGTAGTGGGCGTGGCCGACCTCGCGCCCGTTCGGCACGTACACCGACCAGACGCGGGCCGGGCCGCAGGTCGCGGAGATCGCTCGGGGCTCCTCGACGCCCTCGTAGCCGGGATCGCCGGGCAGGCCCTTGACCACGTCCTCGAGGCCGACGCGGGAGATCACCGCGACGCCGTTCCACCGGCCGGTCGCGTGCACCGCCGCCTCGTAGCCCAGTTCGCGCAGCTGGTCGAACGGGAACTGGGCCTCGGCGATCTTGGCTTCCTGGAGGCAGAGCACGTCCGTGTTGCTGCTCTCCAGCCAGGCCAGGAGCCTCGGCAGGCGGGCGGTGATCGAGTTCACGTTCCAGGTCGCGATGCGCATGCCTCACAACCTACCCGGCGGGTACGACAACGGGCCCGCTCCCCCGCTACACCTCCGCCGACGCCCCCGGCGTCAGCCGCAGGTGCTCCGCGCCGCCCAGGGCGCCGATCTGGCGGTCGTAGATCGGGCGGGCGAGGTCGGTGAGGAGGGCGTCGTGGATGTCGTAGGCGCGCTGCGGCTTGACCTCGCGGACGTACTCGATGACCTCGGAGATCTTGTTCCACGGAGCCATCACCGGGAGCATCAGGGTCTCCACCGGCTGGTCGGGGACGGTGAGCGCGTCGCCGGGGTGGAAGACGCGGCCGCCGTCGACGAGGTAGCCGACGTTGGTGATGCGCGGGATGTCCGGGTGGATCACCGCGTGCAGCTCGCCGTGGACCTGGACGTCGAAGCCCGCGGCGGTGAAGGTGTCGCCGTGGCCGACGGTGTGCACACGGCCCGGGAACGCGGCCGAGATCTGCTCCGCGACGGAGCGCAGCGTCCAGATCTCGGCGGCCGGGTCGGCCTCCAGAGCGGCCCGCAGCCGCCCCTCGTCGAAGTGGTCGGGATGCTCGTGCGTGACGAGGATCGCGTCGGCGCCGAGCGCCGCGTCCTCCTCGCTGTACGCTCCGGGGTCGATGACGAGCGTCCGCCCGTCCTTCTCCAGACGGACACAGGCGTGCGACTTCTTCGTGAGCTTCATGGGTCCCATCCTGCCCCCACTGTCGCGGCGGCGGGCCCCTCAGGGTGGTGCTCCCGGTACCCGGCCGGCGATCACTCGGCGGGGGTCGTCTCCTCCCGAATGACCTGCTGGGCCACCCTGAAGGCGCTGTTCGCCGCCGGGACTCCGCAGTAGACCGCCGCCTGGAGCAGCACTTCCTTGATCTCGTCCGGGGTGAGGCCGTTGCGCAGGGCGGCCCGGGTGTGGAAGGCGAGCTCTTCCAGGTGGCCGCCCGCGACCAGCGCCGTGAGGGTGATGCAGCTGCGCGAGCGCCGGTCGAGGCCGGGCCGGTCCCAGATCTCGCCCCACGCGTAGCGGGTGACCAATTCCTGGAAGTCCCCCGAGAAGTCGTCGGCCTGCGCCAGCGCCCGGTCGACGTGCGCGTCGCCGAGCACTTCGCGGCGCACCTTGAGCCCGGTGTCGTACCGGTCCGGCCGGCCCGCCTGCTGCGGCGGTACGACGGCCGGGGCGATCTCGGCGATCGGCGCGGTGGGCTGGGGCGCGGCCAGGGCCGGCTTGACCGGGGCGGCCGGGATGGCCATCTGGCCGGTGGCCGAGTCGAAGGCGGGCTGCCAGGCGGTCGAGAAGTGGTGGACGAGCAGGTCGGTGACGGCGGCCGGCTGCTCCACGGGGACCAGGTGGGAGGCGCCGGGGACGACCGCCAGACGGGCGTCCGGGATGCCGGCGACCAGCGTGCGGGCCTCGGCGGGGCCGGTGACCTGGTCCTCCGAACCGACCAGGACGAGGGTCGGCACACCGACGCGCGTCAGTTCGTGCCGTACGTCGAACGCGGCGAGCGCCTCACAGGCCGCGATGTAGCAGCCGGGGTCGGTGGTACGCACCATCTGCACCGCCCACTCGGTGATCGCGGGCTGGGCGGCCGCGAACCCACCGGTGAACCAGCGCTCCGGGGACGTACGGGCGATGGGGTCGAGCCCGTTCGTCCGTACGATCACCCCGCGCTGCCGGAACTCGTCGGCCGTCCCGAACCGGGGCGAGGCGGCGATCACCACGAGCGAGGCGAGCCGCTCCGGGTGCCGCAGGGCCAGCTCGACACCGATCGCGCCGCCCAGGGCGCAGCCCGCGTACGCGAAGCGCTGCACGCCGAGCGCGTCGAGCGTGGCGAGCAGGCGCGCGGCCAGGTCGGACACCGCGCCGGCCGGGTGCGCGGGCGCGCCACCGTGCCCGGGCAGGTCGAACCGGAAGACCCGCCACTGCCTGGTCAGCTCCGGGACCTGGCGGTCCCACATGTGCCATGTAGTGCCCAGTGAGGGACCCAAGATCAGGACAGGGGCGTCTTCTGGCCCGTCAAAGCGGTATTGCAGGGTGTTCGGCGGTGTCTCACTCACGCCCCAGACCCTCTCACGTCTCACGGACGCCCCTATAACGCGGGGGCGCGGGAGATCGGTCTGACCAGGTTGAAGACCTCGCGGGCGGCATATCGCTTGAGGCATCGGATGATCTCACGTCGGGTCTTGCCTTCCTGGGTGCGGCGTTCGTAGTACGCCTGGGTTCGGGGGTCGTGGCGCAGGCGGGTGAACACGATGCGGTGCAGGGCGGCGTTGGCCTGCCGGTCGCCGCCGTGGTTGAGCCGTCGCGTGATGCGCCGCCCGGAGGAGTACTCGATGGGGCTGACTCCGCAAAGGGCAGCAAAGGACGCCTCGGTGTTCAGCCGCTCGGGATTGTCCCCCATGGTGATCAGGAGAGTGACGGCGCTGTCCGGGCCGATGCCCATCGGTACGAGCAGTTGCGGCGCGTGGCGTTCGACGAGCCGGGTCAGGCGTTGGTTCAGCTCGTTGATCTGCCCGGTGAGCTGTTCGATGCGTTCGGCGAGCATGCGTAATGTCATGTGGGTGGCCTGGACCACCGCGTCCTCGTCTCCCCCACCCTCGGGAGAGCCGAGGCGCGCGCAGGTGCGGAACAGCTCGGCATTGCCCAAGCTCGACAACCGTTCCCGCAGGGCGGGGTCGGCGATCACTAGGACGGCCTTGAGCTGGTTGATCGCCTGTGTGCGGGCCTTGACCGCGGAGTCCTTGGCGAGTTTGTAGATCCGGGCGCCTTGCACGGGTCCGTCGCCGGACTTGGCCTGGGCCCGGGTGCGACCGCTGAGCACGGCTCGCGCTGCGGCCTGCGCATCGAGCGGGTCCGACTTGCCGAGCAGACGGCGGGCTGTGCGGTCGGGCCGGTTCACTTCGAACACCTGGATCTGCTGGGTCAGCAGGTAGCGGGACAGGCCCGCGCCGAAGGTACCGGTGCCCTCCACACCGGCCCGGCGCACCGTCCCCCGCCTGCGGGCCCACACGAGCAGCCGCCGGTAGCCGGCCACCGTCGCCGGAAAGGACTCGGTGCCCAAGATCTTGCCCAGCGGGGACACCACGGCGGCGACGTGCACCTCACCGTGCGTGTCCACGCCGAGCACGATTTCTCTCCGCACGGGAGGATCCGTACTGGAGGAGGTGCTGCGCTGTCTGGTCGTCATGGTGGTTCGCCTCCCGCAGGGTGACACGCTGAGTGGATGGCACCGGCCCGCTCGGGCGGTCTGAACCGTGATGGCGCCTGGAACTCGGCAAGGCCCCTATTGGGACACGCCCTGTGGCTCGGTGACAGCAGAAGCCAGCCCGCAACGACGGTCGACAAGCCTGTGACTGGACACTTCGGTCAAAGATCTCAAGAGTCAGACCCCCGTCCGGGACGGCATCGCGCAACCGTCGCATCGATCCCGGCGTATCGGCATCTACCGACCACAGCCGGATGGCTTCGCCCGAACCAATGCCCAACCTGGCCGGAGCAGGCTGAGAATGAGCTGACTCCCCGCCCACTCGCGACCGGCAATGACAGACAGCCGTCTGGGCCGCCTTACGGTCGCCCTCCATCGGCCATCGCACAAACGGCTTCGAGCCCTCATTCTGGTGCACGGTTGTCCGCAAGTCATGGCGCGGGCTGCCAAAGAGGCTGCCTAGCAACTCGGCAAAGGCACCGGCGAGTGCTTGGGAACTCGGTCTACTCGAGTAACGGGGAACAGCAGCACCGCACGAGGGGGCGCCCGCGTGGAAGGCATGGCGCATGTGGGCGCTGCCGGACCCGATGCTCGCGGCCCCCGTCACCGACCCGGCGCCGCCCGATGGGTGGGCCGCCGAGGAGAAGTGGGACGGTTCTCCAGACACCTCGTGATGTCTCAGTGCGTTGTGGCAAACCGGATCTTGTTCGAGCGGCAGCGGTGATCATCTGGACGGAGGTTCGGGTGCGGGTGCGGGCATGAGAGAACGGGCCCC